>NZ_CP130886.1:3031705-3638046 GCF_030622045.1 Planctellipticum variicoloris | reverse complement strand
AATGCTGATCGGCCCGGCTCGGAACAACGGCGGAGTACCGGCGGGAAATTGCCACCGGATTGAGGAAGCATCAATCCGCGATAATAGACAGTCGGCATGCGATTAGTTTCGGACCATGTCAGCTTCACCTCCCGCAGTCGAAGCTGGCCCGCGGGTCGGCTGCGGCCTTGGTTGCCGCTGCCCCGCTGATCGGTTCCGCGTCCCGTCAACCAGGAACGACGCGTTGCCGCCTTCGTGCAACTTCTCTTCTCCCTGTTTCTTCGCAACTTCCAGTCAATAGGACACAAAGAGGACGAATCGGCGGGACTGCTGCCGCGACTCGTCCTCTTCGTCACAGGGCGGCAGATCTCTCGCCGACTTTGGCTGGTCCGCGACCGACGGAATCCGGACAGGCTCTACGAACGTGGCGTGAAGAACTGCACCTGCACGCCCACCGTGCATCTAATCTTTCACCCGCTTCACCTGCCGCTCCACGGCCGCCGCAATCCGATCCTCGATATCCCCCGCCCATCGAAACGCCGGGCGGCCGTATTCGTACAAATTCGAGCCCCCCTCGTAGCCCCCTTCGTCCCACACTCGACGGGAGGGAATGTACGAAATCATGTCGTCGGCATATCCGCAGACCCAGGTCCCCGGTCCGTACTCCGACTTGAAGCGAAGGGCATAGTCCACCACCGTTTCCGCCCCCATCCCGATCACCAGCATCTCGCCGCCGAGTTGCCAGGCGTGGATTGGATAGGGGTAGGCCGCCTCGAACGTTGCTCCACCGTCCAGTTTCTTCAGCAGCCGGCCCGCCCAGCGTGCGCGAATCGCGTTCGTGTCGGTGCGCAGCCCTTCCAGCTCCTCCCGGCTGACCACCTTCAGATACGGCAAATCAACCAGTTCGAACGCCAGCTTCAGTCCCGGCGTAACAGGCGCGAGCGGCTGTTGCAGCGTCTCCTCCACCGCGGTGGCGAGCTGATGACCGTACCTCTCGCACAGCTCAACCTTCCGGCGGGGCAGGGGGTTCTGGTCCCCCCCGCATGTATTGACGAACATCGCCGTCGCCCCGGGATGGGCCTGCTCCAGCTCCTGCTGTGCAAAACCGGGATAGTCGCCGCACCAGGTCTGAAAGCTCAGCGTCGTCGGATGGCAGGCATATCCGAACAGGATCGCCGACAGCCGGCCGTCCGGACGGGTCACCGTCAGCACCGGCACGCTGTGGTCCACCGGCCCGGCGAGCGGCTTCCCCGCAGCAATCAGATCGGCCACCTCGGCCTCGCGATTGTTCCGACGGTTCACGGCGAATGTCGCCCGCCCGACGCCCTGCTGAAGGTTCGCCGGCGCCAGATCGGCAAGGGCGTTGCCAACCAATTCGACGCAACGGATCACCATCCGATCCGTGTAATCCGCAACGAGCTGTTCCTGCCCCGCTTCGACCGGGTAGTAGTCGATCAGGTCATCGCCCAGACGCGGACCGCAATGATTGTGCGAGAACGTGAACATCACCTGCGCACGATCGAGCTGATAGCGTTCCTTCAGTCGCGCGAAGACGCGGTCGCTCATGCTCCGCGGCACTCCCTGAAAATCGCTCGTGATCAGGACCGCTCGCTGACCTCGCTGATCCTCCAGGGCGAGGGCCTTCATCCACAGTTCATGCAGCTTGCCGTCTGGCGGACGCTTCGTCCCGTACCCCGCCAGCCATACGTCGGTCTCCGGCGTGATGACGGCGCGCGAGATTCCAGCTTTCCATCCCGATTCCGCCGCGCATCCTTCCCGGCACGGTACAATCCAAGCTGCAGCGACGGTCGCCGTCAGCAGCCAGCCTCGCAATGTCCGGTCAGTCAACGTCATACCGGGATCTCCTGGTCGGGATGTGAGAACTGGGAAAGGCCGCGATGACTTACTGGAATTCAGAATCCGACGCTGCTGCGGCATAGCCTTGCAGGTGCATCCATTCCAGATACTTTCGGGCGCAGCGGTCGAGGTTTTCAATCCCCCCTCCGCCCCGGACCGGGGAGCAGATTTCGTACGTCGCCAGACCACGAAATCCTCCGTCGGTCAGACCGCTGAAAAACGCCGCGTAATCGATGAAGCCCTCTCCAAAGGGGACTGCTCGCACCATCGGCGGCGACCGGCGTTCGTAATTCACCAGTTCGGGGCGGTACGCAAAACGTTCAAAGCGGACATAGTCGGCGTTCGTTGTAATGACCGCATGCGGGGCCGCAACACGGGCGGCTTCATACAGACTCTCGCCCCGCAGCGCCGGCGACCACGCATCGAACCCCAGCCCGCAGTTGGGACGATCGACGTCAGACAGCAGTTCCAGCAGCGCATCCGTTCCCAGGGCAATGTCGTGGTGATTCTGCACGGCGAGAGTCTGTTTCAGCGGCGCCAGCCGATCGCACATTTCCTGCAGCATCCGTACGGTGACGTTCCACAACGCCGCCGCCTGGCCGTCGACTCGCTCGTAACTGGTGAATACTCGCACGATCCGGCCGCCCAACTGCGCCCCCAGTCGGGCCAGTTGTTCCACGTAGCCGATCTGCATTTCCAGGTAAGGGACTTCAGCGGCCGAGCCTCCTGCCGCATCGACATACGCGCCGATCACCGTTGCGGCAACGTTCGCCTCCTGCAAAGCCTTTCGGAATTCCCCGAGTCGTTCCTCGGTCGTGTCGAGAATCGACAGATGCGGCCGCTTGCCGGCGAGCATGACATGCCGATAGCCGAGCCGCCCGGCATGTCGGATGAACTCCGGAACGTCGAGCGCAGCCTGCCCCCAGAACCCGGCATAGCTGACGGAGAACAGGCAGGTCGGCAGTGGGGGGCGAGACGATTCGGTCATTGGCGACTCAGGCTATGTTTGACGTCTGGGGGAGAGCTGCAGAACAAGTGGGGGGCGGCCTGCCGCGCCCTTCCGCCACCAGCCAGTCTGCCTGATGGTTGTTGATGATGGAGTTTCTCACGTCGAATCGTTTGCAACGAAGCCCGCCGCGGTTCTGGAAACCTCCCGTGCCATCGACAGTTGGCGTCCGTCTATCTCAGCTCGCCCACGCCTTGCTTCAATTCGTACAGGTACTGCACTTCACGGTCGGAGAGCGCTCGGTTGAACACGGCGAGGTCGTCGAGGTAACCGACATAAGCGGCGCCCAGGACCAGTCGCACGCTCTCCGGATCCCAGCCAAACGCGAGATCCCAGTTTTCGATCGTTCCCTGCAGCTTGCCATTCAGGTACAGACGCCCGCGCTGCGGCTGGCTCTTGTCGTTAATGTTGTCCAGCGTGAAGACCGCGTGCGTCCACGCATCACGCGAGAAGGGCGCCCGTTCGACCTGCACCATCGGCCGCTTGTCGAATGGAATCTGGTCCCACTGGACGTTGTCCGGGTTCCAGATGTGAAACAGCGGTCGGATGGCGTAGCGGAAGTACCGCGGCGTCTCATCCTTCGACCATTCCAGGAAGACAAAGCCCTTCTTGCCATCATCCCCCACGATCTGCACGGGGTCGCAGTAGCCCGGCTCCAGATCTTCGTCCGGGGTCAGGCGGAGCCAGACGGAAACGGATGCATTCCATCTCTCGGAGCTGTATCCCAGTGCGCCCGCGTCCTTGAACAACGGACGGAAGCTGTTCTTCTTCGCGAAGTGCAACGCGCCGCCAAAGCGGCCCGCGCCCGGCGACAGACGGACGTCTTCCGTCAACGCGGCCGGGGCGAGTTCTTTGCCCTGCGCGACGTAACACTTCTGGTCGCCGCGGGCAAAGTCCGCGTCCAGCCCCTGGTCGAAGGACGCATGCAGGGTCAGCGCCTGCGCGAGGACCGCTTTCGTGGCCGCCTCATGCTCGCTGAGAAGTTTCGCCGCTTCATCAGCACCGATCTCGCGGACGAAGACGTTGCGCCAGCGAATTTCGCCGCCGTGGGTCTGCAGCATGATCGGCCCCTGATCCGGCAGCCGCTGCCCGCGGTCGACGTAGTTCTCCATGACGGCGCCGTCGACGACGAGTTTGTCATTCAGCCAGACCCAGGTGCGGTCGCGGACCTGGCGGATGCGAAAGTGGTTCCATTCGCCGAAGGGGCGGTCGGCCAGCACCAGCGGATCGCGCCCGGGAGCCCCCGGCGTGTTGTTGAACAGGCCGCCTGAACCCAGATGCGGTCTGCGCGTGGGGACTTTGGGATCGAAGACCTGATTCCAGTCCCAGATCTGCACTTGGGGCATGCCCCGCAGATAGATGCCGCTGTCGGCTCCGGGGACGGTCTTGTAGTCGATCAGCAGCTCAATGTCGCCCAGCATGGCGTCGGTGGTCGCATAAGGACCGTGGCCGTCGTTAACGAGCTCGCCGTTTTCGACGGACCAGTGCTTCGGGAAGTCGGCTCGCTGCTGCGCGAGGCTCGCCTCCTTCTTCTCGCCCGTCAAATTCGCCACGCTGTGCGGATTCAGGCCATACCAGCCGGTGAGATCCCGTCCGTTGAAAATCGCGCGAAAGCCGGAGGGCGGATTCGTCTCCTCAGCACGCCCGGCGACCTGCATGGCAGTCATGAATATGGCTGCGGCGGAAAACAGGACTTGCCGGTTGATGCTGTTCATGGCTTGGCTCCAATGCATCTTTGCAATGTTCGCCGCGAAGGCACTGACGCTCGCGGCCCAATGGACAAGTATCCTAACGAGCCGGCGCCGGTTGTGGCATCGCACTGGATGCTCCTCGCGGCATCCGCGGCGGACGAGTGTGCACGTCGAACCGGCTTTCGTCAGGACGTCAGAGTTTTCGAGTCACTGATGGCGGCCCGTTCGGACGCGGCTCCTCATTGAATGGGAACCCGGTCTCGCGAATCCAGACCTGAACGTCGACTCAACCGGGATGACATCGGTAAATCATCCCCGGAAGGGACGGCAAGCTGGATGGCATCATCGTCGAAACGGATGGCCCGTGGCCTTGTGGCTCGTAGGGCGAGTTGGTTGCAAAAGGGGCAGGGAAGCGGCATACCAATGACGACACGGGCGACTGCATGTGTTGTCTCGCCCGAGATCGCCGGGCGGTCGGGTGTGGGGATGCGGGTTGTTGGTGAGCGGACGGCGACTCTGGGGGGCAGCCGCAGTCACAATCTGTCGCTCATCGGCACGCAGCCCAAGCGGGAGGGGGCGACGCAACCCCCAATCTCGTTCGGCACGGTGCTTGCATAATCTATGGCGGCTGGGGGAAGGCGGCGAGGAGTTCTTCGTCGTCGGCCCAGCCGGTCATGTAGAGACAGACCATTTCATACGCTCGACGCGACAGGTTGCCTCCCGTCGCCAGGGCCAGGAGCAGCCCGGCGAGCAGCGAACAGTAGAGCTGGATCTCCACGCCCCGCGTCTTCGCCGAGAGCAGTTGCTGGCAGCCCAGCACCTGCTTCAGAAACCGGAAGAACAGCTCGATCTGCCACCGGCATTCATAGATTAGCACCACCTGTTCGGCCGGGAGATCCAGCAGCGTCGTGGCCAGGATCAGGCCTTCCCGCCCGGTCTGGTCGCTGCGAAGCCGCCCCTGCCTTGCCGAACTCGGTCGACCGGGCACTGGCTCGACGGTGATCCGCCGCACGACGTGATTGGTTCTTGCGGGACTGGCTCCGCTGCCGCCGCCCAGCGCGATCAGTTCATCCGCCACGACCCCCGCGGCGCGATCGGCTTCGGTGAGCGCGGGGAGTTGAACCGCATGACCGTTCGCGTCGTTGACCGGTCCCTCGACCACGCGACCGTCCCCGCGATTGAGCCGGCAGACGTAGTCGCAGCGGGCTTCGACCAGTTCGTTGAACACCACGGCCGAGCGATAGCCCCGGTCCAGAATATAAAGGTCTCCCGGCGCACCGGCGGGTTGCGGTTCGCGGGCCTGGATCTGCTGGAGCGTGACGGCGCGCTCGGAGTGCGGCCCTTTGGCCGGCTCCTCGGTGAGGGTCGAGGCCACGACCCTCTGGTCGTGAATGCGAAGCTGGGTGTGCAGCCGCCACTGGCCTTGAGAACCGCGTCCCAGCCGGGCGGCGATCTGCGGCAAGGCCGACAGCACGGTCCCGTCGACGGCGACGAGACGTTCGACGATCGGGTTGGGAAGGCGTCCCAGCCGACCGCTGCGGCTCACGCGGAACTGATGCCGGGCGAACTGGCGGCGGAGTTCGTGAACGAGTCCTTCCAGGAGCGAGGGATCGAAGACGGACGAGGCCTCGGAGAAGGCCCCGGCCGAGACCTTTTGCCCGCCGGCGAGCTGTTGGACCTTTTTCAGTCCCGAGGCTGCGACGAGCGCCCGGGCGGACTTGAGAACGGGGTTGAAGAAGCCGATCAGGAGGAGCGCGGCATACTGGCTGTAGAACAGCTGCCGGTTGCGAGCGGTGTCGCGTTCTGTCCCGCAGGGAGCCAATCGTTGCAGCAGCGGAAAGATGCGCCGCAGCAGGACGGTCCCGGCCAAAGGACCAATCAGCTCCCGCCGCTCCTCCTCCGTCAGCCCCTTCTCCGCCATCGCCACTCCCTCCGCAGGGAGAAAGACTACAATCTCAATCGGCCTGCGCAAAAAGCGTGCCGAACGAGAGTGGGCCCTGCCACTCGTTCTACGCCAACAGCCGCAGCACGCGTTGCCGGCCCGTCTGCAGCACCTGGCAGGGGATTCGCACCGGCCGGTTCACGAACGTGCGGAACTCGCATGTCTGCAGCGTCCGCCGCTCAGCCTGGCCGGCTCTGGCGCCAACCACGAATTTCGGCACCAACGGTGATCCACGGATGCAGGGACTGATTCCCGCCGACTACGAGGCTTTCGCCCAGTCCTTTTTCGCCAAGATGGCGAACTATCCGACCGCTTACTGCACCGAAGCGGAAGCGGCTGCGGCCACGTTCGCGGCGGCGACCGAAGAGGGCCGCAGGCTCCGTTGTCCCACCGGCGCAGACTCGCAGCTCACCTCGACGCTCCGTTGGACAACTTCGGAGGACTACTATCTGTCGAAGATGCGAGAACTGTTTGGGCCAGGACTTGTCCCGACAGCGCCTTGAAGCGGTGGGCGTTCTGGAAGGTGGATTGCTTTGCGCTGGTCTGTTGCGAGAAGATGTGAATCATTCCGTTGCTGCCGACGATTGCCGTTCCTGATACTGTTGAATGTGCCGACTGACCGTTTGGCCGGACAAGCCCACGGCCGCCGCGATCTGCCCCGTGAAGAACCCTTGTTCGTGAAGCGTGATGATCCGCTCGATGACGGATCGTTTTGTGTACGCCTGTGTCTGTGGTGAAAAAGGGGATGTGCCCGCTTCTGCGAACACCGGGCCGAGATACGTCTCCACAGCGCGGATCGCGCGGAACACTTTGCCGAAGGGGCGGTTCGTGTAAGCATCTGACAGCGAGTCCGTCTTGACTGGCTCGCCGTGGCAATCAAACACGCCCGCGATTTCACCGTCCGAGTGCCGCTTGATCAGGTCGCTGGCGGTTTTACGAAGTTTTCCGAAGGACAGCATGCGAATCGTTTGTCCGTCATCGCGGATGCGTTTAATGAGCCTCGCGAAATGGTTTGGGATCGCCTGATTGGCGTTGCTACCCTTGGTTTGCTGGTCAAGCGGCGTTCCCTTTTCATTGAGGATGAGACGGGCCGTTTGATCGAAGTCGGGGAATTTCTTTCGCCGTTCGAGAGCCCATTCCAGCGCTCGGACCGTCAGGGGAAAGAGGATGTGTTCGCCATACACGCCACTCTTACGACGAATCCGCTTGATGAAACTGTCGTCGTTAGTGGTGGCGAATCCGAGGATCTCTTGCTCGCGGGGCGTGTGTCCTCTGCGGAGATGGACTTCACCGACCAACAGCGAAGCGATCTCAGCTCGTCCGAAGCCACAATTGAGCCCGAGCAGCAATAACAACCGGTCCAATGGTTGGCCGTACCGCATCAGCAGCCGTAACTCATCCAGTGAGAACGTGTCGACCTGTTCCAGACTTCGCTTGACGTGATCGCTCGGGAGTCGACGAATACGACGATCGAAATCGTTGAAGGCGTGGGGCTTCGTCCATTCAAACTCGCTGGTGCTGTGCAGCCACGTCAGAAACCGGATCAAAGTGCCGAGGTAATGGCTGGCGGCTTTGGCGCTGATCGGCGCGGTGCTTCCGAGTTTACAGGGACGCCGACGCCAGTACCCGATCAATTCCCCAACGGCCGTTGCATCAAGTTTGCTCAAGAGCATATCGGCATGGTGCCGTTGCAGATTCTTGATCTGACGAACCTGGATGCGGCCCCACGGGGAGATATGCCCCGTTTCTTGACGGAAGAATTCCGTGTTCAAGTAGACTTGATAGCGATTGAAGGCGTGGTGCAGAGTCGCTGAGGGCGACTTCACTGCGAGGGTTGCGGGGGTTGAGACACCGGTTTTTGGCGTCGTCTTCATGGAGAGCGGCTGCGCGTTGCCGGGGGAGCGGACCGCCGCCGGATCACCGGGCTTGAGAATCCCCAGATCGTGGAGGGGACTTCGAGAATCTTTCCGCAGGGCAGGGGCGATTTCGAGTGCCGGATCAACCGCGATGCCTGCCTCACGTGCCAGATGCTGAATTTGTTCCCGTGCCAGCACTTGGTCGTCCGTCAGCGGTTCGACCTTGAAGTCCGGAACGGTGATCGGGACGGCCTCAAACAGTTCGAGCGCGGCCTGTCCGATCTCGTAAGCGTGCTGGTCTTCGGGGATAAAACAAATCACCGGATACTTGGCCTGCATCCGCTGAAGCCGGGCGGCGTATTGGTGCTGCATTTCACGCGGCGCGCGGGGGACCGGAATATCGGGGATTCCTTTAGCGATCCTCGCGGCAATTTCCAGCAGCGCAACCGGCCAGAGTGGGCGGGGCTCTGCGCAGGACTTTTCAAACTGGTCCCAAAGCTCCCGGAGTTTTCGTTCCCGGATCTCGGCCTGCTTGCGGTCCGTCCCGAGGAGGAACTTGTGTTGCTGGAGCTTGCCCGACTTGCTGCGTTCCCAACCAATCTGGCGAGTGTAATATCCGCGTGAGTCCGGAGCCCAATTGAGGCGGCTGCGAGTGGCCATTGCACCTGAATCCTGACTCGCCTTATCGGAACATTGCGTCCGAAAACGAGCCCTTATCGGAACATTTATCGGAAATCCGGGAGGTCGACAGGAATGATGCTGCTGGCCGAAGCCCCAGAAAACACGATATTTCCAATAAAAATAGCCGCTTGCGAACAAAACGCAAGCGGCTTTCAGATGGAGGCGGCGGGAATTGAACCCGCGTCCTGTGATTACTCAGCCATAGCCTCTACGTGTGTAGTCCGCTGATTAATCTCGTCGCGGCAGGCTCAACGAACGAAGCCTGCCAACGACCAGAGCCCCACAAATCTTGTTGCCGGCGTAGGTCTCATTGACCGGCAACCAGTCGGAATTGGCGAGTGACTTTTGGACGCCTCCGACGGGGCTTCCGCAGTCACGGCTCCTTAACTAGGCAGCCAGAGCGAAGTTGCCAGTGTTGGCAGTTGTTTTTTGATCGGCTTTTTACGTGGCCTGCTGATCAACCACGACACGCCACCATGACCTGCGACAACCCAGTCGAATCCGGTCGCCCCCGGTCCCGCACGATTCCCTCCGCCCGACCTCGCCGTGCCGTGCTTCGAGAATCGACATTCATCATCTTAGCCGACCCTGTCGCCCGGTCAAGCCCCCCCTCGCGCCGCGACTGTCGACATTGGGGGGGGCGCCCGAGCAGGGGAGGGGGGCCGGTTGCGAACCGGACAGGTCAACGAAATCGGCCCGGCTGCTAGTCCGCAGCCGGGCCGGCTCGAATTCTGCCTCGACCGGAATCCGCTATTCGCCCCGCCCGCGTCGCGCATCCGGCTTTGTCTCGGGCTTATAAGGATGGCTCCGCTTGCGCGTCACCGTCGCCGATTCAATCGCGTCGCCCACCTGCATCGCCGCCACAACGTCCATTCCTTCGACCACTCGCCCAAAGACGGTATGGCCGCGCTCTTCTTCGGCGCTGGCGTTCAGGTGGGCCGTCGGCAGGTGCGTCAGGAAGAACTGCGAGCCCCCGGTGTCCTTGCCGGCGTGCGCCATGCTCAGGCTTCCGCGAAAGTGCTTTCGCGCGTCTTCACGGTAGCACTCGCAGGCAATCGTGTACCCGGGACCGCCTTGACCGTCGTTTTCGAGATTGGCGTCGAGCGTATTCGGATCGCCCCCCTGGGCCATGAAGCCAGGGATCACACGATGGAATTTGACGCCGTTGTACTTCTTCCCCTCCACCAGACTGATGAAGTTCGCCACCGTGTTCGGAGCTTCATTCTCGAACAGCTCCAGCACGATCAGCCCCCGGCTGGTCTTGAACTCGACGCGGGGAAGCTGTTCGTCCCCTTCGGCCTTGGTCTCCTGCTCTCGAATGATCAGCTCGGCCTTCCAGAGATCGGCGTAGTCGTCGCACTGCTCGAGGTAGCGGCCTCCCAGTTGCGGGATGAGCAGCCCTTCAGTCTCCGCCTGTTGCAGCAGGGCCTTGGACTTGCCGAAATCCTGCAGGCCGAAATACGCCACTCCCGTGATATTCAGCGTCAGCGCCGACTTGCGCCCTGCGGCAATGAGCTGCTCGCCCGTCTTGACCGCGTCCTCGTACCGATTGGCCTGGTAGGCCGCCTCCAGCACCAGTTCGCCGGCATCGAAATTCTGCGGATCGTCTGCGTAGACTTTCGGAGCGAGCGTCGTCAGCCGCGGGTAGATCGTCTTCTGAAATTCGTCGGCGAGCTTGAAGACCTCTTCGCGAATCTTGAGCTGCTCGGCCTCTTGCGCCCCGCGAAAACGGACTTTCAGGTCGTCGACTTTCTTGATCAGTTCGTCTCGCCGTGCGGTGAGCGTTTTCCATTCCGTCGCGGCGTCCTTGGCCGCGGGAGGGGCCGCGGCGGCAATGGTGACGACGCCGGGCCACGGCAACGCAAGCAGCGCACCGGCAAGACTCAGACGGGCCATGAGAAAGCGCATCGGCGGAAAACTCCGGGGCAGGGGGGGCTCGGATCGTTCCGGAAGCAACGTCTCCCCCGATACGATCCCAGCGCTGCTGGCAGGTCGTTCAATATAATCGCTTGACACTGCCACGGAAAGACGCGGCCCCCGGCAATCCGGTCTCTGCGGCAGGAACCAGGTTTGCGGCGGCGGCAGAGTCTGAATTTCCGCGATCACCGGAGCCTGGCGGTCCGCCGCGTTTCAGTTTTGCAACACGCGCCGGATGCAGATGCCGCCGGCAGTCAGCAGCAGCGCATTCGCCGACCACACTGCCCAGGTGGGATCGACCATCCCGGTCTTCGACAGATTCTGGCTCATCATGGCAACGGGGTAGTAGATCACCAGAATCGGCAGGAAGCAGAACAGGAAGCTGGTCAAAAACTGCTTGCGGGCCATCAATATGGCGAACGGACTGCCGACCAGCACAAAGAAAAAGCAGCTCGTCGCCATCGCAAATCGAGTGTTGACCTCGGTTCTCATCCGGCGGATCTGTCCGGCGCCTTCTTGGTGTTCGTAGGACCGCATCACAAACGAATTGCCGCCGAGCCGCTCGAAATCCCCGGTCGCCAGAGCAAACGCGGCTTCAATCGCGTCCGCATCCCGCAGTCGTTCGCTCGAAAGCTCCGACGTTCGCAGCTTTCCCTGAATGTCCAGGATTCTCATGGTCTGGACCTGCAGCCCGGCCCGGTCGATCGGCAACGGGAATCGGTCTTCGTGGTTCTCGAACCAGCCCGAGATCCGCCCCGGAGCATTGATGCGCGCATTCTTCATCTGCACGACCACTTCCTGCCGGTTCAGGTCAAAACTCAACCGGGCCTCTTCCGCCTGGGCGGTGAAGGTCTCCTTGCCGCTGGGCGAGTAGCGGAAGGTCGGCATGATCAGCACGCGATTTCGCACGTCGAGCACGGTGATTGCAATTCCGAGCTTGCGATTATTGACCTGCGACTGGGTCCTCAGCTTGTCGAGGAAAAGGTTCTCCATCGCCAGCCGGACGACCCGCCCGATGTTCCCCATCGACCACGGAATGATCTGGTCGGTCATAAACAGGGTGCCGACGCTCAGAACGGCGCCCAGAAAATAGGATGGCCAGATCAGCGAAATGACGTGCACGCCGGCCGACTTCGCGGCGATGATTTCCCGGTCGGCCGACATTCGACCGTAGACCACGCAGACCGTCAGCAGCATCGTCGCGGGAATGGTGTAGGGCAGCAGGCTCGGCGGAATGTACGGCAGGATCTGGATGATCTCACCCAGTCCCAGGCCGTGCTGCCGCGCCTGCGCGACCACGCCGACGAAGACGAGCAGCACCGTGAAAATCGTGACCAGCACGCTGAAAACGCGTACCAGCTCCCACAGGATATACCGCTCAAGCAGCCGCATTGCGTGACGCACCGTCCCTGGTGACCGGACCGTTTCCCCGGCGTGAAACCGGTTGATTTACGCCAACCGGCCCGCCGGGTCAATCCCGTCCCGCAGCCGGCATGCATCGGTTCAGTGGTCTGAGGCCAGGCATCCGCCGGGGCAGGGGACGGGGCCGCGCTGCGGCCCGACGACCGAGTCTCGCTGCTTTCATCCGGCAGCGCCCGTTGACAATCTCGGGAAACAGGTCGTACCGTACACGCTGGTTTTAGGGAATAGGCCATGACGGCGGTCGCCGTTCGACTCTCCAATTCGAAAATCACCAGTCGAGGCTCGACATGATTGGCATGCGGTGGTGCAAACCGGCTTTGGCGGCGGGATTCTTAGGATCGGTGGTGGCCGGGAGCCCGGTGCTGGCTCAAGCCCCCCAGACTCCCGCTGCACCGGGCACAAAGGCGGCTGCGCCTGTGGCCGTGGCCGGCGATCAGGTCGTCGTCAAACGGGAGACGCCCAGAATCCTCCCGCCGCAGGACTATCGGGTTCCTCTGATTCTCGAACCCTACACGTTATTCACGCTCACAGCGCCCCATGACGGCCTGGTCCGCCAGGTGAGCGCCAAGGCTGGACAGAAGCTGATTTCCCAGGCCGACCTGGTCCGTTTCGACAATACGGAAGCGCGCCTTCGCCACCAGCGGGCCGCCGCGTTGCACAAAGCCGCGACCCTGGAACAGAAGCTCGCCCCCAAGGATGAAACTCAGGCCGAACTGGCCAAGGCCCGCGTCGAAGCGGCCAAGGCCGATCTCGATCTGGCGCAGTACCATCTGGACCAGACCGCGATTCGCGCTCCGCAGGCCGGTGAGGTGCTGCGAGTTCTGGTGGCGGAAGGTCAATTTGTCCGGGCGGGAGACCCTCTCGTTCAGTTTGGCGACCTGGCTCGCATGAAAGTCGAAGTTCCCGCCAGCCGGAGCGAGGTGCAAGTCGATCAGCCGCTGAAAATCAACATCGACTCCGCCGAAGTCGATGCCAAAGTCGAGTCGATTCTCCCGCTGGCGGAACGGTTTAATCCGCTCCGCGACCTGTTCGACTCCATCGCTTCGGCGGTCCTGGTCGTCGAGAATCCGGGCGGAAAGCTGCAGCCGGGGCAATCCGTCTTCGTGCCGATGATCCCTCGCCAGCCGGTCATTCAGGTGGCCTCAACCGCGATCGGAAATCTGCCGGATGGTCAGCGAAAAGTGCAAATCGTCCGTGCTTCGACCGTCCGCGACATTCCGGTCCAGTTGCTGGGAGGGCAGGGGCCGACACGGACGTTCGTCAGCGGCCCGTTCCTCGAAGGCGACGAAATCATCTACGAATCATCGCATCTCCTGGCAGACGGCTTCCAACTGAAGCCGGCTGGCGTCGCCGCGACGGCAGGCGCTGCGGGAGGTACTGCGCCGGGGACCACACCTCAACCGTCGAATCCCGCCCGAAATACCAGCGGTTTTTGACGCCGTCCCGCGCAGTCGGAATCTGACGTTTCGGCAGGCGGCGGCTGCGGACCGCTCGTCGGCGAGATGGCGAGAGCCTGCAGACTCAAAGCCCTCCCCCCCCCCGACCCACGATCTCTCCGCCCTGCGTTCCTTCCGATTCAGCGGCGCGACCCCGGTTCGCGATCACCAGCGCATGCCGCGTCGAGATCGGCCGGCCGGTGACTCGCGGCCGCGTTGACGATCCCTCTCATCCGGCAAATTCCGGAAATCAACGTTCCGGGAGCCGGCCTCTGCAGGACCGGTCTGACCGCTGAAATCCTCTGAGTTTTCCTGACGACATCCAGGCCGTTTCTCCGCTATACTCGGTAAGGTCGGTCTCCGGTTCCGGGAGGCCCGAAGCTCTGTGGAGAGAATCCGGTGTCGGAAGACGATCTGACAATTGATGGCTTTCAATTGACGACCTGCGTCGGCAGCGGCGGCACCAGTCAGGTCTGGGAAGTGGCGGAGCAGGGGACCAATCGCCACCTGGCCATGAAGATCGTCTACTCCAAAGTCCCCGATTACAAAGAGTGCAAGGCGATTCTCAAGCACGAGGCCGCCGTCTTCAAGACGCTCGATCACCCGAATATCGTCAAGTTCGACCGCTACCAGTCCTCGCGCGACTGGACCTATCTGCTGATGGAGTATTTCCGCGCTCCGAACATCAAGCAGCAGATCAAAGTCGACATCATTCCGGTCCACGCCCGCGTCAAGCCGCTGATGGAGCAGGTCTGTCTCGCGCTGGCTCACATTCATCAGAAGGGCTGGATTCACCGCGATCTGAAACCGGACAACATTCTGATGAACCGCGCGGCAGAAGTTCGCCTGGTGGATTTCTCGCTGACGGTCCGCCAGATGAGCGGTCTCGGCAAGCTGATCGGTTCGAAGCAGTTCAGCACCATTCAGGGCACGCGCACCTACATCGCTCCGGAGACGATCCGCCGCAAGGCCCCGACTCCCGCGACGGACCTTTACAGCCTGGGAATTACGTTCTTCGAGATTCTCGTCGGCAAGACCCCCTTTCAGGGATCCACGCCGCAGGACGTGCTGCAGAAGCATCTGACGGCGCAGGCCCCTGCTCCCTCCGAGTTCAATCCCAATGTCACGGCGGAGATGGATCGCGTCGTGCTGAAGCTTCTCAGCAAGAAGCCCGACGCCCGTTACAAGGATGTGGGCGAACTGCTCGGCGAACTGCGCCGAATCCGCATTTTCAAAGAGGATGTCGAAGAGAAACGCGTCGTCGTGGAAGACAAGCCCGAGGACCTGATGGAACAGATGAAATCGGGGGGCGTCAACAGCCGTCTCGATGCCCAGCGCGAACGCCTGGTCCGGGAGAACCCCGAGTTCGCGGTCGAGCTTCAGGAGCAGAAAGCCGCACGGGAAAAACGTCGCGCCGCCGATCGGGCCAAGATCCTGAAGGCCAAGGAGCCTGCGCCGGCGGCCCCCGCACCCCAGCAGCAGTTTCCGCCGCAGCAATACCCGCAGCAGCCGATGCCGATGATGCCGCAGATGTATCCCGGCATGCCGCCGCAGGGTTACCCGCAACAGTATCCACCACAGCAGTATCCCCCGCAGGGTTTTCCGCAGCCAGGCTATCCGGGCGCTCCGGGAATGCCGCAGCCGGGAATGATGCCCCCCGGCTACCCTCCTGGCCCCCAGTTTGCGCCCCCTCCCGGACAAGCCCCGCAGGTTCCGCAGCCGCCAGCCGCTGCACGTCCCGCAGCGCCGCAGCAACCGCCACGACCGACGCCTCAACCGCAGCCTGCCCGCCCGGCCGCACCGGCGCCGCAGCGACAGGCCGCTCCACCGGCGCCTCCGCCCCGACCCGCAGCCCCCCCGAAACCGGCGCAACCGGCTGCCGCCCGGGAAACCCGCAAGCAGCCGCTCCCGGAGGACGAGGATCTGCCGTTTATGACCGAATTGCCGGATGTGCTGTGATCTGCGATAGTATCGCGAACCGCCGTTCGCCGTGGAGCCGCTCCGCGGAATCGGCTGACGGTTCGCATGCCACTCCAGGATTGCACTCGTCCGATGAAATCGCAGTACGTGTTGCCGTTTGAACGCCCCATTTACGAGCTCGAAGAGCAGCTCGCGAAGTTAGAGGCGCAGCCCAATCCCACTTCCAACACGCTGGACGCAATCCGCAACATGCGGACCGAAATCCAGCGGATGAAGCGGGAGATCTTCGACAATCTCGACGCCTGGCAGACGGTCCAGGTCGCCCGTCATCAGGAACGCCCGCAAACCTGCGACTACATCGACCTGATGTGCGACGAATTCGTCGAACTTCACGGCGACCGCGCGTTCGGCGACGACCGGGCGCTGATCACCGGGTTCGCCCGGCTCGACGATCGTAAAGTGCTTCTCGTCGGCCAGCAGAAAGGGCGGACGCTCAAAGAGCGGAGCGAGTGCTATTACGGCTGCGCTCATCCGGAGGGCTACCGCAAAGCGCTGCTGAAAATGGAGATGGCCGCCAAATACGGCGTCCCCATCGTCTGTCTGATCGACACGCCCGGCGCCTATCCCGGCATCGGGGCCGAAGAGCGCGGCCAGGCTTACACGATCGCGGTGAATCTCCGCGAGATGATGCTGCTGCCGACTCCCATCGTCTGCGTCGTCATCGGAGAAGGGGGGTCGGGAGGGGCGCTCGGCATCGGCATGGGCGATTCGGTCTCGATGCTTCAGTTCGCCTACTACTCGGTCATCAGCCCCGAAGGCTGCGCCGGCATTTTGTGGAAGAGCAGCAAGTTCGCCGACCAGGCCGCCAAGGCGCTGAAGTTCACCGGCAAAGATCTGCTGAAGTTCGGCGTTGTGGACGAAGTGATTCCGGAGCCGCTCGGGGGCGCCCATCGGGCTCCGCGCGTGATGGCCTCAACGCTCAAGTCGACGATCGTCCGCAACCTGCGCTCGCTGGCGTCGCTGCCGGAGCGGGAGCTGCTCGATCGCCGCTACCAGAAGTTCCGCCAGATCGGCGTCTTCGAAGAGCTCGGCGCCAGCGAAGTCGCGCCCGCATAGCTTTGCGAATGCGTTTCGAGCGTGTTTGCGAGAATGGAATCCAGGCAAGGCTCGGGGCCGAAGGGCGGCCCCGAGCCTTGCGGCATTTCCGCGATTCGATGCCGGTCGCCCCGTTTTGCCGCCGCTACGCAACGTCCGATAATGTCCGTTATGTTGTTTTCCGCATGCAGAATCCAACGGGAAAACCCGGTTTTTCGATTCTGAGGAGGGGTTGCGGCAACACAACAGACCGGGGCCTCCTTCCCCGGCTCGGAGTCGCGGTTCGCACCGCCAACGGCAGTTGCCCGCCGAAGTCGCACGCGGTTGAAACGGCTCGCGTAGGACACCACGAGCACACGCGACAAACGGATTGTCGCCGCGTGCCTGGGGCCTGTCCAGACGAAGGGATCGCGTTTTTCCCGGCTCAGTCGCCGTGGCCGGCGGCTGCCGGTTCGGAGCGGCCAGGCTGGTCCGCAGTGCGGTCGTGACTGCGGCCGCGGATCTCGCGCCGGAGCTCAGCGATTCGGCGCTGCATCTCGGCCCGCTGTTCGGCCGTCGTCGGGCCGCCGGCGGCGGTAGCCGGTTCGACGGCCAGCGGAGGGAGGTCGAGTTCCTCCGCCCGTCTGGCGATCTCCTGGTAGGCCGATTCGTCGATCACGAACCGGCGTTGGCTGACCTCCGTGCGATCGAGGCCCCAGATGTGGGCCAGGATGCGGCAGACGTCGGGCTCGCGCGGGAGCTGGTTCATGGCGAGTTCGCCGCGGGCGATTTCGGCGACGATGCGGCCGTTGGGTTTGTTGCCGGCGCGGGTGGCGACCAGGACGGCGCCGCGGAGCGTGCCGTGCAGTTCGAGGTACGCGGCGAACTGCGGGACGGCTCCGGGCGGGATGGCGAGGACGCCGATCGAGCCTTTGCCCTGGCTCCACAGGGCCAGGTAGCCTTCCCACCGCCTGGGCTGGCCGCGCTGGCAGCCGTCGCAGAGGTCGGAGGGGTCGGTGTGGGGGACCGAGCGGCCGCCGAAGTGGAGTTCGGCCCCCTGGATGTCGTGACTGAGGATCGTGCCGCGGATGGGGAAGCCTGGCTTCACCCGGAGGATGGGGATGTTGGAGTGCGGCAGCTCCGATGGTCGGTTCGACCACGTGAATTCTGGCATCGTCATGTCCTTGACGAGGGTTCGAGGCGGGGACCGCCGGACCGTCCGGGGTCCAGGTATGCCTGGTTGGACGGCGGGCGGGGGTGCGAACCCGCGCCTTCAGTCTTCCCAGACACCAGTCGGAAGATACAAGGCGGAAGGCGTAAGATGCAAGATGCCGATGTCTAGATGTCTGATGCCTTAAGGCACTAGGTGCCGCAGGCATCAGGAACCCAGGCGCCAAGGCACGGAGGGGCGGGCGGGGGAGGGATTCGGCGGGGCTGAACGCCTGGGAGACGCTCTGCCGCGTTGGTCCGGGAGGACGGGGGTTGGGTCGTGCGGAGCCCTTCCCGGCCGTCTGGCGCAATTCTGGGCGGCCGGCTTTCGGCCAGGGGCGGTTGCCATGGATCCGCGAGCGGCGGCCGGCGGGGAGCGGTCGGAGTTGCAGACGGGCCGGCTGGAGTGGCGATCGTGGTCGCCCTGGGCGGGCGTCGATCGCCGGCCGATCGGCCAGAGCGGGGCGTGCCTGGGCGGTTGGGCGCGCGGGATCCGGCGCGGGAGAGCGAGCCGGCGGAGCCGGCTGCGGGCCGTTCGCCGGCTGAGCCGGCGGCCGGCGGGAGCGTGGCGAACGAGGAGAACAGCCTGGCCGCCGGAGCGGCCAGGCTGCGGACGGCCGAGACGTCAATCGGCGTCGAACGGCGGTTCGATGCGAGCGCGGATCTCTTCCTCCGCTTCGCCGATGCGGTGCTCGATGCTCGTGACGATGTGCGACACCTCCTGCTTGCGTTCCCAGCCGACGATGAGTTCGCGAATCCGCTGCAGTTGCGTAAACGCGACGTCGAGCCGTTCGAGTGCCTTTTCCAACGAACCGATGTGCGTGCCGGCCATGAGAAAACCCTTTCGAACCGAGTGAAACCGCCCGCCGCCCTGTGCTGCGGACAGCGGCCGACGAGCGGAGCAACAAGGGGGAGCCTTTGGGCGCCCGCATCCGAATTCCGCGGCACGACGCCGCGGAATTCGGACGGCCGTCCGCGGCCGCCCGAAGGGTGCAAGCCCGAAGCAGCAGCGGGATGCGGCCCTTGTTGCGGAGCCTCCACAATGGAGGGCCCGCAGCAGTATTTTAGGTCACAATTCGCCAGTGGGTGGCCGGAAGCCGCCCGCTCAGTCGGCAGGAGGCCGCGAAGGGCAGGAGGCCCGTCCTTACGAAGCGGGCACGATGCCCGCCCCGCCCGTCAGGCGGGGTCTTGCGGGCCGGCTTTGCGGCCACGATGTACGGAGCCGGCTTTGCCGGCGTAGTGAGCCGCGCAGCGGAGCGGCCGCGGCAGTGCGGAGTTGATAACGGCCGCCAGGCCGGCCGGCAGGGAGGCCGGCCGGCGAGAAGACGCGAACCGCCCGGCGGCGTGGCCGCACGAAGCGGCCGCGACGCAGCGGCGGCCGGCGGACCGGCAGGAAGCCGGGCCGGTGGACGACGCCCGCCGCGCAGAGCGGCGCGGGGCGGGAGCCCTGGCGGCAGGAGGCCGCCCATACCGGCGAAGCAAGGATGCGCAGCTCCGTATGAGTGCAATGTGCGTGGCGGTCGTTGCAGCGTCGATCGTGGGATCGACCAGGGGAAGCGGCGGTTGTGCGGCGTCGCGGGCCCGGGCGGCGTCCCCTGCTCTGCGGCGTGGCGAGTGGGCGGCCAGTCTGTCGGGCGGGCGACGTGGGGCGGCGGGATCTCGAGTCGACGGCGAACGCGGAGCCTGGCTCGTGTGGATCGACGTCGGCGAGGGGCGAAGAGGCCTGCAGGTGGAAGCGGTCGGGGAGGAGGTGCAGAGGAGTTGCTTCGACGCCTGCAGGCGCGTCCGGGACGCGCATTGAGGAAGGCACTGGTGCGAGGGGATGTCAAGGTCGATCAGCGGTCGGCGTCGTGTGGGTGGTCGAGGCGTTCGATGGCGTCGCGGTCGGTGCGGGCGGCGGCCAGGGCGTCGAGGAGCTGGCGGTCGTCGATGGTGGCAAGTTGTCCGAGCGGTGGCGGTGCGAAGTGATCGAGCCAGGTCTTGATGGCGGGGACGCTGCCGCCTGCAGCGGTTTTGAAGAGGACTGCGACGATGTGGCGGGTAGCGGTGCGGTACTGCGCGGTCGTCAGCGGGTCTTCGGTGTGGAGCGTCCAGGCCTGGGCGGCCGCGGCGACGTGTTCGCGGGCGGGGTGTCCGGGTTCGAGGAGTTGGAGTGCCGCGTCGAGGTGCTTTTCGAGTGGGTTGAGGGGGTTGGTTTCGGACATGGCGAGGTCGCTTCAGAAGGGCGTTTCTTCGGGGCGACCTTCTTCCTGCTCGCCGCGGAACGTGGCGAGCTGGGCGGGTTTGATGAGTTCGCTTTGTCCGTCGTGGTACCAGATGCGGAGGGGGAGGCCTGCGGCGAGGAAGCAGGCGCCTTCGCTGGCGATGATGTGGTTGTCGGAACGCTGGTCGCCTGGGCGGTCGGTGCGGTAGCGGTCGAGGTCGAGTTCGACGACGGGATAGAAGCGGAGGTTACACCAGCGGTTGAGCATGGCAGGAGCTCCTGGAGCTCGTCGTCGGAATGGAGGTAAAGCTCCGTCGTTTCGGCCCGACGATGACCGAGGACGCGTTGCGCGGTGAGTGCTGAGGCTCCGGGCTGCGCGGCAACGAAGCGGGCACACGTGTGCCGGAGGTCATGGTAGCGGACTCGTTCGCCGGCGGCAGCGGGAGACCACTTCGCCCAGCGTCGGCGGAGGTTGCGTTGATCGAGCGGTTTGCCGGTCCGCGTGGTGAGGAGGGTGTCCCCTCCCCTGCTCTGCGACAGTTGGGCGGCCTGGTCGACCAGGCTCCAGGTGCGGGGATCGAGCTGCAGGACGCGGGGGCGTCCGCCTTTGAGGGTGCGGATGCGGATCCGGTGTCGGTTGCGGTCGATGTCGTCCAGGCGAATGGCGCAGGCCTCGGCGATGCGGAGACCGTTGAGGCCGAGGAGACAGGCGAGCGCGTCGCGTTGCGGGGCGTGCCGAGCCTGGGCGGCGGTGTTGTGGAGCCATGCGACGGCGAGTGGGACGCGAGAGTTGGGGATCGGTTTTGCCAATTGGGTGGGTCCTCCACCCTAATACGGCCAGGTTGCGCGGGGAAAAATAAACCCGGGTTTGGCGAAACTCGGGTCATTTGCGTGCAGGTAGTCGGGAGCTATGTTCAGGGTTGGAGGTGAGGCGGGTTGTTGCCGGCGAGGAGGTGGTTGATGGCTCAGCGGTATCGGCCAGGCTGCGTGACGGTGCGGTGGGGAGAGGCGAAGCTGGCGAGGGCGGCGGCGTGGCGGGAGCGACTGACGTTCCTGGAGTGTCGGAATCCGGGTTGCATGCGGCCGGTGAACCGGCGGGGACGGAGCGACCTGCGGTACTGCTCGGAGCGTTGCCGAAAGGCAGCATGGAGGTCCAGAAAAACGAGTGCGGCCGCTCCTGCGGAAGATGCGGGAGCGGCCGCGGAAAGTGGTCATTCCATGACCGACGAGGCGTGAGACGCCTGATCCACTTGGGCTGTCCGTTATGTTGTTTTTCTTCCTCAAAACCGGGCTGGAAACTGCGGTTTCTGCGTTTCGGGGTCCGGCGACCCTCCGCCTCTGCCCCTGACGAACACGCCGGAATTCCGACCGGGCCAGGCCGTTCCTGGCGGACTTTCAGAACGCCTTCCGGCTGTCGAGCAGCAGCGTCACCGGGCCGTCGTTGACCAGCTCGACGTCCATATGCGCTTGAAACTTTCCGGTCTCCACCGGGATGCCATGCTGCCGCACTTCGGCGACGAAGTGCTCGTAAAGTTGATTGGCAACTTCCGGTCGGGCCGCGGCGATGAAACTTGGCCGCCGGCCCTTCCGGCAATCGCCCAGCAGCGTGAACTGGCTGACGACGAGCATCGCGCCGCCGGTCTCGCCGAGCGACAGATTCATCTTGCCGTCGGGATCCTCGAAGACCCGCAGGCCGACGATTTTTTCCGCCAGCGTCTTCGCATCGGCCGCGCTGTCTCCCTCGGCCACGCCGAGCAGGATCAGAAATCCCGGACCGATCTCGCCAGTCACTTCTCCGGCGACCGTCACTTTCGCGTGGGAGACTCGTTGAACGACTGCACGCATCCCGACGTTCCTTCAAAGCGAGGCGATGGGCGAGGCGTCCGCGAGGCCCTTGCATTCGTCGGGCAGCGTCAACGGCTCGCCGAGCAGAAGCTGCCGCATCAGCACCGCGGTGATCGGAGACATCTCCAGCCCGTTCCGGTAGTGGCCGGCGGCGATGGACAGGTTCTGCCAGCCAGCGACGCGGCCGAGAAACGGCAGCCCGTCGGGAGCGTGCGGCCGAAGCCCTGCCCAGCTTTGCTCGACGCTGGCCGACGCCAGATCGGGAACCACGTCGCAGGCGAACTGAATCAGGCCAGCCACCGCCGAGGCGGTTGTCTGGCGGTTGAAGCCGACATCTTCTTCGGTGGCTCCGATCAGGACCCGCCCGTCCGGTCGCGGCACCAGGTAGCGATGCCCTTCCTGAATCACGCAGCGGAACGTCAGCGGCCGCTGTTGCAGCAGCACGATCTGGCCGCGGATCGGTTTGACCGGGACCGACAATCCGAGCGTCGCGAGCAGATTGCCGGTCCAGGCGCCGCCTGTCACGAGGTATTCCGCGGCAGAGAGCGGGCCGGCGATCGTACGAACTGCGGTGATCTTCCCGCCCTGATGCTCAAAACCGGAGACCGGGCAACCGGGCCGCAGTTCCACGCCGCGCTGTTCGCAGGCGATGAGGAGTGCTTTCATATGGCGCGGATTCCGGATCTGCCCCAGCTCCGGCTGAAAATAGGCCGACGTGACTCGCGGTCCCACTGCGGGAAAGCGACGTCGCAGATCGTCGGCATTGACCGGCTCCACTGCGACGCCTTCGTTGCGCCAGGCGGAGATTTCGGCCTCAAGAGAGTCGGGATTCCCGTCGCTCCGAACTTCGAGCGCGCCGCAGCGGACGTAGCCGTTATCGATGCCGGTTGTCTCACGAAGGCGAGCCGACCATTCCGGCCAGAGGCGGTGGCTGTGGGCCCGCAGCCGGGCCTCACGCGTGCGGGCCAGCTCGCAGTGGCCGGGGCGGAGCATGCCGGCTCCGGCCCAGGAGGCCTCCATGCCGAAGGCCCCCTGCTCCACGACGCAGACTTTGCGCCCGGCTCCGGCCAGCTCCCACGCGGTCGACAATCCGATCGCACCGCCGCCGATGATCAGCACATCCACCATGACTGCCCCGTGCGGCTCCCCCCGTCCGGGGGCCGCTCTGTTTCAGGATCGATCCGTTTCCTGGGTATTCTGACGGTTCGGGGCCGGGCTGTCAGCCGACGCGAGAACTACGGCGCGATCGCGAGCTCCGTTCGCGGTTCAAGCGCGAAGACGCGGAGCGGGCCGGCTGGCCCGCTCCGCGTCTCGATGGCTCGCACAATCCCTGTAGCAGCGTTATTTCTTGCCGCTTTTGCGCGAGCCTGAACCCAGCGTGCTGGCGTAGGCGGCGGCCAGTACGCGACTGTCACTCTTGTAGACGGTTTGAATTGCCGTCTCAACTTTGTCGCCGGCCTGCAGCCGGGCCACCAGCCGGCCGAAGTTTGCCGGGCCGCCCTGTTTGAGCAGGAAATCGACCAGCGTGAAGCCGATGGCGCCGACCTCGCCCGGAGCGAAGGTGCCGTTCTGGAACAGGTCTTCGGGCTTCGAGAGCATCGCTGTTCGCAGGATCGCTCCCGCTTCTCCCTGCAGGCCGCTGACATAGGCGCCTGCCGGACCGCTCTTGCCGCCCGACAGGGCCAGGCCCGCGCCGCGGATAATCCAGTCGGGAAGCGTTCCGCCCGATCGCTTGAGGAAAGCGCCGGTCACATGTTCGAGTACCGCTCCGTGCAGGCCGGGCGACTCGGCCGAGACTTCGTCGCCCACGTCCTGAACGGCGATGAAGGCCTCTTCGAGCCCCGGCGTGACCTCGGAATGCCCCGTCACTTCGCGCGGCACTTCCCGGCGATGAATCGTGTTATTGAACTCTTCGTAACCGAAGCGTTCTTTCAGCACGAAGATCGCCAGCTTGCCTTTGAAGAGGGGCTCGTCCTTGACGCCGAACATCTCGCGGAGCTTGCCGGCGTATTGCGTCGCCCAGCTTTCGACGTCCTTCAGCCGGGCTTCGGAGACATCGCCCAGGACGATGAACTCGGGCCCCTGCACCATGGTCGGCTCGGCGTTCTTGGAGAAGACCCGGCCCCATTGGTCCTTCGAGTCTTTTTCTCGCTTGGCGACCCACTCGGCGGGAGTCAACTTCGCCAGCAACTCAGCTTTAATCTGTTCTTCGCTGGGGATCATTTCCCGCAACGGCTTTTTGGCGTCTCCGCCATCAAATTTCGCACCTTCGGTGATCCACGTCCGCAGGTCGGCGTGCCACTTGCGGGTGATGCGGGCCTGCCCCTGCGGCATGACCGGCTCTTCGTCGGCGTTGACCATGCGCCACAGGCGGCTTCCTTCCAGGCTGCCGCCGACGATCACGCGTCCGCTGTCGCCCCCCTGCATGACTCTTTCGAATGTGGCCAGCGACAATCCGCCCGACTGCCGGCCTGCGCCGTGGCAGCCGCCGCAGGTATTCACGAGCGTGGGGGCGATGTCGCGAATGAAAGAAACCTTTTCGTCGCCGGTCGCCTTCATGATCTCCGGCGGCGGTCCCGCCGGCTTCTTCTTCCCCAGGTTGGCCAGCTCGGTCGCCTTGTCTTCGCCGTCAAACTTGGCTCCGGCCGCGACCCAGGCCGCAACTTTTTGAATCTCTTCGGGGGTCAGCGCTGCGGCGTTCTTCGGCATGCGCAGTTGCGGATTCGGCGTCATCACGCGGAATACGAGCTGACTGTTCTGCGGACGACCGGGAATGGCGAGCGGGCCGTTTTTCCCCCCCTTCTCCATGCCGGCGAACGTGTCCAGCCGCAGACCGCCGGAGGCGTCGTCGTCGTGGCAGGAGACGCACTTCGCAGCCAGAATCGGGGCGACGTCTTTGGCGAAGCTGATTTCGTCCGCCCCCCCTGCTCCGGACTTCTTCGCCAGGTTGGCTCGCTGGAGTTCGATGACTTTCCGGACCGGCGTCAGAGCCGGGTCAGTTTCCTCGAGCTGCGCCTCTTTGATGAGGGCGGCGAGGCGATCTTCGGCGTCTTTGAGGGCCTGCTCGGCCTCTTCGAATTTCTTCTTCGAGATCAGCGACGCGGCCTTGCCGGCATCGTTGCGGATGTCGGCAAGCTCTTTGCGCTGGGCCGGGGTGATGGCCGCAACGGCCACGCTCGATGCCACGACGATGGCCAGCATCAGAAATCCGGCCAGCCCGTTCTGGACCCGCGTCATGGGAAAATGCCCTTTCTGCAGCACGGAGATCGCCCTGCCCCGCCGCGAATTGCGACCGTCCTCCGGACGGACCTCCGGCGCGGGTTGGCGAAAAGCTCCTGGAATGTACCTCCTGTCAGTCTGGCAAATTCGTGCCAAAATGCCAGAGGAATCGGATTTTGCAGAGATCGACGGTTTGACCGGTGTTTTCGCCTGCGAAAGACTTTCCGGGTGGCCGCCTCGGCGGGGATCGGTCAGACTGGTAAAAAAATTCAAAGACTGGAGGGAACCACGAATGACACGAATGCCCACGAATTGAAGCCGAAGGGCAAAGGCCGGAGTCAAGATTGGCGCAAATAGCCACTCTGCATTTTGGCCGCAACGTAACTCTTTTCTGTGGTGTTATTTGTGGATATTCGTGTCATTCGTGGTTCCCGTCCGGATGCCCTTGTTTTCGTCCCCTGCTCCGAGCCTCTGTGATGACCGATTTGTCCCCGGAACTGACTGAGAAACGTGAACGTCTGCTTGCACTGCTGGCCGCGTGTCCGCGGGTGGTGGTCGCGTATTCGGGGGGCGTCGACAGCGCGGTGGTGACGATGGCGGCCCACCTGGCCTGCGGCGACCGGGCGGTGGCGGCGACCGCGGTCAGCTCCAGCCTGGCGGCGGGGGAGGCGGAGGGGGCTGCGGAGGTGGCCCGGCAAATCGGGATTGTCCACCAGACCGTGGCGACGGCGGAGTTCGAGAATCCGCAGTACCTGGCCAATCCGACGAACCGCTGCTTCTACTGCAAGACCGAGCTGTACCAGCGGCTGGAAACGTATCTGGCCGCCGATCCGGACGTGGTGATCGTCAACGGGGCGAACGTGGACGACCTGGGGGACCATCGGCCGGGGATGGTCGCGGCGAAAGAGCACCGGGTGCGGAGCCCGCTGGTCGAGGCGGGGATTTCGAAAGCGGAGGTCCGCGAACTGGCCCGGCACTGGAACCTGCAGGTGTGGGACAAGCCGGCGGCCCCGTGTCTGTCGAGCCGGATCGCGTATGGGGTGGCGGTGACGCCGGAACGGGTGCAGCGGATCGACGCGGCGGAGCAGTTCCTGCGGGAACGCTTCGGGCTGCGGGAGCTGCGAGTGCGGCTGGAGGCGAACGAGCTGGCGCGGATCGAGATCCCGCTGTCCGCCCTGCCCCGCCTGTGCGAGCCTGGCCTGCGGGACGAGCTGGTGGCCCGGTTCCGGGAGCTGGGGTTCCAGTATGTGACGCTGGATCTGGAAGGGTTCCGGTCGGGGAGTTTGAATGCGGTGCTGGTGGAGCTTCGGAGGTAGACGAAGAGGATTTACCGCGGAGACTCGGAGGACGCGGAGAAAATGAGGAGAAGACTCCGGAGAGTGAAAAGTGAGTATTGAGTAGTGATGAGTGCAAAGTGATCCTGGGGTGGTCGGTTGGCTGAGATCCTTCTGCTCTTCGCAGTCCGTTGAATGGATCCGGCTTGTGTCGATCTCGCCGGATGGCGGCTGCTGCGAGGAGAGATGCATTGCAAAATGAAAAATGGAAGAGAGGGCGCGCGGAGGTGCTTGGCGCGCAGCGCGAGCGCGGCCTGCGGGGAGGCTTTCTCAATAAGCGACCGGCTCGGACGCGGCGGAGCGGGTTGTTGAGATCCGCTCCACCGCATCCTTTGAGCTGGCGTTGATCAGGTGGCGGGTTTTGAGGCCCGCGTCGTCCGGGAAGGACTCTCGACGTCGAGCGCGCACGGGGTGCGCTCCCTCGGCCGGGCCTTGCGGCTCGACCGTGGTGGGCCCTGACCAGGCCCGCTGGCCGGCGGGGATTCGCTCGAGCGCTCCGGGTGGCCCCGTTGCGTGCATGCATGTCGTTTCCCACGCCGACGATTCGCACGTTCACTCTGGTACGGCGGGTTTGCAAGAGCAGATTGGCAGTTTTTTGCAAAAATGTGGAAATTTGTCCCCTGCGACTATGACGAGTGAGACGGAACCACGAATTTCACGAATCAACACGGGTGAGAAGACGAGGCGGAGCCTCGGAAGAAGCATTCCCAGGCGGAGCCTGGGAACGAGGCCAACTTGTGCACTGCGTTGAGGATGAGCGAGGCAGGACCACGGGTTTCACGAATCAACATGGGTGAGAAGACGAGGCGGAGCCTCGGAAGAGGGCGTTCCCAGGCGGAGCCCTGGGGACGAGGGTGAAAGTCAGAGCGCGGAAAAATGCTCGCTCGCAGAGGCTCGGAGGGAAGAGGAGGACGCGGAGAAGAAGGCGGGAGAGAGCGTCCCCTTGAGATGAGCTTCCCGCGAGGAGCAGGCCGAGCGGCGCAAGTTCTGGCGGGGTTGTTCCCGGTCGAGCACGATCGCGTCCTGCTCCCAGGAGATCTGCGTGACGCGGTCGCCCGCGATCCCGCAGGCGCGGTCCGACGGATCGGCGGACAGGCGGACTTCTGTCGCTGGAGGCTGCTTGACGTCATCTCCAATGACTGCCGCATGTCCGCTTCTTCGCCGCTCTCAGCACGCGTTTTCCGGATGAGCCGAAACAACCGCCGATGTGCAAATCTGTCGAACATGTTCCTGGAGAGACAGGAGCGTCTGCGCCGTCCCAACTTCATCGCGCTGCGCGGCGAGTTCTTCAAGGCGCCCCGCGGCCACGGAGAGGCGCGCGAATCCCGTCATGGCAGAGGTGCCCTTCAGCGTATGCGAACGCCGTTCCAGGGCGTCCCAGTCCCGCTCTTTCCAGACCGTCCTGAGCCGATCGAGATCGCATCCCAGGCGATCGACGAACTTATCGATGATCGCTCGTAACTCCGGATCGGCCAAATCCAACTCCGATGCCGGATGCATCGTCTCGGCGCCGTTGGAAATGCAGACAGTGGCGTTCATGGGACTCTCGGCACGCGAAGAGCCGGCGCGACACTTCGCATCGCGCCACCGCGCCAGCATCGCGATCAAGTCGTGCCGGTCAACGGGCTTCGTGAGGTACGCATCACAACCGACGGCGAGGCATTTCTGTTTCTCGCCCGACATTGCGTGGGCTGTCAGCGCAACAATTGGCGTCGTGATCCCGCGTTCGCGGAGTTTTCGAGTTGCGGAGTAGCCGTCCAGGACCGGCATCTGCATATCCATCAGAATTGCGTCGAAAGAGCCCGGTTCCGCCGCCTCGATAGCTGCCAGCCCGTGTTCCGCGGATTCGACGATTGCTCCCGCTCGCGTCAGAAACAGTTGCAGCAACTGCCGGTTGACCTCGCCGTCGTCGACGATCAGAACTTTGAGACCGTCGAGTCGCGCCAGCAATTCACCGCCTGTGGACCGGACCGTCGACAGCGCCTCCTGCGGAGGCGTGTCGAGCAGCGCGACGCCCGCCAGCGGACCGGTCGAGATCGTCGCTGTGAACGTACTGCCCTGCCCTTCTTCGCTTTGAACCGAAATGTCACCTCCCAGGGCGCGGGCGATATGACGGGAGATTGACAATCCCAGTCCGGTCCCGCCGAAACGTCGCGTCACCGACACGTCGGCCTGGGTGAAGGGGACGAACAGCGAATCGAGTTGCTTCTGAGAGATTCCGATTCCCGTATCGATGATTTCAATCTGCAATTGCTCTTTGGCGGAATTCAATCTCGCCAGAACCTGAACGCCGCCGTGTTCCGTGAACTTCAGCGCATTGCCGACGAGGTTCAGGAGCAGTTGGCGAAGACGGGCGGGATCGGTCACGATCGTTTCGGGAACACGTCCAAGCCATTTGGCGTCGAGGGTAACGCCCTTCTCGAGGGCGCGGACGCGCATGAAAGAAACCGTTTCAACGATGACCTGGTGAGGAGAACAGCGGATGCATTCATACTGCATCTGACCGGCCTCGATCTTCGAGAGGTCGAGGATGTCGTTGATGATCGTGAGGAGGTGCGTTCCGCCGTGGCGGACGGCGGTGAGATGCGAGCCGCGTTCCGAAGGGGGCAGTTCGGCGTCGCAGTCGAGCAGCAGATCGGTGAATCCCAGAATCGCGTTGAGCGGCGTGCGAATCTCGTGGCTCATATTCGCCAGGAACTGGCTCTTGGCCTGGTTGGCGGCTTCCGCAATTTCCTTGGCTTCCTTGAGGCTTTCTTCGGCCTTTCGACGATCGGAGATGTCTTGCGCGAACCCGCAGTACCTGGTGCGTCCGCTGCTGCCGGTCGAGGTGATCGCGAGCTCCATTGGAAACGTCGTGCCGTCCCGGCGGATGCCGCCGATCTGAATTCGCTGGTTGAGAATGGTCGACAGATTTCCGAGCAGATTCGAACTGGATCCGTCGCCATCCCGAAACGGATGATCGCAGTGGACGATCATTTCCGCGAAGTCTCGACCGAGAGCCTCCGCCTGCGTCCATCCGAAAATTCGGGACGCCTGCGAGTTCCAGCCGACGATCTGGCCGGAGCGGTCCATCTGGACAACGGCATCCAGCGCGCCTTCGACAATCGCCTCTCGCTCTCGAAGAGACTCTTCGAGAGCCTGAGTCTGACCTTCGAGGATCAGTTGGCTCTGTTCAAGCTCGGAACGATGGCGCGCGATTTCCTGGACCTCGTGGATGCCTTGACGGCAGCAGATCACGAGCCACAAGTCCTCGAACAACACCCAGCCGGCGTGCTCAAGCCAGCGCCAGTTGCTGGAGGTCAGTACGCCGAAGACGGACTCGGGCCAGAACAGACCGCGCAGCAGGTGATCCAGGGCCACGAACACCGTCGCCGGCACGAGCACGGTCCAATCGCGATAGGCGGCCAGAAACGCGAGCGAGCCGAAGACGTGAAAATGAGTTTCGAGGCGTCCGCCGGTCAGGTGGATCAGCAACGCCGAGAACCCGACCTGGCAGATTGCGATCAGATGGCGCGTGGTCCATCGACCGGGATAACGCAGCCCGACGATCATTGCGGGAACCGCCAGAAATCCGCCCAGCAGGACCGCCAGCAGGACATGCGGATGGGCAATTCGCCGAGTGCCCTCCCAGGTATATGGCGAAAGCCAGACCGCGATCAGCACCGAGAATGCCCATTGCACCGCCATCAACACGACGAACATGCGATCGATGCGCGTGTGCAATTTCAAGAAGTGATCATCGAACAGTTCTTGCGCACGGCTGAGACAGCGAGCATTGGATTCGAGCGGCGCGGTGGCTGCAGTAGCCATAACATCTCTTTTCGAGGAGTTCCGACGTCAGTTGCGATGCGTCAGCGTCGGCGATGATTGACTCACCGCAGCTCGGGCGTCGAGCATGCCCGGCGTCAGCGCACCGCCGGGGAGCGAACATCCAAAGACGGGGGCTTTGAATGGTTTGCGAGCAGCGCCGCGGAGCAGACTTTCGAGTTGCTGCTGCCCGACCGAATCGCCGAGGTGCCCGCGCCCCGCGGTCAGGCCGCCGTGGAACATCAGACGGCCAGTCCGGTCAAACGCGAAGACCTCGCCGGAGACCGTTGCACGAAACCGTCGCGAGATTTCGCCCGTCTGATCGAACTGCAACTCGACTCCCGGAAGTCGGCGTGCAAAGGCGACTCCGGGGCTGCCGCTGACGTCCGCCGGATTCAGTCCCGACGTCACAAACACGACGCGAATCGACGTGTCACCGGGCAGCCGTGTCAGAGATTCGTCGAGTTTGTGCAGAGTGGCGTGCGTGCACGGACAGCACGGATGGGCAAACACGACGATTCGAAAGTTCGCCGACGACGGCGCGGGGACTGCGCCAGTGGGCCAGTGTGGGGGAACGTCGGCGGTTGGGGCAGGCTGAAATGTGTGCTGAAGCAGAGCGCCCCACCCAAGCATTCCTGCTGCGAGCCAGATCGCGGCGAGCGCCGGCATGCAAAGCCAGCGCCAGATCGACCGCCGGTATTCCCAGACGCCTGCCCTGGGATTCTGGGTTAGTGTTGTCATATCCCGATCCCTGTATCGTCCGATGAGTGGCACTCCGTCGTTTTCCGCTACAACGGCACCCGCCTCGGATTGCCCGATGTTCCGGATCTGCTGTTCCTGCGAGGATGCCGTATTTTCCCCCCAACTATGGGTTGATTTCCGATCACCTGCAGTTTGAACAACGCTCTGAAACGAGATCCGCCAAGTCGATAACACAGTTGTGCCGGATTTGCCGGATTGCGGGGGATGCCGCCGTCACTGTCTGAGGCCGAATGCGAAATCGCGAACGAGCTGAGGTTCTGACGAATCGCTGGAGAAGACCAAGCTTCATGGCGTCCGCGGATTGATGGAAGTCGTCTGTGGCAACTGGCTACCGAGTTGTGCTCTGGTGGCCGCTGTCAATCCCCTCCGCGGCCCTGGTCTCGGCAGAGATTGTGAAGTCGCCGGGAGCGCGACTAAACTGCCATCGTCCCCTGAGTCATCCATGACTTGACCGATGAAGCGATGGATGTGAACTGCGATGCCTCTGGAACCATCCGGGATCGAATCGACGAACTTTACCGTTCCGAGTCCCGGCGGGTCTTCGCGTCCCTGGTCCGCCTGCTGAACGACTTCGATCTGGCGGACGACGCGATGCACGAAGCCTTCGCGGCGGCGGTTGAGACTTGGCCGCAACAGGGGACGCCGGACAATCCGCGGGCGTGGCTGATCTCCGCCGGAAGATTCAAAGCGATCGATGGGCTCCGTCGACAGGGACGATTCCAGGCGCACCGGATCGAGGTCATGTCGCGACTGGACGAGATCGCTGATGAGAATGCGGCCATGGCCGCCACGGAGATCGAAGACGATCGGCTCCGTCTGATTTTCACCTGTTGTCATCCGGCGATCGACCCGAAGCTGCAGATTCCGTTGACGCTTCGCGAAGTCTGCGGGCTGACCACCGAAGAGATCGCCCGCGCCTTCTTGATTTCGAAGTCGACGCTGGCGCAGCGGATTGTGCGCGGGAAAGCGAAGATCCGCGACGCGGGGGTTCCCTATGTCGTGCCGTCGCTGGCGGACCTGCCCGAGCGACTCGACGCCGTTCTCGCCGTCATCTATCTCGTGTTCAACGAAGGGTACTCGGCGTCGCAGGGGGCATCTCTGCTCCGGGTCGATCTCACCGCCGAGGCCATTCGACTGGGCCGGTTGCTCCTCGACCTGCTGCCCGATCCGGAGGTCAAAGGGCTGCTGGCGTTGATGCTGCTGCACGAATCCCGACGGGATTCGCGCGCTTCTCGCGATGGGGAAATTATTCTGCTGGAGGACCAGGACCGCTCCCGCTGGAACCGGTCGATGATTTCGGAGGGGACGAATCTCCTGGAGCAGGCACTCCGGTCGCGGAGGTTCGGGGCTTACACCCTCCAGGCCGCGATATCCGCCATCCATGCCGAGGCCGCCACTGCCGGGCAGACGGACTGGAATCAGATTGTCGTGCTGTATTCGATCCTGTTGCGAATCGAGCCATCGCCGATTGTCGAACTCAATCGAGCCGTCGCCGTCGCGATGCGGGACGGCCCGGCGGCGGGCTTGGAAATGCTGGACGGCATCCTCCGCGGAGGGGAGCTCGACAAATACCAGTTCGCCCACTCGGCGCGCGGCGAACTGCTGCGACGGGCGGGCAGAAGTTCAGAGGCTCTGGCGGCGTTTCAGCGGGCGCTGGAACTGGCCCGTCAGGAACCCGAGAAGCGGTTTTTACTGGCACGAATCCGGGATCTGACCGGCTCCGGCGAGACTTCGTAAAAAAAAATAGCCGGCGGCGTCGATTGCGGCCTGCCCCAACCGACTATTGGACGAGAACCCGGCGGTCGTCAGCGCCGGGCCAGTCCCGCCAGGCAGCCCTTCACGAGGTGTCGCATGAAATACGTCTGCTTAGGATTCATCGATGAGGCCAGGTTCGCGCAGCTTCCGCAGGAGGACGTGCTGAGAATGATGGACGAGTGCTTTGCCTACGATGACGAACTTCGGCGCGGTGGGCACTTTCTGGGGGGAGAGGCGCTCGATTCGATTCGCAACGCCGTCACGTTGAGGATGAAGAACGGCGAGGTCGAAGTCACCGACGGGCCGTTCGCGGAGACCAAGGAAACGCTCGGCGGAATCCTGCTGCTGGAGGCCCGCGACCTGAACCACGCGATTTCGCTGATGTCAAAGCATCCCGGCGTGAAGATGGGACCCTTCGAGATCCGACCTGCCGACGAATCGATCAACCAACTGATCGCCGAGCGAAATGCGTCGTTCTCCAGAAATGCCTGAACGAACGACGGCCCACCAGGCCCCCCGCCGAGCGGCGATGGCAGTCTCTGCGGGGGCTGGTGCGTCTTCTGTCACGGACGGGCGAAGGACGATTATTCACTTCCCATCGGCCACGATCCGGCATCGCCGGGCCGCCGGCTATTTCACCCGCACGAGCTTCATGATCCGTCCCGAGACGTTCCAGTCCTGCACATACAGGTTGCCGTCTTTGTCCCAGTAGGAGCCGTGCGTGCCGCTGAAGATGCCTTCTTTCCATTGATCCTGCGGGACGTTGTAGTTCACTCGCGTGGCGGGGTCGGCGTTGTACCCCAGGACGGCGACGATGACGTTGTCCTTGTTCAAAATCACCAGCCGTCCGTGAAGGTCCGGCACGGAGACGTAGTCCCCCTGAACGGCGGCCGAAGTCGGCATCCCCAGCCCGGTCACGACTTCCTCGATGTAATTCCCGTCGAGATCGTAGTGGACCAGCCGACCGTGCGGCGTGTGGTTGCGGTCGCAGACCAGCAGCCGCGGCGGATCGTAGCGCGTATCCAGCGTCATGCCGTGGGCGGTGTTGAACTCCTTCAGGCCGTTCCCTTTGACGCCGAAATGCTTCAGGTATTTGCCCGTCTTGTCGAACTTGAAGATGTGGTTGCTTGCATAGCCGTCCGACAGAAAAATGTCGCCGTTCGGGGCCACGGTGATCGCCGTCGGGCTCCACTTCTTCAGGTTCAGGCCGGACTCCTCGGGAATGCCCAGCTTCAGCACGATGTCGCCGGTCTCGGCGTGAAACTTGACCCCTTCGCCGGCGACGTTCCGGGCGCCGTAGATGAACTCGGCGTCCCCCTCGTCACGAATCTCCAGATCGTGCATGTTCGAATACGCGTCGCCGAGAAACCTCCGGACAACCTTGCCTTCGGGCGAGAAGACAAACACCCCCAGCGACGAGCTCGTGTAGATGTTGCCGGCCTTGTCGACCACCACGCCGCCGTGAGTCCCGCCCAGGACCGACTTGCCGTCTTCGCCCAGCCCCCAGCCGGGGACGGTGTCGAAGGTCATGATTCCGCTTCCCATCCGCACGGGCTGGGTCTTTTCGGCGGCGAAGCCGGGCAGCGCCAGGCCGAACGCAACGGCAAATACAACGGAGAGCAGACGACGCTTCATGATTGGAGTTCCCGGTGGTTCGTCGGCCGTTCAGGGATCATTGGACTTGCAGTGAGATCCGCAGAACGCAGTCCGGCCAGAAAGTTGCACGGTGAGAGGTTTCGCGAGTGACGGCAGTATCGGGAGAACAGTTCCGCAATTCAACCGGAGCGAGTCATCGGGCGCGCTCTGCAGGCGCCTCCCCTGCCCTCCTCCCCGCCGGCGGCAGGGGGAAACAGGGACCGAAAATTCTTACGACTGCGCCGCCTCGGCAGATCGCAGACGACCGGCCCGCCGGATCAGGCGCTCTTCGTCCGTCGATAGTCGTCGAGAACCATGTCGCACAATTCGTTGTCGCTGTCTTCGGTCGGAAAGCGGTGAGCGGCGCCCGGGCGGTTCTGGGCGAGGAACATTTGACGGATTTCTTCGAACTGCTCCGGCGTCATGCCCACAGCCAGCGCACATTAAATCCCCTCGATTTTATGGGGTTTCTGATATCGGGCTGGAGCAACAAGGCTCTCTTCTCCGTCGGAAAACCGCAAAGACCACCCAGAAAACAAGCAATTTAATGTGCGCTGGCCAGGGCTTGATGGGTTCCATGGCTCCACCTTGAATGAATCATCGACAACGAGCTGCGTGAACTGCCAGCTTCCGTTGCCGCCATACTTGTCGGGATCGGGTGTCGTGACGGCGGCAGTGAACGTGATACCCTGGCCGTAGACAGGTCCAGGCGGAATCAGAAGCCTAATGTCGTCGCCTCTCGCAATTACTTCGCCGATGCTGGTTGGTGCGGTGGTGGTCACGGCGGGCGCGTAGCAAGTAAAAGTACGTTTCACACTGCAAGAAGTGGTGATGTCGTCAATTGTGTGCTTAAAGCTGACGGAGACTGCCTTTGTTCCCGCCGTCACCCAGTAAAATACAAGTGCGGCTTGATTGAGGTCGGTCGCGGTCAGTTGAGTAACGGTTGCCGAATCGGTTGTCGGGCCGTCTACGACTGCGTAATTGGCAGCGGTCTTGATTGGTGTCGACCACTGGAGTTCCGTGAGAGTGGCCGATCGATCGCAGGTTAAAAGGAGCGACATCTGCTGGCCAATGAGCACGTCGCTTTCCGCGGCGGCCAAGTGCTTCGTGGGAGAGGCTCCCCGCCGTTCGGGATGGCGGACGACGCGAATCTGCGGAAACCGGCGTCGGGCTTCTTTCAGAGACCCGTCGCTCGACGCATCGTCCGCGACGAGGATTTCGTATTCCAGGTCCGAAATCGACGCCAGGCAGGCCCGAATCGTCTTCCAGAGGAGTTCCCCCTCGTTGTGGGCGGCGATCAGGAGACTGGCGCGCATCGCTGGAGTCTTTCGAATCGAGGTCTGCAATCGGGGAATCCAGAGCGTGCCTGTTCTGGCAGCCTACCTGAACACCGGCTGTTCGTCGAGAGGGGCGTGGACGGAAGATCCGGTTTGGGAAGCGGGTATCGGGTCTCGGGATTCGGGTATCGCAGAGGATTGCGGAAACGTTTTGAGTTCTTGATGCGGGGATTGTGGGGCGATTTCGTTTTTTTGCTTGACACTTCCTGTGTCGTTTCTATATTTAACCGCATGGTTATTTAACCGAGAGGTGAAATGGTCGCCGCCACCGATTCTTTGAGCGCTGTATTCGCTGCACTGGCCGATCCGACCCGTCGGGCCATCCTGGCCCGGGTGGCGGAAGGCGAGGCGTCGGTCACCGAGCTCGCCAAGCCCTTCAAGATGTCCCTCCCCGCCGTCTCCAAGCACCTCAAGGTGCTGGAGCGGGCGGGGCTCATCGCTCGCGGTCGCGAGGCTCAGTGGCGGCCGTGCCGGTTGGAAGCGAAGCCGCTGCAGGAAGTTGCAGACTGGGTCGGCCAGTACCGCCAGTTCTGGGAAGAACGCCTTGACCGGCTGGAGGACTATCTCCGCGAACTGCAGGCCAAAGATCCGCCCCAGGCTCCTTAACTCGTTCACTCTCACATAAGGACTCTCCTGTGCTCGAGAATCCCCACGTCACTCAGGCGACTCCACAGCCGGCGGCTGTGATCCGATTGACAATTCCCCGGGCAGAAATCCGCGAGGTCATGGGGCCGGGGCATGCCGAGCTGATGGCCGCAGTCACCGCGCAGGGCGTCGGTCCCGCCGGCCCGTGGTATTCGCACCATTTCCGGATGGACCCCGAGGTTTTTGATTTTGAGATCGGCATGCCCGTCACTGCGCCGGTTGCGCCGACCGGCCGGGTCACGGCTGGAGAGTTGCCGGCCGTTCGAGTCGCGCGGACCGTCTACTGCGGGTCCTACGAAAGGCTTGGGGAAGCCTGGGGAGAATTCGAGGCGTGGATCAAAGGGGCGGGCCATGCGACGGCGCCGAACCTGTGGGAGATCTACGCGAAGGGTCCCGAGTCGACGGATGACCCCGCCGAGTTTCGAACGGAGCTGAACTGGCCGCTCATTGGTTGACCGGAACGGCGTCTCCGCGATTCGGAAATCTCGTCCGTCCCGCTCGGGCTCTGAAGGATCTCTCTGCCGTGAACGACGATACTCAAATCGACTCAAGCACTTCGGATCGCGAGATTGTTCTCACCCGATTGTTTGATGCTCCGCGCGAACTTGTGTTTCGTGCCTGGTCGAGTCCGGAACACCTCGCCCGCTGGTGGGGGCCGGACGGCTTCACCACGACGACGCACGAGATGCAGTTTCAGCCGGGCGGCGTCTGGCGCTACATGATGCACGGACCCGACGGAACGGACTATCCCAACAAAATCGCGTATCGCGACATCGTGGAACCCGAAACAATCGTCTACGACCACAGCGATGACGGAAATGGTCCAATTCACTTTCAGGTGACGGCCACGTTCGCGTCCGAAGGGGTGCAGACCCGCCTGACGATGCGGTTGGTTTTCCCGACCGCCGAAGCCCGCGATTACGTGGTCCGGGAGCACGGCGCGATCGAAGGGGGCCGGCAGACACTGGCGCGACTGGCCGCCTATCTGGAGCAGAAGTAATTATGGAAACCACCGGCCCCGTTCCGGTCCGAAGGCGATCTCGCATGCTCTATGTCCTGCTGGGCTTCGCGGCCGTCGTCGCCGTGTTGGCCGTCGTCATCTCGTTGCGGCCGAGCGATTTCCATGTGGAGCGTTCGTTGGCGATGTCGGCGCCGCCGGCCAGGGTGTTTGAGGAAGTCAATAATCTCCATCAATGGGAAGCCTGGTCCCCCTGGGCCAAGCGCGATCCCAACATGAAGAAGAGTTACGAAGGCCCGGAGGCCGGCGCGGGTGCGGTCTATCGCTGGGATGGCAATGCCGAAGTCGGCGCCGGGAACGTGACCATCGCCGAGAGTCAGCCGGATGAACGCATCGGAATCCGCCTCGTGATGGTCCGGCCGTTCGCCTGCGACAACGCGGTCGAGTTCACGTTCAAGCCGCAGGGAGACCAGACGGTGGTCACCTGGGGGATGGACGGGAAATACAATTTCATCACCAAGGCGATGGGCCTGTTCATGAGCATGGACCACATGATTGGCGGCGACTTCGAACAGGGGCTGACCAGTTTGAAGACGATCGTGGAATCACCGGGCGCCAGGTAAAAATTCATCCGCGGGACGGATTGTTCCTGCGGAAACTCGTCCCGCGCAGCGGGCGCGCGGAGCTGGATCGTCGGATGGCGGCCGCCGAGTCGTCGGAATCACGTCACGTTCTGTTCCATTGAAAGGATCGCAAATGCTCGTGCAACCCTATCTTTCCTTCGGCGGCCGTTGCGAGGAAGCCCTCGAATTCTACAAGCAGGCGCTCGGCGCTGAGATCGAGGTGGTGCTGCGATTTAAGGAGAGTCCCGATCCGGCCCCGCCCGGAATGATTCCTCCCGGATTTGACAACAAGGTCATGCACAGCAGCTTTCGCATCGGCTCGTCCGTGATCATGGCCACCGACGGCTGCGATCCGGGGCCGGCTGAGTTCAAAGGAATTTCGCTCTCGATCAGCGTGGCGAACGAAGCCGAAGCCGACCGGGTGTTTGCCGCCCTCGCGGACGGCGGCCAGGTGCAGATGCCGCTGACAAAGACGTTCTTCTCGCCGCGTTTCGGGATGGTCGGCGACCGTTTCGGCGTGACGTGGTTGGTCATCGTCCCGCAGTGACCGGTCGCTGCCGGAGCACTCCTTCGAGTCCCCAGAGGGGGCGCGTGTATGACTGGAATGTCAATGACTGAGACAGACGCGGCTGCCGATCGTGAAATCGTCACGACGCGGGTGTTTCCGTTCTCACGCGAGGTCGTCTTCAGCGCATGGTCCGACCCCGGGCAGCTCGCCTTGTGGTGGGGGCCGCAGGGCTTCACGAATACCTTTCAGGTATTCGAGTTCCGGAGCGACGGCGACTGGCGTTTCATCATGCACGGCCCGGATGGAGCCGAATACCCGAACCACAGCGTGTTTCGCGTGATCAGAGCGCCGGAGCGGATTGTCTTCGACCATCTCTCCACGCATTGGTTTCGCGTCATCGCCGACTTCGAAGCGGTCGGCCCCGATCAGACCCGGCTCACGTTTCGAATGCAGTTTGAAACAGTCGCGGAGTGCGAACGCGTGAAAGTCTTCGCGGTCGAATGCAACGAACAGAATTTCGACCGGCTGGCGGCGCTGCTCGCTGCGAACTCGATCGGGTCGTCGGCACAATGAACCGGCCCCACAACAACTCGCGAGGTCGGTACTGCGCGAGATGACATGCTGCCGCGTCGACTGGTGTTTGTCGCGGCGTCCCGACCAGAATACGGACAGCACTTCACTTTTCCTGTGACGGACATAGCGATGTCTGATCCCTGCAAGACGCACGCGGCCTACCCTTCGGACCGCGAGCTGATTCTCACACGCGTCTACGACGCGCCGCGCTCTCTCGTCTTCAGCGTCTGGACGGATCCGAAGCACCTCGTGCGCTGGTGGGGGCCGAACGACTTTACGTTGCCTCATTGCGAACAGGACTTTCGCGTGGGGGGCATCTACCGCTTCTGCATGCGTTCGCCCGGTGGGGAAGACTACTGGGTTTCAGGCGTCTATCGCGAGATCGTTGAGCCGGAGCGGATCGTCTTCACCTGGGGACGTCCCGTGCAGGAAGATCGGTTCCACGGCGAGTCGGTCGTGACCGTGACTTTTGACGACCTGGGCGGCAAGACGAAACTGACGCTGCACCATGCCGGCTTCGAGCGCGTCCCCGATCGGGACGAGCACCGGGGCGGCTGGACGGAATGCCTCGAACGGCTGGCTGGCTTTGTGGCGGCGATCGACGAGAACTCTTCGACGGGAACAGGCTCATGATTCGGAAATCGACTTTTGCGCGATCGGGAGACCGCGAGATCGTCATCACCCGCCGTTTCGATGCACCGCGCGAGCTCGTGTTCCGGGCCTGGACCGATCCCCGTCACATCAGGCAGTGGTGGGGGCCGCAGGGGTTTTCCAGTGATGGGTGCGAGATTGACCTCCGGCCGGGGGGAACGTTCCGCCTGGAGATGCTCGGTCCCGACGGCGTGCTGTATCCGTGCGAAGGCCAGTTCCGCGAAGTGGTCGTTCCCGAGCGGCTCGTCTACGAGGGACCGGCCGCCTGCATCTCGGCCTGTGGAGCCGGTATCCCGCCGCGGTCCGTGATGACGGTCACGTTTGCGACGGTCGCGCAGGGGACCGAGTTGACGATTCACACCGTATTCCTGTCCGAGACCGATCGCGAAGCCGCAGCGGCGGCCGGCGTCATTCCGGGCTGGGAATCGACGTTCGAACGTCTCGACGAGTTGCTGGCCGCAGCGACGTCCGACGCCGTTTCCCGTTAATGAAAGTGTGCCGCTGGCGACTCGTCCGCCAGTGTAAACAGGCCGCACGTAACCCCCCTGCCCCGGAAAGCATCCCGATGTCCGCCGAGATCGCCCCAAATCGCCCCTCCAAAGCCCTGATCTGGACGGGGCGAGTCCTCAGTACGCTCCCCGTGCTGATGCTCCTGATGAGCGCCGGCATGAAGTTCGCCAGGCCGCCCGAAGTTGTCGAAGGAATGAGTAAGCTGGGCTACTCCGTCGACCTCGCCGTGCCGCTGGGGATTGTCGAACTCGCCTGCACGATCATTTACGTCGTGCCGCAGACGGCCGTCCTGGGGGCGATTCTGCTGACCGGTTATCTGGGCGGTGCGACGGCGACGCATGTCCGCGTCGGCGATCCGTGGTTTGGCCCGGTCGTGTTTGGCGTCGTCCTCTGGCTCGGGCTTTATCTCCGCGACGCACGGCTGCGGGCGCTGTTGCCGCTCCGGGGAAAGCCATCGTGAAGCCGGATCAGAGCAAATACGGCGCCCCTGAGTGGCTCATGACCACAAAATGCAAAACTTCGAAGGCCGCGGCGTAACGCAGGCCGGGCTCTCGGTTCTGACGGCATTCATTTGGAAAGTGCTCGGCATGACGACACCGACATTTACGCTCTCTCACTCTTTCCACTTCTCGCGAGAGTCGCTCTGGCGGGCTTGGACCGACCCCGAGCAACTGGCGAAGTGGTTTGGCCCCAAAGGTTGCACACTTTCCGCCTGTTCCGGCGATTTTCGACCGGGCGGTGTGCTGCATTACTGCATGCGCGGGCCCGATGGCGGCGAGTTGTGGGGCAAGTGGGTCTTTCGCGAAGTCATTCCGCAGGAGCGACTCGTCTACGTCGCCTCGTTCTCCGATGCCGAGGCTGGCATCACGCGTCACCCCTTCGCCGCCGACTGGCCGCTGGAGGTCCTGTCGACGATGACCTTCACGGGGCAGGACGGCGTGTCGACGATCTCAATGGAAGCGACGCCGATCAACGCCAGCGCAGCGGAACACCAGATGTTCGCCGCCGGCGCCGCGGGGATGGAAAAAGGCTGGGCCGGCACGCTCGAGCAGCTCGAAGCGTTTCTGGATAGGACTTGAGGACCTGGAAGGCGAGTCATGCCGAGAGTCATCTTTACGCCGAATCTGAAACGCCATATCGAGTGCCCCGACGCCGAGGTCGCGGGGGACACCGTCCGGCAGGCGCTCGACGCGGTTTTCGCGGAGCACCCGCAGCTCCGCGGCTACATCGTTGACGAACACAATCGGCTGCGGCGTCACATGGCGGTCTTTGTCAACGGGCGGCCGCTCAAGGATCGCGACCAGCTCAGCGACGCAGTCGAACTGGCCGGTGAGATCTTCGTCATGCAGGCACTGTCCGGCGGCTGAAATTCAAAGAAGAGTTTTCACCGCGGAGGCGCGGAGGACGCGGAGAAGAAGGACGGAGAGTGAAAAGTGAGTATTGAGTAGTGATGAGTGTAAAGTGAAAGATGGCGCAATCCACGGCCGAGTGGCAACTCATTCAATTTGCACTTCTCATTCATCACTACTCACTTTTCACTTTCCGGTTCTTCTCAGACTTCGTCTTCTCCGGCGATTTCTCCGCGTCCTCCGCGTCTCCGCGGTAAAACTTGTCTTCTTCCAAAGCAGAGGAATCAGACCATGAGCGATCGTCTCCATGTTGCCACTCGCAAGGGGTTCTTTACCGTCGACCGCTCTGCCGGGAAGTGGCAGGTCGCGAAAGTCGACTTCCTGGGCCAGAACGCCACGATGTCGCTGCGCGATCCGCGCGACGGGACCTTGTACGTGGCGATCGATCACGGGCATTTCGGCACCAAGCTGCAGCGGTCGTCCGATGAGGGGCAGACGTGGGAGGAAGTCGGCGTGCCAGCCTTTCCCCCGCTGACCGACGAGGACCGGAAGAAGCAGGCGGACGCCGGCGAGATCGGGGCGCGACGCGACTTTTCGAGCCTCAAGGAGATCTGGGAGCTGACCCCGGGCGGCGCCGATCAGCCGGGGACGCTGTGGGCGGGGACAATCCCCGGCGGGCTGTTTCGTTCGACCGACCGCGGGGCGACGTGGGAGATGATCCGGTCGCTGTGGGATCGTGACGACCGCTGGCATTGGTTCGGCGGCGGCAAAGACAGCCCCGGCATTCACTCGGTCGCCGTCGATCCCCGGAACAGCCAGCACGTGACGGTCGGGATCTCGTGCGGCGGCGCATGGGTGACCGAAGACGGCGGCGAGACGTGGGAAGTCCGGGCCAAGGGAATGCGGGCCGCTTACATGCCGCCGGAACAGGCTTACGAACCCAACGCCCAGGATCCGCACAGGCTGGTGCAGTGCCCGGCGAGTCCCGACGCACTGTGGGTCCAGCACCACAACGGGATTTTTCGCTCGACAGACGCCGGGCGGTCGTGGACGGAGATCGAGAACGTCAAGCCCTCCGTCTTCGGCTTCGCTGTCGCGGTCCATCCGAAAGATCCGCAGTCGGCGTGGTTCGTTCCGGGGGTGAAAGATGAATGCCGAGTGCCGGTGGATGGGAAACTGGTCGTCACTCGGACCCGCGACGGCGGTCAGTCGTTCGATGCGCTCACTCGCGGCCTGCCGCAGTCACACTGTTACGACATCGTCTTCCGCCATGCGCTGGACATCGACGGGACCGGCGACCGGCTGGCGATGGGTTCGTCGACCGGCGGGTTGTGGGTGACGGAAGACGGCGGCGACCAGTGGGAATGCGTCAGCGCGCATCTGCCGCAGATCTATTGCGTGCGGTTCCAGTAGGGCCGGGCGCGCCCGGCCGATTTTTTTCCAACGCACGCCCTCTACTTCAGCTCCTCGGCGGTCAAGACGCGCGGCCTCACCAGAAACATCATCAACTGCCCCTGCTTGTTGCGGCGCAGAGGTGCGATCAGCAGCGAGTGTCCGTCCGGAATCGTCGCCGCAACGCTGTCCGCGGTCTGACTGACATGCGGAATCTGAATGGTCGTCTCCTGGCCGGAACCGTGCATTTCGAGAACTTCGACATCAGTCACTTCCGAATGCTGCCACTGAAATCGAAGTTGCGTCGACCGACCATCTGCGGCGATCAACGACTTCATCTGCAGACTCAGTCCGTCCATGACTTTTGAGATCTGTGGTTCCAGGCTTCCATCGCTTCGCGTGCGATGGCCAGTGACGTAAGAGCGTTCTACCGCATCAGACATGAACGATTTTGTCCCTTCGAATGCAGTGATTTTCGGACCGTAGGTCACCGTACCCGGACCCGTGGGCGAGACTCGCGCAACTCCGGCTTCGAACGCCCACGCCTCATGTGGCGCCAGAATCCGCGTGAATACGGGAACGCGATGCAGCGACTGGGGCAGCGGGGATGCCAAGCGTTCAAGCGGCGTCCGGTCCAGCGGATTTTCCGCCGAGGCTCCGAAATTCAAGACTTGCCCGCCATCACCGACGATGAGATCCTTCAAAGAATCCGACGCGACGAGAAATCGAACCTCATGGCAGATTTGTCGTTGTCCATGCTCCGCCCATCGGCGGATCAATTGCTCGACTTCAACATGCTGCGCGGCAGTTGCAGATACGATCAGCCGCACGCCATCCAGTTCCAAGTGGGATCTCTCCTGACGCGTCTCGTCGGACTGACTCTCGGACTCCGTGAACGGCAATCCAAGGAGGGGGCGGAGAAATTGCCGGATCTCCGCGGCAACCGCAGTCTCCGCAAGCTGCGGAACGTCCTGACGGATCCGGGCGATCGTGGCAGTCAGGTCATAGACGACCACCCTTCGGACTTCTTCGGCAGACGGCTGATTTGGTGTGACCACTTTCCAGGAGGTCCCGGCGGGAAGATCGACCTTCCACCGGGTTTCAATCGGCGATGTGTCTGGAGTCGGCAGCCGTGCAGGCGTGGTCGGCACAGCCGCGTCGGTCAGTCCCGCCAGTCCCAGGGCCGCAATCAGGCCCCCGGTCAACAGCCGCCGCCAGACGGGGGCGCGGCGTGACTGTTCTGCGAGTTGGGCGAGCCGTCTCCGGACCGCCTGCTTGCGACCGAGAAACAGCACGAACCCCGGCGCCGCAGACGTCGGCAATCCACGCCGGCCCGCACTCAGCCGCTCCAGAAACCGCAGGATCGTGCCCCCGTATTCGCCCGCCTGGTGGCCTTCCAGATGCCGCAGCACGAGTGCATCGCAGGCCATTTCCCGCTCGGCCAGCCAGGCCCGCTGCGCATACCAGAACAGCGGGTTCCACCAGTGCAGCACCCGCACGACGGCGAGCGCCCAGTTCGTGGCAACATCGAACCGGCGGATATGCGCCAGCTCGTGCCAGACGACGTGCCGCAGTTCCGTGGAGGACCACTGGTCCGCATCCTCCGGGAGTAGGATCGCCGGTCGCCAGACGCCGCAGGTTGCCGGACTCGTCAGCGCCGGGAGGGTCCGGAGTGTCACCGTTCGCCGGATGCGGAACTCCTCACGTCCTTCGGTGAGCAACGCCAGCCAGTCCTCCCGCAGGCAATCCGTCCCGGCGCGGACGAGGCGACGCAGGCGAACGGTCGTGATCACCGTCCAGACGGCGACCAGCAGCATGCCGGCGAGGAGAATGCAGGGCAGCACCACGGAGAGCGTGAACTCGAACCAGTCGAACTCGGGATTGAGTACAAACGCCGGAACCATCGGATAGGCCTCAACACGATTGACCCAGACGCGTTCGCGTCGAGCTTCAAGTTCGAACGGGGGAATGTAATAGGCATCTTGTATGGCAGGAGCCGGTTCCATCGAACTGCAGACGCTCTCGAACAGCCAGATCGCAGTCGGCTGCAGACTCGCCGGGCTGCCGAAGCTGACCGGCAGCAGCAGTCGGACGAGGACGAGCGACCAGAGAGCCTGCCGCGCCCAGGGGGCCAGCCAGCGCCGCCCCAGGCCGGTGATCGTCACGACGATCAGGAACAGGGGAACGGTAATGATGGTCGACAGCGCCGCGGCGACGAAGACCAGCTCCAGAAAGTTCAGATCTTCCATGATCAGCGTTCCTGTTGATCGAGCAGTTCCCGGAGCTGCGCCAGCTCCTCGGGGGTGAATTTGACCGTGCGGACGAAGTGGGCGAGGAGCGGGGCGGCTTCGCCGGCGAAGACGCGGTCGAGGAACGAACGGGCCGCCCGGCGGATGCAGTCGGCCCGCTGGATGGCGGCCCGGTACCAGTAGCGGTTCCCCTCGGCGGTGTAGAGCAGCGCCCCCTTCTTGACGAGGCGGTGCAGCATGGTCCGGACGGTCGCGGGGGACCATTCACACGGTTCGGCGAGCGTCCCGATGACGTCCTGAGCCATGATCGGCTGCCGGTCCCAGACCAGATTCATGATCTGCCACTCGGCGTCGGAGAGTTCAACCACGTCGGACATGCAGCGCCTTTCGTGCGTGTGGGCGGCAGAGTATTTACATTTGTAAACAACGTCAAGGGGAGATGGTCGCACGCTGCCTGGGATCCCAGCCGCTCTCGCCGGGACTGGAATCAGACCGGCGGCGAACTCGATGGAAAACAGCACCGCTGTCGCTGTAGCATGCTCCGATATCACTTCTCTCACAGTACCGGCAGCAGCCAGTCATTTCGACCGTCCCTTCGCCCGGGAAAGTCTTCCTCTCAAGGATCCTCCGCATGAGAACTCCGTCGGTTTCGCTGTTGCTGCTGACGCCGCTGCTCCTGTTGATCGGCATGGCCGGTCACGCGGCGGCGCAGATGGCGGACCAGGGGGATTACCCCGACCGCCGGGTCTTGCCGCTGACCGCGCCGTATCAGCAGCCGATCACCGCGCTCGATGCGCGGACGGTCAAGGCCCCTTCCGTATTCCAGGTGGAAGCGCCGAAGGGCGCGCCGCACGTGGTGGTGATCCTGATTGACGACCTCGGGTTTGGCGGCACCAGCACCTTTGGCGGCGTGATTCCGACGCCAACCTTCGACCGGCTGGCGAAGAACGGGCTGCGGTACAACCAGTTCCACTCGACGGCCCTCTGCTCGCCGACGCGGGCGTCGCTGCTGACCGGGCGGAACCATCACTCGTGCAACATGAGCAGCATCACCGAAATCGCCACGTCGTTCCCCGGGGCCACGGGGATGATCCCGCACGACTGCGCCATGCTGCCGGAAACGCTCCGGCTCAACGGCTACAGCACGGCCCACTTCGGCAAGGACCACCTGACCGCGACCTGGGAGACCAGCCCATCGGGACCGCTGGCCCGCTGGCCGACGATGCGCGGGTTCGACAAGTTCTACGGGTTCCTCGGCGGCGAGACGAACCAGTGGTCGCCGTCCATCTTCGACGGCGTGACGCCGGTCGACGATCCGACGAAGGGCGATCCGAACTATCACTTCATGAACGACATGACGACGAAATCGATCGAGTGGATCCGCACCCAGCAGTCGCTGACCCCGGACAAGCCGTTCTTCGTCTACTTTGCCCCCGGGGCCACGCATGCGCCGCACCACGTGCCGCAGAGTTACATCGACAAGTATCACGGGAAGTTCGACGACGGCTGGGACGTGATCCGGCAGCGGATCTTCGAGAACCAGAAAAAGCTGGGCGTGATCCCGCCGAATACGAAGCTGGCGAATAAGCCGACGGATATCCGGGACTGGGCCGCCCTGTCGGCTGACGAGAAGAAACTGTTCGCCCGGCAGGCCGAAGTCTTCGCGGCCTACGTCGATATGGCCGACGCCGAAATCGGACGGTTGATCGACGCGATCGATGAACTTGGGGAACTCGACAACACGCTGATCTTCTACATTGCCGGGGACAACGGCACGAGCGCCGAGGGTGGCATGAACGGCCTGTACAACGAGATGACCTACTTCAACGGAGTTGAAGAAAAGGTCGCGGACATGCTCAAGCATCTCGACGAATGGGGTGGTCCGAGCACCTATCCGCACATGGCCGCCGGCTGGGCAGTCTGCTTCGATTCGCCGTTCATGTGGACCAAGCAGGTCGCCTCGAACTACGGCGGCACCCGACAGGGGATGGTCACGCACTGGCCGTCGCGGATCAAGGCGAAGGGCGAAATTCGCTCGCAGTGGCACCATGTGAACGACATTGTGCCGACGGTTCTGGAAGCCGCCGGGCTGCCGCAGCCGCGGGTCGTCAACGGCGTGTCGCAGCGCCCCATCGAGGGGGTGAGCATGGTCTACTCGTGGGACGAACCCAAGGCCGCGGACCGGCACCTGGTGCAGTATTTCGAAATCCTGGGGAACCGGGGCGTGTACTACGACGGCTGGTTCGCCGGCACGGTTCACGTCTACCCCTGGGCGAACCCGCGGAACACGCTGCAGAACGACGACTGGGAACTCTACTACGTGCGGAATGACTTCAGCATGTCCGAGAACCTGGCGGCGAAGAATCCCGACAAGTTGAAGGAACTGCAGTCGCTCTTCCTCGCCGAGGCGGAAAAGTACAAGGTCCTCCCCATCGACGACCGGCGGCTGGAGCGGTTCAATGCGGAGCTCGTCGGCCGTCCGGACCTGATGGCGGGGCGCAAGTCCCTCACGGTCTACGAGGGACTCGGCTTCCTGATGGAGAACGACTTCATCAACACCAAGAACACATCGTTCGAGATCATCGCGGAGGTCGAAACGAAAGGGGCCGACACGAACGGAGTCATCCTCTCGCAGGCGGGCAGGTTCGGCGGGTGGAGCCTTTATGTCAAAGAGGGGAAGCCGAAATACATGTATAACTTTCTCGGCCTTGAACTCTTTTCCGTGACCTCGGATACACCCCTGCCCGCGGGGAAGTCGACGATCAAGCTGGATTTCGCCTACGACGGCCAGCCGAAGCTGGGCGGCGGCGGAACCGCGACGCTGCTGCTCGACGGCAAGCAGGTCGGTTCCGGCCGGATCGAGCGGACGCAGTTCGCCGCCTGGTCGGCGGATGAAACGGCGAACGTCGGCGTCGACCGGGAAACCCCGGTGTCGCCCGACTACACGGAGGAGACCAGCCGGTTCACGGGGAAGATCGGGAAGGTGACCATCACCTTGAAGTGATCGACCATTGATGCCGGGGGCCAGGATCGAGACCTGGCCCCCCGCTCTTCTGTACGTCACGGCTGGCGCGAGAACCCGCCGGCGTGGCGGACTGTACGGGTTGTCGCGATTCTACTGGCAATCCGCAGACCGGTTATCTTCGTCACAACCGTTCCATTCCGATCTCTGACTTCCCCGTCAGGAGCCGCAGTTGGCTTTCACTTCCGAAGTTCGGCGTCCTCCGTCGATACGATTGACGCGGAATTGTCTCAACGGATGAGAGAGTCTCGACGGCAGGGAAGCGGCGATGGACATTGGTGGCGTACGGCAGTTCGGACGGGTCTTTCGGCAGTCCTTTCGAGCCTTGATCGGCGTCGCGGCGGTCTCCGGATCGATTGCCATCGCGCAGGACGATGCCGTCGTCGCGACGACGGGGGCCGGGGATTACGCCAGCACGGCAGCGGCTCCGCAGCCTCAGTCCCCTCCCCTCCCGGCCGCCTACGTCTCGCCCTTCGCCGGCGATCTCTGGGAGCGGCCGGTGCTGCTGGGAGATCTCGGCGGCCGGCGGGATGAGCTGTTATCGAACGGCTATACGTTCAACGCCAGCGCGACTCAGTTCTATCAAGGAGTCGCCTCAGGCGGCGTGGAACAGCGCTTCCAGCACACGGGTCGACTCGACTACGTCCTGAACGTGGACGGCGCAAAGGCTGGACTCTGGCAGGGCCTGTTCGTCACGCTGCACGGGGAAACTCGCTACGGCGACTCGATCAATGCGGACGCCGGGGCGCTGATGCCGCCGAACGTCGCCGCTCTGTTCCCAGTACCCAACGGGACGGTGACCGCCTTGACGGCGGTGAAGTTCACCCAGGCCCTGTCGGAGAACTTCATCACGTTCGCCGGCAAGATCAACCTGCTGGACGAACTGGTTCAACCTTTCGCCGCAGGTCGCGGCGTGGATGCGTTCATGAATACGGGGCTGGCGTTTCCCGTCGCAGCCGCGCGAACCACGCCCTATTCGACGCTGGGGGCGGGATTTGCCGTTCTGAACGAAATGCACCCGGTCTTCTCGATGATGGTCCTCGATACGCATAATACGCCAACGACATCCGGCTTTGAGAACCTCTTCGACAACGGCGCAACGATCCTTGCAAAAGTCGAAGTTCCCGTTTCATTCCGCGATCTGCCGGGTCACCAGGGTGTCTTCGGAACCTACAGCAGCGGCAAGTACAACGACCTGCAGCCCACGGCGTATTTCGATCCCGGGAATGGTCTGATGATCTCGTCCGGACAGGATACGGGGTCGTGGTCGCTGTTTTACACCGCGGATCAGGCACTGTACGTCGATCCGTGCAACGCCAAGCGGTCCTGGGGTCTGTTTACGAATATCGGACTGGCCGACGACGGCCCAAGCCCCGTCCGCTGGTCCGCCAACGTGGGCCTGGGGGGGAGCAGTCCGATCGCATCCCGCGAGCTCGATACGTTCGGAATCGGGTATTCCTACGTCGGGTACTCGAGCCCCGTCCACAATCTGGCGCCGGTTCTTCTGCCGATCCGCGACGACCACGCGGTGGAACTGTTCTACAACTACGCCGTTACGTCGTGGTTCCGTCTGACGCCCGATCTGCAGATTCTGGTGCCGGCCCGCGAACGGACGCTGCCGCCGGGTGCGGAAGGGATCGACACGGCGGTTGTGGTCGGGCTGCGCGCGAAGATCAATTTCTGAGTTGCTTCTCGGGGACATCCCGCGCTGGCTCGTTGTGCGACTGCTGAATCACCGGCATCGATTCTGAATACAGTGCGTCCGTTCGACTTGTCCCCTCTCCCGACGTCCTCGTTGGGTGAGGGCCAGGGTGAGGGTCTTCGAAGATGTCGGAGTGTCGTCCACGGAGACAAGACGGCGCGCCTCACATTCGTGGCCGGTGATTAAAGATCGAACCTGCGGCCACTCAGACCGCCCCGCCACTTGATGTCGCATCTGCTCGATCATCGGCAGGTGCAGATTCTCGGACGGATGTATCAAGGCGACTTGGACGGCCGTTCCAGGAACGCCTTCAGGACGATCGCACTGTTGCGCTGCTCGTCGCTGGCCGCATAGACGAACGTAACTTTCCGCTCGTCCGTCAGGAACCGCAGCAGCACCAGCAGGTCGCCCAGTTTCTTCAGGTCCGCCCGGTAGCGCTTTTGAAACTCCGGCCAGCGGTCCGGATCGTGGCCGTACCACTTGCGCAGCTCGGTGCTGGGGGCGACGTCCTTCAGCCAGAGGTCAATCGCCGCCTGCTCTTTCGTCACGCCGCGCGGCCAGAGTCGCTCGACGAGAATCCGCAGGCCGTCGTCCTTTGAGGCGTCTTCGTAGGCTCGTTTGAGCTGGATCATGATCGTGACTCGACTCAAGTTTCGCACGTCGGGGGTGATTGCCCTGTCCCGGCATCAGTCTGGTCTCGATTCTCCGGAAATCCAAGCGTGATGAGTCAATAGCTCGCAGAGCGGTCCGGGTGCCAGGCCGCGTCGTTTCACGCCCTTTGCCCGTCGACCTTCCGTCCCAGCTCTGCCACCTGCTGCTGAAGCTGCGCAATGGTCGTCGCCAGCAGTTCCCCTTTGGCTCGTTCCAGAGCCGGCCGATAGCGATACGAATAAATCGCCGTCAGCACGCCCGTGATCAGCATTGCCGCCAGCCCGCAGCCGCTCCAGAGCATTCGCGCCCACTGCGATTCGAAGGCTCCGAGCGACTGCAACGGCATCGTCGCCAGCACGAATGCGATGAAGACGCCCAGCCCGCAGAGCGAGGCCCGGTTGACGGCCCGTCCCCGCTGCTCCAGACGTCGAATTGACGCTTCAATTTGCATCCGACTCTCCTCAAACGGAAACGATGTCAGAACGGCGTCTTGCGCCAGGAGTCTTTCGACTCCCGATGGCCGGACAGGCGTCTCAGTCATGGGCGTCTCCCTCCAGCAGCTTTCGCATTTCGGACTTCGCGTAGTGCAGGCGAGATTTGACAGTTCCGACGCTGCAGCCGATGACTTCGGCGATCTCAGACAACTCCAGCTCTTCAAGAAAGCGAAGCGTCAGCACCTCGCGGTGTGCGATGGACAAGTACGACAACGCGGCGTGGACCTGCTCCGCGTGTTCGAGCAGCTTCAGTTCGTTCCAGTCGCTCGATTCGGGAACTTCGACCGCGTCCTCGTTCCTCAGACTGACGGCCTCCCATCGGCGGACCTTCCGCAAATGACTCACCGCCACGTCGTGAGCAATTTTGTACAGCCAGACGCGAAAGGCCGAGGGGACTCGGACGGTATGGATCTTCAGAAAAACCCGAATCCAGATCTCCTGCAGGACATCCGAGCGATCGGCCCCGTTTCCCAGGATGCGATGAATGTAATACAGCAGCCGGCGTTCGTAGTGCGTCACCAGTTCCTGAAACGCCCCTTCGTCGCGAGTCTGGACACGCAGCAGCAGCAGCGTCTCGCGAATCGTTTCGATGTCACTGCTGCTCATGCCGGACATTCCCGCGGTCAGTCGCCAGTCTCCAGAGCATAGCCGCTCGCACGGTCCGAAAGGTTCAATTCCGCGATCTGAGTTTCTTCGATTCGGCCGATCGACCGACTCGCCGGGCCAGTGGCGGTCCCGCGCACGTTGCACGACGACGTGCCTATGACCATGCGAACTCCCTTCTCGCGTTTGCCACGCGGTCCATCTCCCGGAAAACTGGTCCCTCCAGGCGCTTTCTGCGCCCCTCGCCCCGGTAACCGCCATGCCGTTGGAGTGCATGGCGGCGTTCATTCGCATCGCATGCCACAGCAGCCACTCATGGAACGGCCGTGGCAAACGATGCGACGAACTCCGATCCGCCCCTCTTACCGATAGCCGCCGGAGATATAGAGCGTCTCGCCCGTCAGCCATCCGGAGTCCGCGGACGCCAGGAAGACGACCGCCGGGGCGATATCCTCCGGCTGCCCGATCCGGCCCAGCGGTGTCTGAGCTTCAATCTGTTTCCTGAAATCGCTCTCGGTGATGCCGGCGCCGTGGGTTCCCTCGGTCTCAATCATGCCGGGGTTGACGGCGTTCACGCGGATCTTGCGAGGTCCCAGTTCTTGCCCGAGCGACTTCGTGATGGCATTCACCGCGGCCTTGGTCGCGCTGTAGACGGCGGTGTTGGGCGGGGCGAGCGCCGCCGCCACGGAGCTGACATTGACGACGCTTCCCCCCTCCGCGCCGAAGTGCTTCACGGCTTCCTGAGTCGTCAGCAGCAGCCCCAGCACGTTCAGGTTGAACTGTTTGTGGAAATGCTCCGGCGTCACTTCCTCGATCGGGGCGAATTCGTAGATTCCGGCGTTGTTGACCAGGATGTCGACTTTTCCGAACGCTTGCTTCGACTCGGCGAAGAGACGTTCGATGTCGGCCGGCTGAGAAACGTCCGCCTGCACCGCGACCGCCCGCCCCCCCTGTTCGACGATTTTGCCGACGACTTTGTCGGCTCCCGTCTTGCTCGATGCATAGTTCACCACCACGGCCGCCCCTTCCGCCGCCAGGTGTTCGGCGATGGATGCGCCGATCCCCTTGGACGCCCCGGTCACCACCGCCACCCGCCCCGCCAGTTTCTGTGACATGATCGTTCCTTCCGAACCTGAGACTGTTTTATACCGACCGGTACATAATAGTTGCCGCCTCTGGACTGGCAAGGGGGAATTGTGTATTATTCGGTAAATAATTCGGAGGAACGGGAAATGGCCGCCGGACGCCCGCGGGAATTCGATCTCGACATCGCTCTCGACGCGGCGCTGAACGTCTTCTGGCGCAAGGGGTACGAAGGAGCCTCCCTTCCGGAGCTGACCGAGGCGATGGGGATCAACCGTCCCAGCCTCTACGCCGCCTTCGGCAACAAAGCCGCCCTGTTCCGCCGGGCCATCGACCGTTACGTTGAAGGTCCGGCGGCCCACGTCGCGACGGCTCTGGAGCAGCCGACGGCCCGCGAAGTCGTCCGACAGCTCTGGCTCGGGGGAATCGAACTGGTGACCAGCGCCGAAAATCCGCGCGGCTGTTTCCTGGTTCAAGCGGCTTTAGCGTGTGGCGCAGACTCGGAAGCGATCCGCAAGGAAGTCGCAAAGCGCCGGGGAACGCTGGTCACCGCGCTCCGCGAGCGATTTGAGCGGGCGGTCCAGGAGGGGGATCTGCCGTCGGACGCAGTCCCCGCCGACCTGGCGCTCTATGTGGCGACGGTCGCGCACGGCATGGCGGTGCAAGCGTCCGGTGGGGCGACGCGGGACGAGCTGATGCGCGTGGCGGAGATTGCGCTGCGGGCCTGGCCGGTCTGACAACCCGGATCAATCCCCGCCGTCACCGTCGCACCTGCCCGCTGTAGTTTCGGTCTTGCGACCCCCCCACAAACTGAAACGCGCAGAGCTTCGCCCGCTTGAGTACGAAGCGCGTCCGTCGAGCTTCGTCCCGAGAAAGTTCGCGCTCTGTCTTGACTCTACAGACATACCGCCTACAGTGGATTCGCCAATCTCTGAGCCGCCAGGATCGCTGGCCCGTCTGATCGAATCCTGACGAACCACTCCCTGAACGGGATCGTTGCCATGCTCGCGCGGTTTGCATTTTCCCTGTCGCTCGCAGTTCTGCTGCTCACCGGTCCGGAGGCCCGCTCCGCCGAGCCCCCCGCAACCGCGGCTCAATCGCGCGAAGCAGACGATTCCGCGCCAAAAGACGAGCAGGCCAAAGCCCGGCAGCAGTACATCCTGAAGGCTATGGAGAAATACTCCGTCGTCCTGGACGGCGATCCGTCCAGAACGGCGAAGCTGGATGCCAGCGCCATGCTGCGCTGGTCGAATCCGCTGGGGGACGTCGCCGACGGCCTGATGTCGGTCTACACGACCGGGCCGGACGAACGCCCCGCCGTGCTCTCCCACATTTACGTTCACGGCCCTGCCCTGAATGGGCTGGAGATGCAGGAGTTCGCCGATGTGCACCCCGGCAAGGTCGAGTTGTTTCGGGGGCAGCGCAAGGTCTGGTCTCCCGCCGAGCGCTACAGCCGATTTGAAACATTGAGCAACGCGCCTGTGCCGTCCGACAATCCGGCGCTTCGCTTCGCGCAGATCAAGAAGATGGCGGCGCGGTTCGAGATCATCGATGGATTTCGCGGGACGAACAACAAGGTCGAGCCGCAGCGATTGCGCATGCTGGCTCGGCCGACCTATCGTTACGGAAAGCCGGAAGGGCCGATCGTCGACGGGGCGCTCTTCACGTTCGTCGTGGCGACGGACCCCGAGGCCTGTCTGCTCGTCGAGATTCACCGGAGCGGCGACGCGACGAAGTGGCAGTACGCGGTCATCCCGATGACGATCTATTCGCTGGACGCCCAGCTCGACGGCCAGACCGTCTGGAAGAAGCCCGAAGCCTCAGTCTTCGGAAATCCGACGGCCCCGCACTACATCTCGTCCTACCGCGGCGATCCTGGCGAATCGTCGATCCGGGCATTGGTTCCGAGCCTGAATCCCTAGAAGGCGTCCGGAATCGGCCGGTATCGCCCGCGCGTCGAACTTCCGCTCAAACTCGATTCCACAACTCGTTCGGATTCAGGAGCCGCTCATGCGCCGCGCACTCGCACTGTGCTGTCAGTCCGGACTGCTGCTGACGTGCCTCTCGGCAACCGCCTTCCTGGCGGCAGACGAAGATCCGGCCGAGGAAAAAAGGGCCGCCGACAAGTCCAGCGCGTCGCGCTTGCGGGCGATTCGCGAGATCATGGGGCAGATCTCGATGAATTCGACGGACGGTGATGCGCCGAAGCTGGAGCTGAAGCCGGAACCTCTGCTCCGTTACAACGACGTGACCCGCGGGATTCTCGATTCCGTGGTGTTCCGCGTCGGGACGAAGGGGCGGCCGGTTGCGCTGATCAGCGCGGAACTTTACGGGAGGGAAGGCAGACACTTTCTCCTGAATCATGAGTTCGTGGCGCTCGACCAGCCGAAGCTGAAAATGAAGCGGGACGTCTTCATCTGGGAACCTCCCACCGGCCTGCTGACTCTGCAGGAGGTTCCTGCCGCCGAGCCGCCCGTTGTAAATCCGCGGCTGCGGCTGACTCAGATGCGCCGGATTGCGGAGCAATTCTCGGCCTCGCAGATGGTCGGGGCTTCGCGCATCGAGCTGCAGCGGATGGCGACGCCGCTGGATCGCTACACGCCGTCCGACCGACCCCAGGCCGACGGCTCTCTGTTTGCATTCGCCTGGGGCCTGAATCCCGAAGCCGTGCTGTTCGTGGAAACGGACGGCAAGAAGTGGTTCTATGGCTGGGCGCCTCTCACGTCGGCTCCGCTCGAAGCGAAACTCGGCGAGGCCGTCGTCTGGAGATGCCCGCGTCCGACGTCGCACGAAGACCGCCGAGCCGCATACACGTCGATTCACCGCCAACTCATCGTCCCCGACTATTTCGACGATGCTGCCGAAAAAGAGACTCGCGATTCCAGGAACCCCTGAACCGCGTCATCGACTTTCGAACGAAAACGATCGGCTGGCAGTTGGGGAGCATGAGAAACCACTTCCCAAACGGATCGACCGCGGATTCAATGGTCTCGTAAGGTCCCGATCCGGACGCCATCTCCCGGTGACTCCTGAGCAATTGCCCCCAAACGGCCGGCGGCAACGGGGGCGGGGCCAGAATTCGTTTCGGCGAGTTGCACGGTCAGTTATGATCGCCGCTCCGGAAATCGAATCATCGCAAGGCCGAAGTTCCGTGGTCCGCGGCCGGTTCGCAGAAACCCCAGTCCTCACGGGTCCAGGAGTCGCGTCATGCAGAAGTTCATTTCGCTCGGAGTTGCCGGCCTCTTCGCAATCTGTCTGAGTTGCGCGGCAACGCTGGCCGAAGATCGCGGCAAAGTCGAAGGAGCCGTCTGGCAATACGAGATGAGCCCCGTGAAGCGCGGCGCAGAGTCCCGCAAGGGACGCTTCCGTATCAACGGTACAGAGATCTTTCAGCCGCGCGACATGAAGCCCGTCAAGGTCGGCGCGATCCTCGACAAACCGAAGGACAAACCGGAGAAGGGCGACAAGGTCAGAGTGCAGTTTGACGCGCTCCGCGGCAGCGATCGGAAAGCGCTGAGCTGCAAAGGGCAGATCACCTTTAACTCGTTCGGCGAAGTCGAAGGCCGCCTGATCGATGCCGACGGCGTCCATTGGAATTTCAAAGCATCGCGAGTTCAGGAATAAGGCCGCCATTGCATCTGCGTCGCCCTGTAAGGCCGCCGGCACTTCAGATCGACGCCGTTGCGCCGATCAAGGGTCCTCGCCCCGTTCAGTTCGGAGTCACCGCATGCCGTTCCATACCGCACCACAGTCGCGACGCCGGTTCCTGGCACAGGGAGCCGCTGCCGTCGCCGGCTTGACCGTGCTTCGCAGCGGTTGGGGGGCCGAACCGGGCGCAAATCCCCATCTCGTCGCGCTGTTGTCCGATACGCATATCCCCGGTTCGCCGGAGGTGACCGCCCGCGACACGAATATGACGGCGAATCTACGGCAGGTCGTGCGCGAAGTGACGTCGCTGAAGATCAAGCCGTCGGCGGTCTTCATCAACGGCGACTGCGCCTACCTCAAGGGCCTGCCGACGGATTACGCGAACCTGGCGCAATGCATCGCACCGCTCGACGATGCCGGATTGCCGCTGCACGTGACGATGGGGAATCACGACGACCGCGGCCCGCTGTTTGCGGCGCTGCAGGCCGCGAAGCCCGAACGGCCGCTGCTGGAGTCAAAGCACGTCACGATTCTCGAGACGCCTCACGCCAACTGGTTCCTGCTGGATTCGCTGACGCAGGTCGACGTTGTGACGGGCGAAATCGGCGCGGAGCAGCGAAGCTGGCTCGCGAAGGCGCTGGCCGCGCGCCCCGACAAACCCACCCTGGTGATGGCCCATCATACGCCTCAATTCGAGGCCCCGCCGGAAGGCAAAGCCTGGGGCGGCATCAAGGACACGGCCGAGTTCATGGAACTTCTGGCCAGTCACAAGCAGGTCAAAGCGTTCCTGTTCGGACATTCGCACAACTGGTCGATAACCCGTCGGGGGGACCTGCAATTGATCAACTTGCCGCCGGTCGCCTACGTGTTCGAAGCGGGGAAGCCGAACGGCTGGGTTCTGGCGGAAGTCCGCGAAAACGGCCTGACCCTGGAGCTGCGGACGATCGATCCCGCCCACAAGCAGAACGGCGAACGGATTGAACTGGTATGGAGCTGATTGGAGCCGGCTGATCGGGGCGGCTTGCTCGCGACGGCTTCCGGAATCATCCTGCGAACATGAGACAGACCGGAGACGGACAAGCCTGCCTGTCCGTCTCCGGCATACTCAATCCATTCAGCCGCCGGCCTTGGCGGAGCCGACTACGCCAATATTGATGTAGGCGTGGACGTGTGGGGCGCCGCGGAAGTGCCAGACGAACGCCGGGCCTTCCACGCGCCAAATGTCCCACACCTTGTCGTTCTGCAGATCTCCCTGCTGGTAGAAGGCCATGTGCAGCTTGTCCAGGCCGCCGGTTGCCTTCAGGATCGCCATCGCTTCGTCAGCGTCTTCCTGGCGATACGGGGCCAGCAGCACCTTGAGAGTCTGCGTGACCAGCGCCTGCTGGTCGGCCGACAGTTCGCTGACGGCGATTCCCGGGAACTTTCCGGATTCCCCCTGCAGCGCGACGGCCGCTTCATTCGGCGCCTTGTCGACCAGGGCCTTCCCGGCTTGCTTCGCGTCCAGCGCGCGAAAGACCTCGTTGACCTGCGTGGTCTGATAGTGGAAGAGGTTGGCCTTCGGGTCTTCTTCGCCGTGCCCATAGACGATCGGACCGCCGAACGCCGCCTGGTCGACGCTGTTGCCGTCGGCCCGCAGCGTCAAATGCCGACCGGTCAGCTCCCACTCGAACGCCGACTTGCCCGGCTCGCCGAACACGGCCACGCTGTAGTCCTGAATGCCGCCGCTGTCATCGTCCATCTGCTTCGTCAGCAGCTCGTAGCCCTCGGCCGAGGTGACGTTGCGGACGATCTCGTCGATCAGTTTACGCTGGTCGGCGCTGTAGAAATCGTTGCCGATCGTCGGCTTCGTGATGTGCCAGTTGGCGTTGATCCGCTGACGGAGCGGGTCGCCGAACGGGAAGCAGATGGTCTTCTTCTGCGCGTCAGACAGCGACGCGTAAAACCGCCCGACGGTCGTCTCCGCAGCGCTCGAAGCCGTAGGAGCGGCATAGGCGCCGGGCATCAGCCAGGAACTGGCGGCCCCCGCCAGCGCGACTCCGCCGACCGACTTCAGAAAATCCCGACGATCGACGGGACCACAATCGGGACACGCGGGGGAATGGCGCTTCATGACAGTCTCCTGAGCTGAATCAACGTGAGGTCGCGGTCACAGTCGACGAGCGGTCTGACGAAAACGCTCCTCCACCCCGCCAGTCGACAATTGGCAAATATCGATCTTGTCGATTGCAGCTCAACCTGTCCAGACCCTCTCGTGCAAAACGCCGGGATCTGCGACGCCTGCGGTCGTTGTGAATTTACCCACGCAGGTGTCGGGGAGTCGTCTGATCTTTCCCTGAAACGGCTCAATGAGTACGTTACGTTGACTTCCGCAGCTTATCTCATCGTCCCCCCCTTCTCTTCCATGACCGGGACGTACAAGTCCCGCGGCCGAGGCGCAGTTCGTGTCAAACCTTCAAACGCACCACAGCGGGTTCGTCTCTCTCAATGCGACGCAATTCTGCGGTGCTGCGAACGATAACATCCTCAAACAGGTGGTCATCTTCGGAGTCGCAGCCGGAGGAATCTGGGCCGACGTGCTGGGAGAAGGGGGGCAGGCGATCGGGTCCCTCTGCCTGGCGGTCCCCTTCGTGCTGTTTTCCGGGTTCGCCGGGCAGTTCTCCGACCGCTTCAGCAAACGCGACGTCTGCGTCGCGGTGAAGGTCTGGGAAATTGCAATCGCCCTGGTCGCAATGGCCGGGTTGTGGCTGGTCAATCTCTGGCTGGTGCTCGGCAGCCTGTTTCTGATCGCCACGCAAAGCGCGTTCTTCGGCCCGGCGAAGTATGGAATTCTTCCGGAGATTCTCGACGAACGGAAACTGAGCCGTGCCAATGGCACGATCAACATGTTTACGTACATTGCGGTCATCCTTGGCTGCGCGGTTGGCGGACCGCTGTACGACGCCTATGCCCCGGATCCGGTTCAGTTTCCCGACGCCAAGCCCCTGCTCTGGCTCCCGGGGCTGGTGGTGCTGATCGTCGGCATCGTTGGGACCGCGACGTCCTTTGGAATTCCAAAACTCAAGGCCCAGAATCCCGGCTTGAAGATCCAGATGCGGCTGTTTCAGCCGTACATCGAAACATGGCGGGAGATCGCCGGCACGCCGCTCGCCCAGGTCATGGCGGCCTGGTCGTTCTTCTATTTCATCGTCGGGGGGGTCGCGATGCTGATCCTGCCGGACTACAAAGCCCTGCTGCAGATCAGCGCGACGCAGACCGCCGGCCTGATGGCCGTGCTGGGCGTCGCCATCGGCATCGGCGACTTTGTGGCCGGCCGGGTTTCCGGGCACGCCGTCCGACCTGGCCTGATCGCTCTCGGGTCCGTCGGTACCACGCTGATGTACTTCGTCCTCGGCATTCTTCCTCTGAACTTTCCCCTGGTGGCCATCGGACTGGCTGTCACCGGCTTTCTGGCGGGCTTCTACATGGTGCCGCTGCAGACGATGACGCAGGTTCTCTCCACCGAAGAGCAGCGAGGAAGAGTCCTGGGGCTCTGGAGCTGCCTCTCGTTCGTGGCGATCATTCTGGGGAATGTGCTGTTTCTGGCTGTGAAGCGAACCGGGATGCCCTCCAATCGCGTCTTTCTCGTCTGCGGCCTGCTCGGCCTGATCTGCACAGCGCTGTACTACATGAAGTGGCAGCGGACGTTCGAGTCGGCGTTGCGGTTGCACTCCAGCGCTCCGCCTGATTCCGAACTGGAGATGGAACCGGAGCTCCCCCCCACGGCGGCGCTGTAAATGAGTCGACATTGCTTTCCGACTTCAGGGGTGCACAAAACGTCAACGCATCGGCAACGGGTATTGCGAGGCGATGATCGAACCGCTATGAACAGGGTTTCGATCAGGGTTTTTCCGGTCCAGCCGGGAGTTAAGGGATGCCGGATCCAGTGCCTGTAAAGATCCCGCAGCCCATCAGCCGCCGGGTTGCGCTCCAGACGGGGGCCGGCAGCCTGCTGGCTGTCGGAGCAAATCGCTTTGCGACGCTCCAGGCCGGGGAACGATCTCAATCCCTGCGACGGTCGCCGGCAAAATCGGTGATTTACCTCTTCTTGTCGGGCGGCCTGTCCCAGCACGACAGCTTCGACATGAAGCCCGACGCCCCGGACAATATCCGGGGAGAATTCCGTCCGATCGCCACACGGACTCCCGGCCTGCAGATCTGCGAGCATCTCCCGCTGCTGGCGCAACGCAGCCACCTCTGGTCGCTCTGCCGGTCGCTGTCGCATCCGACCAACGATCACTCGGCCGGGCATATGATCATGCTGACCGGCCGGACGCTGCTCCCCCCCGGATTTGATCCGACGTCGCCAAAATCCTCCGATTGGCCCTCAATCGCGGCCGTGGCAGGTGCGACGACCGCCCCCCGGAATCAATTGCCGCCGGCGGTCGTGCTGCCCGAGCGGCTGATTCACTACTCGCGCCGCGTGCTGCCGGGGCAGTTCGGCGGAGAGATGGGGCCGCATCGGGATCCCTGGTTCATCGAAGCCGCTCCCTACGATCCGTACTGTTACGGAGCCTATCCCGACTACGCCTTCGACCATCAGGATCGACCGGGGGTTTTCGGCGGCCAGCGTGCATTTCAGATTCCAGACCTGACGCTGCGCGAAGGCGTGTCGACAGATCGCTTCGACCGACGGCTGGCGCTCCTCAGGGATGTCGAACAGCAGCGCGGCCGTCACGGCCTGACCGGCGCGTCGGATTCGTTTGACCGATCGCGGCGGAGCGCCGTTTCGCTCCTCGCGGACCCGAGCGTCAAGAAGATCCTTGATGTCCGAAACGAGCGCCCCGAGACGCTCGAACGTTATGGCCGGAATTCGTTCGGCTGGTCCATGCTGATGGCCCGCAACCTGGTGGCGGCAGGCGTCAATTTCGTTCAGGTCAATCTGGGGAACAACGAAACCTGGGATACGCACGGAGAAGCATTCCCGCATCTCAAGGACAAGCTGTTCCCCCCCACCGACCGGGCGCTCGCGGCCTTGCTGGACGACCTGCAGGAAACCGGTCTGCTCGACAGCACTTTGATCGTCATGGCCGGAGAATTCGGCAGGACCCCGAAGGTGACGCACCTGCCGCAGCACTACAAGCTGCCGGGCCGCGACCACTGGGGCGCCGTGCAGACGGTCTTCTTCGCCGGCGGCGGCACGCAGGGAGGTCGCATCGTCGGGGCCTCCGATGCCATCGGCGCGTTCCCCGCCAGCGACCTGCAGAAGCCCGAAAACATGGCCGCAACGATGTACGCGGCCCTCGGCCTCCCCGACACTACCGTCTGGTACGACGATCTCAATCGTCCGCATCACATTTACGATGCGGCCCCGATCGCAGGGCTGTTCTGACGTTTCCGAGCTTGTTTCGGGCCGTCGACCGGAGTTTCCGGCGTGTCCGCCGGGTGCTGCCGGCCGCCGCGGACGGATCGGATCTCGGCTGGCGAATGGCAAGCAACTTGGCCGAAGTCGGAGGCGTCCTTTCATTCGCGTCGCCGGGAGAGTAGAACGGTTGCCTCAAGTTCGGCAGCATTTCTGCAACGGTCAGGTTTCGTGGGACGACCAGCCGGCGTCGCTGAATTTCGAGGAGTCTGCAGCCATGATCGTCTCCGAGAGTGCGTCGCTGACGACTCTGATTGCCGGCGTCGGCGGCCAGGGAGTGGTTCTGGCCGGCGGGGTTCTGGCCCAGGCGGCGCTGCTGTCCGGGTACGACGTCCGCCAGAGCGAAATGCACGGTCTGAGTCAGCGGTTTGGCAGCGTATCGAGCCAGATCCGCATCGGGAAAGGGCTGTACTCCCCGCATCGCGGCCACGGAGCCGTCGACCTGCTGGTGTCGCTGGAGGGTTACGAGGCCTTCAAGCAGTTGCCATTCCTGCGTGCCGAGGGGACGGCGCTGGTCAACCGCCTGTGGCGCAAGCCAATTCCCGCAAAACCAACCGCCAGTGTCGAGCTGCCGGAGCTGGACGATCCGCGAGTGGTCTGGTTCGCCGGAACAGAGCTGACGCAGCAGGCCGAATGCCCCCGCAGCCTGAACTTCTTCATGCTCGGCGTCCTGTCGACGCGGTTGGACATCGACGAAGCCCACTGGCACGAGGCGATTGAGACCTCGACTTCAAAGGGGGGGCGGGACGTCAATCACGAAATGTTCGTCGCGGGGCGTCGGAAAGCTCTGTGACCGGATGACTGGCCGGACACGGCGACCGTTTTCCGGGACGCAGCGGCTGTTCGTTGCCGTTTCTTAAGAAATCGGTCACTCTGTCGTCGGAAAACTTCGCAGACCTCCCGGGATGATCAATGTCGGTCGACCGCCAACCCCAAAAATTCGGCTCTCCGCAGGGGATTTTCAGCATCTGGCAGGGGATGGACGTTCCGACCTGGATTCGCCTGCTGGCGGGGCGCCCGCCGGTGCATGTGCGGCAGACCTTGCGGCTGGCGCTGGTTTCAGGGATGAGCGTCAGCAATTCGGTCCTGAAGCTGGTCGAATATCTGGCGTACGGCGCCGAATTGCGACGCTACGAACTCGAGCAGCCGCCGGTCTTCATTCTGGGGCACTGGCGCAGCGGCACCACCCTCCTGCACGAATTGCTGTCCCACGATCCGCGGCTGATCTGCCCGAATCTCTACCAGATCCTCTCGCCGCATCATTGCCTGCTGACCGAGCCGATCGTGGCGCCCCTGACGCGGTGGATGCTGCCGAAGACCCGCCCGATGGACAATATCCGGGTCGCCTGGGATGCGCCGCAGGAAGACGAAACCGCCCTCTGCAATCTGACGGCCATGTCGCCGTACATGATGCTGGCCTACCAGGGCCAGCGGGAGAAGTACGAGCGGTTTTTCGAACTGCAGGATCTGACGCCCGCCGAGCGCGAGCGCTGGAAGAAGGCCTTTGTCACCTTCTTAAAAAAGGTTGCGCTCCGGAGCAGGAAGAACGCCCATGGCGCTCCGACGCCGGGACAGCGTCTGCTGCTGAAGTCCCCCACGCATACTTACCGGATCCGGCTGCTGCTGGAGCTCTTTCCGCAGGCGAAGTTCATTCACATCGTCCGCAACCCGTACGATGTCTTCAATTCGTCCCTGTACCTGCGCGAACGGCTGTTCGAGTCGAATTCGCTCGGCCGCCCGCGCCACGAAGGGGCCGAGGAAGACGTCTGCGTCATGTACGATCACCTGTTCCGAGTGTTTGAAGCAGACCGGCATCTGGTGCCGCCGGATCAGTTCCACGAACTCCGATTCGAAGACCTGGAGCTGGATCCGATCGGGGAGCTGAGAAAGCTTTACGAGCAGTTGGAGTTTGACGGCTTCGAATCGCTGGAAACGAAGCTGCGCGGCCAACTCGACTCACACCGGAAATTCCGCAAGAACCAGTTCGAAATGGACGAAGCGCTCAAACGCCGCATCTATACGCGCTGGCGGGGCGCCTTCGAGCGATACGATTATCCGAGCGGTCTGCCGGAGACCTCTTCGGCGGACTGCAGCCCGGCGGCGAGTTCGAAGACGCTGGAGCAGGTGCAATAGTCGTCGGGCGCAGCGGCAGACCTCGAACGCCACAGACATGGAACCGGCTCTTGAGCGTTGAGTTGCAGTCGCGAGATCGACACCCCACGGAGCGACTGCCTGGAATGACCGACGCCCTGCGGTTCTCCGCGTCCTCGATGGCTGCTGCGGCGCACGGCGATGATTCGCCGCGAGCGGCCTGGCTGTTCCCCGGCCTGGGTTGCCGCCACGTCGGAATGGGGCACGATCTGTTCGGTCGGCCGGGCGCGGCTCCGCAGTTGATCGCCCAGGCCGAAGAGATCCTCGGGTATCGCCTGGAACCGGTCTGCCTGGAAGGTTCCGGGCGGAAGTTCGTCCCCGCGCGCCAGGAGGCCCAGATCATCTACGTTCTGAGCTGCGCCTACGCAGCGGCGCTCGGCGAGCGAGGGCTGCGTCCAGCAGCCGTGCTCGGGCACAGCCTGGGAAGCTGGGCTGCGGCATGGGTTGCAGGCGTCTACGACTTTGTGACCGGGTTGGAACTGGTGACGTGCGTCGAACAACTCCTCGAAGAACTGGTGGATGGTCGCGACCTGACGATGGGAGCCATCATCGGACTCGACGAGGCGACTGTGCAGTCGCTGGCAGCCGAGCACTCGGGCGTTTCGGTGGCCAACTTCAATTCGCCGGCGCAGTTCGTGATCGGCGGTCCGGGGGAAGGAGTGGATCGGGTGCTGCAGATCGCTGCGACGCTCGGCGCCAAGCAGGCCAGACGTCTCCCCACGAACCGGGCGGTCCATACCCCCTGGCTGGCGGACGTGGTCGAGCGGCTGAAACCCCGGCTGGACCTTGTCGCCTGGTCCGATCCCGCAATTCCGTTCGTGGCGTGCGACAGCGCCGGGGAATTGGGGAGCGGAGCGGAACTCGGCAGTTTTTTTTCGGATTTTTTGACAAGACCGGTGCGGTGGGAATCCAGCTTTCGTAGTCTTTGTCATACTCGCACGTCTCAATTTCTGGAAGTGGGGCCGGGCACGCTGCTCACGAGCATGGCTTCGTTTATCATTCCGACCGCGGCGATTCGCACCGCAACAGACTGTCTTGATGCTGCCCCCTGAGTTGAAACAACCTTCCCTTTCTTGTGCGGATCCGGTGACTATGGCGTCGAGTCGTACGCGCAACTCCTCCATCACCTCCCCTCCCACGACCGCCAAGCGGGTCCTGTTGTCCGGCAATCAGGCGGTGGCCCGGGGAGCGTACGAGAGCGGAGTGACGGTCGCGACGAGTTACCCGGGAACCCCCTGCACGGAAATTCTGGAGTCGCTGGCGACCTACGGTTCGATCAAGGCCATGTGGTCCGCCAACGAAAAGGTGGCCTTCGAAGTCGCCCTGGGCGCCGCCTTCGCCGGAGCGCGGGCGCTGGTGGCGATGAAGCACGTCGGCCTGAACGTCGCGGCAGACCCGCTGTTCTCGTCCGCCTACACGGGAATCAACGGCGGCCTCGTCATCGTCGTCGGCGACGACCCGTCGGCCAACAGCTCGCAGAACGAGCAGGACAGCCGGCACTATGCGCGGGCGGCGAAGCTCCCCATGCTGGAGCCCTCCGACAGTCAGGAAATCAAGGACCTGATGGAGCACGCGTTCGAGCTGAGCGAAGAGTTCGATACGCCCGTACTGGTGCGGTTGACGACGCGGTTGTGTCATTCGAAGACCGTTGTCGAACTGGGTGCTCCGCCAGCGACACCGCCCCGGGCGACCGGGTTCGTCCGGGACTTCGATAAGTTCGTGCTGCTGCCGCGCCAGGCGCTGGCGCGACACGCCGTCATCGAGAACCGGATGCAGGCCCTGGCGGAACATGCCGAGGCGTCGAAATTCAATCGGAGCGAACTCCGGAGCCGGGAACTGGGAATTGTGACCGCGGGAATGGCCTACTGCTATGTCCGTGAGGCGTTTCCCGAGGCCTCCGTTCTGAAGCTTTCACAAACATTCCCCCTGCCGGCCCGGCTGATCCGCAAGTTCGCTGCGGAAGTCGACCGGCTGCTGGTGATCGAGGAACTGGACCCCTTCCTCGACGAGCAAATCCGGGCCCTGGGAGTCAAAGTGGAGCGGGCCGACTGGCTGCCGCGCGTCGGCGAGCTGTCGCCGGAGCGGATCGAGCGGAGCCTGGCCCGCGGAACGCCGCAGCCGCTGGAAAAGGGGGACGAGCAGATTCCGCCGCGATCCCCGCGGATCTGCGCCGGCTGCCAGTACCTGGGCGTCTATACCGCAATCGCCCGTCTGGGAGTTACGGTGGCCGGAGATATCGGCTGCTACACGCTCGGCTCGCTGTCGCCCTGGAACGCCATCGACACCGTGGTCTGCATGGGAGCGAGCATCGGCACCGCGCTGGGGATGGAGAAGGCGCTCGGGAGCGATTCGCACGGCAAAACGCTGGCGATCATCGGCGACGGCACGCTGCTGCATTCGGGCCTGGCGCCGCTGCTGGACTTCGTCCATAACGGCGGTCAGGGGACCGTGCTGATCATGGACAACTCCACGACCGCCATGACCGGTCTGCAGGGACACTCGGGGAACGGAACCCAGGCGCAGGGGCAGAACTCCGCCGGCAAAGGGATCGATCTGGAGAAGCTGGTCCAGGCGGTGGGGATCGAGTGGGTCCGCGTCGCCGATCCGTACAATCTCGACGAGACCGAGGCCACGCTGCGTGAAGCCCTGGCGCACGAGGGACCGGCGGTCGTGATCAGCCGGGCTCCCTGCCTGCTGCTGAAGCCGAAGCCCCCCGTGCAGCGGGCCCACTGGAACGCCGAGGCCTGCACGGGCTGCGGCGACTGCTTCCAGGTCGGCTGCGTGGCGATCGAGCCGCAGGAGTTCGAAGGCCGGTTCGCGCCGAAGATCAACCAGGACCTCTGCGTGGGCTGCACGCTGTGCGTGCAGTTGTGCCCGGAAGACGCGTTGAAGCCGCGCCCGGTCAGCCAGGACCTGGTTAACCTGAACGCCTGGAAGCCGCAAGCCCAGCCGATGTCGCGGTGATGCGCGGCTTACGGTCGCAAGGGAATGGAATGCAGTTGTCGACCGTGCTCCCAGGTGACGAGCCGGTCTCCGGAGGGAGACAGCACCATCTCATGAATACCATTCAGTTCGTAGTCAAACTTTCCCAATAGTTCTCCGGACTCCAGATGCCAGAACTGCATCTCGCCGCCATCGTCGCCCGTGAAGAGAGTACGACCATCGGCTGACAGCGACAGACAGTTCACCTTGGACCGATGACCGCTCATTTCGCCAAGGAATCGGCCACTTGTGGCGTCCCATTTTCGAATCACGCGGTCTCCGGTCACCGAAAGGAGCCAGCAACCGTCTGGGGAATAATGCAGGCGATGAATTCCCGCCGGAGTAGGTTGCGACCAGATTTGTCGACGGGATGTTGATTCAAACGCGACGATTTCACGTTCCTGGCTCAGCGCAAATTGGGATGCGGTAGAACTGATTGCAAGATGATCGGGCGCAACTCGCAGACGCAGCGGCCCTCCCTGTTCCAGTGAGTCCGTGAAAATGAACTGGCAGTACCGATCCTTAAAGTCATTGATGACGACCAGCCCCAGTTGTGCATCAACCCCAATGTCGTGAGGATTGTTGCCGGGGCCATGCACTCGGACTTCCCAGGTTTTAGCCCAAGAAGGCGGGGCATACTTGACCAGCCAGCACCAACCGGCAGCGTCGCGTTCGAGGACCAGTAACGGGCCGTCAGGTAAGCGAAGGGATTTGATTCGGATGGTCCGTTCCGTCAGCCGATATTCTTGAACTGGCTGTAACGTGCGAGAGTCGAACTCGGTCAGGCCGTTTTTGTCAATCATTCCGAACGTCAATCCGTCGGAGGAGAATCCCGACAACTCACCTCCGTTTGGAATCGCTGCAACTGTCGTGATAGCCTGCGGATCGAGCGTCTCCAACGGCCAGCTACGAACGGTGCCGTCACCGCCGCACGTCACCAGCGACGACTGATCCGGTGAGATGTGGACCGCGTAGACTCGGCCGCTGTGCAGACGCGTGATCAGTTTCGCAGCAGCCGTTTTTGTCGTCTGCGATACGACGTAATCTTCGACAGCCGGAATGGCCACCTCATACAAGACGCCGTTGACATCAATTGCGTAAACGCGAGGCTGAGTGGGATGCTCGATGAGAACCTTTACCTCATCGACGAGTCCCCAACTGAGACAGAGCGCATGCGCCGAAGGCTGCCAGAAGGCCAGCTTCAACCCTTGCAGTGAAATTATGACTCCGCCTCCGTTCCGCAGTCCGGCGCTGGCCAATGGAATTCCAGGGGGCTCTGTATCCCCCAGGAATTTTTTATGAAATATGCTCCAAATGCGAAGTTTGCTGTCGCGACCAGCGGTGAGCAACCGGCGATTCTTTGCCTCGTAGGTGAGTCCGATCACAGACCCCGTATGGAATTGCATCGCTCCTCGTTCAATACCGGTGTTGATATTCCAGAAGCAGACCCGACCGTCAGTGCCTGTCGAGATCAAGAGATCCTTTTCTTCCGGCGGCGCCACCAGATCGTGCGCCTGCTCGGGCGCATGCGCGACCACGCGCAGCAGTTCCTTCCCGGTCGCGACCTCCCATTGACACACGGTTCCGTCGTCTCCGGTGGTCCAGACGCGGGAATCGTCCGGCGAAAACACAACGCGGTTGACTTCCCGCTGCTCCGTCGGCCATTCGCGGACCGTGACGCCGTCGGCGTACCGGACCAGCCGCACCACCGAATCCTTCCCGGCCGCCGCCAGCAGCTCGCCGTCGTGCGAAAAGGCGATCGAATAAATCGCTCCCGGCATCCGCGTCAATTCGCGGTGCGGGCGGACCAGCTTCGTTCGCAGCCAGTCGCATTCGATGCCCCGAAACGGAGCGAACGCCGGACCGTCGAGCGCGTCGAGAATCCGCTGCACCGCCGGCAGGTCCCGTTCCTGCCACGCCTGCATCGCCCGGCGGAATTCACTGACATACAGGCTTTCCTGCGTGGCGCGCTGCTGCCGCTCCGCCATGTGCCGCATCCGGTCCGCCTGACGTCGCATGGCGTCGGCCTGATGCCGCATGGCGTCGGCTGTCTGTAACGCGGTTTTCAACTGCTCATTCGACCCCCGCAATTCCGTCTGGGAAGTCTCCAGCTTCCCGATCAGGCTTGTCTTCTGCTCGTTGGCGTATGCAAGGAGCGCGACGAACGCCGTCGCCGCAATGGCAATTGTCGTCATCACGACCGCCACGGCGGGGTGACGGGCGATCCAGCGGGCGGCTCGTTCTCCCGCGTGGGGCAACCGGGCCGTGACGACTTCTCCCGCCAGAAATCGCCGCAGGTCCGCCGCCAGCGCTGCCGCCGACGGATAGCGCCGCGCCGGCAGTTTCTCCAGGCATTTCAGGCAGATCGCCTCCAGGTCCCGGGGAACATCGGACCGTCGGCCGCGCAGTCGCGGGATCGGCTGCACCGGAATCGCGGCGACGAGGCCCGCCGGCGTCTCAGCCTGAATCGGCGCCTCCCCGGTCAGCAGCTCGTACAGAATGACGCCCAGGGCGTAGACATCACTGGGCGATCGAATCTCGTGACTGCCGGTGAACCGCTCGGGCGCCATGTAGGGCAACGAACCTCGTATGCCGCCGTCTGCCGTCGTCTTCGTCGCAGAATCCGACAGTTGTGCGAGGCCGAAGTCCGTGATGCGGGGCGTAAACGACAACTCCCCCGCCGGCGTCGGCGCGAGCATCACGTTCGACGGTTTGAGGTCGCGGTGCAGGACGCCAGCCTTGTGCGCAAACTCGACTCCGTCAGCGAGCGCCGCCATCAGCAGCGCCGCGTCACGGATGCCGACGTCGTCGCCGTCCGACCACTTCGTCTCCAGCCATTCCAGGAGCGATGGGCCGCGGATCAGCTCCGAAACGAGAAAACACTCTTCGCCGTCTTCAATGCGGGCTTCGTAGACCGGTACGATGTTGGGATGGCTCAGGCGGGCCGCGGCGCGGGCTTCCGCAACAAACATCCGCCGGACGGATTGGTTCTCTCCCAGTTGCCAATGGGGCGATTTAATGGCGACCTCGCGCCGCAGTACGCGGTCCCACGCGGCGAACACCGCCCCGCAGCCCCCCATGCCGACGGTTCCGCGCAGTTCGTAGCGGTCCGCCAGCAGTCGCCCGGCTGTTGACGGCGCTGCCCCGCCGATTTCGACAGACGTCGCATTGGGGGCCGTATCGTCTTCGGGCCGTCCCGTTGCAGCGTCGATCGGGGGCAATGGCTCGACGAGTACGTCGGACCAGACGGCCTTGCTCAGCCGCGCTTCCGCAGCGGCCAGGCACAGCGGACACTCGTCGAAATGCAGGCTGAACTCAACAGCCTCGTCACTCGCGAGCGCACCCGCCAGAAACGCCTCCAGCCGATCCCCTTGCGGGCAGAGATCAGCCGGTAAGTCCGCCGGGGCTGGCGATGTCTGCGGAGAGGAGGACAACTTGCTCTTCCAGTCGATGGAGGATATTGAACTTCGTGCGATAAACCCAACTGATCCGCCGCTGCAGCGTATCGGCGACCAGCGCGTGCGGTTCGTCCCGTCGCCAGGTCCGTTCGAAGACTTCCCATTCTTCGCGTGTGAACTCCGGCCGGACCCGCTGCACGGCGACTTCGAACACGGCTTCGCCGAACTCCAGCAGATCGTCTCCGCCCGGATGCTCCAGACCATTCGGTTCGGCCAGGAAATCTTCGCGACGGCGGTGACGCACCTTCCAGATGCTGCGGTTGAGAACTTTCATCAGCCAGAAGCGAAATCGTGCGCGGTTCGGCTGATAGTCGAAGCGGCTGATCTGCCGGTTGACGGCGATGAGGACCATCTGCACGACCTCATCGGCGTCGGCCGACTGCAGGCCCCGCGCGCGACAGAACTGGTGCAACACGGCGGAGTACCGTTCGCAAAACAGCGACCACGACGCGTGATCCCTCTCATTGGTCATGGCGGCCAAGAGGTGTCGCCAGGTCGTCGGCCAGCGCATTCGAAACCGCTTCTTCAACATGCATGTCGCCTCACGTGGCGTTTTTCGGAAAAACGCGCGGAATTCGCAGAATCTTACAAGACCGCGTCGGCCGGGCGCTGTGCAGTCCTGCTGTGCCCGCCGTCAGGCCTGTGTGACGGCGGAACAGGACTGCTGTCAGGAACTCACCTCACCCGGCCGCGAATTCTACGGAACGATTTTGGCCAATCGCGAGAGAAGTTCTCCCGAACTCGCACGGATTTCGAAAAAAACGCCCGCGGAGCGCCATTTCAGGGGTGGAGAGAAGCCATGCGGGCCGGCGACGGCCCCGCAGCGGGTCTTCGTTGGTTTTTCCCTTCCGCAAGGCGGCTTTGTGACAATGCTGGTTCCGTATCCATTCCGTCTGCTCGCAGGTCGCCGCCGATGCCTTGCCCACGTTTTCGGATTCGCAGTCGCCATTGCCGTGACTGCGCAGACGGCATGGACCGGACCGCTGACGTCGGATCAGTCGGAAACGCAGCAACTCTTGCAGGTCCGCACCACGGTCAGCGGTGCGCAACGCGAACTGGAACTGGCCTTATCTCACTTTCGCGAAGGCCGCCCCGAGGACTGTCTGGCCGCCTTGCAGGCCGGCCGAAAACTGGCCCCGACGCTGCCCCCCGCGGAGTTGATGTTCGCGCGGCTGCTGGTCAAATCGGGCAACGCGCCGGAGGCGCTGCGACGACTGGACCGGCTGGCGATGACGGAATCGGCCGAACCGGAAGTCTTCGTCACGCTCGGCGAACTGGCGCTGCAGCAGGGACGGCTGACCGATGCGTGGCTGCAGTTCGAACACGCCGCCTCGACGCCCCCGCCGACGAAATGGGACGCACAGCGACTGACGGCCTTTCGCAATGAACTGTCCCAGCGGCAGGGAGAGACCGCCGAACGCCGGGAAGACTGGACCGCCGCCGAGCAGATTTACCGCGATTGGAGCGGGCGCGAGCCGAAGTCCGCTCCGGCCTTACTGGGGCTGGGGCGGGCGCTGCTGGCTCAGAATCAGATCGAACCGGCCGTCGAGCTGTTCCGCCAGGCGCGGCAGATCGACCCGCAAACGCCGGCCGCGGAGTCGTTGGTGGCCCTGATTTTCGCTCGCCGCAACGACGAGCGCGCCGAAGCCTGGTTCGGTAAAGCCATCGCGTCCGACATCGTCGACGTCCCGATTCGTCTGGAGTTCGCGCACTGGCTGATCGAACGCGATCGCGCCGCAGAGGCTGAGACGCAATTGGCAGCGATGCCCGGCGATTCGGCCGCCGATCCCCGGCGACAGTTTCTTCGGGGACTGGCGGCCCGCTGTCGCGGCGATCTCGACGCGGCGCAGAACCTCTTCGCGACGTTACAACGAAACAATCCGGCCGACTGGGCCGCGGCGAATCAATTGGCGCTCGTGCTGATTGAGCGGACGGACGAAGCCTTGCGCGTGCGGGCCGCTCAACTGGCGGAGGTCAATCTCAAGCAGTCTCCGGACCGCGCGACCGCGCTGGCGACCGCCGGCTGGGTTCAGCTTCGTCTGGGAGATCTGGCCGCTGCCGAGAAGCTCCTGCAGCAGTCGCTGACAGCGGCGACCCCAGCCCCGGCGACCCGGTACTACGTCTCGCGTCTGCTGGCGGCCCAGGGCCGCACGGCCGAGGCCGAAAAATGGCGGCTGGAAGCCCTGGAACAACCGGGCTTGTGGGTGGAGAGGACGCGCGTCCGCGAACAGGCGGCGACGCCCGTCGGTGCGAATGAGTCGCAAGATCCTGCGCGGGATCAATAGCGACAGTTGTGGTGCGACAGCGAATTGGGGGCCTTGTGATGCAATTGAAACGAGAGAAACACCAGCCGGCACGGCTGGCGACCATCGGTCTCGGCCTGCTGGCCGCGCTGGCCGTAGTGCAGGAGGTGCAGGGGCAAGTCTTTCTGCCCGCCGGCACGACGAACTGGACCGGGACAAAGAATTATGCAGGGCTAGGCGTATCTGTCGGGTACGGCAACACGGCGACATTGAATGCGGATGCCGCGACCGTGACATCGGGGGGTGTCCTCGCTGGGGAAAACGGAAATGGCTCGATCAATCTGTCAAACGGCACCACCTGGATGTCAAGTGGGAGCCACTGGTGGCTCGGTTACAATCCGGGAGGCGTCGGGGCAGTCACCGTGGATGGGCCGGGCTCCAGCCTGCAAATCCAATATACCTATCTCATCGGCGACCGCGGTTCCGGAAGCCTGACCGTGCAGAACGGCGGGGCCGCGTCCGGCTCACAACTAAATGTAGGACATAATTCGGGGAGTATGGGTGCGGTTTCCGTTGATGGCATGGGATCGGCGCTCAACGTGAACTTGGCCATAATCGGCCTTGCCGGAACGGGTTCGCTTTCGGTCACCCACGGAGGAGTAGCCTCGGTGGCGAGTGCCCTGTACTTCGGCGACAACTCCGGGAGCACCGGTACGGGGACCGTGGATGGCGTCGGTTCGACGCTGCAGGTCAGCTCAAGCAACTTCGTCGGCTGGTCCGGCACTGCCACACTGAACGTCGCGAATGGGGGGCTGGCCACAGCGGGTTACAATTATTTTGGCCTTCGGAACACTAGCTCAGGCGTTGCCAACGTGAGTGGGGTTGGCTCTACGCTGCACGCCAACTCGACGAATTCCATCGGCTATGACGGCACCGGCACGCTGAACCTTCAAGCCGGTGGCGTCGCCACGGCTCCCAACACCTATATCGCGGAACGAGCCGGCAGCCACGGCACGGTGAACATCGATGGCCCCGGCGCTTCGCTGCAGACGACAAATCTCTATGTCGGCGGCTCCAATGGGGGAGCGGGCGGTGTCGGCCAGATCACCGTCGATCACGGCGGTTCGATTCTCATCAACGCGGGCGGGGTCGCGCAGATCTGGTCCGCCGGATCGCTCGATCTTCACGATGGCACGCTGATCAACAACGGGACGTTCAACAACGCCGGAACGCTGACGCTCGGTCCGGGCGCCGTTCTCGCCGGCAGCGGCGTCTATAACGGATCGCTCACCATCGCCGACGGAACCACCCTCGCCCCCGGCAACAGCCCGGGCACGATGACGTTCAACGGCGATCAGACCTGGGGGGGCGGCGGCAATCTTGATCTGCAGGTGCTCAACACGACCGGCACGGCCGGCGTCGACTGGGACAGAATCCTCATCAATGGCGTGTTGAATCTCACCGCAACCCCGGCCGATCCGTTCATCATCAACCTGGCGACGCTGTCCGATTCGTCGACGGCGGGGTTCCTCGCCGGTTTCGATCCCTTCGCCGACTACCACTGGCTGTTCCTGACCGCCAGCAGCATCACCGGTTTCGATGCGAATGCCTTTGAAGTCAACACGGCCGATTTCTGGAACGTCTTCAGCAACGGCACGTTCGGCGTCCATCAGGACGGCGGAAGCCTGTACCTCGACTACCACGCGGCGTTCGTACCGCCGCCGACGGACGGCACCGTCACTCCCGAACCGACCTCCCTGGCCCTCGCCGGCTGCGCCGGCCTTGGCATGGCGGTCGGGGCCTGGCGTCGACGACGGCTGCAGAAATCTCAGGCGGCGTAGCTCGGGCGATACGGCATGATACTGAAAGCGCAGGCGACCAGTCGGTCGCCTGCGCTTTGTTCTCTCGGAAAACTGGCCCCCCCCCTTCCCTACCGCTCCGCTTTCAACCGCTCAATGAGATAATCCTGCACGCGGGGGTGCTTGACGTCTGGTGCGCCGGGGTAGACCAGCTCGCATTCCACGCCGGCGCTCTTCAGCTTCTCGGCCAGCTTGACGCCGAAGTTCGCCGTGTGGGTGGGGTCCTTCTGGTCCTCGCCCAGCGCCGGCGGGGCGCCGTAGACGAGCTGCACCGGCGGATCGTCCGACGTCACCAGGGCGTACGGGGAGTATTCCTGAATCCAGGGGAGGATCGAGTCGCGCTTCTCCAGGAACTGCGCGAAATCGGCCACGCTCCTGCCGTTCTCCGTTTTGAAGATTCCAAAGGCGTGGCCGCCGTAGCGGCTGTTGGGGGTCCATTCTTTCATCTGCTGCGGGTCGAGCGTCGTCTGGGCGCCGTTCACGGCAGCGCACAGGAGCCGGGTCGACTCGTGGGCGACGGGATCGCTGCTCTGCGGGTCGGCGAGGTCGTCGTGGAAGGCCAGCCATAAGCTCGAACAGGCGCCGGCCGAACCACCCGAGGCGGCGATGCGCGTCTTGTCGATATTCCATTCGCCTGACTTGCTGCGCACGAACTGCAAAGCGCGGGCGGCGTCGTGCAGCGGCGCCTTCACCGGCGGTTCGACGCCGTCGGCCATGGCCTCGCGGATAAACCGGTACTCGACCGAGACCACTGAGACCCCTTCTTTCAGAAACGCGGGCAGCATCGCCGTCAGACCGCTGGTCCGGTCGCCTCCCTGCCAGCCGCCGCCGTGGATGAAGAACAGCAGCGGCGTCGGCTTGTCGCTTTCCGCCTTCCAGAAGTGGAGAACCTGTTTGGCATGCGGCCCGTAGGCCACATCGGCCATCGTCGGGGGCAGAATCGCAGCCGCAACCTTTGCCTTGGCTTTGGCCCTGGATTGGGCCGTCGGCTGCGCAGGTTCGTCCGCCGCGAAGATCGGCCCGCAGAACACCGCCAGAGCCAGCACGGAGAGCGATCGCATTGAGTGACCTCGTTCTGTGGAAACGGGAAATGTCGCGGCCTGGACCTGCTTGTGCAGGCCGGGTCGCTGTCAATCTTGCCGACGGTTCCGATTGTACCTGCCGGGCGTGATTCCGCGACCAGAGGAGTGACGCCTGTGCGAAAAATGGTAGCATCCAGCGACCGTCACTGGCTGCAGCCCCGCCCTTCTGAGGAGACCTACTGATGCTGTTTGCACTTTCCCTGCTGGCCGCTCTCGCAGCCGCCGATCCGAATGCAAAAGTCGACGCTCCGGCCGAACCGACGCTCGTGCCCCTGCTGGCGACGCTTCCGGAAGACGGCGCGTGGTCCAAATTTGAGATGAAGGTGGAATTCTCGGGGCAGACTCACACGGTCGAATGGTCGGTCCGTTCGGTCGGTAAAGGGCAGCAGGGCGGACGGGATCTGCGAATTCTCGAAACGTCACTCGACCAGATCGGCGACCTGCAGCAGTCGGTGCATCGGATCCTGGTGCCGGTCGACGGCTTCGGTCCGAACAAGGATGCGCTCGGTCGAGCGGTCCGGATGTGGGTCAAGCGCGGGAACGATCCCATTGAAATGTACGACGGGATTGCCGGCGACGCGATTACCAATCTCTGGCTGACCGGCGCGACGTCGGACGTCAAGCGGCAGTCCGAACCGCAGACGATCGACTGCAAGGGGAAATCGTTGAAGTGCGACGTTTTCACGGGGAAATCGGAACCTGCGGTTGGCGACGGGACTTTCCGCTGCGACTGGCGGATTCTTCAGCAGAAGGAGGTTCCGTTCGGGCTGGCCGGCGCGAAGCTGAAGATCCGGACGACCGATGGCAACGAAATCGACGTGGATCTCAAGCTGCTGGACTATGGCAAGAACGCCGAGGCGAAGCTGCCGGATCTGCTGCCGTAGAATGTCGAATGACGAAGGCGGAATGTCGAAAGGGAGACCAGGCGACACACCGACGACGTCTCCCGAGCCCCGCCAGGGGTGGATTACAGTCGCCCAGCGGCGTGAGCCCTGGGCGGCCGCTATTCAACGCGCGTCATCCAGCTTCAGCTCCGGAAGAGTGGCATCCGCCGGGAGATCTTCCGGCTCCTTCTCCGGCACGGCCACCGCGGGCACCGTCCCCTGCGGCAGCTTCAACGGCCCCAGCGCGAAAGTTCCCACCTGCGTACCCGGAACGATCAGCGTCCCCCACGCCGGATGCCGGCCGTTGTTGAAGATCTGCTCGATGGGTGTGTCAACAGGTACGATCTGAGTCTCCGGTTCTCCAGAATCAGACTTTCGAATGAATGTTAGCTGCTGACCTGCGCCCGTGCGCAGCTCCGCCTCGGTCGTCTCGACCTCGCCAGCGGCACTCCGCTGCAACAGGTAACGGACTACTTTCGCCTGCTGAGGCGAGAGCACAAACATCTCGCCATTCCACAAGAACTGAGCCAGTTGCGTCTCGTGCATGTCGGGCGTCGTCGCCAGGATGCCTCGAATCAGCCCCGTGACATCATCTCGCGTCGCCGAGACGGTCACAATCTCGCCGGTCTGGACGCGGATTGTTCCCAGCGACCGCATGGCGGCCGGGCGTTGAGGGGCAACCGGCGTTCGCGGCGCCGTCTCGGCGACGTCGCGGCCGAGCGCCCAACCGTACGACCAGTCGAAGAGCTGCACTTCGTATTCGCCGGGGGCGATCCGGTAGATGCCGGGGTCCGTCAGCGGATGCGCCCGATACACCAGCTCGCCTTCTTTCCGAACGTGTGCGTCCTTCTCTGAGATCCTGCCGGGAACAGTATCGGTCGGCCGCAGACGGACGGCGCGGTCGGTCGAATACGAGAAAGCGCCCACTGCCATGCCCGGCATCCCCATCATGCCGCCCGGCAGCGCACTCGCCGGTGAGCGTTGAGCCGTCCCGAAGTCCAGCAGAATCGCCCCCCACTGCGATTCGTCGATCGTTCCGCCGGGGCTCCCCATCATGCCGCTCATGTCGCCGGCCATCCCGGGCATCCCCATCATGGCTGCTCCGCCGCCGTCATGCGCCCCGGCTGCGTCTGAGGGGGCAGCCGAGATTTGCGGAGTCGTCGCCCCGGGCATCCGTTGGACTTCAACCGTGGAATACGACAGCGACAGATATGCGACCCCCAGCAGGCAGGGGGCCACGCAGACGACTGAGAACACAATCAACGCCGTCCAGAGCCAGTTCCGGTTGGGTCGCGCCGGCGTTTCGCGTCGCGTGGCGTCCGCGGCAGTGCCGCCGGTTGTCAGAGGCATCCTGCCGATCCGGCGATACATCACGATTGCCAGCGCCACGACAACCAGGACGATCGTCAGTTCCACCGGGCTCGGGCTGATCGCCTCGCCGAAAAAGTACAGCAGCGACAGAATCGCCAGCAGCCCGCCGACCATCAGGGCGCCGAGGCCGACGATCCGGAGCACGTACAGCCAGTGCGCGGCCCCCAGAATCCGGTTCTGCAGGAACATCCCCGCCGCCAGCAGCAGCCCGCCGGCCCAGACCAGTCCGATTCCCAGCGGTCCTGCGGCCGTATGGAGCGGCGACTCAAACCGCGGCGGACGCAGCACCCCGATTGCAATTCCCAGGAACCAAGTCAGCAACAGCGCCCAGACGCCGATTCCGAGCAGCGCCAGTTGCCGTCCGGCCTTCCGCGGCTCGGTCGCCGGTTCGGTTCCGCTCGACGTCGCACGGCCCAGAAGGAACGCCGTCGCCGCAACGATCGACAGTCCGACGACACCCAGCACAACGAGGAGCGGTTCATCTTCCTGGGTATTCCACTCCCCAATGACAACTACGGACGTGAACAAACCGAACCACATGGCGTAGAAGATCGCGAATCGCGTGGCGATCGTCAGCGCGACCGATCGTCCGCCAGACGTCGCCGGATTCAGCCACAATCCGACCGTGCTGAGGAGAAAGATCGCTCCGAGAGCCCCCGAGAGTCGGGCCATAAAGAGCTTCGGATCCGGCAGGTCGAAGGAACACGACAGGATTTCCAGCCCGCCAACCAGTCCGAATGCGCCGGCAAACAAAACCTGTCCCAGAAAGAGTATGATCGCCGCTGTGCCAGACGCATAGGTCACGTCCGATAGACCGTACGAACTCGGTGCGACGGCGGCATTCGCTGCCATGCGACGCGGTTCTTTGATGCGCGAAGCGGTGGGGGGACTCGAATCTCCCGGTCGCTGGACGCGGACCAGGCACTTCTCCAGTGCGACGGCCACTTCGTCCGCGGTCTGAAAGCGGTCCTCCGGCTGCTTCGCCAGCAGAATGTCGACCAGATCGATCAGCCACGCGGGGATTTCCGCGTTGATCTCCGCAATCGGTCGCGGCGTGTCATCGCAGACTCGACGAATTGCCGCGGCGACGCTGTCCGCCCTGAACGGCGACCGGCCGGTGCACATCGCGTAGAGGACGCAGCCCAGGCTGAACAGGTCGCTCCGCGGGTCAACCTTGTCGCCGTGCGCCTGCTCGGGGGACATGTACTGCGGCGTTCCGGAGACTTCCCCCGTCCGCGTGATGGCTGCGTCGTCGGCCGCGCGAGCGAGGCCGAAGTCGGTGATCTTGACCCGTTCGACCCCATTTTCCAGCAGGATGTTCGCCGGTTTAATGTCGCGGTGAATCAGCCCCTGCCTGTGAGCGGCCGCGAGACCTTCGGCGATCTGAGAACCGATGCGAAGGATTTCAGTCAGCCTCAACGGGCCGACCTGGTCGAGTTTCTGCTGCAGCGACTGGCCGACGATGCACTCCATCACCAGGTACGGCAGCTTTGCTTCGTCGACGGCGTGAATGGTCACGACATGCGGATGGCTGACGGCCGCCGCGGCCTGGGCCTCGCGGAGAAACCGTCGCCGGGCCAGCGGATTGGCGGCCAGTTCCGGCGCCAGAACCTTGATGGCCACGATGCGGTTCAGCCGGGGATCGAGAGCCCGAAACACGATCCCCATCCCACCCCGGCCGATGACGTCGATGACTTCGTAGTAACCGAGGCGTCCGATACAGCCGGCTTTGTCGGCGGGCTCCAGAAAATCGAAGTTGTCCGCTGTGCCGACGGGGGTCGCGGGATGTTCGAGGAAGCTGCCCGCGTCATCGTACGCCCGCAGCAGGGCCTCGATTCGCCGGCGGCGAGGGGCGTCGTCGCCGCAGACCTGGTCCAGAAACGCGGCGCGTTCGGCCGGGGAGTCCATCGCCAGGACCGTGAGAAACAGACCTTCGACCGACTGCGGATCGACCTCCGGCCGGGCGGTTGCGGGGATCGCAGATTGGGGGGGACTGGTGTCGGACATGAACGGGTCTCCACGAGCAGCATAACTCGGACTCGTAGAGAGATGCGACGGGCGGGGGCGGCGCGCCTCAGGGAAAATGCGAAGAGGGGAAGAAATGTCGAATGTCGAAGGCGGAATGTCGAATGACGGACGCCAGGAACGCAGGGCCGGCTGTGCCAGCCGATTCTCGAGGCGTTCTCAAGCCTTGTCACGTCGGTGTTGTCGGCTCGATCACCGGCAACAGCGTGTTCAGATCAATCGACAGTCCGGGAAGCAGCTCCGTCGTCAGCGGTTCGAAATGCGGCACGACGCGGCAGCCCGTGGACGACCAGACTTCGACCTGCCGCTCTTCGGGAAAGATGATCCAGACCTCGCGCACGCCGTACTGGAAGTACTCGTTTCGCTTCCGGGACAGTTCACTCGCGGAATTGTCCGGACTGACGATTTCGACGGCCAGATCCGGTGCAATGTGCCAGTTGCCTTCGTAAGGCAACGGTCGGTCCAAAGGCCAGCGTTCCGCCGAAACGTAGGCGACGTCCGGCCGCCGAATCAGTCGCTCTTCGTCAGCGAGAACAAAGATCATTTCCGTTCCCAGCCATCCCAATTGATGACCGCGGACATGTTCGCGGAGAATCGCGCAAAGCTCTCCGGCAATCCAGAGGGCTAACGTACTCACGTGCTTCTCCACGACACGACCGTCGACGACTTCGTAGAGAGCGTCTTCGGGGAGTTGGCGGGCAATCTCTTCGAGAAGTGCCGGGCTCATGGGATCGATTCCATCACGCGAAGGCGGACAACCTGTACGAAAGAGTATCGCATCGTCGGTCCGTCCGGACAAGGTGGAAGCGGTCCGTGGGGCTGGTTTTCGAGCGGTAAACTGTTAGAACAGTTGCTGCGCTCCGGTTCGCCATCTCATAACAAATCGTCCCTGCCTGTCGAGGAGCCGCTGATGTTGCGTCTGAGTCTGATCGCTCTGCTGCTGACCTCTTCAGTTCTCGCCGCTCCAAAGACCCGCGAGGAAAAAGTCCGCGAGGACAAGCAGAAGGTCGAGGCGGAAGGCTTCTGGATCTACAACGACCTGCAGAAGGGCTTTGCTGAAGCAAAGAGGACCGGCAAGCCGCTGCTGGTGGTCCTGCGCTGCGTTCCGTGCGAAGAGTGCGTCAAGCTCGATGACGATCTGGTCGACAAGGACCCGGTCATTCGGCCGCTGCTCGACAAGTTCGTCTGCGTCCGGGTCGTCGGCACCAACGGACTCGATCTGTCGCTGTTCCAGTACGACACCGACCAGTCCTTCGCCGTCTTCATGCTCAATGCGGACAGGACGATCTACGGACGCTTCGGCACGCGTTCGCATCGGACCGAATGGTTCGGCGACGTTTCGCTGAAGGGGCTGGCCCAGGCGCTGCAGGGGGCGCTGAAGATCCACGCCGACTCTCCGAACAACAAGGACGCGCTGGCGGGCAAAATCGGCCCGGCTCCGGAATTCCCGTCGCCAGAGAAGTATCCGGTCCTGAAGGAGAAGTACGGTCCGGAGCTGAACTACTCCGGCAATGTCGTCCAGAGCTGTATCCACTGTCACCAGATCGGCGACGCCCAGCGCGAGTACTACCGGGCGCTGAAGCAGCCGATGCCGGAGAAGGTTCTGTTCCCCTATCCGCATCCGAAGTCGGTGGGCCTGATCCTCGACCCTGATCAGAAAGCGACTGTGAAGGAGGTGACCCCCGATTCGCCGGCGAGTGCCGCCGGTTTCCGAGCAGGCGATGTGATTCAGCGGCTGGCCGGCCAGCCGCTCCTGTCGATTGCCGATGTCCAGTGGGTGCTGCAGCAGGTCGATCCGCAGGGAGGCAGCATCAACGCCGATGTTCTGCGGGAGGGGCAGCCCGCCACGGTGGCACTGAAGCTGGAGGCCGGCTGGCGTCGCGCCGGGGACATCTCGTGGCGTGCGTCGTCCTGGGGGCTGCGGCGGATGGCGACCGGAGGGATCGTCCTCGAATCGATGACGGCTGACGAGCGGTCTGAAGCAGGCGCCTCGGGAGAGGGAATGGCGCTCCGCGTGAAACATGTGGGGCAATTCGGCGCCCATGCGGCAGCGAAGCAAGCCGGCGTTCAGAAAGGAGACGTGGTGATCGAATTCGATGGCAGGGCGGACCTGCTCACCGAAGCCGACGTCCTCCGCCATGCCGTCACGGCCCGCGTCGTCGGTGATCGGGTCCCGGTTACCGTGCTCCGCGACAGCAAGAAAGTGAAACTGACGCTCCCCATGCAGCAGTAGTCTGAGAAGGGGCTGTTATCGGTAAGTCCACGCCCATCGCGGACTCTGGGCGTGCCACCCCGATTGGAGAGATCCTCCCTTCTATTTTACGATTTGCATTTTGCACTTTTCATTTTGCATTGGTCTTTCTCCCCAAATCCGCACGGGGCTACTCTTCGCTATGCAGCCGGTCGTACAGCCAGGCGCGGGCATAGGCCCACCAGCGGGCGGCGGTGGCCCGGGAGATTCCCAGCGCCGCCGCCGCGTCGTTTTCTGACAGCCCGGCAAAATACCGCAGCTTGACGAGCTGGGCTTTGTCGGGCGATTCCGCTGCAAATTCCGTCAGGGCTTCGTCCACCGCCAGCACGTCGTCGTCGAGCAGCAGTTCCGGGGCGATCAGGGCGTCTTCGGGCACGCGCTGCCAGCCGCCGCCGTGCTTGAGTCGCTGTTTCCGGCGGGCGGATTCCACCAGAATCCGTCGCATGGCCTCCGCGGCGGCGGCGAAGAAATGGCCGCGGTGATCCCAGTGCTTCGCCTCATCGCCAACCAGTCGCAGCCAGGCTTCATGGACGAGGGCGGTCGCCTGCAGGGTGTGTCCCGGCGCTTCACCGGCCAGCCTCGCCGCGGCCAGTCGCCGGAGCTGGTCGTAGACGACGGGCAACAGGGCGTCCGTGGCCAGCAGATCTCCTGCGCCAATGCGATCGAGCAACTGTGTCACGGCGGAATCGGACATGAGTTTGCCAGGGGCGATCGGAAAACAGCGGAATCGCTGGTGCGGGAGACCGCGAATTGTAGCACAACGTCCGGCACGTCCGAGCCCGGACACGTGCCGTTTCGGGCGGGGCACGTTAAACTTGTCGCCGTCAGGGGTTGCAATCACCAAAAGGGGGCGGATTTCAGGATGCGGGATTGGATCGCCATCGTCGGCGTGGGGCTGATCGGCGGGTCGCTGGCGGCGGCCGTGAAGCGTCGTGGCGCTGCGCGTCGCGTGCTCGGGATCGGTCGCAATCCGGAGCGTCTGCAGGGCGCGCAGTCAGCCGGTTTGATCGATGCCTGGTCGACCGATTCTGCGGCCGTTCGCGACGCCGAATTGACCGTCGTCTGTACCCCCGTGGATCGCATTGCGGACGATGTGAAATTGCTCTGGTCAAATGTTCCTTCGGGTGGCCTGGTGACCGACGCCGGCAGCACGAAGCAGCGGGTCTGCGAAGAACTGTCTGACTGTCGCGACAGCAATCGCGAGTTCGTGGGTTCGCACCCCATTGCGGGTTCGCATCGCCAGGGATTTGAAGCGGCCGATCCGGAACTGTACGCTGGCCGAATGTGCGTCGTGACCCCGACGGAAGAGTCCACCCCGGCGGCGGTCAACGAGATCGAAGGCTTCTGGCAGTCGGTCGGCATGCGGACGGTGCGGCTGTCGCCCGCCGAGCATGACCGGGCGCTCGCGGCGACGAGCCATCTGCCGCACGTAACCGCGGTCGCACTGGCGAACACGCTGAATGAGGCCAACCGGGAACTGATCGGCACGGGCTTCCGCGATACGACGCGGATCGCCGCGGGAGACCCGGATCTCTGGACGGCGATTCTGCTCTCGAACACCGCCGACGTGTGTGCGAGTCTCGATGCGTTGACGCAGCAGATTGCCTCATTTCGCGCGGCTCTCGAACGAGGAGACGCTGCGGCCTTGAATCGACTCCTGCAACAGGCGAAAACCGTGCGGGATTCGCTGGAGTAAAGAGAAGACCTCTCGCAGAGACGCAGAGGGAAGAGGAGTTCGCGGAGAAGATAGAAGAGAAGAAATGTCGAATGACGAAGGCGGAATGTCGAAAAGTCTCCGCACCTCGCTCTTCGCAACTGACAACTGACAACTGACAACTGACAACTGACAACTGACCAATCCTGAGACTTCGGCCTGCGGCCGATGGGAACCTTGAAACATGCTTTGGGAAGTCGAAATTCGGCCGACGGCCGGTGAGATCGATCGCGAAGGACTGCGGATTGTCAGCGAGTCGCACGCCCTCGGGGCCGGCTCCGTCCGGCAGGTCCGCTCGGCTCGCGTCTTCCTGATCGAGACCGAACAGGACGAGGCGGGCCTGCAATCGGCGGCTCACAAGCTGCTCGTCGATCGCGTCGTCGAAGACTACTCGCTGCGTCGGCTGGACGGTCAGGCCGCGTTGGCATCCGCCGGAGAAGGTCTGCTGCGGACGGTTCTCTTCAAGCCTGGCGTGACGGATAACGTGGCCCTCAGCACCCAGAAGGCGCTCGCGGACGTCGGCTGCCCGGCGACGGCGGTCGGGACCGCCCGACGGTACTGGTTCAACGACGATGTGGCCACCGCGGACCTGCAGCGGGTCCAGCAGCGACTGCTCGCCAACGACGCCATCGAACGGATCATCGCCGGCCCGCTGCAGATGGACAGCATCGCGCTCGGCAGCGAATACCGCTTCCAGCTCACGATCGTGCCGATTCGCGGTATGGACGACGCGGCGCTGATGACGCTGAGCAAGCAGGGGCAGCTTTACCTGAGCCTTGCCGAGATGCAGACGATCCGGCAGTACTTCGCCGGGCTCGACCGCGATCCGACCGATATCGAGCTGGAATCGGTCGCCCAGACCTGGAGCGAACACTGCTCCCACAAGACGCTCAAGGGCCGGATCCGCTATCGCGACGAGCATGGCGAGCGCCAGTTCGAGAACATGCTCAAGGAAACGGTCTTCGGCGCGACGGTGGCCATCCGCGAGAAGCTCGGGGCCGACGACTGGTGCGTGAGCGTGTTCCAGGACAACGCCGGCATCGTCAAGTTCGACGAGACGCAGAACGTCTGCTTCAAGGTGGAGACTCACAACCATCCGTCCGCCATCGAGCCGTATGGCGGGGCGAACACCGGCATCGGCGGCGTGATCCGCGATCCGCTGGGCACCGGCATGGGAGCCCGGCCGATCCTCAACACAGACGTTTTCTGCTTCGCTCCGCCCGATACCCCCGTCGAATCGCTGCCACCAGGCGTGCTCCACCCCAAGATGGTCGCCAAGGGAGTCGTCTCCGGGGTCCGGGATTATGGCAACCGGATGGGCATTCCCACGGTCAACGGGGCCGTCTTCTTCGACGAGCGCTATCTCGGCAACCCGCTGGTCTACTGCGGTACGGCGGCGATGATCCCCGTCGACAAGTGCTTCAAGGAAGTGCTGGTCGGGGATCTGATCGTCGCCGTCGGCGGCCGGACCGGTCGCGACGGCATTCACGGCGCCACCTTCAGCTCGGCCGAATTGACGGAAGAGAGCGAAACGGTCTCCGGCGGCGCCGTGCAGATCGGCAATGCCGTTACGGAAAAGATGGTCGTCGACGTGATCCTGCGGGCCCGCGATCTGGACCTTTACAGCGCGATCACCGACTGCGGGGCGGGCGGTTTCAGCAGCGCGGTCGGCGAGATGGGCGAGCACACGGGGGCCGAAGTCTGGCTCGAACAGGCGCCGCTGAAGTACGCCGGGTTGTCGTATACCGAGATCTGGATTTCCGAGGCACAGGAACGGATGGTCCTCGCCGTTCCGGAAGACAAATGGGAAGCCTTCCGGGATCTGTGCGCGTCCGAAGGGGTGGAAGCGACTGCCATCGGCAAGTTCAGCGGCACCGGCAAGCTGGTTCTCAAGTATCACGGCCAGCACGTCGGCGAAGTGGCGATGAGCTTCCTGCACGACGGCCGGCCGCCGGTCGTCCGCGAAGCCACTTTCACCCCCGCCGCGGAGCCCCCCTGCCCTGTGCCGGACCTGCCGCGGTACGACGATGCCCTGAAGGCGATTCTCGGTTCGCTGAACGTCTGCAGCAAAGAATGGATCATCCGGCAGTACGATCACGAAGTGCAGGCGGGGAGCGTCGTCAAGCCGCTGGTCGGCATCGCCTGCGACGGGCCTTCGGATGCGGCCGTGGTCCGACCCGATCTGAAGTCCAATCGCGGCGTGGTCGTCGCCAACGGCATGAATCCGCGGTACGGCGACTTCGACCCGTACTGGATGGCCGCCGCCGCGATCGACGAAGCGGTCCGGAACTGCGTGGCGGTCGGGGCCGATCCGGCCCGGATTGCCATCCTCGACAACTTCTGCTGGGGGAATACCGAACGGCCCGAAACGCTCGGTTCGCTGGTCCGGGCCGCGCTGGGCTGCAAGGACACGGCGATCGCGTACGGCACGCCGTTTATCAGCGGCAAGGACAGCCTCAACAACGAGTTCTCCTATCAGGACGCCAATGGCCAGCGGCAGACGGTTGCCATTCCCTCGTCGCTGCTGATCAGCTCGATGGGGCAGATGGAAGACGTCTCGCAAGCGGTCACGATGGATCTCAAGGCGGCCGGCAACGTCCTGTATCAGATCGGCGCGACGAAGGACGAGCTCGGCGGCAGCCACTTCGCGCTGGTGCAGGGACTGGCCGGCGGACGCATTCCCCGTCCCGACCTGCAGCAGGCGCCGCAGATTTTTACCGCCGTCCACGCCGCGATCCGGCAGGGACTGCTCAAGAGCTGCCACGACCTGAGTGAAGGGGGCCTGGCGGCGGCCTTGGCCGAGATGGCGTTCGCCGGGGGGCTGGGCGTGAAGGTCGACCTGACCGGTCTGGCGAAGGACAGCGGAATCGCTCAGACAGCCGTGCTGCTGTTCTCGGAATCGGCCACGCGGTTCGTGGTTGAAGTCGCCCCGGCGGACGCGACGGCCTTCGAGAAGGTCTTCGCGGGTCTGCCGCTGACGCGACTGGGGACGGTCGCGACCGCCGACCGCGTGGTGATTGCTTCGGGCGCCGGACCGACCGTGATCGACGCCGGGCTCGGGGAACTGAAGCAGGCGTGGCAGCAGCCGCTGGCGTGGGATTGAGCGGCTGACGAACGAGGGGAAAGAGGATTCACCGCGGAGGCTCGGAGGACGCGGAGTGAAGACAGCCGGAGGAGAGGGAACCACGAATGACACGAATCAACACGAATCCGTCAAGACGAGACGGAAACTGAAATGACGAGGCAGAGCCTGGGAACAAGGCAAAGGCCAATGGCAGTTGATTTTGAATTGGAATTCATTGCAAATTGCAAACTGGAAGAGAGGGCGCGCGGGGGTGCTGAGCGCGCAGCGCGAGCGCGGCCTGCGGGGAGGCTTTCTCGATAAGCGACCGGCTCGGACGCGGCGGAGCGGGTTGTCGAAGTCCGCTCCTCCGCATCCTTTGAGCTGGCGTTGATCAGGTGGCGGGTTGTGAGGCCCGCGTAGTACGGGAAAGAATCTCGACGCCGAGTGAGCGCGCACGAAGTGCGCTCCCTCGACTAGGCGTTTCCACCTGGCCGTGATGGGCCCTGACCAGGCCCGCTGGCCGGCGGGGATTCGCTCGAGCGCTCCGGGTGGCCCCGTTGCGTGCATGTCGTTTCCCACGCCGACGATTCGCACGTTCACTCTGGTACGGGAGGTTTGCAAGAGCAGATTAGCCGAATTTTTGAAAAATGTGGAAATTTGTCCCCTTCGACGAAGACGAGTGAGACTGAACCACGAATTTCACGAATCAGCACGGATGAACGGATGAGAAGACGAGGCGGAGCCTGCGAACGAGGGAACGAGGACTTCTCAGTTCTTCCTTTCTCAGTGAATTCCGTGTTTTTCGTGGTTTACGAATTCGGTCCTTCTTCATTCGTGTTGATTCGTGCCATTCGTGGTTAAAGTCTTCTCCGGCATGACTCCGCGTCCTCCGCGGCTCCGCGGTGAATTCTCTGCTCTTCAATTCCCCGCGAGCTGTTGCAGGACGTCTTCCACGCTGGCGAGCTGCTTTTTGAGGTTCTCCAGCGTGGAGCGGACTTCCGCCACCACTTCCGGCGGGGCGCGGTCGACGAAGCTGCTGTTCGTCAGCTTCTTCTCGCTGCCGGCGATGAAGCCGCGGAGCTTTTCCGCTTCCTTCTGCTGCCGGGTGATCTCCGCGGCCACGTCGATCAGGCCTTCCAGCGGGATGTAGCCGTCGATGTCCCCCAGCGAGAAGCTGGCGCTGCTCTTCGGGCGGACGGCGTCCGGACCGGCGGCGGTTAGTTCCGCGCGGGCCAGGTTGCTGAGTTGATCGGCCACAGACGTCAAATCGGTCGCGGCCTCGGCCGGGCAGCGGACGACCAGCGACAGGGACGCGGCGGGGCTGATGTTATACGTGCCGCGCACGTTGCGGACCGCGACGATCAGTTCCTGCAGCCGCTGGAAGCGGGCTTCCAGGGCTGGCTGACGCCAGACGCCCAGATCCGTCGGCCAGGGGGCGACGATGCAGGCGGGCGACGCTTCGGTTGGTGACGGCAGGCCGCGCTGCGGGGCGATCTCTTTCAGCCGGTGCCACAGCTCTTCCGTAATGAACGGCGTGAACGGGTGGAGCAGCCGGAGGATCGTGTCGAGGACGTGGACCAGCACGCGCTGGGCGGCGGGCTTGCGGGCCTCGTCGCGCAGGCGGGGCTTGATCATCTCCAGATACCAGTCGCAGAACTCGTTCCAGACGAACTCCCGCAGACTCCGCGTCGCCGCGTCGAACTGATATTTGCCCAGCAGTTCGGTCACTTCATCCGCCACCGTCGCCAGCCGGCTCAGCACCCAGCGGTCTTCGAGGTGCAGCTCGGAATCCGCGACCGGCCCCGGCGTATAGCCTTCCAGGTTCAGCAGCGCGAAGCGGGCGGCGTTCCAGAGCTTGTTGGCAAAATTCCGGCCGTATTCGAAGCGTTCGATGACGATGCGGGCGACCGGTTCGCCCTCGTCGGGCTCGTAGTACGGGCAGGCGTACTGGCTTTCCTTCTTGCACTTGGGGCACTTGATCCGCGGCTTGCCCGGTTTGAACTTCAGGTGTTCCTGCTGCTGCGGAATGGGGGCCTGGCAGTGGGGGCATTCGTAGCCGACCGGCAGCCGGACGTCCTGGGTTTCGCCGGCGAAGGAGGCGATCGTGAACCGCATGCCGTCGCAGCCGTAGCGTTCGATCAGCTCCAGCGGATCGACGCCGTTCCCCTTCGATTTGGACATCCCCTGCCCGAAGCCGTCGAGGATCTTCGGATGGACGTGGACGTGCTTGAACGGGACGTCCCCCATGTTGTAGAGCCCGGTGAGGACCATCCGCGCGACCCACAGCGTGATGATGTCGCGGGAAGTGATCAGGACGGAGCCGGGGTAGAAGTAGTTGAGGACGGCGTTCGTGGTGCCCGTTGAGGGTTGAGCGTTGAGAGTTGAGGAAGAGTCGTAGTGACGATCGATGGCCGCGTTCACGTCGCTTGCAGTCGCCAGGACAACTTTGAGTTCACGGTTCGCATGAAAGCGGATGGCGTCAATCCGTTCCTGGTCAATCTCGTCAGCAAACGCGACCACCAACACATCTTCCTCGATGGCGATTGGCATGGCCTGATGCTTGCGTGCCCAATCCGCCTGGACAGCGACAATCGCTTCCGGGGAGATGGTCATTCCGGTCAGCGGAACAACGGGAAACGCGTCCTCAACCAATGACCGAGCACTGGTTGGGCTCGTTGCGGCTGATGCCGCCAGAGGTGGATTGTGCTCGGTATCGGGCCAGCCGAGCGTGGCGTGGGGCCAGAGGGCGCTGCTGAACCAGGTGTCGAGGACGTCTTCGTCCTGGACGAAGCCAAGTTTCTCCGCTTCCTTTTCGAACTCTGAATGCCCCGAGTCAATACACCACAGTAGGGTCAACTCGTCGACTTCAGGCCCGGCCATAATTTGATCGGCAACGAAATCTTTGTAGGTGTCGCTTATCTTCACGCCGTGCGGTGCCGTTGGCACCGATTCGTAGGCCGGGATCTGTGTGGCGATTAGGTAGGCATCCGGCTTTGCTCCCATCTTAATGGTCTTACGCCAAACCGAGATCCGGTGTCCCCACCACAACTGCCGGCTGATGCACCAGTCGCGCTTCTCGCCCAGCCAGTCGAGGTAGCTCGACTTGTAGCGTTCGGGGAAGAACTGCACGCGGCCGTCGTCGACGGCGTCGATCGCTTTCTGCGCCAGTTCGTCCATTTTCACGAACCACTGGTCGGAGAGGTACGGTTCGATCGGCGTCTTCGAGCGGTCGCTGTACTTCAGCGGGATCTGTCGGTCTTCGACTTTTTCGAAGTGGCCGAGGGACTGCATCTCGGCGACGACCCTCGCGCGGGCGTCGAAGCGGTCGAGGCCGGCGAACTCCCCCCCTTCCCCGTTGATGGTGCCGTCCGGGTTGAGGATGTTGATCATCGGCAGCTTGTTGCGCAGGCCGCAGGCGTAGTCGTTCGGATCGTGGGCCGGGGTGACTTTCACGCAGCCGGTCCCCAGTTCCTTATCCGCCAGCAGCGCGTCGGCGATGATCGGAATCAGCCGGCCGATCACCGGAATGCGGACCTGCTTCCCCACGAGGGCCGTGTAGCGCTCGTCGGTCGGATGGACGCAGAGGGCGGTGTCGCCGAGCATCGTTTCGGGGCGGGTGGTCGAGAACGAAATCCGCTCCCCGGTGTCATTGCCAGCGTCGTCGACCACGGGATAGTTGAACGTCCAGAACTGCCCGGCGATGTCTTCCGAATAGACTTCGTCGTCGGCGACGGCGGTCTGCAGGAAGGCGTCCCAGTTGACGAGCCGCTTGCCGCGGAAGATCAGGCCGTCGCGGAACATTTTGAAGAACGTCCGGCGGACGGCTTTCGAGCAGACGTCGTCGAGCGTGAACCGGACGCGGCGCCAGTCGCAGCTTGCCCCGATCCGCTTGAGCTGGCCGAGAATCCGCTTCTCGTAGGATTCCTTCCACTTCCAGATCCGTTCGACGAGGGCTTCGCGGCCGATGTCGTGCCGGGTTTTGCCCTCTTCTTCGAGCAGCCGGCGTTCGACGACTGACTGGGTGGCAATGCCGGCGTGGTCGGTGCCGGGCATCCAGAGGGCCTCGTAGCCCTGCATCCGCCGCCAGCGGGTGATCAGATCCTGCAATGTCCCGTTGAGGGCGTGCCCCATGTGGAGCGCCCCGGTGACGTTGGGGAGCGGGATCATGATGACGTGGGGCGGCTTCTCCGAGTCGGGGTCGGCGTTGAAGTAGCCGTTGGACTCCCAGTAGGGAATCCAGGCGGCTTCGACGGACTGGGGTTCGAATTGTTTGGGGATTTCGGTGGTCATGGGGCTCGACTATGACTTTGGAAGGAGTGCGGCATCGGGGACATGGATCCGGTCGACTGCGGTCGGCCAGACCTGCAGAAAATGTCTGGTGTTGTAGGTCAATAAGAGATCGACATCCGCAGTTTCGGCAGCGAGTGTGATCAGGGCATCGTAGAGGATACCTCCGGCGAGTTTCTGGCCGGCACACCAGCGCAGCTTTGCCAGGACATCGTTGGCTGCAACTTCGACAATCGTCGCTGCGGGAAGCAGCGTCTGTTCAATCACGTTCCAGACCTCGTCGGCCGGAACGTGCTTGTGAGCTGGCAATCTTGTGAGGACCGAAAACGCCTCCGTGACGGAATGCAGCGCGACAAACAACTGACATCGGCCCTGCTGGCCGGCAGTGATCCACAGATCGGACGCGGCGTGGTTGGGGTGTGAATGCAGCAGCGCCGGCACCACGACCGAGGTATCGAGGAGAATCTTCTTCACGGCTCAATTCCGAGACTGTGGCGTTCTCGCTCCAACCTCGCCTGCTCGATCCAGTGAACAACGGAGAGATCTGCGTCCGGATTCAAGGGGACGTCGAGCAGAAGTTTTTCACCGTCAAAGTACAGGCATGATTCCGGTTCGGCAGCGGGAAGTTGAGAAGATGCGGACTCTGGTGTTTCCCCGATCAGGACCACGACCCGATGCTCGCCGGGGGAAATCGGCTCACCCGATTGTCCAGTGAGGACAAACTTCCCATCGGCGTCGAATTCGGCAGTCGTTTCGATGCGGATCATAATTCTCGTCCAATTCACGTTTTCACTGACTCAGGGCGCAAATCGTCCCGGCAACAGATCATCGACCGAAATCTCGACGGGATCGGAACCCGGCAAGTCCAGAGCGACAACGCCTCCGCGGGGAACGACTGTCTGTTGACCATAGGTCCGAGCGGAGACCCGCGGCTCGGCATGCACGATGACCGTGTCGTCCGCGAGGTTGATGATCCAGTAGCTCGGAACCCCGGACCGATTGTAGAGTTCCGCCTTGTCGTACTGGTCAATGTCGAGAGACGTCTGCGACACTTCGATCGCCAGGACGACGTCTGCGGCGCCGGGCAGCCGGTCGCCGTACCGGTCGGGGAGTCCCTTCAGGATGCAGACGTCCGGTTCCGGGACATTGGACTCGTTGCAGACGACCGGCCCCTGCTGCTGAACATGAAAGCGATTCGAGGGAAGCAGGTTTTCCAGCAGCTTCGCCAGGATCTTGATCGCCAGCAGATGTCGAGGGCCTTGTGTCATGGGGGGGGCCGGTGCGTCGCGGCGGTCTTTGAACAGCAACATGCCGTCGATGAGTTCTATGGGCGCTCCTTCGTCCAGAATGCCCACCGCCATCATCCGTTCATATTGATCTGCCGTGATCGGCACAACGGCAGGGCTGCCGTGGCTGACCATATGAGCCATCAATCGCATGGACATGGCTGGGCTCCGGAAGCTTCCGCGTCTTTGTACAGCTTGTATTCTACACTGTCGACGAGGGCGAGCCAGCTTGCTTCGATCACGTTTTCGCTCACGCCGACCGTGCTCCAGACATCTGCTTTGTCCCGGCTCTCGATGACCACGCGGACGCGGGCGGCGGTCCCTTCGGCCGAATTAATGACGCGGACTTTGTAGTCGACGAGCTGCATGTCATCGAGGTTCGGGAAGGCGCCGAGCAGCGCCTTGCGGAGCGCGCGATCGAGCGCGTTGACCGGGCCGTCTCCTTCTGCGACGACGTGCTCGACGCGGCTGTCGACTCTCAGTTTCACCGTTGCCTCGGTGACGGGTTCGTGGCCGTGATCCGTTTCAACATTGACCCGATACTGCAGCCGTTCGAATTGCGGGACGTAATTGCCCGACTCCTTGCGGACCAGCAGATCGAACGACGCTTCCGCCGCTTCGAACTGATAGCCCTCGTTTTCCAGGTCCTGGACGCGGTTGAGGATGCGAGTCATCAGGGCGCTGTCCTGTTCCAGCCGGTACTTGGTCGTCTTGGCGACGATGTTCGACCGTCCCGAGAGCTCGCTCACCAGCACTCGGCGTTCGTTGCCGACGGTCTCGGGGGGGATGTGCTCGTAGCTCGACGCCAGCCGATTGACGGCGTGAACGTGCATGCCCCCCTTGTGAGCGAAGGCGCTCGTGCCGACGAAGGGCTGGTTCGCACGGAAGTTCATGTTCGCGATCTCGTAGACATACCGCGACAGCTCCGTCAGCCGGGGGAGGCAGCCCGGCTGGAGCAGATCCCGTCCCTTCTTGACGGCGAGGTTGGCGATGACGCTGATCAGGTCGGCGTTGCCGCAGCGTTCGCCGATGCCGTTGATCGTCCCCTGGACCTGAATGGCGCCGCGGTCGATCGCGGCGAGCGAATTGGCGACGGCGAGATCGCAATCGTTGTGGCAGTGGATGCCGACCGGGATTCTCAGTTCGCGACGGACGGCTTCCACTGCGGCGGCGATTTCTTCGGGGAGGCGGCCGCCGTTCGTGTCGCACAGGGCGATCAGAGAAGCACCGGCGTCCTGGGCGGCGAGGACGGTTTTCAGGGCGAATTCGGGATTGGCGCGGTAGCCGTCGAAGAAGTGCTCGGCGTCATAGATCAGTTCCCGGCCCTCGGCCTTCAGGAAGCCGACGGAGTCGCGGATCATCGCCAGATTCTCGGCTTCATCGACGCGGAGGACCTCGAAGACCTGCAGATCCCAGGTTTTGCCGACGACCGTGCAGACGGGGGCCAGCGAATCCCGCAGCGCCTGCAGGCAGGTGTCGTCCTCGGGGGCGCAGGCCTTGCGTCGGGTCATGCCGAAAGCAGCGATGCGGGCATGCTTGAGCGGCAGATCGCGGACCTGCTGGAAGTATTCCGCGTCCTTGGGGTTGGAGAGGGGGTAGCCTCCTTCGATGTAATCCACGCCCAGATCGTCGAGCTTCTGCGTAATCAGCAGCTTGTCCTGCAGGGAGAAGTTGACTCCCTCCCCTTGGCTGCCGTCGCGGAGCGTCGTGTCGTAGATCTGGATGCGGGACATGGAAGAACTTCTTTCTTCGATAACGCGGACCAACAAAAAAACCCTCAAGCCTTGCGACCTGAGGGTTTTGCGTGCTGTGACAAATAGACTCTCAGCCCCCGAGGTCGCAGTTGCGCCCGGCAATTCGAATCGCTACGGTGCTGAGAATCACGGACGGATACATCGTTTCATTCCAGTCCTCGGGGCAGAATTTGTCCGAGGTTTCACGAAGTATAGCTGTCAGGGCGTCCGCCGGTCAAATCGAAAAACCCATTGACGCAGGGGAGTTTGCACTTCTTCCGCGGGATGGCGGACGGAAAAAGTCTGCACGTGGGACGTCGATGCCGCTGGAGTTTACGTTGGCCCGCCGACATGATGTGGCCTCGCAATCTGCCAGAACCCCGATCGTGGAAACGGACGCTGCATGAGCGATGGCCCTCCCGCAACGGACGGAAAACTCATTCCCGAACTGCTGCCCCGGTTGCTGGGGATGTGGGACGGCGTGGCAGTCGTCGTGGGGTCGATCATTGGATCGGGGATCTTTCTAAAGGTCGGCAACGTCGACAAGGCGCTGCTGGACTATGGATTTGCCCCGATTCTCAGCGTCTGGGCGCTGGTCGGGCTGGTCACGCTCTGCGGCTCGCTGGCGCTGGCGGAACTGGCGGCGATGTATCCCCATGCGGGGGGGCCGTACCTGTATCTCCGCGAGGCGTATGGTCGGCTGCCGGCGTTTCTGTGGGGCTGGACCGAGTTCTGGGTAGTGCGTACGGGGTCCGTGGGGGCGCTGGCCTGCGCGACGGTGCTGTACATGACTGAGCTGCAGCCGATGAGCCCCCCGTTTCAGTGCCTGCTGGCGGTGACGATTGTGCTCGGCCTGTCGCTGATCAACGTCTGGAGCACGCGGTGGGGGGCCAACGTCCAGAACCTGACCGCGATCATCAAGGTGCTGTTTCTGATGGCACTGATCGCGGTGCCGATGCTGATGGGCCGGTTCGAGTCCGCTAACGTGCAGCCGATCTGGTCGGGGGGGGATACGAGCACGTTTCTCCGGGCGCTAGGGATTGCGATGGTGGCGGTGATGTGGCCCTACGACGGCTGGATCAATCTGGCGCCGATCGCGGAGGAAATTCATCAGCCGCAACGGAATGTTCCCCTGGCGATGGTCGTAGGGATCGGGATTGTGATTCTGGTTTATCTGGGGGCCAATCTCAGCTATCACCTCGTGCTGCCGATGTCGCATCTGGCGACGACCGAGCGGGCGGCAGCCGACGTGTTCACGTCTCTGTTCGGACCGTGGGGGGGACAACTGGCGGCCCTCGGCGTGATGTGCTCCACCTTCGGGGCCACCAATTCCAACATGCTGACCGGGCCGCGGATTTACCTGGCGATTGCGCGGGACGGGCTGGTGCATCATTCCATCTTCAAGGTGCATGGCACCTACAAAACGCCGGCCAACGCGATTCTGCTGCAGGCGCTCTGGACCACGATCCTGATCGTGGGGTTCTTTCTGGCGTACGAGAATCCGAAGAAAGCATTCGACGGGCTCACGGACTCGGTGATTGCGGCGGGGCTGGTCTTCTACAGCCTGACCGTGGCGGCGGTCTACGTGCTCCGCTGGAAGCGCCCGAGCGCGGACCGGCCTTACCGGACCTGGGGGTATCCGCTGACGCCCGCCCTCATGCTGGCCGTCTATGGCCTCACGTTCTACAGCCTGGTCGCCGAACAGGTGGACGCCTACCGGAAGACCGGCGCATTGAAGGAAGTAACTGTGGTGGCGGGACTGATCGTGTGCGGGGTCATCTATTACGCCTTTGCCCGTCGTTCGGCTCGCGCCAGGGCGTCGGCATGACGGCGGCGGCGTCCTTTCCCCTGCTTCATGTCGTCCTTTACCAGCCGGATATCCCGCAGAATACCGGCAATATCGGACGGACTTGCGTCGCGGTCGGCGCCAAGCTGTGGCTGGTTCGGCCGCTGGGATTCCAGCTCGACGAGAAACATCTCCGCCGGGCGGGAATGGACTACTGGCAGCACCTCGACTGGGAAGCGGTTGACCACTGGAGCGAGCTGGAACAGAAGCTGGCGCGGCGGACGTTCTGGTGCATCGAGAATCCCGCCTCCCGCCTGGTGTGGGAGGCGGAGTTCACGCCGGGAGACGTGCTGGTGTTCGGCAGCGAAACGCGCGGTCTGCCGTCGGCGATCATCGAACGATACCGCGGCCGGACGCTGCAATTGCCGATGCGGCCGGAGGTGCGAAGCCTGAATCTGGCGAGTACCGTAAATACGGCAGTTTACGAAGCGGTGCGGCAGTTCGGCGGGCTGGCCTGAGCGAGCGGAGTGCTTACGATGTCGGCGGGATTTTCGGTCCGGGTGACGAAGGACCATCTGGTCTTCAGCGCGGCTCACTTCATCACGTTCAACGGGACGATCTGCGAGCGGCTGCACGGGCACAACTGGCGGGTGGCGGTCGAGGTCGACGGTCCGCTGGACGAGAACCGGTACGTGTTCGACTTTATCGCCCTGCGGGATGCGATCCAGAAGCTGGTGCTGGAGCTGGACCACCACGTGCTGCTGCCGACGGAGCACGCCGCCATCCGGGTGATTGCCGATGAGCGGGAAGTGACGGCGACCTTCGAAGAGCGCCGCTGGGTCTTTCCGCGGGAGGACTGCATTCTGCTGCCGGTGATCAACACGACGGCCGAGGAAATCGCCCACTGGATGGGACTTCAATTGCGAGAGTCGATCCGTCGGCAGCCGGGAAATAAGGTTCACACGGTCCGGGTCGAGGTCGAAGAGAACTTCGGCCAGTGGGCGCGGTGCGAGATGGACGTCTGACCTGGGATTGAGAAGCGGTCTTGCCGGCGGCCGGTGGCGAGATATAACGAATTTGTGAGAAACCGGCGCGCTGCGCGGCGACGAACGTCGAATTCCTGCGTTTCTGTCGGCGAGTCCGTGATCCCGTCAATCCCTGCGCCGGAACTGTCCAATGTCGACTCCGTGGAACCGCTTACTTTCGGGACTGAGTTTCTGCGTGGTTTGCGGCGTCGCCGCCTCAGCATGGGCGCAGGGGACCGGGAACGGGAATCAGAACAATAACAACAATAACGCCAGCGGGATTGTGATCAGCCCCGAGGGGCTTCTCTCGGGAGTTGCGTCGAGTGATGCGGGGGGCGGCCTCGACAAGAAACGTCGGGCGGCGCTGGCGGCGAAGTCGACGGGGGGAGACTGGATGCGGGCCAGCGAGTGCCGCAAGGTATCGCTGAACCGACTGGAGACGGCTTGGGCGGAAGCGCGAACGACTGGGAAAGACATCCCGATCGACATGGTCCAGGTGGCGGGGCTGCAGCGGATCGACTTTCTGTTCGTCCTGCCGGAGAGCCGGGAACTGGTGATCGCCGGTCCGGCCGAAGGTTGTGTGCCGGACGCTGTCGGGCGGATGGTCGGCGTCGAATCGGGTCGGCCGGCACTCCGGCTGGAGGACTTCTACGTCGTATGGCAGGCGCTCGATGGGGCGCGGATGGTCGGGTGTTCGATTGATCCCGATCCCGAGCGGCTGGCGGCGCTGGAGCGATTCCTGGCGCAAAACAGCTCCGGCGCCACCATCGACATTGTGGAGTCGAGGTATCGACGTATGCCCGAGATTCTGGGGCTGCAGAATGTGCGGGTTGATGGCGTACCGGCGGACTCGCACATCGGAGCGGTTCTGGTGGAGGCCGACTGGCGGATGAAACGGATTTCGCTGGGTCTGGAGAATCCGGGCGTCAAGGGGCTGCGGAGCCACCTGGCGATGCTGGGAGGGGGCGGAAACAGTCTGCAGCGCTGGTACTTTGTGCCGTTTTTCGACGAGCTGCTCCGGAGCGATGACGGACTGGCGTACGCGTTCAAGGGCCAGCGGGCGCAGCTCGTTTCGCAGGAGGAGATGACCGACGCGACCGGGCAACGGTCTTCGGCCTCGACGACTCGGATGTCGACTCAAGCGTTCGCCAAGCAGTTCACGCAGCGGTTTCCGGACCTGGCGAATCGATCGCCTGTGTTTGCGGAGTTGCAGAACGTGATCGACTGGACGCTGATCGCGGCTTTGATTCGCCGCGACGGACTGGCGGACAAGGCGGGCTGGGCGATGGAAGTCTTCAGCGATCCGGAACAGTCCTCTTACTCGCGGGGAAATGCTCCGCGCAGCGTGGCCTCGCTGGTCAATGCGAAGCGGGCCGGGAACATGGTGATCGGACTCGTCGGGGGGGGCGTTGTCATTTCTCCTCGGTCGCTGCTGCGGAGCGATGCCTGGAAACCGGAAAGCGGCGAACGTCTGGAGGGACAGCGGGCGGCCGCCGCCGAAGCGAAGCGTTCCGCGGAGCACTCCTGGTGGTGGGACTGAGCGAAGCCGAACGCTTGGAGCGGAAAGCGGAAAGCTGGTCCGGAAAGCAAATCCCGCAAGGGGGCTTGTTTGCCGTTTGGGCCTTCAGCGGTCTACACTGCAGAATCGGGCGACCGTCCCGAGTTCCGATGTCTGGTATCCGCTGAGAGGTGTTGCGCATGGATGGTTCGTCTCCCTTCGTCGTGAACGTCAAGACGGCTTCGTTCCAGGCCGACGTCATCGAGAAGTCGCGTGAGACGCTGGTCGTGATCGATTTCTGGGCGCCCTGGTGCGCTCCGTGCCGTCAGCTTGCGCCGGTCCTCGAGAAGCTGGCCGATGAGTACGCCGGCAAGTTTGTGCTGGCCAAGATCAACACGGACGAAGAGCAGCAGCTCGCCGCGGCGTTTCAGATCCAGAGCATTCCGATGGTCGTGGCCTTTCTGGAAGGCCAGCCTGTCGACCAGTTCATGGGAGTCCTGCCCGAAGCGGAGATCCGCAAGTGGCTGGATGCGCTGATGCCGTCGCCGGCCGAGCTCCTCTTGAAGGACGCGATGGCGCTGGAAGAGTCCGATCCGAAGACGGCGGAGGCCAAGTATCGGGAGGCGCTGGCACTTGCTCCCGAGGAGGCGATGATCAAGATTCGGATCGCCGGACTGGTGCTCCGGCAGGGCCGGATGGACGAGTGCCAGTCGGTTTTGCAGGAGCTTCAGCAGCGGGGCTATCTGGAGCCGGAAGCGGAGCGGATCAAGTCGGAGCTGGATGTCCGTCTGGCGGCGGCGGAAACGGGTGGCGTCGAGGAGGCCCGCAAAGCCGCCGAAGCCAACCCCGCCGACCTGCTGTTGCAGGTCCGGTATGCGGACGCCCTGGCCGCCAGCTCGCAGTTCCGGAAGGCGCTGGAGACCTGCCTGGCGGTCGTCATTGCGGACCGGGATGGCGTCGGACAGGAAGCGAAGTCGACGATGGTCAAGATTTTCGACATGCTCGGTCCGGCGTCGGAATTGACCGGGGAGTTCCGTCGCAAGCTGGCGACGGCGCTGTACTAACTCCCCGGGCATGATGCAACGGGGGGTCTGGCGTCAGAGTCCTCGACGGCCCAGTGCCAGTCTCCTTGGCCGATTCCGGAGCGTCGCGGGCTCCGCTCCGGCCACTCCCTGCCGACGGACTCAGGCCGAGGCAGGAGGCGGTTCTCCTTTCCCGCGCAACGACTTCTGCTAGAATGCCGCCCTCCCTGACGACCGGAGGACCGGTTGTCGCGTATCAACTGGAAGGCCCTCGCGGCCTGTGTGGAAGGATGCTCCCGTGCGCTGGTCGCAGACGCTGATTCCGACGATGAAGGAAATTCCCTCGGATGCGGAAGCCCCGAGCCATCAGCTCATGCTGCGGGCCGGCCTGATCCGACAGCTCATGGCGGGAGCCTACACGTACCTGCCGCTGGGCTTGCGGGCGCTCAAGAAGGCGGAAGCGATCGTCCGGGAAGAAATGGACGCCGCGGGCGGCGTCGAAATCTTCATGCCAGCCCTCCAGCCGATCGACCTGTTCGAACGAACCGGGAGGCGAGAGGCTTTCGGCAATGTGCTGATCAACTTCCACGTCCGCCGGGGCGACAAGACAATTCACCTGGCGCTGGGGCCGACGCACGAAGAAGTCGTGACGGATCTGGTCTCGCGGCACATCAGCAGTTATCGGCAGTTGCCGCTGACGCTGTATCAGATCCAGATCAAGTTCCGGAACGAAGAGCGTCCCCGATTCGGCGTGCTCCGGACCAGCGAGTTTCTGATGAAGGATGCCTACAGCTTCCACACCAGCGTGGAATCGCTCGGCGAGACCTATCAGAAGATGTACAAGGCGTATTGCCGGATCTTCGCCCGTTGCGGGCTGGAGTATCTGCCCGTCGAGGCCGAAAGCGGTCCGATCGGCGGCGACGGGTCGCACGAGTTCATGATCCCGGCGGCGAACGGCGAAGACCAGGTGGTCTTCTGTCGGAAGACGAACTACGCCGCGAACATGGAACGGGCCGAGACTGGCCGTAAGACGCCGCCGCTGACGGCTCCCGCCGGCGCCGGCCCGTTGCAGCAGGTGGCCACGCCGAATGTGGGAAGCATCGAAGCGGTCTGCAAGCTGCTCGGGTGCTCGCCGCAGCAGATGATCAAGACTCTGGTTTATCTGGCGGACGGCAAGCCGGTCGCGGTGCTGTTGCGCGGCGATCACGAGGCCAACGAGAACAAGATCCGTCGGGCGCTGGGCGTCGGCAAGGTCGAGCTCGCCGACACCGGGACCATTTTTCAGGTGACCGGCGCCCCGGTCGGGTTTGCCGGTCCGGTGGGGATCAAGTGCCCGGTGATCGCCGATCACGACGTCCCGCTGATCGTCAACGCGATCGCCGGGGCGAACGCCGAAGACGCCCACGTGACCGGAGTGAATGTTGGACGGGACTATCAGCTCGAAACGACGTACGACCTGCGGAACGCGTGCGCGGGCGATCCGAGTCCACGCGGCGACGGGACGCTGGAAATCGTGCACGGCATCGAGGTCGGGCACGTCTTCAAGCTCGGCACGAAGTACTCCGTGGCGCTCGACGCGGTCTACGACGACGAAAAAGACTCCCGGCAGCCGCTGATCATGGGATGCTATGGGATCGGCGTGAACCGGATTGTCGCCGGGCTTGCCGAGACGAAGCACGATGCCAACGGCCTGATCTGGCCGTTGTCGATCGCTCCGTACTCGGTGATCCTCTGCCCGCTGAGCGTCACCGAGACCGAAGTGGTGGAGCAGACGGAGACGATTTACCGCGAGCTGCAGGCGGCCGGCGAAGACGTGCTGCTTGACGATCGCGATCAGCGTGCCGGCGTGAAATTCAAAGACGCCGATCTGATCGGCATTCCATTGCGGATCGTGATCGGCGGCAAGGGGCTCAAGGAGGGGATGATCGAGGCCAAGTGGCGCGACGCTCCCGACGCAATCAAGATCCCGGTCGCAGAAGCGGTCGCCACGCTGCGGAAGATGCTGGCGGAGCGGCGGGCGGCGGAAGCGGCCCGCGTCCCGGAGTAGGGAGCAGCGGAATGGGTGGCACGCCCAGAGTCCTCGATGGGCGTGCTTTTTGCCAGTTCAAGACCAACGCCCATCGCAATGCCTCTGGGCGTGCCACCCAGGATGGCCTCCGCCGTCGAAGCATCACGCCGCCCGGCGGGCTGCCATTGACTCGCCGAGATCGACGACAGAGTGAATCGAACCGCGAACCGGCTGGGCGGTGAATCGGCCATCCGGGGCGTCGACCTGCATCCGGACCGGGCTGACGGCGCAGAGCATCGTCGAGACGATCCGGGCGTTGATCTCGGCGTAGGGTACGACGGTCAGCTTGAACCGCTGCAGGATCGTCGGCAGGACCATTTTGAGAATCAGCATGGCCAGCGGGCCGCCGATGCACATGCGGGGACCGGCCCCGAACGGCAGGTAGGCGTAGGGGGACGGATTCAGTCCCTGCCAGCGCTCCGGGCGGAACCGGCGCGGCTGCGGGAAGAGTTCCGGCTGATGGTGCGTCATGAGCTGGCTGAAAATGATCGGCGCCCCCTTCGGCAGGGAGAACGGACCGAGCTGGCAGGGCTCGGCGGTTGTCCGCTGCAGATAGGCGGACGCGGGCATCAGCCGCATCGACTCCTTGATGACCGCATCGGTCCAGACCAGCCGTTCCGACTGCTGCGGACTGGGGAATCCGCCGGTCAGCTCCCGCTGCAGCTCCGCATGCAGCCGTTCCATGCATGCCGGATGCTGGGCCAGCAGGAACAGCGTCCAGGTGAAGGTGTTGGCGGTGGTCAGGTGGGCGGCGCCGAACAGGAGGGCCGCCTGGCCGACCAGTTCGTCGTCGGAAATGCTTCCGTGTTCGTCGTGGGCGGCGATGAGCAGCGAGAGGGCGTCGGTCCCGGGCTCGACGGCCGCCTTCCGCAGAGCGATCATGCCGCGAATTTCGGCTTCGAGCGTGTCGGCGAATTCGAGCAGCTCGGCGTAGCGTTCCGCGAACTGCGGATCGGAGACGAAGGCTCCCATGCCGACTTCGTGGTTCAAATGGACCCAGCGATCGATCATCCGGCCGATCCGCCAGGCCAGTTCCGGCTGGTCGAGTCCGAAGAGCATGCTGCTGGTCAGTCGCAGCATGAACTCGGTCATGTCGCGAGAAATGTCGCGCTGCTGTCCGGGCTGCCAGTCGGCGAGCATTCCTTCGGTCAGCCGCTGGATCGCGGGGAGATACCCCTGCATGGCCCGCTTTTGGAAGGCGTCCATCACCAGTCGGCGGTTTCGCTTGTGCTGTTCGCCATTCATGCTGAGCAGGCCGCTGGACAGCCGGCGCTGAGCCGTGTTGCGGCCGCCGCGGATCGTGAAGAACTGAGAGAGAAACTGCGTGTGCTCGGCGAGCAACCGGTGGTTGTACTCGGGGCCGAATGCGAAGTAGACCCGCTGGCCGTCCTGCTGCAGGGCGGAAATCGGACCGTGCTCGGCGAGTTGCCGTCGCATGCAGGCGAGCGGGTCGTCCGAGAAATCGAGCAGCCGGCCGACAGTGACGGGAAGCCGTCCATCCTCGTCGTCGAAGGCCAGATTGAGAGCGGCTGCCATGGTCGATCCATCGACACGGAATTCTGTGAAACAGCGGGCGTCCTGCCCTGTCCCGAAAGTTGTATCAGTCGCCTCAGGGTCTGGCCAGCCAGGAATCGGCCCTCATGGTGGAAACCGATGAAAAATCGAAGTTCCGGAATGGGCACAGCACGACTTGTCCCCGAAAACCCGTCTTGACGCAAACTTCCGATTTTGACAGAACCTCGACACTCCGCTCGGAGTCTCCCTTCGTCCGAATTCCCTGATCGTTGCGAGATCCGCCCCATGCGGTCGCCACTGACATTGCGCCGCGTCTGCGTCCTGTGGGCGAGCTGTTTGTGGCTGACGCCGGCGCTGGCCCAGGGGCGTCTCCCGGTCGCCGAGACGCCGGAAACAAACTGGCAGCCGGCGGGCTATCTGCAGAGTGAAATGCAGAATCATCTGCTGGAAGGGGCCGAGGTTCTCTCGCCGTCCCCCAGGGCCGACGGCAACGAGCAATTCTGGCCCGATGGTTCCCCGGTCGCCCCTGCCGAACTTCCCGAGGTCCCTGAAGAATCCGGTCTTCCGGCCTACCTTCAGTTCCGCCACGACCTGGCGATTACCTGGAATGCGGGCAGCGGGGATACGCTGGGGATCGTCGATTTCGACTACCGGGCGATTCCTTCGGCAAAACCGAAAGGCTCGTTCGCGGTGGGACTGTCGCCGGGGTTCGGCGCACACGTACTGAACGGACCGCAGTCGACCAATCTGCCGGGGACTCTTTACGACGTCTCGATCGACGTGCAGGGGATGTGGGTGTGGAATCCGAAGTGGACGCTGTACTTCGGCGTTTCGCCCAGTCTCTATACCGATTTTCACAACACCAGTTCGGAAGCGTTCCGTCTGCCGGCCCGGGTTCTCGCGTTCTGGAATTACAGCGAGACGCTGCAACTGGCGTTCGGAGCGGTTTACTTTGATCGCCAGGATGTTTCCTGGCTGCCTGCGGCGGGGCTGATCTACACGCCGAACGAACGCGCCAAGCTGGAGCTGCTGTTTCCCAAACCGCGGATCCTGAGGCGCGTGCATGCGTCGGAAGACCGCGAAGGCTGGGTTTATCTGGGCGGAGAGTTCGCGGGCGGCTCGTACGCGATCGAGCGGAGCAGCGGTCTCGACGACATTGCCACGTACAGCGCCCTGCGGCTGCTGGTGGGCTACGAGCGCAAGCGCCTGCGCGGCGGCCCGGTGCAGCGCTTCGAGGCCGGGTACGTTTTCAACCGCACGCTGCGTTACGCCAGCGGCATCGGGGACTACGACCTGGGCGGGACGGCGATGCTGCGGGTGGGGGTCGGGTTCTGACAGCGGAATTAGCGGACGCTACAATTCAGCATCGGTTTCCTTGATGTTGGTTGGACCGCGAAGGTCGTGTCCGGCGATCTCCGCCACGGATTGACTCCCCATGACTGACCCCGTCTGGTCTGTCCGCGCTGGTCGCGCCCTGGCTACGTTTTTTGTCGTGGGGGCAATTGTTGTCGCTGGCAATACGGCTAAGACTGCCTGGCGAGAGGGGGGCGCCCGACAGGTCGAACTCGATCTGGCCGATCTGCGGCTTGAGCGGGCATTGCGGGCGGCAGAAGCAGGGCTTCAGCAGGCCCCGGAGGCACCTCGCCTCCTGCTGCTGGCCGCGGAAGCCGCAGCCAGGCTGCATCGTCGCGAAACGGCGCTGCAGTACTACCGGTCGATTCCGCAGGACCACTCCCTGGCCGGCAGTCTGGCTTTGCTGGGACAGGCGCGCGAACTGGCAGCACTCGGCAGGGCCGCCGCCGCCGAACGCGCCTACCGGAACGTTCTCGACGGAATGTCGAGCGATCACGAGTCGCTGCGTGAATTTGCCGTCCTGTTGCACAGCGAGGGACGGAGTTGGGAGAGTCTGCCCTACGTCCATCGACTGATCCGCCAGCGACGGTTTCTGGCCGACGAACTGTGTATGGCGGGAAACTCCGAGCTTTTCGTTGCAGACCATTCGGAGTGGGTTCAGACATGCCTCGCGAGCGATCCTGAAAATCTGCTGGTCCGGCTCGGGGAAGCACGGGTGTTGATCCTCAAGAACCGCGAGCAGGAGGCGCGCGAGATCCTCGGGCGGATTGTCCGCAGCAACGGTCAAAATGCCGAAGCGCAGGGACGCTGGGGACGCCTGCAGGTGGACCTCGGAGACCAGGCGTGCGACGACTGGTTGCAGTCCGTCGCGCGCGGTTACGACGACCATCCGGAAATCTGGTACGCCCGCGGAGCGATTGCCTTGCGGCGGCAGCAATTGCAGGCCGCCGCACGATGCTTCTGGGAAACGGTTTCGCGACATCCCGGGCATGCGGAGGCGGCCTACCAGTTGTCGCGGACGCTCAGCCTGCTGCGCCACAACGACGTGGCGGCGCTCTTTGCGGAACACTCTCGCCGGCTCAGTAAGGTCAATAATCTTGTGGGCGAGATGCGCACAATTCGCGATCCGCGAATGGCCCGCGAATGTGTCGAGCTGCTGCTGCAACTGGGACGGTCGCTTGAAGCGGCCGGCTGGTGCGAGCTCACGCTGAGGTTCACTCCGGACGAGGCCTGGGCCCGCGAGACGCTGTGGCGGTTGTCGAATGGGCGGCTTGAGGGGCTTCCGCTACCCGCGGCACTCTCCGCCGCAGTTCGGCGGCTCGGCCTCGAAGAGTGGGAGCCTCCACGACCGCACGGAACTTCGCACCGCGTTGCCGCCCCGGATGTAATCGCATGTCCGACGAACGTGCGGTTTGAAGACGTGGCTCCGGAGGTCGGTATCGCGATTCCGTACTACAACGCGGCTGAAGCTGGCAAGGGGCTGCAGCACATCTTTGAAACGACCGGCGGCGGCGTTGCAGCTCTTGACTACGACCTGGACGACGCCCCCGATCTATATCTGGCAAATAGTTGTAATTGGCGTGCCGACGCCGGCGATCCGGCGCATCCCGATCGCCTGTTTCGCAACCGGGGAGGCGAACGCTTCGAGGACGTCACCGTACCGAGCGGCCTCGGTGATCCGCTCTTCACGCAGGGCGTGACGTATGGCGACTTTGATCAGGACGGGATGCCGGATCTCTACATCGGCAATCTAGGACGCAACCGACTGTATCGCAATAACGGCGACGGAACCTTTTCCGACGCGACTGATTCCGCGAATGCCTCGGCAGGAAACGACTGGACCACCAGCGTGGCGCTCGTCGATCTGAACGAAGACAACTGGCCTGATCTGTACGTGGTCAACTATCTGAAATGGGATGAAGTTGCCGCCCGAGATTGCAAGCACGAAGGAGTTCCACGCTCCTGCGCACCGACGATGTTTTCCGGGACGCCGGATCGGCTGTTCCTGAACCGGGGAGACGGAACCTTCAAGGACGTCACAGACCGAGCCGGTCTGCAGGTGGCAGACGGAAAAGGACTCGGACTGGTGGTTGCCGATTTTGACGGCGACGGCCATCTGAGTCTCTTCGTCGGCAACGACACGACCGCAAATTTCTTCTTCGAGCCGGAACCGCTTGGAAAGGACGGTGTGCCGACCTTCCGGGAGATTGGCCAAGCCGTCGGGCTGGCCTTTGACGAGTCCGGCCGGCCGCAGGCGACAATGGGGATCGCCTGTGACGACGCTAATGCCGACGGCCGGCCCGACCTGTTCGCCACGAACTTTTATGCCGATGCAAATTCGATGTACTTTCAGATGGCGCCAAACGTCTTCGAAGACGCCACTCGTCGGGCCTATCTGCGCGATGCCAGTTTCTACATGCTGGGTTTTGGGGCGCAGTTCCTGGATGCCGAGCTCGACGGGCGACCGGACCTGATTGTCACTAACGGCCATGTCGACCGGACGTTCGCGACGGGGGAGCCGGATCTGATGCCGCCTCAGTTCTTTTCCAATCGAGGCACAGGGCGCTTTTGCGAGGCGGATCGCTCGGTGACAGGTCCGTACTTTCAGGAGCAGATGCTGGGACGCGGCCTGGCGGTCCTCGACTGGAACGATGACGGGCGGGAGGACGCCGTAGTGACGCACCTCGACCGCCCGCTGGCGCTGCTGGAGAATCGCTCGGCGGAACCGGGTCATTGGATCAAGGTGCGGCTGGTTGGACGGAGCCGGGACCGCGAGGCGATCGGCGCGACGGTGACCGTCGTCAGCGAAAATGGCACGCGGACCCGCCAATTGACGGCCGGGGACGGCTACCTGGTCGCGAACGAAAGGCACCTGGTGTTCGGCCTGGGGGCAGCGAACCGCGTGCAGGAACTTCGGGTGCGCTGGCGGGATGGAGACGAGGCCGTCCACCGGGACCTGCCGGTCGATCGGACCTGGATTTTCGTCGAAGGACGTAAACCAGTCGACCGGCCTCGTTAGCAGCCGAACCGGTCTGCCCTGAAGCTGAGAATTCCCACCGCAGGCAAGGGACCGGCGGTGGGACGCCGCGAGCGATGATACGGGCCTGGCTGTCAGGCATCAGTCGGGCAGGTTGATGTCGATGGTATTGGGACCGGCTCCAATGTCGCGCACGATCTTGCTGGTATTGGGATTTGCGTACTTCGACGGCAATCTGGTTTTTGGCGCTTCTGGCGGTCTTGTCGCCCCGGTCTTGGGGTCGAAGAACATTGCCGGATCCTGCGGCGCCGTGAATGCGGCGACGAAGGGTGTGACTGCAACTTTATAGCTGCCGACTGGAATCTGCGGCGACTTTTCGTAAGTAAGACTGTAGTAACCGGTTGAGTCTGTCTGCCCGGTCGCAGCCACGCCTTCGGCGGAAAGGAATGTCACGGTAACCTTGTCAGTCAGGGTTTCCCCTTTATGTTTGATCGTGCCGCTGACCGTTCCGGACGGACCAGAACGGCCTCCACCCCCACAACCAGAAAGCAGAAGGAGTGCCACGGAGGCCGCGATCAGACCCTGACCGATGAATTGCCTGCATTGCCACATGCTCGAATCATCCCCGGCTGTTAGGAAATCCAAGAAGCAGGCTCCGCTGGCGGGCATATTTCATGCACCAGCGGAGCCTCGGGGCCACTCTGCTGAGCGTTGTCGCTCAGTCCGCAGAGACTGAGCGGCCATCATCGCGCGTGCTCAAAGCCTTGAGATTCGCCATATTGATGTTGTTGCTGATAAAGCTCACATGACCGTCAGCGTACAGGGCGTGAGTCCCGCCGGTATGGGGAGAAATCAATGGATTGTTGGGGCCGTAATTGTTGTCAACACCCGGCAGGCTGTAGTTCCGCGTGCCGGGGGCGTATCGGACTGACGTTAAATTGAATTTCCGGTCTTGAGGCCCGTCCCAGTTGCGAGTGACGCCACCTGAACTACTTCCCATCAGGAAACCGTGAGGCATCCCTCCGCGAGAATCGACCTTCACGCCGCTGACCGGATCGACCTGTGAGTCGCTGTTCTCGCCCAGCATGATGATGTTGGAAGTACCGTCGGTGGCCTTGGCGATATTATGGGACTCGTTCCAGGTCAACAGTCCGCCCGCTGAGAGCACGCCGGTGTACGTCTTGCCGGCTGTGCAGCAATCGACACCGCTGATCTGCCGCTGCTCGATGAATCCATCGGTATCCGTGGCTGGAGCAGCAGCACTGGTTTTGTCTTCGTCCACAGCCCCACTGATGCCGACATAGCTAGGAATCGACTGATTACAGCTTCCGGTATCCCAGAGCGCCGGAAGCGGAGACGACGGACAAATCATCGCTCCAATCACAACTCCATTGACAGCGGGGTTATTGACGGTCTCTCCAGTCCCTCCACCTGCCGTCCAGCCGGGATGAACGCCGTTGAACGTCAAGCGATTGTACAGCGGTGCCTGGTCAACGTACGGCAGCAACCGCGCCCAGAACGCCACTCCGTAGCCCTGGTTGGCCATGACGCCAATCGGAAACGCGTTGAACACGTCGTGATAGTTGTGGAGCGCCAGCCCCCATTGCTTCAAATTGTTGCGGCACTGCGTCCGCCGGGCGGCTTCGCGCGCCTGCTGCACGGCCGGCAGCAACAGTGCAATCAGAATTGCGATGATTGCAATCACCACCAGCAGTTCGATGAGGGTGAAACCTCGGGCTTGCGTTCGTGGTCGAATCATGATCGGTGTCCTCGGAAAAGCTGGGATACAAGGGCAAATAAGAGTTTCGCGACAACGTTCGGAATCGTTCTGGCGGGGACGCCGAACGGCTCCGCCGAGACTTGAAAATGGGTGAATCTTGACGATTCAGTACAGATATCGAGCAGCAGGATCGCACGGCGAGTATGCTTCGATCTTCGCGACAAATCAATACGAACTTGTGGGAATCGCCGCACATTCCAGTGATCACCCGTGATCGCTGGCGATTCTCTCCGGCACCGGCGCCCCCCCAATGGACGAGGGGCGGTCCGTTAGCAGCCCCCAAACCAGTACGCCCCCCCCGCAGCAACCGAGAAGCAGGCTCGCCGGATAGAGCACCTCACGCACAAAGAGCTCGTGCGGAAATCCGATCAGGTGCGCATGGGCAAATGCCTGCTCGGCTGTCAGCAGTAAGATAGCCCCGGTCAGCATTCGCATTCGACAATCCCCCTGCTCTGCTCGAAGGGTCTGATTCCGCAACTTGTCCGTTACGATCTGACTCAGGTTGGCTACGGCAGGTGCGCCCCGCGCCGGCATACGACTGGGGCACGGCATCCGCCAACGCCTGGGCCGAGATTCTGCCATCGAATTTCGGCACCGCGTCCCGACCTTCGACGATCGCGAATGCCAATCTCCACATCAGGTCGTGGCCGAAGACCAGGCTCGTCCCTTCGTCCACCGGGTTGAGACGCACTTTCAGCATCAGAGGCTTCGTACAGCGCTCCGCCTGCTGATCAATCAGACTTTAGCTCGTCTCGAAAGACTGGTAAACCGTGGAACGTGTTCATCGCCTCTGATCCCGGCACATTCGAGGCCGGTGGGACTATTCTTGCGTCCCTACGTCAAAGATCTCTCCGGAGGAGTGCCAAGCGTCCGAAAGTCGAAAGGCTTGAACCGCGGCAATCATCTTCAGCTTTGGACCGAGCTCGGGGGATCCCAACCGGATTTTTTGTCGCGTGGACAAGCCTGTTGACGGTCCGCACTGTCACTCGTCAATATCAATGTCGATCGAATTCTGTCCCGCGCTGACATCCCGTTCGAGTCCGCTCGTTGCGGGATTGCCGTATCTGGCGGGGACTTGAGAATTCCATTGCGTTCTGGCCGTCGGGGCGCCGGTTTTGACGTCGAGAACTTGTCGCGGGTCCACTGGCGCGGAAGCCGCCGACTCGGTCGGGTCGTAGGGCGAAATCCCGATTTTGTAGTGGCCGACCGGAATGGATCTCGACGTGAGGATCGTCAGCTCGTAGCGACCGTCCGGAGCCGTCAGCGCCGTAGCCGGCGAGCCGTCCTGGCCCAGGAATGTGACGACCACCTGCTCCTCGAGCGGCTGTCCGCCGATGGTCACGCGGCCGGTGACCGTCCCGGTCGGGCCACCGGCGCGCGGGCCGCCGTTGCAGCCTGACAGTATTGCGCTGGAGATGCCCAATGCGAGAGCAAGGCCAGTCAGCCGCCTCCAAAGTCCGAATTCTCGCTTCGATCCGCAGTGGGAGGCGTCATCAGCGGCTTCCGGCTGCGCGGTCATTGCGAGACTTTCACCGATCCGTTGTCAGGAATTCGAGAGTTCGCCGGGGGCGGTCAATCGCTTCCCGTCGTCACGCCGTCGTCGCGCGTGGCCAGCGCCTTCAGGTTTGGCAGAAACAAGTTGTTGCTGAGAAACGCCACGTGACCGTCTGCGAATAACGCATGAACTCCGCCAGTGTGGGCTGAAATCAACGGATTATTGGGGCCGTAATTGTCGTAGACTCCAGGGAGATTGAATGTCCGGGTCCCCGGGGCATAGCGGATCGTTGTCAGGTTGAACTTCCGTGCGATCGGGCCGCTCCAGTTCGCCACGACACCCGCACCGCTGGTCCCCCCCAGCCATCCATGCGGCACGCCGCCGCGAACGTCGCGCCGAGCTCCGGTCAGATCGACCATCGCATCGGAAATCTCGCCCAGCAGCAGCGTGCTGGAACTGCCGTCAGTCGCACTGCCGATCGTATGCGACTCGTTGGCCGTGAGCAGGCCGCCGGCTGCGTGCATGCCGTTCATTGCGTTGGGGGAGCAGCAGTCGGCCCCCGACCGCTGTCGCGATTCGACGAACTGGTCGGTGTCGACGGCTGGCGTGGCCGCGCTGGTCTTGTCCTCGTCAACGGCCCCGCTGATTCCCACGTAGCACGGAACCGTCTGGACGGCTCCCCCGACTCCGTCGAGGATCGATGAGGGGAGCGGCGACGAGGGGCAGACGAGCGGGGGCAGGACGACACCGTTGACGGCCGGCTTGTTGATGGCTGCACCAGGATCCCAAAGTGCAGCGGCCGGCCAGCCCGGATATCCGCCGCTGAACGTCAAGCGGTTGTAGAGTGGCGCCTGATCGAGATAGGGAAGCAGGCGCGCGTAATACGATGTCCCGATCCCGGGAAACACCGGCCCGAATGGGCCGATCCCGTACAGCGCGCCAATCGGGAAGCAACGGAACGTGTCGTGGTAATTGTGAAACGCCAGTCCCAGTTGTTTGAGATTATTCCGGCACTGTGTGCGGCGGGCGGCTTCGCGCGCCTGCTGAACGGCAGGCAGCAGCAGTGCAATCAAGACCGCGATAATGGCGATGACCACGAGAAGTTCGATCAGGGTGAACCCTTTGCGAACGGACCGTGGAAAACTCATATGCGGCTTCCGTAACGCGTGACAGGCGAGCGCTGCGAGTATCGCAGGAAGTGCGTGGACAGATGGATTTGGGGAAACCCCAGTATTGTCGAGACAACTACGGAAGGCAACTGCGATCTTGGCAGAAATGGCCATGTTTCGACGCATTTCTCGCTTGGCGCGGTCTGCCGGCCGTTAGACAGTTTGTCTGACGGCCGGACTCGCAACTCACCCGCTGCGTGAGCCTGCTACGCAACGTCTTCTTTGATCACAGCGGCTGCGTCGCGGGAAGTTGGCTTCAAACGCAGATTCGAGACAAACCCGCCGACAAGTTCCGGGGGGGCGCGTTCAACGCTCCCTCCCCGGTCCGCCGCGAAGAGGCCATCGGCCTTGTGCGCCGGCGAGGTTCAGAACGACTGCGGCACGTCCACCCAGCGTCGTTCGGCGTACGACTGCAGCACTGCGTCGGCCACCGCCTGGGCCGAGGCTCCGTCGTCGAATCCGGGGACAGCGTCGCGACCTTCGACGATCGCGGAAACGAATTCCCACATCAGGTCGTAGCGGAAGACCGTACTCGGCTTCCCATCCGCCGGATTCCGTGGGCTGTCCGCCGGCTTGAGAAACTCTGCCGGAACGAGTGACTTCTCCAGCGAACCGCCATGCCGGCCGACCAGGATGTAGTTCGGGTCAACGAGCTGGTAGACCGCGGAGCCTTCGGTGCCATTGATCTCGGCCCATTCGAAGCCGACGCCGTTGTTGTGGTGCCCCTTCATCAGGGTGCTCCCCTCCCAGACGCCGACGGCCCCCGATTTGAAAGTGCCGATCAGCGCCGACCAGTCGTCGACTTCTGACGGAGCGCAGGGCTTCCCGTCGGCAGTCTTGTCGCGTGGAACAAACGTCTTGACGGCGCCGCAGACGCTCTCAATCGGGCCGCACAGGTCCTGGGCGAAGTCGATCCGGTGAATCGTCATGTCATACAGGTCGCCCGCGCCGGCGAGCTTCTTGTACTGCCGCCAGCCCCAGCTTGTTTCGGGGAGATCGAGGAACCGCTGACTGCGGAAGTGCCGCGGCTCGCCCAAGCCGCCCGACTTGAGCAAGTGTCGGAGGTACCGCATCGACGGGGCGAAGCGATAGGTGAAGGCGGTCATGTGGCGGACCCCCTTGTCGCGGGCCGCCACATACATCTGCCGCGCTTCTTCGAAGCTCACGCCCAGCGGCTTCTCCGCCACCACATGCTGGCCCCCTTCGATGCAGGCCAGGGCGATGTCTTTGTGCGTGAAATTCGGCGTGGCGATGATGACCGCGTCGATGTCGCGGTCGGCGGCGATCTTCTCGTAGTCGGTGGTGTACTTCGCCGGTCCCCACTCCTTCTTCCGCTGCTCCAGCAGCGCCTCGTTGGGATCGCAGACGGCGGCGAGTTCGCAGCGAGAATCGAGGCGAATGCCGGGGACGTGGTGGAAGTCGGATACGAGACCTGCGCCGATGATGGCGATGCGAACCTTGCTGGACACGATGAAGCTGCTCCCGGAAATCAGAAGAGCCCGCGAAGCACCTCCGCGGGCTTGAACCATTCCACGCGATCCGACGTCGACGGTTCGGGCGGCCGGGGCTGGACGGAAGGGAGGCCCCGGCAACTTCGAACGCCGGGGCTTCGCGAAGACGCTCCAGCCCCGGCCACCCGACTACGATTCCCCTAGGATTTATCAATATCCCCGGGGGGATGCAATCGACGGGCCAGTTCGATCCCGTCAGCTTTCGTGGCGAGGTCCCCATTGAGCTGGGCATCGCGCACCTGGTCGAGCAGAGGTCGGAATTCCGGTCCCGGGCGCCAGCCGAGCCGGATCAGGTCGTCGCCGGTCACCAGTGGCGGAGGATTCAACACGTCCGGCGAAGTCTCCCGCAGATATTGCTCGCAGAACAGGACCGGCTGCAGATCGGCGTTCATGACCAGCCGACGGACGCGCGACAGCGCGACCAGTTCGACTGCGCCGGGATGGGACAATGTCCGTTTGAGCCGAGCCTGCGAAAACGTCAGTACGTCATCCAGCAGAGTCAGATTCTGGACCAGCCATACAATTCTGGTCGTTTCGTGATTCGACAGCCGCAGCTTCCGGCACATCCCCCGCACCGTCGGTTCGGGAGGCAGGGACGACACCAGCGTGGCAAACGCCAGTTCGAACGACGGCTGCTCCAGCAGTTCCAGCATGGTCTGCACGCGGGGGGGCGTGCCTGTCCAGAACGCCGAAATCGGCACTTCCGGCAGCATTACCTGCAACAGGCCGAGTTCTTCGCTGAGCTGCACGGCCCGCCGGCGGTGAGTATTGATCAGCATTCGCCGCAGTTCCTGCGCAATCCGTTCCGCGCTGACGACGACGAGTTGAGGCGCCATCCGCCGGACCGCCTCCGCAGTGGCCGGATCGAGCTGAAAGTCGAGGACTGCGGCGAAGCGGACTGCGCGCAGCAGCCGGAGCTTGTCCTCTTCCATTCTCGCTGCCGGATCGCCGATGGCGCGGACGACCCGCGCCGCCAGGTCGCGTTCGCCTCCGACGTAGTCAAAGACGCGGCAGTCGATGGGATCGTAGAACATGCCGTTGATGGTGAAATCGCGGCGCAGGGCGTCCTCGGCGGGCGAACAGTAGCTGACCGATTCCGGCCGTCGACCGTCCGAGTAGGGGCCTTCCGTCCGGAATGTCGCCACTTCGACTGGCGGGACCCCTTTGGCTCCCAGGACGGCGATCACGCCGAAGCTGGCCCCGATCGCCAGCGTCCGCTTATAACCGAACGTCTGGCGCACCTGCTCGGGGGTCGCCGTGGTGGCGACGTCGTAGTCCTTGGGATCTCGCCCCAGCAGCAGATCCCGGACGCAGCCGCCGGCGAAGAGTGCTTCAAATCCGGCTTCGCGCAAGCGCTGGACGATAGAAACTGCCAGTTCTCGCTGAGTCGTCGTCATGCCGGTCGGGACAATCTGTGGAAGGGCCGGGTTCGGGCCGGGTGGCTCTGGGGCCGGGCCATCGAGCTTCTCAGGATCTTGACGATCGGCTGGAGACGGCCCGAGGCGACCGACCTCAGCGGCCCGTTAAACAGGAATCGGCGCCGCTACTCCCCGCAGCAGGGGCAGATGTCGGGCACGAGCACCGTCAGCGTAGCGGAATACGCCGTCGCCATGTACCCGTCTCCGGCCTCGTCCGTCTTGTGATGGACCACGATCAGGTAATGATTGCCCTCTTTGGGCGTAAACGAGCAGCGACCGTTGGCGTTGGTTTTCCGCTCGTAAGTCTCGTCGAAGCCGTCCGCCAGCCGGACGCCACGCGGAATGAACGACACGCGAGCCCCCTCGAACGCTTTGCCCTTCAGGAGAACTTTGATCCGGATCGGCACTTCGGGGCCGGACGGTGTGACGGGATTCGCCTCAGGAACGATCTCCAGCGGATGCCCGAACACGCGGTCGAATCCGGGATTCTCCTCCGGGACTTTATCCAGCAGCCTGCTCGCCACAAAGCACGTCTTGGCGCTCTTGTGCGCCCGGGTCGGCGTGCCGTGGTTCACCAACTGGTCGAGGGAGTGGACCGCCATATGCATTCCCGGCTCAACCGGATTGAAGCGGGCCGACCAGAAGCCTTCCTTGGGCGTGTATCCCGTGTCGATCAGGCGATCCTTGAGGTCATACGCTCTCCCCGCCGGATCGATGACCTTGAACGTGGCTTTCTCGAGGCCGATCTTGCTGGCGAGCAAGTAGTCGCGGTGCTCGTTGCCGTGATTCCCCAGCATCAGGTCGAGATAGACGGTTTCGCCGGCCCGGACAACCGGGATATTGCACTGCAGCCAGGTGTCGTGAGCAGCGGCCAGCGAAATGTCAAGCGACGTAGCCAGGCAGGCGGTCAGCAACAGGCGAACGGGCGACATGAGCGGTACTCCCGGAATGAACAGCCCCCTGCCCGGCAATGCGGGGAGAGATACCGCTATCGAACCAGAATTCCCGGCGGATGTCACGTGCCAGAACGAAATGTCGTGAGAGGCAAGAGGCCGGTGAAATTCAGACATCGCGTGCGGGGGGATTTCGCACCCGCGATTCGCGAGTGGAACCGGCTGGATGTCGAGGACCAGGTGCAGGACGACGCTCGGTCCATGAGATCGCCGTACTACGAAGAATCCGGAGCGCTTGCCCCGTTTCGCGATCAGCCGGACGTCGAGGCAGGCGGTCAATGAAAGCGAGACGACGCGGTCGCAGGAGAACCGCCGGACCTTGAATCACCTTTGCGAGCGTGCTATTCGATGATGAAGACTCTATGTCTGCATTGCTTCCGGAATTGCGGGACGCAGGCTGACCGAAGCATCCAGCCGCATCGTTTCATTTCCGGTACAGGGTTTGCGAACCATTAACCGTGATCCCGATTTTACTGAAGTAAACCGCAACATTTCACGGAAATCCAGCGTGTCCTGATCGACTCGATGATGCAGTTCGCCGCTGGTCGCCGATACTGCCTTGCCGGGTTCCAAAGCGGTTTCGCTTGCGAACTCCGAGGCAGACTCTCGTCGGACCGAACGTGATCTGATCGTCGATCATTCCGGATCTGCGCTGCCCGACGATGCGGCGTGGCTGCTTGCTGACGTTGCACTTCGGTCGCGACGACTTGCCTGCCCGGCCTTCTCGGCGAAATCCATCATTCGGCGAATTTGATCGCGCAATTGATCGCGCACACGAGTATCGTGTTTTTCTACATTTTCTTATTTTGCCTGTTCGAACTGGAGAGAGAGTGAGCATGAGAAAACATCGTCTCGGTTTTACGCTCATCGAGCTGCTGGTCGTGATTGCGATTATCGCGATCCTGATCGCCCTGTTGTTGCCCGCTGTGCAGCAGGCGCGCGAAGCCGCGCGTCGCACTCAGTGCCGCAACAACCTGAAACAACTGGGGCTGGCGCTTCACAACTATCACGACACTCACGGCGTGCTGCCGTTCATGCGATGGACCGTCGGCAACGTCTACTACAACAACCACGCTAATCTGGCGCTGCTGCCGTTCCTCGATCAGTCGCCGCTGTTCGCGCAGGTTTCGTCCCCTCTGACGGTCGGGGCCACGACGTTTCTGCCGATGGGATTTACGGCCGCTCCCTACTCTTGGGACGTCGTCTATCCGCCCTGGAAGCAGCAGGTTCCCGGCTATTTGTGTCCGTCCGACGCGAATTCCTTGCAGAAGTACTCCAGTATCGGGACGCAGTGTTATCGACTCTGTCTGGGGGATTCGGTGAATGGCGTCTACGCCGCGACTTCGACCCGCGGGATTTTCGGCTCCAATTCTCGGACTCAGATGCGGGACATTACCGACGGGACCAGCAACACGATTGCGATGGCCGAACGGGCCAATAAGAACTTCGGCGATCCGCTGCGAGTCTTGTGGGGCGTTGCGGGACCGGTCGATGTGAGTACGCCAGCGGCGTGTCTGGCCCTGTCGACCGGACAATACTATCCCACCGGAACTTCGACCGTGCGGGGGGCCGATGTTCCTTCGATGTGGTCGGATGGTTCCCCGCACTGCGCGGGGTTTACGACGGTGCTGCCGCCGAACTCCGCCTCGTGCACCAACAGCACGAACTATGTGGCGGATTCGATCATCAGCGCTTCCAGCCATCACACCGGCGGCGCGCACTGTCTGATGGCGGATGGTGCCGTCCGATTCGTTTCGAACAACATCAACTCCGGCAACCTCGCAGTAGCGCCGACGACGGCTCAGAGTCCCTATGGCGTCTGGGGTGCGTTGGGAACGAAGGCGGGCAACGAGACCGTCAGCGAATTCTAATCCGCATTGAGAATTGACGACGGGTTCACCGAACGGCTGCCGTGGCTCCGGGGTGGCGGGTCGATTGTCCGTATGCTGAGGTTGCCCGGAGAAATTGTCTCCTCTGCATCAAATTGAGGCGCCACTGAATGACTCTGTTCGAACTGGCGGATCGAATCTGCGGCGTGCGACGCTTGGCTGTCATCGTTCTCCTCTGTGCCGCAGGCTGCGGCGGAGGCGGCGATAACACGCCTCGCTATCCAGCCTCCGGCACCGTTCTGCTGGAAGGGGCCCCCGTCGATGGCGCGGTGGTCGCCTTCAGCCGGGAAGACGGCAACGCCACGGCCGTGGCGATGACCGACGAGATGGGGCAATTTCAGCTCAATGTTCCGCCCGGCAAGCGTGGTGTTCCCGCCGGGAAATATCGCATTTCAGTCCGCAAGTCCAGCGTGGCCCCGACCTACAAGGAGCCGACGACTTTTGAAGAGATGGAGAAAGAGCACAAGGCGGGCGTCAAACCGGGGCCTCCTCCGGCGCCAAAACTTGGCGTTCCTGCGCGCTACGGCGACCCGGCGACGTCGCTGTTGACCGAGGAGGTTACTCCAACCGGAAAGAACGAGTTTACGATTCAACTCAAGGGGTAGTCAGCGCCGGAACTGAGAACCAGGCTTCGTGCGGTCCAGCGGACATGCCAACCACAGCGTGAAGCATGGCGCTGTTTGTGTTTCACGCGCTCCGCACCATTCCGCATTTGATCGCCAATCGACAGAGTCTGGTCGCTCCGGCTCCGGATCTGCCAACTCTGCCGATTGGCGATCGGCGTCTGCGGCAAAGACTGCCGCAGGGAGCGACGTAACCTCCCGGCAGATCAGAGATTCCGTCTCAGCCGCCCGGACGGCACGGTGAGGAAATCTCCGCCGGTCCCTACATTTCATCAAGCTTGCCTGTCCCGTGGTCGATTTCTCTTACGACACGCGGTACCGGCGGGAGCGCCGGGACATCGAAACCGTACGTTCGGACGTCGCCTCAAAGGGGCGTCAGTTGCAAGGATGCGCCATGCGTCATCGCCTCCGGCTGTTTACCGGTGAAGACTCTCCCGCACCGGCAGAGGATTCCCGCTTCAGCGTCCGCGTCCGCCTGGGTGAGATTTCCAACGCCCTCCTCGATGCCGTTCGCGGCGACCGCGCCTGGCTCGAAGACTTTGCCGACGATGAAGTCGCCGTCTCCGCGGATCTCTTTGAAGTTCTTTCCGCCTACCGTCGCTATCGCCCCGGCGCCTGAAGCCGGCTCGATTGCTCGGGGAAACCCGGATGCCGGACGCTCCAGCCGCCCCCGCTGAATTCAGCCTGTCAACCATCGTGGGAGTTGCAGTGCTGGGTCTTGCGGCACTGGCGGGCGGGCTTTTCTGGATGACGAGCCCTTCCCGGAGCGCAGAACGCGTCGCCCGCGACTTTCTGCAGGCGGTCATTGACGGCAACCGCTCCGAAGCGAGGACGTTTCTGTCGGACGACCTGCGCAAGGCGGACGAGGCGCGTTCCAGCATCGAGCCCTGGAAAGTACAGCTCGATACCCGCGTGACGATCGAAAACGCGGCGGTTGACGGCGGTCGCGCGACGGTGAAGGCGTCCCTTGAACGGGACAGCTACCACCTGCGACCGGTCCTAACGCTTGAGCAGACCGGCTCCGGTTCCTGGAAGATCGTCCAAATCGGCGGCTTGGAAGAGGATCCGAGTTGGACTCGGGATCGTGACATTCGCCGCAACGAGGCGCTGGCCGACGATATTTCCAAGGCTCTGGATGTGCCGCTGGAAAGTCCGCCCGGTTTTTAGTGCGTTGTCACAATCAGTCGGGTCAAGGAAAGAGCGAGGGCTCGCAGCTCGCTTCTTCAAGAAGCGTCGAACTTCCACGCGGACCTGGGCGTGGCGTAACCACTGGGAGCGGACATGATTCTGGATCTGTTTCGGCTGGATGGGCGAGTGGCGCTGGTGACCGGAGCCGGCCGGGGGCTTGGGCAGTCGATGGCGATCGGGCTGGCCGAGGCGGGGGCCGACATTGCGACGGTGACCCGCTCCGGGTCGTGCCCGGAAACGGAGTCCCGCGTCCGCGGGCTGGGTCGGGAATTCTGGAGTCTGCAGGCGGATCTCGGAAAGCCCGACCAGCGGACGGGGCTGGTTGAGCGGGTGATCGAGGCGGCCGGGCGGGTCGACATTTTGGTGAATAATGCGGGGATCACGGGGCGGCATCCGCCGGAGGAATATCCCCTCGCCCATTGGGAGGAGATGCTGCAAGTCCACCTGACGGCGGCGTTCGATCTGTCGCAGCAGGTGTCGGCCGGGATGCTGGAACGGGGGCGGGGCAAGATTGTCAATGTCGGGTCGGTGATGACGTTTCAGGGTGGATTCAATATTCCCGCGTACGCTGCGGCCAAGCATGGGATTGCGGGACTGACGAAGTCGCTGGCGAATGCGTGGAGCCGGCGGGGGATCAACGTGAACTGCATCTGCCCGGGATATATCGAAACGGACCTGTCGGGGCCGCTGCAGGACGACCCCGTCCGCGGGCCGCAGATTCTGGACCGCATCCCGGCGGGACGCTGGGGGACGCCGGATGAGCTGGCCGGGCTGGTGGTCTTTCTGGCGTCAGATGCGTCAAATTACGTGCATGGGAGCGTGATTGCCATCGACGGCGGCTGGCTGTCGCGATGAGCGACGGCGTCGGGCAGGCGCTGACGGTTTCGGTGATCATTCCCGCGCTACAGGAAGCGGGGAACATTGCCGCGGCAATTGCCAGCGCTCGCGCGGCCGGTGCCGATGAAATCGTCGTGGTCGATGGGGGGAGCACCGACGGGACAGTCGATCTCGCGAAATCTGCGGACTGCGTCCTGACCGGCACGCGGGGGCGAGCCCGGCAGCAGAATGCGGGGGCGGAGCGGAGCCGGGGGGATGTGCTGCTGTTCCTGCATGCCGACTGTCGGCTGGCGATGGGCGCCTGCGGTCAGATCCGCACGGTGTTGGCCGATCCGGCGGTTGCGGGCGGTTGCTTCTGTCAACGGATCGATGCGGTGGGCTGGCGTTATCGGATCGTTGAGCGGGGCAACCTGCTGCGAGTGCTGGTCAGCGGCTGGATGTATGGGGATCAGGGATTGTTTTTCCGCCGGGACGTTTTCGAGCGGCTCGGGGGCTTTCCTGAAGTGCGGCTGATGGAAGACTGGCTGTTGAGCCGGAGGCTCGTGCGGGCTGGTCGAACGGTGGTGCTGCCGGGGCCGCTGCTAGTTTCGGCCCGTCGGTGGCAGCAGGCGGGGCTGGTGCGACAGACGCTGCGGAACTGGTCTCTGCTGATGCTGGCCTCGACGGGGGTTCCGCCGGATGAACTGGCGAGGTGGTACCCAACAGTGAGGTAGAAGGTCGAAATTCGAAGCACGAAGTTCGAAAATAACACCAAACACTAAACACCAAACACCAAACACTAAAAAGACAACTCACACTTCTCAATCGGCTGTGATCAGTTCGGCGCCGTGATTGAGGCCGCTGACGATGCGCGTCTGGCAGTCGGCCCAGGGGGGGCGGGAGAGAACGTCACCGATGAGTTGCTCGGCGGCTGCTGCTGACGGGCAGAAGATGGCGATGGTTGGTCCCCAGGAGGACTGGGCGACGCCCAGCCAGCCGCGGGATTCGAGATCGAGGGAGAGGGCTTCCATGCGGCGATCGGCGAACCAGCCTCCCTGCTGAGGGGCGAAGTAGTCCCCGACGAGTCGGCTGAAGTGCCCGACGGCGTGGGCGAATTCCTCGAAGTGCTTGCGCGTGAGGGCCGGCAGGAGCTCCATCAGAACGATCCGACAGAGTTCGGTCGTCAGTCCATGCGGCATCGGCGCGAGGGACTCGAAGGCTTGCTGCTCGGCGGCGCCGGACAGGCCGACGGTCCGTGGAGGCTGGACGAGGATGATTCGCCAGTCGTCGGGGAATTCGAGCCGGGCGGCGAGGGCGCCGACTTCCGTGTCGGTCAGCTTGCCCCCTTCGACGAGAAATCCGCCGTGGACGAAGCCGTGAACGCCTAGAGCCGACCGCTGTCCGCGTCCGACTGAGTGCGCCAGTTCATCGACCGAAAACTCGGTTCTGCGGGCGAACTGACTCAGCAACCGGGCGACGGCGAGGCCGATCTGAGTGCCGGACCCGAGCCCGGCATGGGACGGACCGGCGTGCAGGACAGTCAACCGGAGGGAGGGGACGTCCGGGATGTGCTGGCGGAAACGATCGGCGAACTGCTGAAGTCGCTGTGCTACGTCTGCGGGGCCTTCGTAGGACCACTCGGGGGCGGACTCGGCGCGCAGATGGTAGCCGGGCTGGTCGATCATCAGCCCGACGCCGCCGAACCGTCGACCGGAGGGGGCTCCGACGGCGAGCGGGCCGAGATGCAGGCGGGAACCGGTCCGAATGGCGAGACGTGTCTTCATGCGAGCAGCATGCCCGAAGTTGTTCCGCAACGCAAATTCGACGGCTGCGGGCGGTGCGCTGCGGGGGAGGCAAGAGGTTCACCACGGAGGCGCGGAAGACGTGGAGAAAGGAAGGACGGTCACCACGAATTTCGCGAATGAACACGAATGGATGAGAAGAGTTTGAACCACGGAGGTCACGAAAGTCACGGAGAATGAAGAAAGAATCGCGAGTCGTCGGAGGGATCGGGCTGAATGCCAGAGAAAGTTGCTTGCCTGCCCGCTTCTTACTTTCTCTGGATCTCGACTCCGGGCTCTCGTCGCTCAATCATCTGTTGTTGAAGACCGGGGCTTCGCGAAGACGCTTCAGCCGCCGGCTACCCCTTACGGATTGGTTGCGTGGAGCGAGGTCGGGCTCGCGGCTCCTTGCAGTTCGATGCGCTGGCGGACTATCGTGAATATCGCGACGCTACGAGCACTGAGTCTGATCAGGCGACAGGAGTCCGCACTATGAGTCCGTCGACGACCACTTCTCGCTGGATCCGCTGGTTTGCCGAGACGACTCTGGCGGACATTCCCCTGGTGGGGGGCAAGAACGCTTCGCTCGGAGAAATGTATCGAGAGCTGGCGGCGCAGGGGGTGCAGGTTCCGAACGGATTTGCGATTACGGCCGACGCCTATCGCGACTTTCTGTCGGAAACAGGAGTGGACCGCGAGATCGAACGGATCCTGGCCCGGCGCAAGCCGGGGGACGTGACCAGTCTGCAGGCCTGCGGCCGGGCGATCCGGCATGCGATTATCGCCGCCGAACTCCCCGTCGGGCTGCAGGCGGCGATCTCGCAGGCCTATGAAGAGTTGTGCGGCGATCCTGAGCTGCTGCTGGACGTGGCGGTCCGCAGCAGCGCTACGGCGGAGGACCTGCCGGACGCGAGTTTTGCCGGGCAGCAGGAAACGTACCTCAACGTGCAGGGGCACGGGCAGTTGCTGGAAGTCTGCAAGCGCTGCTTTGCATCGCTGTTCACCGACCGGGCGATTTCCTACCGGACGGACAAGGGATTCGACCAACTGGAGATCGCTCTGTCGATCGGCGTCCAGCGGATGGTCCGGTCGGACCTGGCCAGCTCGGGGGTGATGTTTTCGATCGATACCGAGACCGGCTTCAAGGACGCGGTGCTGATCAATGCGGCGTACGGACTGGGCGAAAACGTCGTGCAGGGTTCAGTGAATCCCGACGAGTTTCTGGTCTTCAAACCGACGCTCAAGACCGGCTTCCGGCCGATCCTGCAGCGCCGGCTGGGGAGCAAGGAGTTCAAGCTGATCTACGACGTCGGCGGCGGACGGATGACTCGCAACGTGCCGGTTCCCGACGAAGCCCGGGGGCGGTTTGCGCTAACGGACGATGAGATCCTGCAGCTCGCCCGCTGGGCGTGCGTCATCGAGGATCACTACTCGCAGAAGCGCGGCACATTTACGCCGATGGACATGGAGTGGGCCAAGGACGGCCTCACCGGGGAGCTGTGGATCGTTCAGGCGCGGCCGGAGACGGTGCAGTCCCGTAAGAACCTGCAGCAGCAGGAGACGTTCGAACTGCGAGAACGGGGGGACGTACTGGTCCGCGGACGGAGCGTCGGCGAACGGATCGGCGCGGGGCCGGTGCGCGTCATCACCGACGTCAGCCATCTGTCCGAGTTTCTGGAGGGGGAAGTGCTGGTTGCCGACAAGACCGATCCGGACTGGGAGCCGGCGATGAAGAAGGCTTCCGCGATTGTCACGAACCGGGGAGGACGGACGTGCCATGCGGCGATCGTGAGCCGAGAGCTGGGGCTGGCGGCGGTGGTCGGGTGTGAGAATGCGACCGAGGTGCTGCGTCCCGGGCAGACTGTGACGGTGTCGTGCGCCGAGGGGGAAGAGGGTCGAGTGTACGATGGCCGGCTGCAGTTCGACGTGCAGCGGCTGGATCTGGAATGCCTGCAGCGACCGAAGACGCATGTGATGCTGAACATCGGCAATCCGGACGAAGCCCTGCGCCTGTCGTTTCTGCCGAGCGACGGCGTCGGCCTGGCGCGGGAAGAGTTCATTATCTCGACGTCGATCAAGATTCACCCGCAGGCGCTGCTGGACTACGACTCGCTCAGCGACTTGCAGGTCAAGTCGCAGATCGATCGGCTGACGGCCGGCTATACCGACAAACCCGGCTACTTCGTCGACAAGCTGGCGCAGGGGGTGGCGACGATCGCAGCGGCGTTTTCACCGCGGGACGTGATCGTCCGGATGAGCGATTTCAAGACGAACGAGTACGCCAATCTGATCGGCGGACAGCCGTACGAGCCGACCGAAGAGAATCCGATGATCGGCTTCCGCGGGGCTTCGCGCTATTACAATGAGCGGTATCGGGAGGCGTTCGGTCTGGAATGCCAGGCGATGAAGCGGGTTCGCGATGAGATGGGACTGACCAATCTGAAGCTGATGATCCCCTTCTGCCGCACGGTGGAGGAGGGGCGAAAGGTACTGGCGGAAATGGCCCGGCACGGTCTGGTCCGCGGCCAGAACGGGCTGGAGGTCTACGTGATGTGCGAGATTCCCGCCAACGTGATCCTCGCCGACGAATTCGCCGAGATCTTTGACGGGTTCTCAATCGGTTCGAACGATCTGACGCAGCTTGTGCTGGGAGTCGATCGGGACTCCGAGATCGTGGCTCATGTCTTCGACGAGCGGAACGGCGCGGTCAAAGAGATGATCGCCCAGGCAATTCAGCGGGTGAAGGCGAAGGGCCGGAAAATTGGGATCTGCGGGCAGGCGCCGAGCGACTATCCGGAGTTTGCCCAGTTCCTCGTCGAGCAGGGGATCGACAGCATCTCGCTGAACCCGGATTCGCTGCTGCGGACATTGCCCAAGATCGTGGAAGCCGAGCAACGGCTGGGACGGTGATCCCTGTCGTCTCCGTTCCGTCGGCAGGCGTCACGAGCCGTTGTGGCGACCGTTACTGGAGGTCTGGACGACTTTGATCTGCTCGTTGGGAGGCATCAGCTCGTAGTGGCTGAGCTCCATGGTGTAGCTCCCCTGCCCTCCCGTCAGGCCGGAGAGGTGTCGGGCGTAGGTCATGACTTCGGCCTGCGGCGCACGGGCGCGGATGACCTGCTGGCCGCCCGGCAGGAGGTCGAGCCCTTCCATCCGGCCGCGCCGGGTGTTGAGATCGCTGGTGACGTCACCCAGCTTGTCGGCGGGGACAGTCACTTCCAGGTGGACGATCGGTTCGAGCAGCGCGGGTTTCGCCTGCAGGGCCGTCTCGCGGAAACAGTGCGCGCCGGCGGTCCGGAAGGCAGCTTCGTTGCTGTCGACCGGATGATCCTTGCCGAAGAAGAGGGCCACGGCGACGTCCTGCATCGGGCATCCGGCCAGGATGCCCAGTTCCATTTCCTCGCGGACCCCCTTCTCCACCGCGGGGATGAACTGATTCGGGACCGAACCGCCGGACACGCAGTCCAGGTAGGCGAAGTTGATCGCCGGGTCGTAGTGGAACTCCCGCAGGCCGGGGAAGCGTTCCCGCGTGAAGTACGTGTCGGGGTCGAGGCCCTGTTCGAGCGGATAGACGCGGAGATGGACCTCGGCGAACTGTCCGGAGCCGCCGGTCTGCTTTTTGTGCCGGTAGCTCCCCTCGGCGGATTCGAGAATCGTTTCCCGGTAGGGAATTCTGGGGGCATGAGTGACGACATCGACCTTCTCGCGTCGATGCAGGCGTTCCTGAACGACCTGGAGGTGCAGTTCGCTCATCCCCTGCATGACCATTTCGTGCGTCTGGCCGTCGCGGATCACGTGAAAGGTGGGGTCCTCTTCCTCGATCTTGTGCAAAGCTCCGGAGATCTTCTGCTGATCGGATCGGCTGCGGGGTTCAACCGCCAGGCCGATCATCGGCATGGGAAATTTCAAGTGGGGCAGCTCCAGCGTCTCCCCGTTGCTGACGAGCGTATCTCCGACCTGAAAGTCGTCGATTTTGGCCACGGCGATCACGTCGCCCGCGTGGGCTTCATCGACGGCCTCGACGTTGCCTCCCTGGACGTCGAGCAATTGATGGATCTTGACGCCGCGTCCGGTTCGCACGTCGCGAACGGTGGAATCCTTGGTCAGCCGGCCGGAGAAGATGCGGATGAAGCTCATTTTGGAGACGAACGGATCGATCCGCGTCTTGAAGACCTGGGCGATCAGCGGCGCTTCTTCGTCGGTGGCGACTTCGATTTCCTCGCCCGTATCGCGGGTGGCGTGGCGAACCAGTTCGCCGGGGGAGAGGGCGAAATCGACGATCGCATCCATCAGTTCAGGGATGCCGGCGCCGGTCCGGGCGCTGACGCAGAAAATCGGGATCAGTCCGCCGGTGGCGATGGCTTTCGTCGCTCCGGCGAGGACTTCGTCGGAAGAAAGTTCCTGGCCGTCGAGGTAACGCTCCATCAACTCCTCGTCGGCCTCGATGATGGCATCCATCACCGCGGACCCGTATTCGACGGCCTGGCCCGCGGCGGTGGCGGCTTCCATTTTTGAGGCTTCGAGCGTGCCGATGACGCCGCGGAAGTCGACGCCGGTGGCGGTCGGGACGTTCATTGGGACGCAGTTGCGTCCGAAGGATTCCTGGATCTGCTGGACGAGGCCGGTGAAGTCGATGTTTTCCTGATCGAGTTTGTTGATGACGATCATGCGCGCAAGCTGGGCCTTGCCGGCCAGATCGAAAGTCCGTCGGGTGTTGGCCTCAACACCCGCAGTCGCACTGATGACGGAGATGGCAGTTTCCGCGGCGCAGAGTGCGCTGATGGCCTGGCCGACGAAGTCCGGATAGCCGGGCGTGTCGATGACATTGACCCGGACCCCTTTGTGAGCGAAGTGCACCATCGCGGAGGAAATGGAGAAATGACGCTGGCGGGCTTCGTCGTCGAAATCGAGCTGGCTGGTCCCCTCGTCGACCGAACCGGCGCGCGATCCGATGCCGGCCTTAAAAAGAAAAAGGTCGGCAAGTGAGGTCTTGCCGACCGCTCCGTGGCCCACCAGGACGATGTTCCGGATTTGCTCAAATCGATAGCTCGACATGACGTGCCCCTTCGATCATGGGAGTGATATCCGAGTCAGACACGGGGACGGACGTGACTGATCAGCCTACTCTCCCAAGGACAGGCCTTCCAGAAAAATCTGGCCGTCGAACGGGGACTCCTCAAGATGCGCGTGTCAGCCATGACGTCCCGGCATGAGCCGGGGCAAGTCAGAGGACGCAAGGAATTCGCTGGAACTGCAACTTCAGACGGACCATTCCGTACCGCAGCCGCTGCAGTGGAAGCCGAGCAGAGTGCCGGTCCCGGGGATCGGACGGCCGGAGCGGTTCAGCTCGGCGTCGTCTCCGACCAGCGGCAGTGCGCCGCAATGCCCGCAGACGCGGCAGCGGCTGTTTTCACGAAGTAGCCTGGCGCGATCCAAGACGGACAGATGAGGCCCGGAAACCTTCTGCGCCCGGTGGACCATCGCAGTCCCGGTGGCGGACAGCCGGATGGTCCCGGCGGACTTTGCAGGAATGGCAGGCTGAAAGTCTTCCGGCCAGAACACGCGCAAATTGCTCATCCGTGAGCTCCCTGTGTTTCCAGAGTCCTCGACGTCGATTGAGATCCGACGGGAGGGGCATCCCTGCCTTGTTTCGTTCGCGGCGTCTCAGGATCGAGGCGCCCCACAGAAGCCAACTCTACCGGTCGTAACGATTGTTCGGCAAGCACCGGGGCGTGAAATGGAAGATTTTACAATCGCCGCGTTCCACATCACGTGATTTTTGATCGAAGTCCGAGACTTGGGAGACGCCGCGAACCTTTTCCGGTTGAGGGGAGTCCGAATGCTTGACGGTCGGGAAAGCTCCTGATATCGTCCCCGTCGTCGCGTCTGGAAATGCTGGATTCGACAGGGGCGTCACGCCGATAAGTTCGGGCATCATCAGCAGATCTGGTAAAACTGGTCGGCAGGATGGTGTCACCACCCAGGGGGATTAGCTCAGCTGGGAGAGCGCTTGCATGGCATGCAAGAGGTCAGCGGTTCGATCCCGCTATCCTCCACTTGTTCTAAATGTTTGCTGAATCGGGACTTACGATACCTGCCGACGGTCGGCAGTGCAGCACGAATGAGCGGTTTTTTCGGTGCAACGATGCACCGAAACCATTCAGGGGGCTGCACTGTGCCACGTCCAAAGAACTCGATTCCGAAACTCTGCACCGATTCAAACGGCCGCGCCTTCACCAAGGTTGCGGCTGTTTTGTTTCCCGGGTAAGAGCCGGCTCGCCGGGCGCTGCCCGGCGGTATGCCGAGGTGCTGACTGCCAACGCCAAAGGGCAGGAACTCGTCCGGGCTTCCAAGCCGAAGGTCTTATCGTTGCGCCGCCGGGACGTGGTCGATCTGCTCCGGCTGACTGGGGAGTCTCAGGTCCGTTCCGAAGGAACGTGGCGTGTTGAACCGCCTGCGAGTCTGCAAACGTGGTTCACGTTTGTGCGTACGTGCTACGGGCATTCAGAATCCACCTCGCTGGTCGATTCCGCCCTGGATTGAATGAAGGCGCAGAGTAAAACTTGGGCACTGCTTTGCGCCCATGACGGGGTAACAGGCGAACTGTGGCAAGGCAGGCCTGGAGGCCGTGCAGAGGCTCGAAATTTCGGTTAGGCTCGATGCCCGTTCCCGCAAGATCAGGTCTGGTAATCTGTGTCGGCGATTCCGTTCGTCGAGATGCCCAGGCGGATCAAGTTGTGTCGTGCGGAAGCGACATCGAAAGCCCATGAACACCACAAAATGCCGCAACCGAAACGAAAACTCACGGCGTCTGACCGGAAAAAGCAGCTTGAGCAGAAACGGAGGTTCAGGTCAGTCTTTATTCACGGCAAGCGGGTGCGGTCGCCGCATCCTTCGCCAATCGAGGGCCTGGCCGTCGATGAGTTCATTGCCCGCAACGCCGACCCCAACTGGCTGCAGCAGAGCGAGTTCTGGGAGATGCTGCCAGATGTTGATAGAACGGTTCCAGGAGAGCGGATGGCTGCCATGCTCGATGGGAGACGGCCTCCGTCGCCCTGTGTGCCAAACAAGACCAGCCAAAGGGGCGAGGTGTGAAGGACTCATCCACCGTCGAGTGGCTGTCGGAAGCGATTGAACAGGCGACCCGATCGGCCGGATTTTGTGTGTCGGGTTGCCTGCCCGTGGTCGACCCCGGTCTCGAAGTCGAGGGACTCGGGCCTGTCGCGATCCCGCTGAAGCAAGGAAAAGCGAAGCCGTTGATCGCGTGCTGCCGCGTCGCTCCCTATGGGAAGGGGACGCGGACGCTGGTCGATCCGAAGGTTCGCAATACCTTCGAACTCGATCCGCGGAAGTTCCGACTTAGTGACGAATGGAACGCAGCCATCGCCGGTGCGACGCTGACGATCGCGGAGCAGTTCGGACTGCCGACGGATCAGTTGGAAGCTCGTCTGTACAAGCTGCTGGTGTATGAAAAGGGAGGCTTCTTTCTCCCGCATCGCGACAGCGAAAAGCTGGACCGCATGCTGGCGAGCCTGATCGTCGTGCTGCCGAGTCCTTTCGAAGGAGGGAGTTTGATTGTCAGGCACGGCGGCGCGGATCGGACGTTGGCGTTCGAGGAAGCGGCCGCCGGCAAGTCCCCCTGTTTCGCTGCGTTCTATGCAGATTGCGAACACGAGGTCGAACGTGTCACTCGCGGGGTTCGAATGGCTCTGGCCTACAATCTGGTACTGAAACGACAGCGCGGCAAGTCGACGCCCGCGGCGAAGCCGGCTGCTCCCGCCGACATACTGGCCGGGTCGATCGAGTCGTGGTTCTCCAAGCAACCGGCCCGGCCCCTGGTCTTCGCCCTGGAGCATCAATACACGCAGCATGGGTTGTCGCTGGATTTGCTCAAGGGAGGCGACAGAAACCTCGCCGACCTGGTCGTTGCGGCAGCGGAAAAGGCGGAGTGCCTCGTGCATCTTTCGCAGGTTCAACGGCATTTGCAGCAATGGGCGGACGACGGCAGCTTCGGTCGGGACTATGGCTATCGCAACGACCGACCGCCTCGAAATAAAATCGAGATCGGCGAAACTTACGAGGATGAGCTGAGTGGGATCGAGTGGACGGACACTCGCGGGAAAAAGCAGCCTTGGGGATCGATCCCATTTGATCTTGCGGGCATCGTCTCGTCGACGCCGCTGGAAGACTGGAAGCCGACGTCTGAAGAATTCGAAGGCTACACGGGCAATGCCGGCAACACGCTCGACCGCTGGTATCACCGCTCGGCAGTCGTCATCTGGCGTCGCGATCACCACTTCGAAGTCATCGCAAGCTCCGGCGCATTCGAGAGCATTCCATTGTTCTGTTCGATAGTGGCCAAGCTGGCCAAGACGCCCAGAAATCGTGCCGAGGATGCCCGCCGCGACTGCGTTCGCTTCGCCCAGGCCATTATCGCCCAATGGCCGCGCCGTTCCTTCGGGTATGGATTTGTCGAATCCAGGGAGGAATCGCCTGTCGGCGAATTCCCGAAACATCTCTTGAAGCTGCACGATCGGGACACGGTCGCGATGTTTCTGTCCCAAATGGCGGAGCGGGACCAGTCTCTCCCTCTGAAGTCATTCGTCGTGGCTGCCTGCCGAGAGTTCGGGGGAAACGCATTTGCCCGGGAGCTGAAGCAACTGCTTGCCGCGTCGCAGAGGATTGGCGGTCGGCAAGTAATGGCGTTTCGCGACGTCGACTGGCTTGCCGCGTTCTGTTGTGACAAGCAGGGGGACCCGGACAAGTCGGCGCTTGCGGGCGAATTGTGCGGTCTGGCGGTGGAACGCTTTTGTGAACCGCATGCGCCAAGATCGCTTCACGATTCATTGCGACTTCACCCTGGGGAACCCTCAGTTTTCGAAAGATCGCTTCCACTGTTGCTCAAGTCGCTGCTGGCCTGCGGGCGCGACGAAGACCTGTCGCGGGTGATTCGCTTCGTTCAGCAGTCGCCCGAAGAATTCCAGTTCGACCACTGCCAGGTTCCGAGCCTGGTCGAGTTGATTCCCTGGTCGCGAAAGCAGTTTCGTCTCGTCCACCCGCAACTGCAAAGCTGGTTGGCCTCTGTCCGGCAACAGCTCGAATCGGCTACCGCCAGGCAGCCACAGCCTCCGAACGACTGGACCCGCCCTGCGGACGTCGAGTGCACGTGCCAGTTCTGCTCCCGGCTCAATGCGTTTCTGGCCGACCCCTCAACCGAAATCGGACGAATCGCGGCCCGCGAAGACCTCCGCCAGCATGTGGTCGGCACGATCAACCGGCATCAATGCGACGTCCGGCATACTCTGGAGCGCCAAGGGAGCCCGTATTCCCTGGTGCTCACAAAGACAACAGGTTCGTACGATCGGGCCGTCAAACGGTACGAGGCGGACTGCCGACTCCTGAGCGAGTTGCCGCCGGCCTCGTAATCCCGGTTTCGATCGACGTCATGTGGCAACACCTCGGATCCCGTATGTCTCGGCTGTCCGCAGCCATTGGCTCAGTCGGCACGCTGCAGTCCGCTGCCCGGTTGCTTCCCCAGAACGCGTTGAAGATCGTCCTTCAGGGAATCGGCGACGACCAGCGAGCGGTTGAGCTGTTGCGCCCGCAGCGGGACGGACGGATTTTGTTGTCAGCCGCTGGCCGGCCCCTCACGCCCTTTTTCCGCACCCGCGATAATTGTCCCGCCTTATTCGCCATTCTTGTCGAGCCCGGCGCCGCGACGGATGGCCAGCTTGCCGAATTTTTCGATAATCTGATCCGCCACTCGATCAAGTTCCTGTTGACGATCGCGGTCAGGCCGATCGAAGAGCGACTGCTGTGATTTTCCAGATCGATCCAGTTTGCTGACGCCAAAGCCCAGCAGTCGTATTGGCCGATGATGCACAGGGAGACGTTTCGTCAACAGTTCCATGCCTGCCTCCAGCAGTTCCTGAGTGATGCTGGTCGGCTTTGCCAGTGTCATTGATCGTGTGATCGTCTGGAAGTCCGCGAACCGCACTTTCAACTCCGCCGTGCGGCCTTTGATTTCGTGCCGGCGCAGTCGGCGGGCGACCTGTTCGACGAGTTCCACCAGCCAGACGCGCAGGATCTCCTTGTCGGCAAGATCTTCGGCAAACGTCGTTTCACTGGAGATCGACTTCGCCTCGCGGCCGGGGACAACCGGCCGACCATCGATTCCGTGAGCAAGCCGCCAGTAGTGCTCGCCGGAGGCCCCGAACAGCTTGCTGAGCGTGGCGAGCGGCGTTTGCCGGAGCTGCCCGATGGTGTGGATATTCAGTCGATCAAAGACCCTGCTGGTCACCTTTCCGACGCCCCAAAGTCGCTCGACCGGCAGCGGGTCGAGAAAGGCTTGTACTTCGCCGGATTCGACGACGATGAAGCCGTCCGGCTTCTTCAAGGCGCTCGCGATCTTGGCGACGAATTTGGTGGTGGCCACGCCGACCGATGCGGTGAGCTTCAGCTCCGCTCGGATTCGCTGTTTGATCTGCCGGCCAATGTCGGCGGAGGCCCCCCAAAGGGACTCGCTGCCGGTGACATCGAGAAAGGCTTCGTCGAGCGACAGCGGTTCGACCAGCGGAGTGAATTGCTCAAAGATGTCTCGCATCTGCCGGGATACTGAGGCATAGTCGTCGATCCGTGGTTTGATGAAGACCGCGTGCGGACAGAGTCGTCTGGCACGAGCTGCCGCCATCGCGCTGTGGACACCGAACTTGCGAGCCTCGTAGTTTGCTGCGGCCACGACGCCACGACCTTCCGCCGAACCGCCGACGATGACCGGCCTGCCAAGGAGCGAAGGGTCGTCCCGCTCCTCGATCGAGGCATAGAAGGCGTCCATATCGACGTGAAGGATCATGCGGAATGGATGGAATCGAGGAAAGTTGCGATGGAGAAATGCCGCCACGGGACGGCTTCCGGGGAGGGCCAGATCATGTGTTTCACGCGACGGCACATTCCTGCATCGCGGAACAGCGACTCCGCGTCGGCGGATGCCGATGGCAATCGGTTGACAGAGCCTCAAGTACGGTATCAAGTCCGATTCGATGGTGGTACTTGAAGCAATCGACGATCGTCTTTTTGCGGCAGTAAATGCGAAGGGAAATTCCATCGTCATTCCTGCCAGACCAGTGCGGAAGTCCGAAATTGATCTCCGTCACGGCCGTGGAAGCACCCTCATGCCTCGTTCCAGATCGATTCGCCTTCAGGATCACTTCAACGCGTGGTAAGGCAGGAGACGCCATCCGGCGTCGTCGAGGCCGACTATACTCTCGCCCACACCCGTACGGTGACCTCGTCAGCCAGCACGGCACGGACGGGAGCGATTGACGAGAAACTGTCGGACTACCCTCTGGTGCAGGATGCGATCCTGACGCCGGCCGTCCTGGAGATCGCGGTCGACGCGATATTCTGGGAACGCCATCAGCGGATGTCGCCGCGGGAATTCGCCCGCGAACTGTTGCGAATGGCCAGGTACGTGAAACTCTCCCGCGATCCGAAGTCGAAACGCGGATCGAAGGAACCGCAGCCGCGCAAGAAATCCCGCGAACGCAATCGCCACATCTCGGCGGCAAGACTCCTGGCCGAAGCCGGGGCAAAATAAAACAGCGCCTTGAAAGGGGCGGGCTGGTGGGGCGGTTCGAGGGGATCGACAGTCAGCGGGGGATCGCCTGGAGGTGTTCCGACAGCCTGTCGCTGCGGGAATTACTCGGGATTCCCCTCAACGAAGTGAGCCCCGATCATTCGACGCAGTCGCTGACTGGACGGCGGCTGTCGTCCGAGGTGTTCGCGGAAGTCATTCAGTTTATGCTCAAGATCGCCTCTGAGAAGAAGCTGCTGTCGGAGAAGACGGTCGGCGTCGACTCGACGGCGCTGGAAGCGGATGCCGCGATGACGTCGATCGTCCGAATGCTCAAAGCGGAAGAAAGCCTGCAGGCCATCGATTGCGAGCAGAGCATCGAAGAAGTCGCAGCGGATTAAGGGCTATCACTCGGTCGCCACGCAGGAACCGTGGCAGTCGCCGGGCCTGCGGACGGACATCTCGGAGCCGAAGCGGACGACGAATTAGACCTGGACGGACAAGACGCCGGAGCATTCGCGGGCCGTGTGCAGTTTGTTGTGGAGAGATACGGGCCAGGAGGTCGCCCGGCGGAATCGACTGCCGCGGCACGGCGAACTGATCGGGGAGTCTGGTTCGATCAATGGGCTGCTATCCGCCCGAACGGCGAAGTTGTTAGGAAATGTCAGTCGGGATGACACGCGATGGACATTTCCTAACGATCTGTCAGCCGCCGCACTTCTGCATCGTGCCGTTGCGCAAGTGCATGAGTTCAAAGCAGATGAGTTCCACTCGCTGGCTCAGACTTGCGAATCGGACTGATCCAGTGTGATTACATGAACTTGGTTCGACCAGTACGCGGCCGCGGGCAAGTCGCAGCGGCAGCTCGCGCGGGACATCGGCGTCAGCCAGGCGGAGATCAGCAACCTGACCCGCCTGCTGACGCTCCCCGAGGATTGGCGGCAGCGCGTGATTTCGGGCGAAATCACGAAGTCGGTCGGCCGCATGCTGGCGACCTGGACGCACCGGCCGAAGCTGCTGGAGGCGCTGGCCGAGGATCTGCTCCAGCGGCGGGCCGTGAGTCGTCCCGAAGACCTGAAGCCCTGGACCGAAGGAGACGCGAAAGAGGCGATCACGCGGCGGATCCAGTCGCTGACGGAATCGGTGCCGTCCCCCTGCCCTCCGGAGAAGTGGACCGAGCTGGACGTCGAGAAGGTTCCGGTCTGGAGCGGCGAGGCGAATCGCTGCTGGAACATTTCGCTCGCGAAACAGATGCTCCGCAAGGCGGCGGCCGCCAGACAGAAGCAGAAGTCGAACGCAGCGGCGAAGCGCAGCCAGGCCCCCGTCAAAACCGGGCTGGACGCCTACAAGCTCAAGTCCGTCTGGACCGACTGGATCATCCGTCAGCTCTCGCAGCGGTTCGTGGGCAAGGTGTCGAAGGTGGATCGGGAGGTTCTGCGCCGGGTGGCGTTCCTGACACTCGGCGACGACCCGGGCTGGGGCTTTCGCGACAGACTGCAGCCGAAAGCCAAGTCTGCGGACGAGTGCTTCCTGCGTCTCCTGAGCATGCCCTGGGCGGACCTGGAGATGCTGTTCATCGACGACCTGCTCAACGATCTGCGTGAGTCCCGCACCTGCCATCGATTCTACGACCTGGAAATCGCCCTGGCGGTCGCGCGGCTCGCGGGTGTCGATCTGGCCCAGTTCCGCCCGGATGAGGGATTCCTCACGGAGTGTCCGGAGGCCTGGCTGAAGATCTTCGCCGCGGCCTGCGGCGTCGACGCGAAGCCCCCGCTGCCGAAGCTGAGGTCGGCCCTGATCGACGCCTGGGCGCCCGGCTGGATTCCGTACGAACTCGCCGTCCCGAAAGTCATCGGCGACGACAAACCCGCGAAGAAAGCGAAGGGCAAACGATGACAACGAACACGAAACCGCGCAACTCGCGGACGCCGGCGGAATGGCAGGAAGCCGCCGACGGGGCGCAGGTGATGCTGCTGGTCGACGCCGCCCGGCAGTACGGGCTGATCGAAGGCGGCCCGGAGGTCAACCAGGAGCGCTGCGTCGAGATCCTGCGGCTGGCGAAGCGGCGGGGGATCACGCCGCGGGAAGACTGCGTCGAACGGGCGTTCCGTCCGACGGACGGAGATTCCGAGCAAGGAGCGAGCGACGATGGAAGCCGCAAAGGCGTTTGAGCAGTGGTGCCTGGTCGAGATCTTCGGCCATCAGAAGTATGCCGGCCTGGTGACCGAGCAGCAGATCGGCGGGGCGAACTTCGTGCGCGTGGACGTCCCGGAGACATCGCGTTCGAAGCCGTTCACGAAGCTGTTCGGGGCGTCGGCGATCTACAGCCTGACGCCGATCGAGGAGGACGTCGCCCGCGTCCTGGCCGCCCAATACGACCAGCGGCCGGTGAGCGTCTACGAGCTGCCGGCCGAAGTCCGCCAGGCGATGAACGCCGCCCTGCGAATCGCCGGGCCCGCGGATACTCCGGGGCGAAGCGCCGACCCGGAGTTCGACTTCGACGACTCGCCGAGCTGAAAATTTTCGCGCGGATTCGCGCCGTGCCGATCCGCAAGTTCTGAGGTGTTTGAGGAGCTGACCATGAAGCAACAGTTGCAAGTCGCCGCGGCTCACGCGGTGCGGAACAGTGTCGACCAGGTCATCGGGTTTCGCGTGACGCTCGTTCCGAGCGGCGAGACGCCGGCCGACGAGCCGCTGCTGTTCGGCGGCCGGATGGAGATCTATGCCACCGACCCGCGAGCGGAGCGGGTCTTCGCCGCAGGCCGGCAGTTCGTCCTGGACCTGTCCACAGCGGACGACGAACCGCTGGTACCGCCCGCCGAGATCCCCGCGGCTGCAGACGCCGCCGCGGACGGTCGGGCAGCCAATACGCCGCCTGGCGAGGCATCGCCAGCGAGCGCGGATCCGCCGGCGGAAGACCTGCCGGCGGCCGCCTGAGATCGAACGAGTGGAGGCGATCGTCCCCAACGGTGATCATTGGTTACCGTTGGGGACGACGTGAAACAGCGACTTACGGAAAACGTGAAATGGCCAGGTACGCAGAAACGACGTCGGTCCCGGTCGACCGGAGCAAGGCGGAAATCGAGGCAGTGCTAAAACGGTACGGTGCCTCGGAGTTCCTGTACGGCTCGAAGCCCGGCCTGGCGGTGGTCCAGTTCGTCTGCCGGGACCGGATGGTCCGCTTCACGCTGCCGCTCCCCAGCGAAGCCGACAAGGAGTTCCACCAGACGGAACGCCGAAAGACGCGGCGCTCGGCGGATGCGGTCCTGAAGGCCTGGGAACAGGCCTGCCGTCAGCGCTGGCGGGCGCTGCTGCTGGCGATCAAGGCGAAGCTCGAAGCGGTCGCTGCCGGGATCGCCGAGTTCGAGGACGAGTTCCTGGCCTATGTCGTGGATCCGACGACGAACGGCACGGTCGGGGACCTGCTGCGAACGCAGTTGGAGCAGCGGTACCTGGGGCACTCGACGACGCTGCTCGGGTTGCCGGGGCCGTCGTGGCGGCAATGACCAGTTACCGTTCGCGGCGACGTGGAACAACGACTTGCGGCGAGGCGTGGAACAGCTTGGTGATCTCAGCGGCTTCCTCTAATATCCGGAGTAGCGCTCGGAGTCACTGGGAAACTCCAAGCTCGTCAAGCTCCTCCTTGGTGAGATCCTGCCACGCGCGGACATCGTGGCGATTCTCCGTGGGGCCAAGCTGCTCCCAGCGACGCAGCATCTCTGCGGAAGAAATCGGATCGATTGCCCGGCTCATAGGGTCGAGAAGGCAGCCGGTGCGTAACTCGATGGCGAGCCTGAGACGCGACACGGTAATCTCGTTCCCGTCGATGCCGGTGCGTGGGGCTGGAGGAAGTAACGTCCAGATCTGGGCGGCGTCTTCCTTGTTGCCGGTGATGATGCGGGTTCCATCCGGGCTGAAGGTCGCACTGAAGACTTTGAGGTCGCGCGGGATCGAGTGATCGAGCGGCAGTGTTGTCAGCAGATCCCAGACATGGGCTGCCGTGCCGTCGCCGTGGGCGACAATGCGCAGGCCGTCGGCACTGAATCCCACATAGATCATTCGTGCGGAACATCGGAATTCCGGTCGGAAGCGTCTGCCCGTCGAGACTTCCCAGACTTGAACGGTCTGATCATCGCAGGCCGTCACGATCAGCTTCCCGTCGGGACTGAAGCCTGCGTATCTAATTTCATCTCCGTGGATCAGTGGTGCAGATGCTGGCGCCCCCGTCGTACTGTCGCAGAGGCGTACGGTGTGATTATTGCACACGAGCAGAATGCGTGTGCCATCCGGGCTGAACCGAGCTCGCGTTGCTGCGCCTGAGTCCTGCAGATTGGGCCCGACATTCCGGCCGGTACCGGCATCCCAGATCCTGACGATCCCATCATCGCCGGCCGTTACGACCCGGCTGCCGTCGGGGTGGAACTCGGCTGACCAGACGTGATCCTCATGTTGCAGCGGGCCGCCGACCTGCCGCCCGGTTAATGTCTCCCAGATGCGGGCCGTATTGTCGTAGCTGGCAGTAGCGATCCGCGAACCGTCGAAATTGAATTTTGCCCACCAGACCACGTCGGAGTGTTCAAAAGGGGGGGAAATCGCCTTACCCGTGCTGGCATCCCAGATGCGGGCGGTACCGTCCAGGCTTGTCGTGACGACCCTGGTTCCGTCCGGGCTGAAAGTGGCGTAAGTCACCATTCCTTCATGCTCCAGAGGAGGGGTAACCGGTTTTCCGCTGGAAGCATCCCAGACACGTGCCGTCTTGTCGTCACTGGAGGTCACGACCCGACTGCCGTCCGGACTGAACCAGGCCTCGGTCACGGAGTCCCCGTGGGGCAGCGTGACGGGCGACGGATCGTCGGTTGCTAACTCCCAGATGCGTGCGGCGCCATCAAAGCCCGCGGTTGCGAGGAACCGGCCGTCCGGACTGAGAGCCAGGTCTCGGACGATGCCGTCGTGTTTGAATGGCGGGCCAAGTCTCTGGCCAGTCTCCGCATCCCACGCCTGGGCGCTATGGTCCCGACTCGCGGTGTAGACACGTTTCCCGTCGGCGGAGTACACCGCCCCAATCACTTCACTCGCGTGCCGCAGAGGAATGCCGACCGCTTCGCCGGTAGCAGCGTCCCAAACCTGTGCGGTGCCGTCACGGCTGGAAGTGACTACACGGCGGCCATCAGGGCTGAAGGTGGCGTTAAGGACGCTTGATGAGTGGCGCAGCGGCGGAGTGATGGCCTGGCCGGATGTCACATCCCAGACGGCCGCGGTTGCGTCGCTGTCCTGGCAGGCCGTCACGATGCGACCGCCGTCCGGGCTGAATTCAGCATGCGTCAACGAGCTTCCTCGCGACAACGGCGCACCGACTGATTCCCCGGTGGCAGCATTCCAGATGCGGGCCTGGCCGTCTCCGCAGGCGGTGACGATGCGAGTACCGTCCGGGCTGAAGGCGGCGTTAATCACATAGTCTTCGTGCGGCAGAGGCGGGCAGGCCGTTTTCCCGGTCGCCGTCTCGAAGACTCTGACTGTCCCGCCAATGCACGCTGTGACGAATCGCGAACCATCGCGACTGAATGAGAGGCCGAGCACGTACGCCTCGTGCACCAGCGGAGGGCTGACAGGTTCACCGCTGACTGCGTTCCAGATACGTGCCGTTCCGTCTGCGCCGGTCGTGACGACCATTGTTCCATCGGGGCTGAATGCGGCGACTGAGACCGTGCCATCGTGGCGGAGAACCAGACCTGACGGGCGGCCGGTTCGCGTGTTCCAGACTCTGGCCGTTCCGTCGGCGCTGGCAGTCACGAACCTGGTCCCGTCCGGGCTGAATCTCGCGCTGTAGATTCTGTCGCCGTGACGTACAGTCGCTGCCAGTCGCTGGGCACTGGGGGGCAGCAACCAGCGGGCAGCACGGTTCAGCCGATCCAGTTCCGTCCCTGGTTTTGCCGACGAAGAGGTCTCGATGGCCAGGAGATACCAATGCAGTTCTTCGGCGAGCCGGCCCTGTTCGCGGGCGAGGGCAGCATTCGAAAGTTCATACAGCGAAAACGCCTCGGCGCCATCGACGACTTTTGGCATGATGATTTGAGCATCCCCGGTGGCGGCGCTGATTCTTCCTGTCCGAGTTTCCGTCACAGGCTTTCTTCGTTCACAGCTCGCAATCAATAGTGCGATAGCGATGGTTGTGAGAATGATGAAGGACTTCGCGGTCCCGTCGGAACTCATTGAACGGCCTGTCAGAAAAGAATCTCGGCTGTCATCAGCGGATACGCTAGCCGGATGAGATTTCCGTGTAAACGGGATGGAAGGGGGCCTGCTACTTTCTGATGGTGATGATCGTTTACCGCTTGCGGCGGCATGAAACAGGAACTTGCGGCGCAACGTGGAACGCAGCGAACGTTGCTTGGCTCCGCAGACGCACATCGGCGGAACTGCCGAATCGGGTAGCGGCACTCGTTCTGCGAATCGCCCTCCCGCTCGGTCGCGACCAGGATTTGGCCAGATGCGGATTGACGCGGGGCGCTGTCTTCGCCTCTGATGAGCATGTTCTGACTAAAGGGCGTGAAGCGATGTCGTTGTCCGAGCCGGATGTTACATCGGGTGAAGCTGTTGGAAAAACTGTGAACGCAGGCTTGGAAGATTCGCTGACAAGATGGAAGCGTACTGCCGTTGCAGGCTTGGCGGGAGCAGCGCTCTTACTCGCGGTTCTCTTGGCGGCGATCCTGATCCCGATTCGCCTCATCAGTCTGACGGATGATCGACTCTACGGTACGTGGCAGTCGGACGCTGACCGGACCATCGCTGCATTGCGTGAAGAACAATCGATCGACGAGCTGCGGGAGGCGAAGCTCCGCACACTCTTCGGAAAACTGCGGGTCACGTACGCGGCCAAATCGTGCACGACCGAATTCGACGGAACGACGGACACCCGCCGCTACGAAGTCGTGGCGAAGGACCCATCATCTGTGGTGATCCGCGATGTCGATCCCGCTCCATCACCGTTGGAAGCATTGGGCCTCAACCTCAGCAAGTTTGCGGTCCTTCATTTCGAGGGGCCCGACACATACTGGCTGGACTCCGAATCGGGACAATACCGCGAGTTCTTCCGTCGAGTTCGGTAGCGTGCACTCTCAGACACTCGCGACGGTAATCAGCAGTTACCGTTGCGAGGCGGCCCGGTCCGCCCAGGTTCACGCGCAGGGAGATTTCCGGTGGCCGCGGACGGTGATTGATAATCAGCGCTAGAAGTCCGCCTTGTCGCGCTCCGTGGCTGCCGCGTCATCGACTCCAATTGACCAGTTCAGTCGCGAATGCGAAACTCCCGAAGAGTTCGTCAGTTGCGGCGTTCTGATGTCCGCTGAATCACTGGGATCTGGAAGGCGGAGGATATTCGATGGACCGATTTATCGTGGCTCTCGGCTTCTTGGGTGGACTCGTTACCAGCCAGGTGATCGCGCAGGAGGGCACGAAGGTACGTGCCAGCCCTCCTCCCACCTTCATGACGGTTACCCGAATCAACGATGCTCGGAATTCGATCGCGCTGACTGAGACGCGAGCGGTCGTCCTGCAACACTACCGGCCATCGAAGGTAGTTGAGGACGGCGTGGAGAAAGTGATTACCACGGTAACCGCTGAAAACACCAGCGTGGTGGTCCGCAAGACAATGTCGCTGAAGGCCACCGAGGCGTTTGACGTGGCCGGGAGTAAGCTCAGCCACGAAGAACTTGCGAAGCGACTGACGATTGGTGCTGTCGTATTCGTGTCGGCGGATGGCAAAGCCGTTCCGCCACAGTATCTCAAGGCACTTTCAGCAGACGCCGTCGTTCTGGTTTCCGAAGATTTCGTCAAGCCAGAGCCTGCGAAGCCGTTTGCACGGCGCGGCTCATTTTTCACGAGGGTTGCCTCGACTGTTGCTGCCAGCTTCGTTGGTCAGCCGGGTGCTGACGGGGGGCCTCCGCCGCCGACCGATGTCCCTCAACGGTAACCAGTCGTTACCGTTCGCGGCGGCAGCGGTGGGAACGCCTGGCCGGTATCATCGTCCGGCAGACAGTGACTGAGTGGCGTAGAATTCTTGCTGTCCAGCGAAGCGACGCGATTGCCCGCGAAGTCTCCTGGCAAATGGCGACTTCACGTGAGAGATGTGCATGTCTGCGAAAGACCCTCGGATCGAATGGAAGGCCGTTTGCGATTCTTTGGCCGGCGGTTCTGCCGACGGAGAATCGATCCTCAGAATCGTCGGTCCCCGCGTTCTGAAGATGAATTCGGATCTTCTGAGGGAAGCGCTGGAGCCGGATCTCTGGCTTTCAGGACGCGTTTCCATGCAGGACCTCCTGCTGCCTCCAATGGCAAATGGCCAAGCCACAACTTTGGCGGCTATCGATGGATCATCTCCGAAACGATCACGGGTCTCGCTCGCGACTGGAACTCGAAAGACGATCTTTGGTATCCGCTGTATCTTGCAACGATTCTCCTGCACTGCGAGACGATCGAGGGAGAGTTCGGGATTCCCGCCTCTCCGCTCTGCGTCGGCATCGCTTGTGAATCGGCACACGTTCTCCTTGATCGGGAAGTGACCGGCGGACTGCTCGCGTTTTTGGCCAGTGAAATGAGAACTCGCCTGCGGACGCACGCCCGATGCGATCCGAAGGAGTGGTTGACGCCGATTGCGGTGGGAATCGCGGCGTTGCTCAGGCTGTGGGGGACGCAACTCATCCTGCAGGGAGCGGGAAACGGCAGAGAGGTGTCCGCCCCCTGGCTCTGGCACCCGTCCGAACTCGCAAATTCCTCGCGTCCCGTCTGGCAACGTGTGCTTGATCGCGATGCGGAACTCACTCAGTTGCTGAAGGAATGGGCGGTCGAAGGGAAGATCGATGAGAGCGAGGACGACGGTAACGAATAGTTACCGTAACCCCGGAGAGCAAAGCAACTTCAATCGGCACTGGCAGAACTCTCGTTATTCAGTATCCGATCATGCGATCGCTCGCTGTCACACGGGCATTCTATGCGGCATTTCGGGGTGCACTGCCATGAGCAAGAAGGAATGGGCGACAAGCTTAGCGCGGATGGGCATCACGATCAGGAAGGAGGCAGATGGAACTCCAATGTGTTTGGTTGCAACATGCCAAGAGGAGTCTCTGCACCACGTCGAAATGACGCTGCTGAAGCAGGGGATTGGCTATTTCTGGGCGTCTTCGCGAGGTTATTATCGCGTCTACGCGATGATAGCGGATTTCAAACGAGCAGCCGATATATTGACGAGTTTGGCGAAGCGGACGCATTTGGAGGCCGTATGGGACCGGAAGGCTGGAGTGTACATCCACGCTACGCCCGATCGAGATCGTGCTTAGCCCCTAGCAGCGTGTTGAAGTATTCCCCCTGACGCTGCCACGATCGAACGCGGTTTGTTATCTTCTCGCGGTCGGTCAGGCGCGGCGGTCACGGAGGGTTCCCGATGGCGATGGGACGGCGGAAGGAATCGCGGCAGGAGCCGCTGTTTGTCACGGCGGAGCAGCTGCCCCGCTCGCAGGGACATCCCTTCTACAAAGCGCTCAACGCGCTGCTCGCCGAAGCCGGCTTCGACCGCTGGATCGAGAAGCGGTGCCAGGCGTTCTACGAGCAGGTCGAGACTCGCGGGCAGCGCTCGATCCCGCCGGGCGTCTATTTCCGCATGCTGCTGGTGGGGTACTTCGAAGGGATCGACAGTCAGCGGGGGATCGCCTGGCGATGCTCCGACAGCCTGTCGCTGCGGGAGTTTCTGGGCATTCCGCTCGACGAATCGAGTCCCGAGCATTCGACGCTGTCGCTGACCCGCCGGCGGCTGCCGGTGGAAGTGTTCGAGGAAGTCTTTCAGTTCGTGCTGAAGATCGCGTCCGAAAAGAAGCTGCTCTCAGGCAAGACGGTGGGTGTCGACTCGACGACGCTGGAAGCGGATGCGGCGATGAAGTCGATCGTCCGCCGCGACACCGGCGAAGGCTGGAAGGCGTATGTCGTCCGGCTGATGCGGGAAGAAGGCGTGATTGCTCCCGACGAAGAACCGAGTGACGAAGACGTCCGCCGGTTCGACAAGAACCGCAAGAACAAGAAGGTCTCGAACGAGGAGTGGGTCAGCGAGACCGATCCCGAGGCGAAGATCGCCCGCATGAAGGACGGGACGACGCATCTGGCGTACAAGGCCGAGCACGTGGTGGACCTGGAGAGCGACCTGATCCTGGCCGCGGAGATTCGTCCCGCCGATCACGGGGATCAACAGACGCTGGTCGACAGCGTGCTGAAAGCGGAAGAAAACCTGCAGGCGATCGGCTGCGAACAGAGCATTGAAGAGGTGGCGGCGGACAAGGGGTATCACTCGGTCGCCACGCTGGAACTGTGCCAGTCGCTGGGCTTTCGGACCTACATCCCGGAGCCGAAGCGCAAGAGCGACTGGACGTGGACGGACAAGACGCCGGAGGACCAGCGGGCGGTGATGGGGAACCGTCAGCGGGTCCGGCGGGCGAAGGGGAAGCAGTTGCAGAAACGGCGGAGCGAAGTCTGCGAACGGACCTTCGCTCACGTCTGCGAGACGGGCGGGATGCGTCGGAGCTGGCTCGAAGGCCTGACAGAGGTGACGAAGCGCTACCTGATCGCGACGGCGGCGCACAATCTCGGGCGCGTGATGTGGAAGCTGCTGGGAGTTGGCAAGCCACGGAGACTGCAGGGGCGGAATGTGGCGGTTTGGGCGGTGTTCGGGGCGGTTTGGTCCGCGCTCGATTGGCTCCTGCGGAGCCAGACCGACCGAGCCGAGCAACCCGCCGGACTCGTCGCCCCCGCCCCAATCGTCGCCCGCCTGGCCGGGTGACGGAAAAGTGCTTTGTTCAACACGCTGCTACGGTTCCGCAGTTGGGAACTGCAGAGCATTCGCGTTCATCTCGACGCGGGACTACCGTCCGGAACCGAACTGCTGAAGCATGTGATCGAGCCAGCCCCTGACGACAACAACCTGGCTCACGAGATTCGCTCGCTGGCGATCGAGCGGATTCGGTTGCTGCAGGAGTCGTTTCTGTGGTCAGTCCCGGATGACTCGCTGCAGACTGACATTGCGATTATTGGTGACGCGGACGAGGCGTTTCTCGATGCCGTAACCGACTTCATAATTGACCACCTTCACAAGGGAGCCTGACATGACGCGTTCAGTTCAGATCCCGTCGCGCCCTGAGCGTGGTCGGGGACTGTTCTATTCTCGCGACAGCGGCGGCCATCACGAGCAGACGCCCACTCAATACGTGCAGTGGGCCAGTGCCGAGGCCGAGAAACTCGGAGTGAACTTTCGCGGGACCGGCATGCAGATTGATCGTCTGATCGCGTCAGGTCAGTCCCACCACGGCGATTTGTTTTTCGACAACAGCGTCGGCGGCAATCAGCTGAAACGCCCGGCGCTCGATGCGCTCAATCGCGAGATCCTCCGTGACCGCAATGTGTCCCACATCTTCATTCCACGACGCGATCGACTTGCGCGGCCGGACCATGCCGTCGATGGGGTCGTCCTCGAAAAGGAACTGCGTGGGCTGGGCATCACGCTGGTCTTCATGAATGCGACGCTGGTTCCGCTCCGACGGGGCCAGCGTCAGAACGTCGGCGAAGTCATTACCGCCTGCATCGACTACGAAGCCAGCGGCAAGTTCCGGGACGAACTGGCGGAGAAAATGCTGTATGCCCAGCTGCAACTGGCTTCGAAGGGCTTCACCACCGGTGGGCGGGCGCCATTTGGATTCCGGCGGCACCTGGTTCGCGATGATGGCGCCGCGGTGCGTCAGCTCGCAGACGGCGAGATCGTGCGGCAGAAGGGCCACCATGTCGTCTGGCTGCCCGGCCCCGACGAGGAACTCGATCTGATCCGTCGCATTCTCAAGTTGCTGGAGACGGTACCGGCCAGCCGTGTGGCGAAGATGCTGAATTCAGAGGGGATCCCCTCCCCCGACGCCGGACGCCGAAGGAAAGGCCTGGGAGTCGAGCACGCAGTCAGCGGCTTATGGCACGGTACTATGATCACGAATATCGCCCGCAATCCTCTGTTGCGGGCCACGACCTCCTACGGGCGACGATCCATGGGAGATCGTCGTCGCTTCAGCCCTTCGGGACCGCGACTGGTTGAGGACGGCGATTTCCGCGAGGACGAGAAGCCGAAGGTCATCCGCAATCCTGGCTCCGAGTGGATCAACGCCAACGCCCGTTTCGAGCCGATCGTTCCGGTCGAGCAGACAGATCATCTGTCGAAGATCCTGGACGGCCGCGCCGGGACGCAGAAGGGAAAGCCTCGCTCGCGCGATCCGGAAAAGAATCCGCTGGGGGCTCGCGTCTTTGATATGGAGTGCGGCTGGCCGATGTACCGCGTGCCGTATGCTGGAAGCTTTCGTTACACCTGCGGATACTATCAGCAGAGTCACGGGGAATGCTGCGATCACAACCACGTCGGCGGCCCCCTGCTCACCAAATTCGCACTGGCCGCGGTTCGACAGCGGCTGCTCGACCCCGCCATGCGCGAGCGGCTGGTGGCCAAACTCCGTGCAAAACTCGCGGAAACTCCCGACGCTGACACCGACCGGTTGCGGCAGATCGAGCAGAAGCGGGGAACGCTGGCGGATGTCGAACAGCATTATCAGACGGCCGCTGGCAACCTGGCACTGGCCAGTTGTCCCGAAACCTTTGCCGCGATTGAACCCAGGGTGAAAGAATTGGCTGCCCGGAAGTTGCAGCTCGCCAGCGAGATCGTGTCGCTGGAGAATTCGCAGGCATCCACGATCACGCCGCACGAGTCTGTCGATGCCGCCGTCGCCCTGCTGGATCATTTGCCGACGCTGGCGGAGGATCCGGAAAACCTGGGTTCGATCGGCCGCCTGTTCCAGCAGATCGACCTTCAGGTCTTTCTGCGGTTTCAGTCCGTTCGGAAGATGAAGCGGACCGTCAACCAGCTCAGCGGCGGGATTTTGACGATCGGGGCCATTCCGGCGCCCGTTGAAAAGTACGCCGGGCCGACCGGACGCCGGGCTCTCAAAACCCGGCAGACCGCTGAAAACGAAAGCCCCGCAGCCGAAGCTGCGGGGCTTGACTTCACTCCTGACTCCGCCCGAACGGCGAAGTTGTTAGGAAATGTCAGTCGGGATGACAGGATTTGAACCTGCGACTTCCTGGTCCCAAACCAGGTGCTCTAGCCAAACTGAGCTACATCCCGAAGTCGGTACAGTCTACTCTCCGACACGCCTCGCCGCCAAGGGTTCGCACTCCCCCATTTTGGCCGCCTTTCACAACGCGTAACGCTCCGCTTATGATTGGCCCCGCAGGCTGGCCGCGGGCTGGCCGCTGTTTGGCATCGTTTCTCCGGAGTTCCCCGCATGGCCGCCGCCGGTCTCACCCCCGCTCAGCTCGCCGATCTCGCCAAGTACGACTCGCCCACCATCTGCAACGCGGTCGAACTCTGGAACATTATCCCCCGCAACGAAGGCTACATGGACCAGTCCATCAGGGCCTGTTTCCCCAAAATGCCCCCGATGGTCGGCTACGCCCTGACTTCGACCTTCCGCAGCATGAAACCGCCCCGCGCGGGCGATTCCTACAGCAGCATCGGAGCTCAGCTCGACGCCATGGCCGCCGTCCCCGGCCCGCCGGTCATCGTCTTCCAGGATCTCGATCAGCCCTGCGCCTCCGCCACGTTCGGCGAAGTCATGTGCACGACCTACAAGAAATTTGGGGCCAAGGGGATCGTCACCAGCGGCACCGGCCGTGACCTCGACCAGGTCGAAGCCATCGACTTTCCGGCCTTTACAAACGGAGCGATCGCGGCGCACGGCTATTGCCATACGATCTCGATCAACATTCCGGTGACGGTCGGCGGCATGACCGTTTACCCGGGCGACCTGCTCCACGGCGACCTCAATGGCGTCACCACGATTCCCCACTCCATCGCCACCGAAGTCCCGGGCGTTTGCCAGGAAATCGCCGACGCCGAAGCCATCGTCCTGAACTATCTCAAACAGGAATCGGTCACCGTCGTCGGCTTTAACGAAGCCCGCAAGGCGTGCGGCGACGCCATCAACAAACTCGGCAAACGCCTCCGCGGCGAAGCGTAAAGATCGGCTGCAGAGCACTGGTGGTCTTTAACCACCAGTGCTCTTCTTCACCCGAATTCTCCCGCGCCATGTGAAAGACCGCGCCCATCAAGGACTCTGGGGGCGACACCTGCCAACCAGCCCCATCTCTCTTCATCCATCGCAGCCGTACGCGATATCCACGCCCAACCCATCTCTGAGTCGGCACAAACCGGCCCCGCCGGCTAGCGGAAGATGCGCCAGCGGGTGATGACGATATTCCAGGACTCTCGGCGGGAGGCTTCGTCGTGGGTGGCGATCAGGGTCGGGGTGGGTGGCGGGTTTGGTATCAGGTGAGCCAGCCGCGGACGGAAGACAACGGTCAGCATCAGCGGCAGATACCACAGTACGTAGATTCCGCCGTGCTGCGGGTACCAGAACTGAGTCCCGACGATGATCGCCGTCGAGTGCGAGAGCAGTTGCTCGACGCTCTTCTGGAGGGGCCAGATGGAGAGCGCGGTCAGCATGACCAGGAAGGTGGCAAAGACGGGAATGCGCCAGGCGGGATCGACCGTACTCCAGAAGCCGACGCCCGTTTCGCCCGCCTGAAACTTCAGAGCGCTCCACTCGATTGAACCGATAATCTGCCGCGTGAACGAGTGTGAATCTGCCGACGTCAGCAACAGGCTCGCCACCACGACCACCGCGGTGCCGACGAGGGCGGAGGCGAATCGCATTGCGCCCCGTTTCCAGTAAAATGCCGTCCAGAGCGGCAGCAGAAACACGGCGAAGAACATCGATCCGCAGGCGAGACCGAGCAGCAGGCCGGCGACGATCGGCTTTCGATAACAGGCGACCGCCCAGAGAATCAGCGCCGCCGGCAGCAAAGAATTCACCCTCGTCACGTCGTATGCCGTGCAGGGAAGCAGCAGGTACAGCGTGGCCATCGCCAGGCCTAGCGTCGTGTCGCTGAAATGCCAGCGTCCGACGAAGATCAGCCCCAGAACGACCGCCGCGTGAGCCAGAATGGCCATCAGGCGGGCGCCGGCGTCGGCGACGCCCCCGGAAAACGGCACGACCGTGGTCGCCAGAAGGGAAGTCGCGGGGCCGGCTTCTGATGCGGCTTCACTGGCGTCCTGTGCAGGCTCCTGGGTCGTGTCCTGCCGATTCAGCAACTGATCGGCCCGCAGCACTGTCGCCAGAGTCGACTCGTGCGGTGGCTCGGTCATGATTTTTGTTGTCTGGAACAGAAACGCCGCCCCGCAGAGGAACGCCATGCCCGCCGCGTTCAGATTCTGTTCGAGCCGGGGTCTGCGTGTGAAGGCCCCATCCACAAACAGCCGCAGCAGCAACAGGCCGGTCACCAGAAACATCCAGCCGTAGCCCAGCGGCAGCGTTTTCGGGTCATCGGCCTGAATGATCAACAGCCCGGGGGCCAGGCTCAACAGCAGCGCCAGGTCCAGATTCCGGAGGGACCAGAGCCGATTGAATTTGAAGAAGACGGCGACGATCAGCAGCAGCGACAGGTAAAACCAGGTCGGCCGATTGACGTCGTAGCCCTGCAGAATGACTTCCATCAGACGAAATCCCAAGTCGCAGCGAAGTGCTGACTCCCGGAAACCGAATGGTCGTCGGCTGGGACTGGCCAGAAACCTTCGCTCGGGGCAGGATGGCAAACGCTTCCTGCACTCCCACGCGAAACGGCCCGATGCAGTACCCGGGAATCCCGGGTTTCTGACCCACAGAATACGCACTCCCCCGCACAGTTCCAACGGAAAACAGGCGATCCGGGAAGTTTTGCGAAGCAGCTTTCGTGCCGAGTCCGTCGCAAGAACTGTCGCAAACCTTGCGTGGAGTAGCGGTTATGGCGAATGCGGGGGCCGCGATGGCTCGGAACGTTCCGTCCGCTCCGTTGATCCCGCAGCCGCCGGCAGACGATGATGGACGCTCAACCAGACCTTATCCCCCGAGGCGGCATGACTTTGTCGCCCGCGGCCGGCTTCTTCAGGATTGCCTACATGACTCGGCTGAATTTTCACGCGGGACCCGCCGCCGCGAGTCAAATCCTGTCAGACTTACAAGCCGCAGACGCCGGTCCCGTCGCATGGACGCGGCAGCCTGTCGCAGAAGCGACGCAACGTGCAATCGTTGAGCAGGTTGCCGCTTCAAATCAACCGCTTGATCTGCTGGTTCTCCTTCCCGAATCGTTCACTCCGCTGACGAGCCTTGTTGCCGCTCTGCCGCCCGAACTCCTCACGTTGACGTTCCGGACCGGCTGGCAGGCGGACGCCGTCTACTGGCCCTCGGCGCTACAGCAGCTCCCTTCCCATGCCCTGCCCGGCGATGACCTCGCCCCTGCTCTCCGTTCCGGCAAGCTGCGTTGCGCCTTTACGACAATTCCCGCGAATACAAAACCCTTCGCAGGCTGGCAGGGGACGCTCCCGGTCCTGGCACCCAGGCCCTCCGGATCGCCTGAGTTGCGTCAGGCCATCGCAAATGCCGAGTTGCCTTCCGGTCCGGACAGCGTCGCGTTGCGGGCCGGTCTGTACCAGCTCCACGACTTTCTCGACGAGAGCCATCAATGCTCGCAGTCGATCGAGGGCCGCGGATTGCACCGCGCCGGCGACTACTGGCACGCGATCATGCATCGTCGGGAGCCGGATTACGGGAACTCGAAATACTGGTTCCGCCATGTCGGGCCGCATCCGATCTTTGCCGAGCTCGCTCTGCTGGCCCGCGAATTCGCACCACCCGCGAACTTCGACCGCTGGTCCGGCCGACTCTGGACCGTACGCGGCTGGGATCCCTTCGCCTTCGTTGACCTCTGCGAAGCCGCCGCACAGGCGGGCGACCCGGCGCTTACCGAATTCGCCCAGCGCGTCCAGTGGGCCGAAATGCTCCTGCTGCTGGCGAGCACCGCCCGCGACGCGGGCGTCCTCCGATAGGCTTTGCTCGACGACGTCCATCTCCACCGGCTCGTCAAACGAAAAATGCCCGATCTCCACGAAATCGCTACCGCCTACCACGAAGCCGGCCACGCGGTCGTCGCTCTGGCCCTCGGCCGCCCGGTCCAGCGCGTCAGCGTCGAACCGAACCACCTCCGGCTCGGCGTCTGCGAGATCCGCAAGGGGACATTTCGCCCTTCGAAGGACTGGCTCGAAACGGAAGTTCTGATTCTCCTCGGCGGTCTCGCCGCCGAAGCCCGTCACGCCGGTGACTACCACTGGGACGCCGCGTCGCAGGATCTGCGAAACGTCCGGATGCTCACGAAGCAGCGGGCCGGCAGCGCCAGCCAGATCGATCGACTCGAACGCAGGCTGCTCGATAAGACCGAACACCTGCTCGATCGGCCTGGCCACTGGGAAGCGGTGGAACTGATTGCCGCGGAGCTGCTGCGCTGCGCAGTCATCAGCGGCCGGGCCGCGCGGCATCTGTTCGACCAGGCCGCCGCTCGGGCTGAACGGGAGCGGTGAAGATCGCCCGCGTTCCGGCGAACGCCCCATTTCTCGATTCTTCCACTTTCTTGTGGGATCCGGGAACTCTCCGGACACTACGGGGTGGAGAACGAGCAATATGGACCTGTCCGAGCTGATTCGTCGATATCGTGGGCCGCTCGTGGGGCTGATCGCCTCCTGGGGGACGCCGTGGGCGGATGCTGCTGAGATCGCGCAGGACAGCTTTGCCGAGGCGTGGCTCCATCGGGAAGCGTGCCGAGGCGACTGGACGCAGCCCGACATCTTCGGAGCCTGGCTCCGCGGCGTGGCCCGTAATCAGCATCGCAACTGGATTCGCGCACGCCGCAGACGCGAGCGGATTGTGAAGTTCGATTCGCCCGCTGTCGAGCAGGCTGTCGCGGCAACGGACCCGGAGGGCTCTGACCGGATCGAGCGACTGCGGCAGGCCATTCAGCGACTTCCCGCCAATCAGCGACAGGCCGTCCTGATGCACTACCTGGAAGAAACCAGCGTCAAGGACGTCGCCAGCCTGCTGTCGGTTTCCCCGAAAACCGTCGAAGGTCGCCTCTATCAGGCGCGTCGCGCTCTCTTTCGCATGCTCGGCAACGAGCCTCCTGCGTCGCTGATCGGAACGGTGCTGACATGCCTCTGAACCTCAACCCCGAATGCGAACTGGTTCCCGAGAGCGACCTTCGTGCCGCGCTGCGTCTATACAGCGTCGCGGGAGACGACTTTGAAGCCGGTGTTCGCCGGCGGATCCAGGCGGCCGAGGTGGAACGCGCCCGCGATCCGCTCGCGGGCGCTCCGCAACTGCTGCGCGTCGCGGCCGCTTCCCTGCCATTGCCGATTCTCACTGGAGGTAAAGTCTCGGGTAGCGTGCTGCCGCTGGCGAATGCCTCCTGGCTTTCCAAGTTCGTAGCGTTTCTGGCGTTGCCCGCCATCAGCCTGTTTCTACTGGTAGGTGCCGCCCTGTTCGGCGCCGCCGGGATTCGCCGTATCCAGGCGGGCAATGTCCCGGCCGACATCGACCAGCAGGCGGTCCAGGAAGCCGCCCGGCACTGGTGGCGCCGGCACAAGTGGGCCGCCCTGCTGTTCTTCGCCGCGACGATCGGTCTGCCGCTCGTCGGAGCGACGTCACTGATGCTGCTGATCTACCTGATTTCACTGGGCGCCATGTTGTACCTCCTCGCCGGCTTCGCGCGGCAGGGGCTGGCGAACCGCACGGTGATCGGGCAGTCGCTGATTGCGGGAATGGCGTTTCTCGGACAGACGTCCGCCGTATGTACTGTCGGCGTGCAGGACATCCACTTCGTCGACCAGATGCTGCTGCCCGCCGTCTTCTTCAGCGGAGTGATGCTCCTGCTGCCCGTCGTGGCAAGGAAAGATCGCTCTGACTCTCCGCTGGCCCCGGGGCGGAGATGGCGGGTCGCGGCAACAGTGCTGGTCACCGTCCCCATGCTCGCCTGGTTCACCAGCTCGATCTGGCGGCCGACGACGCCCGCGCGCATCAAACAGCACGTCGAGGCCTTCGATCGGGCCCCCTTTTCGAGCGCGAGCTGGCGCGACTGGGAGCTCGTCGCCGACGGCGCGATCGAATCAGGACTCCGTCCCGATCTCTCCCGCCCGCGAAAGTTGCTTCAATCAGAATTGTCTGGCGAGCCGTTACTGGTGATGCCATACATACTCGGAAGTGCGATCCGCACAGGTCTCATAGGACCGGAGGAACTGAATTGGTTGCCGGAAATCGATCAACAGCGTCAGAGTCTGCTCGGCGGCCTGCCGCAGCTCCCAATCACCAGTTTGATCCAATACGACTGGGCGATTCGCGTCCTGGAGCTGCGCCACGAATTGTCATCAGAGCAGAAGGATTTCCTCGAACAACGCCTGCTGGCCACCCTGAACGCTCTGGCCGGCGATGAGTACGCCCTGCTGGAAGACGTTTTACGTATCACGCAGTTGCTGGACGTCATCGGACGCCCCATCGACCGGGATCAATACCGCCAGAAGATCCACCGCTGGCTGCGTGAACTTCACCGCACCAGCGGGAACGGCTTCCTGTTCTCCGGCGGTTTTGCGTACAGCGAATCCGGAACCGCGACTCTGGAAATGACTGCGTACGCTGTCGAACTGATGCAGATTTACGGAATTCCCGCCGGCCTCGATCTCAACTGGGTCCGCTCGTATTTGCGACCGCAGATGCTCCGCTTCGGCGACGACAAATACATCGCCGCGGTCACGCTCGATCGCCTGAACCGCCTGCTGGGAGTCACGTTCCCCACGTGGCTCGACTACGTCTACTATGAGCGCAGCCTGATCATGGCCGTGCTGCTGGTGGGACTGTGCCTCTATGCGACGCTGTCGTGCCCGGCGGAACTTGGCAGAATCCCGCAGAGGACGACATAGCATCTCGAAGTCTTCTCCGGCGATTCAAAAGTGCCACGCGTTCCGAAGCTGCTGGGCCGCTCCGGCCGGAAAACTGCGGCTGACGGCCAGTCGCACCCGCTTCCCGTGCCGCTCGCCGGCGATCCAGCCCTGCTCGACGCCATTTTCCTCCACGATTCCGATGGCGGTGTGCAGAAACGCCGCCGTCACTCTGCCGCGGGCCGGAGTCAGCTTTCCTCCGCGAATGCGGAGCACGAACTCGTACCGGGGCTGCATCGCCGACCAGACGATGCCGCCGAAGGCGGCGAACAGCCCGGCCGCGAAGAGCGCGTCGCCGAGACTCATTTGACCTCGGCTCCCGGGGCCAGCTCCTGCAAAAGTTGCACGGCCTTGTCGACCATCAGTTCGCCTCCTCCCGACTGCACCAGAGAATTCACCGTTTCGTAGCTCCCTTCGGCGAAGGCCTTCCGAGTCGGGATGTAAGCCGGCACGTCATTCGCCAGTTCGACGACCAGCGTGGTGGCGAACGGCGAGCGGGCCTTGATGGCCAGTCCAAGATCGACAAAGACTTCCCCCGGCAGCATGACAATCGCAGCCGCGTCGGTCAGCCGGTAGACCTGGACCTCCAGCGGGATGGTCGGGGAATTCCGCTTGGCGACGTCGAGAATCTTGACCGTTTCCACCTGCTCCAGAAAAGTTGCGTCGGGCGTCCCGACTTTCGCCATGTCGCTGTGAGCCTGAGCAATCCGTTCCGGGGAGTAGGCCTGGAGCGGGGCGTTGACCGTTCCCGAACGGACCGCCAGTCGGGCGCGGTGCCGGGGCGTCAGTTGCGGAAGCTGCGCGAGAATGGTGTCGGCGAGCAGGCCGCCGATCTCTTCGGCCGGCCGTCGAGTCTGACTGGAGACATCCACGTGGTTGATGTCGCCGCAGGTGCCCGTTCCGAACAGAGAGACGAACCGCTGACCGTAGCGCTCGCTGAGCCGGTCGTGGAGGATCTTGGGATAGTCGGCCGAATAGAGCGTTCCGCCCGTTGTATCGAGATGCAGCGCAAACGACGAAAACAGTCCCAGCGGCGTCTGATCGTCCGCCGACAGCACCTGCACCAGTCCGATCTGCGGATCGATGTCTCCCGCCGCCCGAACGATGTCCGGGTGCTGCACGCCCGGATTGAACCGCACGCTCCCGTCCCGCATGTGGAACCGGCGATTGAACGACAAGCGCGTCTCTTCGGCGTAGCCGGTGGCCAGGACGGCCCGCGCCGCGTTTTTGCGGGCGTCGTGGATCGAAGCCAGGATTCGTTCCTGAAGCAGGCCGGGATAATTGACCGCCTCGCGCTCGTCCGTGCTGTGCGCCAGGACCGCGCGTTTGTGGAAGTAATCCCGCAGCACCCCGGCGTACAGCGGCCCCGTGTGCGAGTGCGTGGCGGCGATGGAGATGTGCGCGGACGGAATCTGGAACTTCTGCTCGGCGGCGGCCCGCGTGGCCTGGCCCACTTCGGGATAGATGGCGATTAGATCGCAAATCGCGATTACGGCGACGACGCCATCCTGCTCGAGATACATCGTGCGCACGTAGAGCGGATCTTTGGTCCCCGCGCTGAGCCGCTCGAAGAAGTATCCGCTCATGCGAAAGCCGACGGGCGGCGTGATATCCGTGGTCGCAAAGCCGACCCGCAGATCGCCCGCCCAGACAGGCATCGCGAACAGGGCGATCAGAACCGGGCTCAAACCAAAGCGGAGGAATGTGGACATTGCAATCCCGAATTGAAGAGCAGCGTGCGGAAGCCGGAAACGACGGCTCGTCCCGACCCATCGACGGATACCGGGATGATGCCGACTTGGCAAGAGGCGAGTCAGAAATTCCGGCCCTATCCGCTTACCTGCCGCGCCAAACTCTTCGCTTCACAAGCTAAGGACGTTGACAGTTCTGGAATAGCTTCCTACAGATTGCAGTGTCGTTCCCGGACTCGCGTCACATCTTTCCATGACCTCAGTCCCTTTCGTGGTTCCCTCTTCGCCGTCATCATTCGCGTTCCTTTGTGCGATTCGTGGTCGTCACGCTTCTCTTGCTTTCTTCGCGTTTTCCGCGTCGCCGCGGTTAGGTCTTCTTCTGTCCCGGAGCTTCCCAATGAACCACCTGCTGCACGGCGTCCGCCAGTTTCACTCGCAGATTTTTCAGCGAGAACGCGAATTCTTCGCCAAACTCGCCGGCGGGCAGAATCCGAGTGCCCTCGTCATCAGTTGCTCCGACTCCCGCGTTGATCCGAATCTGATTACCCAGTCCGGCCCCGGCGAGCTGTTCGTCATGCGCAACGCCGGGAACATGGTTCCGCCGTACGGCGCGGGCGCCGGCGGTGAAGCGGCGACCATCGAATACGCCGTCAGCGTCCTGGGCGTGCGGGATATCATCGTCTGCGGCCATTCCCAGTGCGGCGCCATGAAGGCGTTGCTGCACCCGGAGTCGCTGGAAAAGCTGCCGACCGTCCGACAATGGCTGCAGCATGCCGAAGCCACCCGGCGGATCGTCACGGAGAACTACGCCCACGTGGACGATTCCGAGTATCTGCTGGAAATCACCGTTCGCGAGCACATTCTCGTCCAGATCGAGAACCTGCAGACCCATCCGTCGGTCGCCGCCGCGCTGCAGCGCGGACAACTGACGCTGCACGGATGGGAATACGGCCTGGAAGACGGCGCCATCAACGCCTACTGCACCGAACGAGAAGGCTTCGCGCCGCTGCAGGAGGAGGCGAAACCGGTGACTCGCAAGAACCGCAGCGTTTCGGGAAAGCACCGCAAGCAGTAGGCTGGGGGTGATATTGCCCCTCACCCGCTCTTCCGACAGGTCCTTCCGTTGAAGCCCCCCCGCCCTGCCCCGCCGTCCTCACCAGCCACCGATCCCGATGTCGAATTCGGCGTCCGCGTGCCGGGGAAGGTGCTGCCCGAAGATCAGTGGGCGCGGACGGCAATCAAGAAACTGCCGCCCCCCGGCCCGCTCGACTTCGCCGCCATCTTTGGACGGACAGCTCCGATCGTGCTCGACCTGGGCTGCGGCAATGGGCGGTCGACGCTGTGCAGCGCCGTCGCCCGGCCGGATCATGACCACGTGGCGTCGGACATTCTGCCGGTGGTGATCCGCTACGGCACCCGCCGGGCCAATCAGCGGGGCCTGTCGAATGTCCGGTTCGCGGTGATCGGCGGCAGGGAATTTCTCGAACAGTATGTCGCGCCGGGGACCATCGCCGAGATCGACTGCTATCACCCGCAGCCCTATTACGAGCGTCGAGAGGTCTTCAAGCGGCTGATCACGCCGGAATTCCTGGCGCTGGTCCATCGCTGCCTGATCCCTGGCGGCACGCTCATCCTGCAGACCGATAACCCGACCTACTGGCGCTACATGAAGGAGGTCGTCCCGGCTTTCTTCGAGCTGACCGAACACCTGGCTCCCTGGCCCGACGCCCCCAAGGGCCGGACCCGCCGGGAGATTCTGGCCCTCCGTGAAAAGCTGCCAGTGTTTCGGGCCGTCTGCCGGGCCCGGACCGATCTGACGGAGGCCGACCTCGACCGGCTGGCGCAGGAACTTCCCTTCCCGAAGTTCAACGCGGATCGCAAGCTGGCCCGACTTGACCAGTTGGAGCGGGAGGGGAGCGACAAGCCTCGCCAAAGCCGACCGCCGAGGCGGTAGCAACTGGGTGGCACGCCCAGAGTCCGCGATGGGCGTGGGCTCGAATCAGGCATCGCGTGCCAAGGGCCAACCACCGGTCTCCTCGCCCGCCGTCCGCGGCCGTACCGAATCGGGCGCGAGATCGATTGGTTCCCCGGTCCGAAAGACGTCCTCGTCCGTCGGGACTCGCACAACCTCGCGATAGACCTTGCACTCCGCCCGCCACAACAGTACGCTCCTGAATCGTGCGTATACGCACGAAAATTCCGGAGACTCCCGTGACGATCCCGTCCGAACTGCCGCTGGCGCTCCGCGCCGCCTACCTGGCCCTCCACCGCCGGTCAGAGACGCAATTCGCAGCGCACGGCGTCACAGCCGACCAGTTTGTGCTGCTGGCGACGCTCGCCCGCGGGCAGGCCCTCACTCAGCGCGAACTCGCCCGCCGGATGTCCTCGGACCCCAGCACCGTCCGGGCCATGCTCGTCCTCCTGGAACGGAGCGGGCTCGTCCGCCGAGAGACCCATCCGACCGACGCCCGCGCGCGAACCGTCGCCCTCACGCCGGCCGGCAAACGCAAGTTCCGGCAGCTCTGGACGGCGAGCGAAGCGATCCGGCAGCAGATGTTCCATGCCATGCAGCCCGCCGAAGCGGAGATGCTGGTACGGCTCCTCACGCAGGTCGCTCAGGCGCTCCACGGCGAATCCATTGCAGTCCACGAAACCGACCCCGATTCCTCCGAGGAGACCGCAGCATGAGCACGCACACCGTCGCCCTTTTCGCCGGCATCCTGCTGGCGCTGTCCGCATCAACGGCCCCGGCCCAGTCTGACGCCCCCAGTCTTCCCGCGCCGCCGGAGGGCTATGACACCCGCCGCGATGGCATCGATCGCGGCAAGCTGGAAACCGTTGAGTACGATTCGACGACCGTCGGGCTGAAGCGCAAGGCGCAGGTCTACACGCCGCCGGGTTTTGACAGGAACCGCACGTATCCCGTCCTGTACCTCCTGCACGGCATCGGCGGTGACGAGCACGAGTGGACCCGCCACGGTGCACCCGACGTGATTCTCGACAATCTCTACGCCGACCAGCAGGCGGTGCCGATGATCGTCGTCCTGCCAAACGGACGGGCCGCGCAGGACGTCACCGCACGCGATCCGATCCCGAAGCAGTCGCCGGCGTTCGCGGCGTTCGAGCAGGACCTGCTCACCGATCTGATTCCGTTCATCGAGAAGACCTACTCGGTGAAGGCAGATCGCGAATCTCGCGCCCTCGCCGGTCTGTCGATGGGGGGCGGGCAGTCGCTCAACTTTGGCCTCAACAACCTCGACACGTTCGCCTGGGTCGGAGGCTTCTCCTCGGCCCCGAACACCCGGCCCCCCGCCAAGCTGCTCAAGGATGTCGACGCGACGAAGAAACTCCGGCTGCTGTACGTCGCCTGCGGCGATCAGGACGGCCTGTTTCGCGTGACTCAAGGTGTGCACGCAATGCTCGATGAACAGCAGGTCCCGCACGTCTACAACGTCATCGTCGGCGGGCGGCACGACTTCAAGGTCTGGAAAAGCGATCTGTACCAGTTCGCCCGGCGGGTGTTTCAGGGCACGCCGTAGGGCCGGGCGTGCCCGGCCGGACTTGATGAGGGATCGCCAGCCCACGCTCCTCAACCAGATCGCCAAAGTTTCTCTTTGAGCCGGCATTGTTCCTGCGCGTAGAATGCGCATCCGGGCCGAAGGGCTGCGGCGGTCCGACCGCGGTCCCCGGGGAGCCGTTGCGTTTCAGCCGAGGAGCCACTGCGATGCAGACCAGGCGACAGACGTTACTCACGATGCTGTTGATCTGCGTGGCCTGGCTTCCGGAGTCCCTCGGCCAGACCGTGCTCTTTGAAGGCAACTTCGATCGCGGCCTCTCCGACCAGTGGCAGGCGGTCGGACTGGACCGCGAGGACTATCGCATACTCGATGGCGCTCTCGAACTCCGTCTGAAGCCGGTCCGGCCGAAGCAGCCCCGCCCCATGCTCAAGGTCAATCTGCCGTTCAAAACGGCTGAAACTGTGATCGCTTCGGTCGACGTGACGATTGTGGGGGAACCGTTACGGCGCGGGGAGCTCGCGGGTCTGTGCCCGACCGATCGCGACGGGTCCCTGTTCACCGTCCGGAAGACCAATCTCGACGGCTACTTTGTCCTCGCGCCCGGCAAAGTCGATTTCATCGGCACGCCCGGCCAGGAAGGCAATCCCGGCAAGTACGCGGTCAAGTACTGGCCCGCCGACGAAGCCTTCGGCCCACTCCGAATCACCGTCCGCGGCCACTACGCCCACTTCCAGGTCGGCCCGTCGTCCGACGGCAAGTACCGGACCTTCTTTCACTCTGCGATTCAGGAGACCAAAGAGGGTCTCGGCTTCGGCATTTTCGCCGCGGGCGAACCGGGAGACGGCGAACGCTGGGTCCGCTTCGGCAATTTCCGAGTGACGCAGTGAGGCTTCGCCAAACGGGCAACGTCCGGCAATAGGACCGGGCGCGCCCGGTCGATCTTTCGCGTTCATCATCCGCCAGGACCAATGAAGGCAGCCATCCCGGAGAGATGCCAGAATGTACCGGGGGTTGCGGAGACACCCCTGGAAACCGTGCGCAAGTCGTACCGGCAATGACCTTGCGGTCCCGGCCAAGGATTGACCGCCAGGTCGCAACCCTCCTGCCTCCATCTTCGTCGGAAGAAAACTGGGGTTCGGGATCGTAGGGCCGGGCGTGCCCGGCCCTACGATCCCGAACCCCACAGTATGTGATATTGCTGGGCCGAGGCTGACTGTGGCGGCACCCAACTTTCTTACCGCGAATAGCCGAAGTCACGTCCGAGAACCGGGTGCTGACTTGTGATCGGATTCCGAGTTTGTGGGTTCTCAACAAATCGGCTGAATCTCGTGAGCACCGGAACTGGTACATCCGACTCCTCGTAGCTTTTGAGCCATTGCGCTTCGCTGCTTACGACAACCGCGCTGACCCGTTCATGTTGGTGGTTGAACTGAGCCATGACTTCCTGCTCCATCACCAATGTGCGGAACCACGCTACATCTGGCAATCCGCCGGGGACCTCCAAATAGACAATACCTAGCTCGTCGCGAGGAAGCTGCTCTGCGGCTTTCGCAAGTGAGTCGCAGGCGCTCCGCAGCCAACGAAAACGCTGTTCAGTTTTCCAGGAAAAACACTTGGGCGGACGGAAATGACCTTCACAAGAAGGCTCGACCTGAGCACAAGCATAGTCACAACCGCCTGGAACTGCGACCACAGCATCGGTAACGCTCGGCGTCGGTTCCGACAGAATGAACTCGATCGCTATTCTAAATCACCGGCCACGAATGTGAGGCGCGCGGCAGAGCGGAGGGATTGCAGTGGAAACGAGATGGGGAACCCTTACCTTGGAGGTATCACAACTCCAAACCAAGGAAGGAGTTCCCCATGGAAGGCATTCTTTCACCCCGGGCGGAGCGCGCCAAGCAGCGGTTGTCCGAGCAGTTGAAGTTTCTGAAGGACGCCGGGCTGAGAACGCGGTATCTGATCGTGATCCATCGACTGGAAGGACGTTCTCCCACCTGGATTGCCCGCTCGCTCAAGGTCGGTCGCAGCACCGTGTATCGGACCGAGCAGCGTTACGGGAAGGACGGCGAGATCGGTTTGTTCGACCGGCGGGGCGGCAACGGGCCACGGAAACTGACCGAGGAGTACCTGACGCAGTTGCGGGAGGTCGTGGCCGGCGATCCGCTGCAGGACGGCTGGAAGCGGCCGACCTGGACGCGGGAGATGCTGATCACAACGCTCCGTCGACGGACGAGTGTGAAGATCAGCCTGTCGACGATGAGCCGGGCCTTGCGGCTGATCGGGGCGCGGCGCGGACGACCGAAGCCAACGGTCGAGTGTCCGTGGCCGGAGGCCGAAAAACAGCAGTGTCTGGAGCAGATCGAGGAACTGGTGGCGCATCTGCCGACGGGCGAAGTGGCGGTCTGGGAGGACGAGATCGACATCCATCTCAATCCGAAGATCGGCGAGGACTGGATGCTCCGCGGGCAGCAGAAACAGGTTCTCACGCCGGGGAAGAACGAGAAGCGTTACCTGGCGGGGGCTCAGGATGCGCGGACGAAGGAGTTGATCGCGATCGAAGGCGACCGGAAGGACACGGCGTTGTTCGTACTGCTGCTGTGGGAGCTGACGCAGCGCTATCCGCAGGCGAAGAAGATCCATGTCGTCCTGGACAACTACGCGATCCATACGACCCGACTGGTGCGGGAGAGTCTGGCGACGCCGCTGGGGCGCAGGCTGCGCCTGCACTTCCTGCCGCCGTACTGTCCGGATCACAACCGGATCGAACGAACGTGGGAGGACTTACACGCCAACGTGACACGGAACCACAAATGCTCGACGATGCCGCAACTGATGCGAAACGTCCGCTCCTACATCCGCCGACACAACCACCGGCGACCGGCGGCGCTGTAGGAACGACCATCGAAGTGTTTCAGAATCGTGGCCGGTGATTTAGAATTCAGCCGAGTGCAGACACCATGCGGCGACTCGACCGAGAGCGTTCGCTCAAGATGCCGCCGTATCAGAGTAACGTCTCTGTCGGTCGGGTCAAACCTAGAGGAAACCGTAATTGAACCAAAGCAAGACCGTTGATCCATAAGTTCAAACGTGGCTCGCGTCAATTCATCAAACCAACGCTGAGAATCCCGCGGTCTCAGAGTCTCCGCCTCTTTTCGTTTGCACTCAACGTGAAATCTTGGAAGCCCATTCCACAGCACGGTGCATTCCGCTGAGTTTTCATCAGTCGGCGTGACAAGTGCACCATTCCGCGAATAGGCAGCCATGACTGCCAGCTCGAAAGCAAGACTCTCGCAGCCGCGAGCATCCCGCAACCGACCTTGCAGTTTGGCGTCGAATGCAATTGTTCCCCGCAATTCAAGTAAGTCTAATGCGACCTTGCTGAGCCAGTTTGATCGAAGTGTACCCACGCGGCAAGAACACGAGTCCTGAGAGAGTTGAATCAAGTCTTGCAGCCCGGCATGTATGGGGTGGTTGGAGGACACGCGATTCGCGATCGCTTTATTGACCAGTTCCTGCCCATACGCATCTGCGACCACTTCTAACAAGGTCGCGACAACGTCAATGCCGAGCTCGTTCGGCGCACCCGGATTGACTCCGGTGAAATCAGCGTGGTATGGAAAACAGTAACGGGACTTAACTGCAAACGTTTCCTCTTCGTTTGCCGACCAAATCTCGCCGGCGAGGTGGACACGATAGATACCATCACCGTTTGGACGTAGATCACCGTAAACTAAGAGAAGCTCGACGAGGATCTTCCGTAGGGTGGTTTCACAGAAGGATAGGTTTAACGCGGAAGCAACTCTTTCGCAGATTTCTCGCGACAACTCCTCATCGAGGTCGTCGCTCAGATAGAGGTATTCAAGATCTGCAAGGAATGCGAATGGTGGAATGGGAGGTGGATCGGCCGAGTCAACCGACGCGACGCACCAGCCTGATCGGCGAGTAGGATCAGATCGCAAGTCAATGATATTGGTGGTGCCGAATTGGGAGACGACCGCGACATACGGATCATTAAGAGAACTCCCCGTTCCCTCGAATCTGCTCAGGAAGTATCTTCGCACGTCGTCGGTCCTTGCCAGCTGCCACGAAGTGACGACTTGCCGCATTCGCCTCCGTCCTGCAGGACTTCAGCGAGGTCCCATTGCGGCAGGCGATCAATGCAGGGATCTCAGTGCGGCCGACTTCATGCACGCCAAATCCGTTACCGCCCGGCCGCTCTTTACTACCCACTAACCACTTCCTCACCCCCAAACCTCCCCAATCACCCGCCCCTCCGTCAACTGCACCGGCCGACCTTGGGCATCCAGCACGCGCAACTCCGGATCGATCCCCAGCGCATGGTAGATCGTCGCCGCCACGTCTTCCGGAGCGAACGGCGGCGACAGTGCGTACGCCGCGTCGCGGTCGCTCTCGCCGATGACGATTCCACCCCGGATCCCCGCTCCCGCCAGCACCGCGGGGAAGAGCGTGCTCCAGTGGTCCCGGCCCCAGTTCGCATTCGCCTTCGGCGTCCGGCCCATTTCACCCATCGCGACGACGAGGGTCTCGTCGAGGATGCCGCGCTGCTCCAGGTCTTCCAGCAAAGCCGACAACCCCTGATCGAGGCCGGGGAGCAGGTGATCGCCGACGTCTTTGCTGTTCGTATGGGAATCCCAGCTATACCCGTCCGGGCAATCCCAGTGGACGGTGACGAAGCCGACCCCCGCTTCCACCAGCCGGCGGGCCAGCAGCGTCGACTGCCCGAAGAGCTGCCGGCCGTAGCGGTCGCGCATCGCCGGCGATTCCTGGCGGATGTCGAGCGCCGTCCGGATCTTCTCGGAAGTCACCAGAGCCAGCGCCCGCTGCTGAAAGCGGTCGAACGCCGAAACCGAGCCGCTCAGGTCGAGCTGCCGCCGCTGCGCGTCGAACTCCTGCAGCAGCGACTGCCGCCGCCCCAATCGCTGCAGTGAGACGGCCTCGGGTGTCTGCAGATTCTCGATCTGATAGTTGAGTTCCTCGTCCGTGCACGGTCGGAAGTAGGGATTGTCTTTCGTATCTCGCTTGTCGATCACGGTCGTCACCGGATCGTAGCCCCGTCCCAGCCATCCGGCATATTCTCCCGGCCGCTTGAGCTGCACCGAATACGTCTGCAGACGGCCGAGCGAGTTCGGCACGACCATGTAGTTGGGGACGTCGCCGAGTCCCCCCTGCTGCTGTCGCCGCACGTAGTCCGAGACCGCCCCGCATGACGGCCAGTCCTGTGGCGTGGCGTTGAAGCCCGCCCCGATGGGAATCGGCCAGCGGCGCCCCGTCTGAATGTAGTGCGCGCCCCCGCTGTGATCGTTGTACGAATGGGACAAGGTCCGCAGCACGCAGAACTTGTCGGACATCGCCGCGAGCTGCGGCAGCTTTTCGCCGATCAGCATCCCCGGCGTCCGGCAGGCGATCGGAGCATACGGCCCGCGAATGGCCGCCGCGGCGCCTGGCTTCATGTCGAATGTTTCGAGCTGGCTCGGTCCGCCGAATAGGAACAGAAAAATCACCGACTTGGCCCGCGCGGCGGCCCCGGCGAGTTCCTGGGCCTGCAGCACCTGCGGGAGTGACAGCCCGAGCAATCCGGCTCCGCCCGCCTGCAGCAGACTACGCCGGGAGATCCCCTGACAGACCGACGACTGGCTGTGACCGATCCGTAACATGCGCACTGCTCCCGTCCCGGAACCGATGAACCTCCGTAGATTGTATCGACTTTCGTTGATTTGTCAGGACGAAATCCGCTGCGGAGTCACTGCTGCCGGAAAAATCGGGAGGGTCCGAAAGAGACCGTTTTCGCGCAGACGTGACGGCGGCGATCCTTCCTGCGACACTGCCGGTTTGCCTCTTGTTCGAGCGTACGGGCGCAGGAATTCGGACCACAGCAGCATGCAGTTTCCCTACATCGCGGAGCGGACCGTCGAGCACTACCTCACCGGCACGCGGATCGACACATTTCTCGCTAAGCATCTCCGGAACTACACCGCCTGGCGGCTGCACCGGATGGTCCGGGCCGGCCTGGCCACGGTCAACGGCGCCGTCGTTTCGCCGGATCAGCGGATCTTCACCGGTCAGCAGGTCGCCATCCGACTCGTCGAACCTCCCGACGATCCCCTCCCCGCTTCGAACATCCCGCTCGAAATCGTCGCCGAAGACCCCTGGCTGATCGTCGTCAATAAGCCCGCCGGCCTGATCGTTCACCCCTGCGGCGAGACGCCGACTGGCACGCTCGCCAATGCCGTCCAGCACTTTTTGAATCAGCAGACAGAAGTGAAGGGCCTGCTCCGCCCCGGGATCATCCACCGCCTCGACCGCGATACGAGCGGCGTGGTCGCCGTCGCCAAGGAGCATCTCTCGCACCGACTTCTCTCGATCGAGTTTCAGAAGGAACGGATACGCAAGGCTTACCTGGCGATTCTGGACGGCGTCCTGCACGACGACACCGGCCTGATCGACCTCCCCATCGGCCGGGCCGCCGGGGGCGTCAGCGCCCTGATGTCCTGCCGGGCCGACGCCGTCGATGCCAAACCCTCGCGGACGGCGTACGAGGTCGTCGAGCGCTTCCCCCGACACACGCTGGTCAAAGTGAAGCCGCGCACGGGACGGATGCACCAGATCCGGATCCATTTCGCCACTCTGGGGCACCCCATCGTGGGAGACGAATGGTATGGTCCATTCGGCGAACTGAAGCCCCCGCGGACCCTGCCGCGAGACCAGACCCCGCCGGTTTCGCTTCTCATCCCCCGCATGGCTCTGCACGCCGTGGAGCTGGAATTCGCTCATCCGATCACTCAGGACTGGTCCCGCTACACCGCGCCGCTCCCCGCGGACTTTCAGCAGGCGTTACAACTGATTCGATCGCTGCCGCCGGAATAAGTTGCAGGCGACTGGGATCGCGGAGCCCGTGTTCCGACTGATGATCCCAGACACCGTGACTCTGCAGATTAAGTTTGCAGCAGCGTGCAACGTCCGCAGTCTCGTCGGCTCACGTTATTGCTGCACAACCCCGCCACGGATCGACAATTCTCCGCCGTTCGAGAGATCGCGTTTTCAAGGTTGTCATTCATGCTGATGAAGGCCGAGACAACGGCTGATTCGCGGATTTCCGGCCCCTTCCTGCGGGCCGTCGATGCCGTCTTCGGAACGCTGCTCGGCAGCCCCTGCGTGGTCGGCACGCCCAGACCGTTTTCGCCGGACGGCGTTTCGGTCGATCTCACGTCCTCGGTCACATTGTCGGGCGGGCTGGAAGGCGTCATTTCCTTTCATGCTCCCGCAGAAACGGCAATCCAGATTCTGGAACGCATGACCGGCCTGGAAGCCGACGGAATCGACAACTGCGTCCTCGACGCCATGGGCGAAATGGTCAATATGATCGGCGGCCACGGCAAACGGGAGCTGGAAGACCTGGCGCTGCAACTCGGACTGCCGCGAGTCGTCGCCGGAGTCGACGGCGAACTGCTGCTGCCCGACTGGCAGGAGCATCTCTGGGTGACCCTCTATACCGACCTTGGACCGTGCGCCGTCGGCATCGCCTGGGCGATGGCCGAATAGATCGTCTGTCGCGCTCGCGGATTCGCCGGCGCAGCGACAGGTCCGTCGCCGCGATTTGTCCGTGCCGCTCCCGGATACAAAGCGAGCCGTCGCCGGGGCGGGATCGATCCCGCCCCGACATCGGGGATGCCGCTCGCTACACCGCTGCCGTCGCTTCGTGAACCAGCTCGCGACGGAGCTGATCGATCTCGGACAGGATCTCGTCTTCACCTCCGGTCGATACCATGACGACCGGAGCCGACATCTTCGCCAGACGCAACTTGTTCAAGCCGTTGAACGCGGCGACCTTATAGGCCTCGGCCATTGTCGGATAGTTGAAGACCGTATCGCGGAAGTAGTCCATCGTGCCCCCCAGGCTCATCACCGCCTGGCCGATGTGGATAATCTCCGTCGCCGTTTCGCCGATGCAGTGCACTCCCAGAATCTCCCGCGATTCGCGGTGAAACAGGAGTTTCAGCAGGCCGGTCTCGTCCCCGGAAATGTGTCCGCGGGCGATCTCCCGGAAGCTGGCGACTCCCACTTCGTAAGGGACTCTCTCTTTCGTGAGCTGCTGCTCCGTCTTTCCCACCATGGAAATCTCGGGAATCGTATAGAGCCCGTATGGCAGATTGCGAGCCGCGCTGAACGGCTGATCGAACGCCGCGCAGACTGCTCGCCGGCCCTGCTCCATCGACGTGCTCGCCAGCGACGGAAAGCCGATCACATCGCCCACGCCATAGATATTCGGCGTGCTCGTCCGGAAGTTCTCGTCGCACCACAGCCGGCCGCGGTCGTCGAGTTCGAGCCCTGCCGCCGGCAGATTGAGACCGTCCGTATCGCCCACCCGCCCGGCGCTGAACAGAGCGGCCTCCGCCAGCAGCCGCTTGCCGCTTTCGAGTTCGACGATGACCGTCCGCTCGCCGGTGCGCGTCATCCGCACCATGTCTTCCCCGAGGCGGAAAACCATGCCCAGCGAACGGGCATGCCACATCAGCATCTCGACGATCTCGCGGTCGCAGAAGTCGAGCAGCCGTTCGCGGCCGTCGATCACCGTCACCTCGACGCCGAGCGTCGCGAACATGATCGCATATTCGATGCCGATCACGCCCGCGCCCACGACGATCATCGACCGCGGAATCTTCTTGAGCTGCAACAGCTCATCGCTGTCGAAAATCGTCTCTCCGTCGAACGGAATGTGCGGCGGACGGGCCGGACGCGTACCGCACCCGACGAGGATTTTCCCAGCAGTCACCTGCTGCGTATGGCCCGGCCGACTGACTTCCACCGTGTTCGGATTGAGGAATCGGGCTTCCCCCATCAGCAGGTCGATCTGGTTGCGATCGAGGTATTCGTGCAGCACGTCCATTTCGTGCTGCACGACGCTGGAGAGCTTGCGCCGCAGCTCGTCCATGGTGATATGCCGCTTCTGGCGGAAGCGGTCGCCGTAGACTCCGCGCTGGCGGTAACCCGTCAGATGCAGGATCGCCTCCCGCATCGTCTTCGAGGGGATCGTGCCGGTGTGCAGGCACACGCCCCCCATCAGCCCATGCCGCCGCTCGACGAGAGCGACTTTCAGCCGCATCTTCGCCGCGGCGATGGCGGCCTTCTGACCCGAAGGGCCGCTCCCAATCACGAGCAAATCGTACGCGTCCGCCATCTCAGCTCTCCACGGGATGCAGGAGGAGCATCCCCGTTGTGAAACTCCGTAACTCCCCTATCGGAGAATGTTCGTTTCACGCAGGATGGGAATTGCGGGGAAATGGCGTGCGAGTCTGACTTCGCCGAAGACCTTTCGGGTTTCAGCAACTCTGACGAAGATGACGGTTGCGCCGCGGCCGGCGGAACCGCTCCGGAAAAGCCCGCTCGACTTCTCCAGTTCCTCCATGATCCGGTTCCAGCTAACATGCGCTGTCCCGTCCGAGCATGACGATCATGGAAAGGAAGTCCGGCATGCCTTCCCGCCGCAAGATCTGGAATCTGCCGCAATCGCAACTGACCGAGGAAGGCGTCTACCGCCAGCGGGGACTCCACCGTCGCGAGTTCCTGGCGGCCGCAGGGCTTTCAGTGGCCGCCGCTGCGGTCGGCTGCCAGGCCAAGGCGACTCCGGAACAGCTCCAGGCGACCAAGACGGAGCCGATTCTCGTTGCGGGGAAATCGGTCTATCCCGCCGAGCGAAACCCGGCGTTCGAGTACGGCCGCCCGGAAACCGATCCGCAGGAAGCGGCGGCGTACACCAATTTCTACGAATTCTCGACGTCGAAGCAGACCTATCTCTACGTCGACAAATTCCAGCCGACGCCGTGGACCGTCGAAATCGATGGCCTCTGCAGTCAGCCGCGCAAGTTCGACCTCGACGATCTGCACCGCGAATTCGCGTTCGAGGAGCGGGCCTACCGGCACCGCTGCGTCGAGACGTGGGCCATGTGCGTCCCTTGGACCGGCTTCCCGCTCAAGGCGCTGCTGGCCGCGGTCTCTCCCAAACCGTCAGCCACGTACGTGCAGTTCGAGACCTTCAACCGCCCCTCCGAGGCCGCGGGCATCAGTCGCGGCTTCGAATTTCCCTGGCCCTACACCGAGGGGCTGACGATCGCCGAAGCGACCAACGACCTCGCATTCATCGCGACCGGTATCTACGGCGAACCGCTCCCCAAGCAGCATGGTGCTCCGGTCCGGCTGGTCGTTCCCTGGAAGTACGGCTTCAAAGGAATCAAGTCGGTTGTTCGGATCACGCTGACCGACAAGCAGCCCGCCACGTTCTGGAACACGGTCGCGCCGCGCGAATACGCCTTCGAAGCCAACGTCGACCCTGACGTCCCGCACCCGCGCTGGAGCCAGGCCCGCGAGCACATGCTGGGCGCCGGAGACTTCTATCCCACCGTCATCTACAACGGCTACGGCGACCTGGTCGGCGGCCTGTATTCGGCGTGAATCGCGTCGAATAGTGCGGGGTGGCCGGGGCAGGAGCGTTTTCGCGATGCCCCGGTCGTCAGCAAGGCCTAAGATCTCGCGCAGAGGCGCCGCGCGGAACGCAGAGATCGCAAAATGAATCGGCGGCAGACTCTTGCCACTTTGCACTTTTCATTTTGCATTTTTCTCTTTGCACTGGAGTCTCCGCGCGGAGAATCCGTTCAAATCCGGTCCAGCGCATCAATCCAACGCGCCAGATCCTCCAGCGCCTCCCCCGACGGATACTTTCCTTCGGTGATGTTCAGCGTCGGCAGCGACACGGGGAACCCCCGCTGCCGCAGGACCTCCGCCGACTGGACCATCCGCTCGTGTGTCGGATCCTTGGACCCGCTCAACAGGTGAAACTGCAGTCGCTGAGCGGGATCGTTTTCCGGCGGCGGAAACGGCAGCGGTGACGCCGAGATCGAGCAGCCCCGCACCAGGTCGCGGTTTTTCATCGAGAACAACCACGCCAGTGGACCGCCGCTCGTGTGCCCGTGCATCACGATGCGGTGCGGATCGATCGTATACTTTTCGCGGACGTGTGCGATCAGGTCCGTGACAAACTCCGCGTCATTCGCCGTCCAGCCGGCGACCTGCTCCGCCTTCGGGCCGAGCAGGATCAGCCCGCGGCGGTCGCAAAGCGACTTCCACTGCTTATACACGTCGGCTTCCATCGTATCCCCGGCGGGGTGCAGCCAGACCACCAGCCCCTGCGGCTGCGCCGGGTTGTAGTCCTCAGGAATGTAGGCCCAGTATTCGCGATTGTGTGCGGCCAGCGTCTCAGTAATCCGCCCCCGTGCCGGACCGTCCTCCGGATAGACCTTCGCCGATTCGAGAACCGGGGCCGCCAGGCTGGCGGGCGTCTGGTCCGGTACATCAATCAGCGTCACCTCGCCGGACTGCTCGGCGTCGCCGGACTTCCAGACCAGCGTGGTCTTTTCGCCGACCCGGACGCGTCCGACGGCATCTAGCAGGGCGTCCGCCGTCGGCGTCTCCTTATCGCCGAACTTGAAAATGCGATCCCGCGGTTTCAGTCCCGCCTGACTCGCCGGACTGTCGGCATAGACAAACCGGACTTCGACGCCGTCGCGGGTTTCTCCGGACTTCAGCCGGGCCGGCAGGATGCCAAGAAACGCCGGCTTGAACGGAGGCAGCTCCCCCACGAGCTTCAAGTCGGCTTTGATCCGTTCCTCTCCGCGGGCCACGGTGACCTGGATCAAATCTCCCGCGTACTTCCGGCCGAGAACGTGCTTGAGCTGCGCCAGCGTTGCGACCGGCTTGCCGTCGGCCTCGACCACATTGTCCCCTGACTTGAAGCCGGCAGCCTCCGCCGGCGACCGGAAACGAACGCGGTCAATCTCAGTTTCGCCACCCGAAGGGCTCTCCCCTTTGAAGGTCACCCCCATCAGACCGGAGAGCAAGTTTTCTCCCGTCTTGAGGCGGTCGAGCACCTGCAGCACGTCCTCCAGCGGCACAGCAAAGCCGATCCCGGAATCATACCACTCGACCCCCGCAGTCTCGCCTGCTTCGTTGGGAGACATGGGGGCCAAGACCCCCAGCACGCGCCCCTGAATGTCGACGAGCGGCCCGCCGTAATTGACCGGAGAGACCTTGGCGTCAGTCTGCAATGCCTTGCCCCAGACCCGCTCCACGGCGCTGACGATGCCGACGGAGACTCCCACCTGGCCCCCCTCAAACGTCCTGCCGAGCGCGAGCGCCCACTCTCCCACGCGGATCGAATCGCGCGGCGCAGCCTGGGGAACCGGCAGATCGACAGCGTCAATCTTCAGCAGCGTCAGCATGCGGGATTTGTCTTCGGCCACCTGGCGGGCCGGAAGCCGCCTGCCATCGGCCAGCGTGACGAGAATCGACGCCGGTTTGGAAACGAAATTGAACGTGCTGGAAATCACCAGCCCATCCGATGACACGATCAACCCGGTCGTCGGTCCGGTGCCGATCAGCAGATTCCCAACCCGCTCCAGACCGCCGACGGTGTCGATCCGGACTACGGAAGCGTCGACGACCGCCGCCGCCTGCCGGAACGCCTCTTCTTCCAGACGCTCCAGGGGAACCTGGGCCGCCGCAGCCGCGACTGACGTCACGACCAACAGGAGTCCGAAGCAGAGTCGAGCCACAGGACTCCTCCATTTGTTACAGACGTTCTGGACGCCCATGCGAGCCAGCCGTCGAAGCGGAGCTGAGGTCACTCGGCCGCCCCCTTTCGCGGCGCCTGCAGCTCAACCGTCACGAGCTGGTCGCCCCGGCGGACCACCAGCTTCAACCGGTCGCCCGCTTCCAGCCGGCCCAGCTCGTCCCGGAGTATGCGGTGCGAAGGGACGAGGGTCTCCCCCACGAACAGCACCAGGTCGTTGGACTTCAGCCCCGCTTTCTCCGCCAGCGATCCGGCAACGACCCGATCGACATACGGCGGAGTCCGGACGACCACGTCGGGGACCATCACCAGCCCGAAATCAATCGCGCTGTAACGCCGAAGTTGAACTTCGGGATCTTCGTCCGACTTCGGCCGACTGCGAAACTTCCCCGTCGAAATCTGCTGAATCATGTCGCTGAGTTCGCCGATTGGCACCACGTAATTGACCCACGTGTTATTCCGACTGTCGCGCAGCTCCTTGCCGAGCATGCCGAGCAACCGGCCGTCCCACGTCGTCAGCACGCCCCCCCCAGCCCCGGGATTGTTCGTAATCGCATCGACGACGTAGACTGGCCCGCTATAGGGCGCCTCGAACACGCCGCGCCGGGCGGTGAGCGTCGTTCGCGAACTGATCACGCCGTGCAACACCGAGACCGCTTCGTTGCCCGAGGCCACCTTGAACACGTTGCTAAAGGCCAGCACCCGCGAGCCGACGCCCGCAGTCGCCGTCTGACTCAAATCAAAATACGGCAGGTTCTCCCCTTCGATCTTCAGCACCGCCAGGTCCAGCGGCGGCTCCGCCCCCACGACTTTCCCTTCAAACCGGCGGCCGTCGTTCAGCACGACCGTCACGCTGTCGGCGTCGAGAATGTGACTCCAGACCGTGGCGATATGCCCCTGCGGCGAGACCAGAAATCCCGTCCCGTACGGATACAGGTTCTTGAGCCCCCCGGCTCCGTAGATCTTGACGACCTTCGGAGCCACGGCGTCGATCGTGTCCGGGAACGACTGCGCCGAGGCGGACGCAGGACACGCCAGCGCCACGAGCAGCCAGGCCAGTCGGATTCGGTCCGCCCGCATCACTTCCCCTGCCCTTCCCCGGCTGGACCGGCGGCTGCCGTCCAGTCGGTGATCAGAAAATCGCCGAAGTCGAGATCGCCGCAGCGGACCGTAAACCGTCGCGGAAATCGTCGCTGTCCGCTCTCGTCCCAGTCCAGTATCCGGACTTCGCAGGGATCTGCGTCCATTTCGAGCGAAGTATCCCACCCCGCCAGCCCGCCATCCGACTTGCGGAAGTACCAGCGAGTGCGGACTCCGGCGTGCGACGAAATCAGCACATCCACGACCTCTCCCCGCCCGTCGAGCGGTTCGCTGCCGAAGTAATAGAATTCGCCGAACGCCTCGCGACCGCCGGACAGCAGCAGACGCAGGTGGTGCCACGCGGCGAGCAGCCCGCCGCTGCCGGGAGGCTCGTCGAGCCAGTCGCTGCCGTCGAGGGGCTGCAGGGCAATCAGCCGCTTCGGATCGGTCGGCTCTCCCAGTTCCATCCCGAGGCCGCTTGTTCCCAGCTTGATGGAAAATGGCAGCCCGGAAGCAGCTTTGCCGCTGAATGCCCAGAGTCCCGATGCCCCCTGCCAGCTCCCCAGCGGCTGCAGCCCCTTGAGCACGCGGTCCTGGTGCTGCTGATTGAAGTAGTAGTTCGCGAAGCCGTCCTTCTCGACGAACAGATTCTTGTACTGGGCCGGCGGCTCGGCCTTCGGCTTTTGCATCGGGTTCATCCGCTGCGGCCGGGGCCGTTTGTCGTCCGGCTTCTCTTTCGGCGGATCGGGATCCGGTTTCTTCGGGTGCGGGTTTTCCGGTTCTTCGGCCTTCCCGGGACGCATTTCGGATTCGCGGTGCAGCGTCCGCAGCTCGACGTAAATCTCCGACTTCCGCCCGTCGCGACGATAGGTCAGCGGCAACGTCCAGCCCTGCGGATAGATCCCCAGGATGTTTTTGAACTGGTTGACGCTGCCGATCGGGCGTCCGCCGAACGATACGATTTCGTCCCCTTCCCGCAATCCCCTGCGAAAAGCCTCCGAGCGCTCCAGGATTCGATCTACCAGCACCGCTCCGCCGTCGCTCGAACGGACGGTCGCTCCCAGTGTGGCATGATCGACGCTCAGCCCCCCGCGCAGGTGGTCGAGAAAGTGCTTAATCTGGTTGATCGAAATCGCATAACCGGCGCCGACATTCACCCGGCCGCGCTTCTCAAAGGAGCCGCGACCGTTGATGCCGATCAGCTCGCCGTCCGCATTGAACAGCGGCCCTCCCGAATTGCCCGGATTGATCGAGGCGTCGACCTGAATACAGTCCGGATACTCCAGAAAATCGCCGGCCGCCGGGTACTGATAGCGATGCACGCCGCTCACAATTCCATAGGTCACCGTCGGGTGGTAGTCCGTCGCCAGCAGGAACGGATTGCCCATCACATAGACCCAGTCCCCTGCACGAACTTTGTCGCTGTCCCCCAGCGGCGCCGTCGGAAAGTCCTCCCGGCCGAGCAGCTTCAACAGCGCCACGTCGCCGGCTCGATCGAATCCCACGATGACCGCGTCGTAGAGCACGCCGTCATTGAGTCCGCACTTCATGAAATTGCCGCAGGCGCTGGTCACGTGGTAGTTGGACAGCGCGTAGCCGTCCGGCGTGATCAGCACCCCCGATCCGCCCCCTCCCCCATCCGGACCAAAGATCGCCACGACCGCCGGCGCAAGCCGGCCGATCATCTCGATCCGCTTCTGCTGTGCCTCCAGGACCGCAGGATCCACCGCACGCACCTCAGACGCCGCCAGAATGACGAGCCCGCTCGCCGCCAGAACCAGCACTCGCCCCAAGTCACTCATCAGCATCAGTCCTGCAGAATCTCGACAACCGACGAACCACTCAACCGAGTCGTTCCACGTGCCACTGGCGGCTCGCCCGACAGTGCGAATCGTGTGATTCTTGATTTGCGTCTTCTGTACGACGGACATACTCGTCCGTCGACTTATTCAGCTTTACCGCAGCCACTTCGGCCACGACGGACACGGATGTCCGTCGTACGGACTGCTTCCTCCGGATTCGTTGCGTGTCACTCTTCTCTGCGCCCTCTGCGTTCCGCTCTGCGACTCTGCGAGAAATGTTTGGCCTTCGCTCACTTCGTCACACGGGCATCCACCAGATGCAGCCGATCGCCGATGTCGTTGTTCTTCCCGAAGTCGACCTTGATCTTCAGCTCGACAACCCCGGTTACATCGAGATCCAGCGGAATCGCGGGTCGCCGGGGATTCTCGACGCCGATTTCCCCCTCGTACAGCGTCTTATCGTCGCCGCTAATCGTCAGCAACACGTTCCCGTGAGCCCGGATTTCGTCGTCGATCCCCGCCAGCGCCACGAATCGGCGATAGTCGCCTCCCAGCCGGTAAGTCAGCGTCGTCAGCGAGTGAATCGCCAGGCCGCGTGGCCACGTCTTGCCGGCGAGCCGCAACGGCTTGCCGTCGAAGTTGCGATTGCGCCGATATGTGAAATTCACCCACGGCTCGTCCCACCAGGAGACGTGCTCAACGTTCCGCGGATCGACTTCGGACAAGTAGAGGACTTTCCCGAGGCTGAAATCCAGCGTCCGGAAAACGCCCGTCTCCGCCTCGAGCGGAATCCCCCCCGGAAGTTCGACGCGCCAGCGCCCGTCGGCCCAGGTGACCTTCCCCGCCGACAGCCGGTCCCCGTCGATCGTGTCGATCGTTGCAGCAATCGTCGGGCGGGGCGCCCCGTCCCGCCGGAAGTAGATCAGCCCGAAGACCCGTTCCCGCTTCACCGGGACCTCTTCGCCATCCAGCACGAAGCGGACGGTCTTGTCGTCGACCGATCCCACGACGCCGTCGAGGTGATCGACCACCTCGGCCTTCTTGATGGCCAGCAGATCCTTCTTGAGCGGACGCTCCAGCAACTGCGTCCAGATGGCGACCGAATTCCCCTCCGCAGCCAGCAGACGCGCGCTGGTGACCCGATCGAGCGGGACCGTCAGCTCTCCGTATCGTGGATGCTCGAAGCGGGCCGATGTGGCGCCGGAGGTGTAGTTCGCCGCCGCCAGTCGCGTTCCATCCGCCAGTCGAACTTCGCCATCGGCGCTCCTGGCAGCCGCCGCGGCGTCCGGTCGGACAGCCAGCAGCTCGGAAACGAGAATCTCTTGAGGTCCCTGTTCGGTCTGCAGCACAAGCTGAGCGTCCGTCAGACTACTCAAGACGCCCCGCAGGGACTCTCCCTTCAGCGTGTCCACGGCGACGACGGGGTCCTCCGCGACAGCGGGGGAACCCGTCAGCAGCAGTCCGAACAGAAGCAGTCCGCGGTTCAACATCGGGCGTCCGCCATTCACTCACCCGCCGGCTTTGCCGGACGGTTGGCCAGTTTTTTGAAGTACGACTCGATCGCCTGCCGGTAATGCGACGGGAAATTGCGGTTGATCAGGTTCTGGGCCTTGGCCTGTTCTTTCTCCGGCAGATCCCCCCACCGGCCCTGCTTGGAGAAATCCTTCTTGTCGACTTCGCCCGGCGCAGTCGTCCCCTTCACCCGGCTGTCGTCGGCGGCGCTGTTGCTTTCGTTGCTGTTGCCGCTTGATCCGCCACCACCGCCGCCCCCCTGCTGCTGCTCGATCTTTTTGATCAGCTCGTCGAGGTCGGCGATGATCCGATCCTGCACCCCCTGCACTTTCTCCCCCGAGCGGCCGAGATCCAGACGCCGCTCCGAGTCCGACATCAGCCGCGCAATCTCGCCCAGCGATTTCTCCTCCAGTTCCGACAGCTCCGCCTGCATCAGAATCGCCGTCTGTCGATAGCGGACCGGGACTCCTTCCGTATGCTTGAGCAACTGGTCGATGGCAGTCAGCGCCGGCTTGACGTCCAGCAGCGCCTGAGCGGCCACCGCACGGTAGAACAACAGGCTCGCGGGATCGACCACCTGCCGCGCATCCGCCGACTGCAGCACCTCCGACGCTTCATCGTACATCAGCCGATCGGCCAGGTAGCGCCCGTAATACAGTCGCAGATTCTGCAGATAGAACTCCTCCAGCCCAGGCCGCTTCAGCACGTCCGCCGATGGAGGCGTCAACGACAGCGCCGGCAACCGGCACTCCTCCAGCAGCCGGGCGGTCGGCTCGTCAAACATCGCAAACGACTGAACCACGACCTCCAGCAGCCGGTCGGCCGAAGTCCCCGGCTCCAGACCCGCCCATAACGCCTTCAGCCGCTCGGACCGGGCTGCATCTTTCGCCGGCTGCTCGGCAACCCACGCCAGGACGTGCAGCCGCGCCTCGTCGACTTCCATCGGGGCCAGGACCACGGTCTCAGCCGCGCAGACCCCGACCGTCGAAGTCAACCCGGCCAGCAGCAGGAGTAGGAATTTCATCGTCGTGTTCCCGGTCTAACGATTCTTGCCGGCCGCAAGGCTGTGTGTGGCTTCCTGAATGCGCGCCTGGCGGAGCGACAGCTTCTGCAGCTCGATCAGGACCTCCTGCTCGGCGGCCTGTTCGCCGTCGACCAGCCGGCCAAGCTGCTTCGTCCGCCGGTTCACGCGGAACTGCAGCGACCGCAACATCTTCAGCTCCGCCAGCGCATCCACCAGCCCCTGTTCCTGTTGCTGCTGTTGTTGCTGCTGTTGCGGCTGCTGTTTCTTGTCCTTCAACTTCTCCAGCTCCTTCTGCAGCGACGCAATCAGCTCCTCCAGCGTCTCCATGATATCACGCTCCATCCCCTGCGTGATCTCCGCCACATCCGTCCGCTCCAGCCGGCGGGCGACCGACCGCATGTCGTCCCTGAGCTGCTCGATCGCTTCCGGGAACGCCACCGACGAGCCTTCTTCTTTCAGCAGCGTCAGCGCCTTGTCGGCCAGCAACGCAATCTCCTCCTCCGAACGTCCCAGCTCGACCGAGCGATTGCGGTGCCGCTCGTTCCGCTGCGACTCCGGCGCCTGGGCCACTCCCAGCGTTCCGTTATAGACCGTCTGCTGCCGGGCCAGCATATCCCGGAAACGGGCCTCCAGGGCGGCCAGCAGCAGCGTCCGTTCCTCTTCGCGAAGCTGTCGCAGAATCTCTTCGAGCTTCTCCTTCGCCTTCGTCAGCTCGGCGATGGCCTCATCCTGCCGGTCTGACGCCTTGTCTTTGTCCTTCTTCTTCAATTCCTCGATCGCCCGCTCCATCCGGTCGCGGGCCTTTTCGATCTCCTGCTTGCCGGAGGTCTGCCGGGCCTGCAACGGATCCTGGGAAGAGTCGTTTTCCTGGGGCTGTGGCTCCCCCTCCTGCGGCTGCTGCTCCGGAGTCTCCCCCTGCGGCTGAGGCTGCGGTTTCTGGCCCGGTTGAGGCTTGCCGGATTGCGACTTCGACGGTTTCGACTCGGAAGGCTTCGATTTTGAGCCGGACTCCGCCGGTTTTGACTCTCCTTCCGCCGGTTTGGATTCCGAAGGTTTGCTCTCTCCCGGCGGCTTCCCCGACTTGTCCATCGGCGATTTCTCTCCGGGCTTAGACTCGCCCGGCTTCGAAGCCTTCTCGCCGGGTTTGTCGCCGGGTTTCTCACCCTCCTTCGGCTTGCCGTCCTCGGTCTTCCCGTCCGGACTCTCCTTGCCGTCGGGAGATTTCTCCCCCTCCGGCATCGGAGGCTGGTCGCCAGGCGGTTTTCCCGCATCCGACTTCTGCTCACCCGACTTCCCCGACTGCCGGTCATTCTTCGCGTTCCGCGAGGCGTCCTGCTCCTTGATCTTGTCGATCAACTTCTGCGTGGCGTCGCCGACCCGCTCCTGCTCCTGCTCGGTGCCTTCACCCAATCGACCGCGCTCGGTCGCCGCCCGCACGTCCTTCTCGCGACCGATCAGCTTGTCGACGTCCTTGATCAACTCCTGTATCCGCTTCTTCTCCGCTTCCAGCTCGTCCTTGCGGTCCTCGCTCTGCAGCAGATCCAGCAGCGCCAGCATGTGCTGCGTCACTGACTCCTGCTGCTCGATCGCGTCGCCGAGCTGCTCCTGCTTGAGCAACTGCACGAGCTGCTGCATCTGGTCGGGAATCCGCGACTCCTTGCTCCGGCCGATCGCCCTGACAAGGAGATCCGCCCGCGTCGGGTCGGTCTTGCGCAGATATTCCGCGAGCTGCAGCAGCGTGTTTTCAAATCGCTGATACCGGAGCGTGAGCGCTTCCTGATCCGAAGCCAGCGGGCGGGCTTCCGTTTCCGCCGGCGCCGCAGCCGGTTCCTGCGCCCGGACTGCCGACAGCGTCATCAGCAGACACAGACCGCCGCAGAGAAGCTGTCGCCAGATCATGAAAATCCTCCCCAGCGGGGTTACGCAGGGCTGCCGTCAAAAATCCGAATTCCGAAACAAATCCCAAACTCAAACGAAGACGAAGACGAAGAGAGGCAACCACGAATGACACGAATCTCCACGAATTTCAAAACGATCTTTCAGAACGACCTGATTGAAGTCGTCCTCTACTTCTCAGTGCCCTGCGTGTCTTCCGTGGTTCATTTTCCGAATTCTTCACTCTTTATCCGTGGCCATTCGTGTGATTCGTGGTTGCCGTCTTCTGTATTCTATTCCAGCGCCCGAAGCGCCGCCTCTTTTCGTTTCTGCCGCGTCTTTTCGATCAGCTCCCGCTCGGCCGCAATGATCGCCTTCAGCGATTCGATCGCTTCGTGGAACGTCTCCAGCTTCCGCATTTCGAGCAGGATCTGTTCCATGTGTTCGATCATCGTCCCCAGCTCCGCGATCGACTCGTCGACCGGTCCCGTCGGATCGGTCCCCTTCTCGTTCGCCAGTCGATACAGCCCGAGGGCCGCGTCAATGGCTGGATAGTCGGTCCGGGTGATCGCTTCCAGCGGCGCCACAATCTTGAAGTCGATCCGGTCGAGCATCTGCGGCGTGTCCGCCGAGTTGTTCACCAGCTCCTCGCGGATCTCTCCGAACGCCTCGTGGACGCCGGCCGTTTCTGTGGCGTTCTTTCGCACGCCATGCAGCGAGCGTTCGGCGCTGCCGATCAGCGATTGCTCCAGCGTCGTGATCTGCGCCTGGTCGGGTGTCGCAGCGGCGCGCAGCGCTTTCAGCTCGTCGATCCGGCCGCGATGCAATATCAGGTCCTTCTGCGTGTCCTTCGTCTCGCTGAGGATCTGCTCGAACCGCCGGCGGAGATTCAACTCCTTGCCGTACAAAATCGACAGCAGCTCCTCGACCGGCACGACGGTGAAGACAAACTTCTGGCTGCGAGTCTCGTGCGGACCATTGATGTCGTCCCCGTCTTTCGCGGCGATCGACAGCGTCAGCCGCTGCTGAATCTGCAGATCGAGCGGCAGCACGTCGAATCGGGCGTACGGCTCCGCTTCGCTCCGCGCAAGCGGAAACTCGCGGACGCCCGCTTCCGGCGGCGTTCCCAGCTCGCGCGGCTTCCACTCGGTCTCCTGATCGATCACGAACTCAAATCGGGCCGACTGCAGGCCGTAGTCGTCGGTGATCAACCCCGCGACCGGAATCCGCGCCTTCCGGGTAATCGAACTCCCGATCCCGCGCAGATTGGCCTCAACGACCGGCGGCTGATCCGCGATTCCGTTGACGGCCAGGCGGATCGGTTCCGTGTTGGCGATTCCGTCGACGTCTTCCAATGTGATCCGCAGCACCGCGTCCGGCGGCAGCGCGATCGGCCGTTCGAGAACCTTGCGGGAATCAGACGCCGCCATAATCTGTTCCGGCAGCCGGTCGTTGGCGTTCTGGGCCAGGACAAATCGCACGCTCCAGATGCGACCGTCTTCGGCAAAGGCATTCGCGGGCAGCTCAGCACGGAACTCTTTCTCTCCGTCCTCGGCCTTCAGCGTGATTTCCGCCGTCGGGTCGAGAATCGCCTTGTCATCCGGCGTCGAACCACCCGCGACGAGCGAAAGCTCGAACCGCCGTCCGCTCACATCCCCGTCGATCCGGACCGACTGCAGCGGCTTGTTGGCAAAGCCGCTCAGCACGAAATCGGTCTCGACCGGAACCGAAACCTGCGAGCCTTCCACCGTCACCTTTGTCCGTATGCCTTCGGCCGAACCGTTGTTAAGACCGGTGTACTCCGGATAACGGCAGGACAGCTCCACGCGATCCAGGCTGGGAGGATCGACCACTTCGGCCACGTACGGTCGAGCGGTGGTGAAGTCCCCCCCCGTGATCCAGATCTCGGCCGAGTCCAGCAATCCCGGCAGCGCGTGCTGGAACGGCTGGTCTCCCAGTCGCGTCAAATAAGCCCGCCCGCTCCCCCGCCCGCCGGCCAGCCGGTAATCGATCCGCACCCGATCGGGCGCCACTTTGCCTTCTGCCACGAGGACCTGCAGCACGAGGTCGGTCCCCCGTGCATGTCGAAGCCGACCGTCGACAAAACTGCGAACGCGATCCCCCGGCGGCGCAATCGCCTGCAGCACCAGCACCGTTTCGCGGTTCCAGTACAGATCCTGCAGCCCCAGATAGCCCCGGGCCCAGCGGTCCATCGCCGAGGCGTTGACCGCCAGCAGTCCCAGGATCGAAACCACCAGTACCGCTGCGGTGATCACCGCCTTGCGGAGCGGACGCTGATTGAAGACTTCGCTCAGGTTGACCTGCTCGGCGGCCCGGGAGGCGTCGCTCATCGTCCGTTCGAGCATCGCCTGCGTGAACGGAGAGCCCAGCTCGCCATAGCTCTCGGCGGCTTCCACCGCGGTAATCAGACGGTCGTCGAGCTGCGGAAACCGGCGTTCGAGCACCAGCGCCAGCGACCGGGGTCGATAGGACCGCAGGAAGCGAAAGACAATTGCCGCCAGACCGGTCGCCGCCAGACCGCATACCGTGCCGACCAGGACCATCGCCCGCAGCCAGCGCGGCGGTTCCAGCTTCATGAGCTGGAACCAGGCCCAGTCGAACAGGAAGCTTCCCCAGAAGATCGCCCCCGCCAGAACCAGCAGCAGCGCCACTCCTTCAATCAGCACGTAACTGCGGATTCTGCTCCGCAGCCGGCTCAGCAGAGCGGCAATTTCCGGCGGCAGCGTTGGTTGCGTTGATGCAGGCATGGCAGTCCGGTCAGGCCAGTTTCAGCAGCTTGCGAATCAGCCACTCGAGGCTCAGCAGGGCCACCAGCAGGTACATCACCCACGAACGGTCCCACAAGGTTCTCAGACGCTCGTCGACGAGGAACGGTTCCCCCTTGCTGGGAAGCAGGCCGGCCAGTTTTGTCGCCGCCTCGTCGATCGTCAGGTAGCTTCCTCCCGTTTCCGCCGCCAGATCGGTCAGCAGCCGGCTGTTCTGGCGGATGTTCTCATCTTCCAGCTTCGGCAGCACCACGGTGATTTCTTCGGTGATCTGGTCCCGGGACTCCGGAACCTCCAGCTCCAGCTTGTACACGCCCGGCAGACTGGCCCGGAAGTCTCCCGTGTATTCGCCCGGACGCGATGCATCCCGCGCCAGCTTCCGGGCCGGCACAAGCGGCCTCCCCGTCGGATCCGTCACGTCCAGCGTGACCGCGTCGCTTTCCAGCGGTTGAAACCGGGCATCCAGCAGCCGCGCCCGGACCCGCGCGGTCTGGCCGAGCACCAGTCGACGATTCTCGGGCAGCAGCATGCCTCGCCGCGTCCCCCGCTTCATCCGCCCCTGCCCCGCCTCGCGGATCGACTTGATCCAGAACCGGTCGTAGTCGTTCTCGTCGATCGCCCGCAGCCGCCACATCTCCGCGCTGCCGAGGTAAAACGTGCGTCCCTGTCCGTAGAACTGCGACGCCATCAAAATCTGCGCCTCCGCCGTCGAACGTGGATCGGCCAGCCGGGCGAGAATCGTCGCCCCGGCTTTCGCCCCGTTCGTCGGGAAGCAGCGATAGAATCCCGGGAAATCCTTCCATCTGGCCACAGACGTTACGGGATTGTCGGTGAGCTGCAGAAAGCCCGCCCGCTGTCCTTCGGGCGTAAACTGAATCGGCCACGGCTGGTCGTGCGGCTGATCGAACTGGGCCGCCGAGATGTACGAGGTCAGCAGCACCGGCGACATCTCCCGCAGCGGACTCAGGTCGTCCGCACCATCGGTCGCGTCCGGGTTCGCCGACTGCGCGAGCTGCGCGGTGTAGACCTCTCCCGCCACCAGCACCAGCCCCCCCGCTTCGTTGAAAACCCACTCGGAGAGCATCTCGCGCGACGCAGCCGGCACCTTCTTCCAGTCCGGATCGAAGGCGATGATCACGTCATACTCGAAGAGCTGCTCCCGGGTCTCCGGGAATGCGAACAGCAGGTTCCGCGACTCCTGGCTCGTGCCCGCTTCCGCGGTCTGCAGGTAAACGTCGACTTCGATCGATTTATGCCGGAACAGCATGTTTCTCACGAACTGATAATCGCGCTGCGGCCCCCCCGCAACCAGCAGCACCCGCGTCGGCCGGTCGAAGACGTTGACCGATACGCTCTGCTGATTGTCCTCGTGGTTGGCCTCGATCTGACCGCCGACCGTCTTCACGCGGACGACGTACTGCACCTTCCCCGCCTGCGTGGGATTCTGCGGGAATTTGACTTCAACCGGCACGCCGTCCTGGCCGAGCGTCGCTTCCTGCTCTTCCACCAGCGCCGGCTCCGCATCGCGGTCCGATTTCGCCAGCAGCTCCACCTGCACGGATTTGCCAACAAACCCCTGGGCCTGCAGGAACGCCGTGATTTCGAAGGGATCCCCGAGTTGCACATCGGTCGGCGTCTGAATGTCCGAAACCGCCAGATTGACCGGCGCCTCGGTGCTCCCCACGCCAATCGTCACCAGCCGCGTCTTGCTCGAGATCGCCCGATCATGAGCCGTCGTCGGATCAATCCCCGCGTTCGACGCTCCGTCCGAAATGACCACGATCCCCGACAGCGTCCGACCGGCGAGCTGCCGGATCAGTTCGTTGAGCGTCTCTCCCAGCCGCGACTCCAGCCCGCGCGGCTCCAACCAATCCGACCAGGTCGCGGCTGGCTCCGGCCCATTAGAGGTGGATGGCGCCATTCCTTCGGGAGGCGTCTCGGGAGTCCAGCCGAAGACCCGCTGCGGACCTTCCAGGGCGGAATCGAAGGTGTAGATGCTGACCTCGTGTTGCTTCCGCAACTCCGCCAGCACCGGCGTCCGCTCGAGCAGATCCTGTACGACGGCAGCCCGCGAAGGCCCCCCTGCCGGCGTTGACGAGCCATCTCCCGTCTTCGCCGGATGACGCATCGAGAGCGAGGTGTCCACCAGGAACGCCACCCGAGACGGATGATATGACAGCTTCTGCGTCCGGTCCTGCGGATTGAGCGCCACCACGAGCAGCCCGCCCAGCACCGCCAGCCGCAGTCCCGACAGCACGACGCGCCAGACGCGGGAGACTTCGACCGTGTCGCGGACGTACCACCAGACCACCCAGGCTGCAACGGCCAGTCCGCCGCCAACCAGCACCAGCCAGCCCAGCGGGCTTTCAGGCCAGTCGAATTCGCGCGCTGTGAGCGTTCCGGCTGTTTCCGCAGCCGCCAGCAGTCCGCCGGTGAACAGGCCTCCCATCATGCCGTTGCGCTCGCCAGGGGAGGATGGAAACTCAATCGATACGCCATCAGTTGTTCCGCAATCAGCAGCACCAGCAGCAGCCACAACAGGCCCCGCCGGATCTCCGAACCCGCCTCTTCCCCCTGCACCCAGTCGAGCCGTCCCGGCTCCTGAATCTGCACCGCCGGGTTGTCCCCCAGCCGCTTTCGCAGATTCGCCGTCGTCGCCAGCGTCAGGTCTCCTTCGCGCGGCGAAACATTGAACGTCATCAGCCGGTCCTCGCTGACCTGACTCTGATTCAACAGCCGCACCGTATAGATCCCCGGCTCGTCCGTATCCCGGAAGACGGCGCTGAGCTGCACCCCGCCGCCGGACCTCGTGACCTTGCTTTCCTCGGGAGCAGCCTGCAGCCGGATTGTCGACTGTCCATCCGCAAGCGGCGCCAGGATCTCCACGGCCTCCAGGTACTTCGCCGGATCGAGTTTAATCTGAATCGGCTCGCCGACCGCCTGCTGTCCCAACCCCCGGTCGCTCTTCGCCACATACTTCAGCAGGTCGAGCTGGAACACGACATAGCTCGGATTCACCGCCCAGTCGTTCCAGTCAGGCTGCGCCGTTGTCAGGCACGCGACCACCTTGCCGCGACCGCGCTGCTGCTCGAAGATCACCGGCTCGCCGGTCCGCAGCCGGGCCAGCGTCGTCACGTGATCTTTTCGTTGCACATCGTCCCGCACCCAGTCGTCCGCGACCGGAAAGAACTTCTTGATCCCCACGCTCTGCAGGAAGGGGTTGTCGTCGCCGGTCAGCACTTGAAAGATCGGATGCTCGGCCACGGCAAGGTCCGGTTCGGACGTCGTCAAATCCGCGGCCAAGTCCCGCGGAGAGGTCCCCAGCCGGACCGGAAACAGTCCCTCACCCTCGCGGTACAGTTCGCTGTTGTAGTACGCCGTCCGCACGGAATCCCCGGTGAACCACACCAGTCCGCCACCGGCAGTGACATAACGGTCCAGCAGGTCCGCGGCGTCCGCGGCCAGCTCGGGCACGTTCACCAGGTAAATCGCCCGGAAGTTCTCCAGCGGCCGTCGCCGCAGCCCGTCCGGATTCTCAATCGTCGTTGAAATCCCTGTGCTCGTCGGATCGGACGCCAGGGCATCGGCGATGTAAGCGGCCCCTTCCCCTGTCGGCGACCCGTCGACAATCAGCACCGGCAGCGACTCGGACACGTCCACCGCCAGATACCGGGCGTTATCCTCGGGCAGCACGTCCGGATCGAGCGAAACCCGCAGCCGGTGCCGGGACGCCGACGCCAGCCGTACGTCGAACTCGTGCTCGACTTCGCTCCGGGGTTCGATCTTATCGAAGACGATATTGATCGGAATCTTCACGCCGTCATCGAAGACCGCTGCGCGGACGTCCCGCACGAGCTGATCCCCCTGATTGCGGAGCTTCACCTTCAGCCGGAGCGGCACGCCCGCGGCGGCAACCTGCACCGCCCCCGTCAGGTCCGTCACCGACAAATTGTTCTGCGACTCGCCAACCGTCTTGACCAGGTTGACCGTCACGTCCTTCGCCGTGATCTCTCCCACGGCTGTCGACAGGGCTTTCTGGTCCTTCCAGTCCCGCTCGCGGAAGTCCGACACCACGTGCAGATGCTGCACCGTCGCCTGTTCCTGCGCCAGGAACCGGCCCGCCGCCTGCAGACCCTCCAGCAGGCTCAGCTCCCGATGCGTGCAGTGAAACGTCTGCGGATCGAGCTTGGTCGCCAGTTCGGCGACGAGCGCCTCGTTGACATCCCGCTCGGAAAAGAACGGCTGATCGGGACGCGACAGCAGCAGCAGCGAAAACCGCTGGGTATCGGGCCGCTGCGCCCCTTCCGACGCCAGTTCGTTGATGATCTTCAGCGCCTCGGCAAACGCCGTCGTTTCGCCCCGGCGTTCCCGCATCGACAGGCTGTCGTCGAGCAGCACCACATGGTGCGACTTGGTCCCGCGGAACAGCGACAACTGACCGGGGTCGAGAATCAGCCGGGCGATCAGCATCACGATCCCCAGTACGATCAATATCCGCAGCAGGAGCAGCAGGAGCTGTTCCAGCAGCAGCCGACGGCGGTTTCGCTGCTCGCTCTGCAGCAGAAATTCCATCGCCGCGAACCGTACCGTCCGGTACCGCATGCGGTTGATGAGATGGATGATGACCGGGGCCGCCAGAAGGGCCATCCCTCCAGCGACAAACGCAGGATTAAAAAAGTGCGATCCCAGCCAGGCATCCATTCTGTCGCTCAGACTCCTTTGCGCGCGGAAAGCATCAAGCGGAATGCCAGACAAATGCCACGTTTGTGTTCTCTGGCCCTCCGCTTTCAGCCCTCCACTTTTCAGCTCGTTCCACGTTTCGACCTCGTTCCCAGGCTCCCGCCTGAAAACGCACTCTTCCGAGTGCTCAGCCTCATCGTCTTCTCCACCTCACTCCTTGACTTCGTCACTCCCTCTCGATTCGCGTTCATTCGTGAAACTCGTGGTTCACTCTTCTCTTCGGCCTTCTCCGCGTCCTCCGCGTCTCCGCGGTAAAACTTCTTCTTGTTTCGGTCGGAACCTGCCAGCATATCACGCCACGCGTGCTATCGCTCTTACGCCGTGTTCCGCATCCCCAGCCGGTGCGTCAGGTAACTCCGCAGCACGGCGTCCAGGTGTTCGCTCGTCCGGATCGTCTGGTAATCAATCATCTGCCGGGCGCACGAATGCCGCATGTCCTCCAGGAACTTCTGCATCGCCGCCAGGTAACCCTCGCGCAACGACCGCGGGTCGCAGATCAGATCCCCCGCTTCTTCCATCCCTTCGAATTTCGTCGTGCCGACGTAGTTGAAATCCAGCTCAGCGTCGTCCAGCACGTGAAAGACCATCACGTCGTGACCGCGCGTCCGGAGCAGCTTCAGTCCCTTCAGCAGCCCCGCCCGATCGGCGAACAGGTCGGAGACCAGCACGATCAGCCCCCGCCGCGACTGCTCGTCCGCAATCTGCCCCAGGATCCGGCCCATGTCCGTCTTTTTCGCCGGGGCCTGGGCGTCGAGCGCTGTCAGAATCCCCTGCAGATGATTCTGCTTGCTGCTCGACGGCACCCGGCTGCGGATTCCCGCGTCAAACGTGACCATGCCCACCGCGTCCTGCTGACGGAGCAGCAGGTACGACAGACTGGCGGCGATCTGGCAGGCGAACTCGTACTTGGAGAGCTTCCCCGACCCGAACTGCATCGACTCGCTCAGGTCGACCAGCAGCGTCGTCCGCAGATTGGTCTCTTCTTCGTACTGCTTGATGTAGTACTTGTCGGTCTTGGACCAGACCTTCCAGTCGATCCGGCGGATATCGTCCCCCGGGACGTATTCGCGGTGCTGGACGAACTCGATCGACTGGCCGAAGTACGGACTGCGGTGCAGACCGGATAGAAACCCCTCGACCACGTTCCGGGCGAGGATCTCCAGCCGTGCGATCCGCGAGACCGCCTCAGGCGGCAAAAATCTTCTGGAGTCTCGGATCACGGGTCAGCTCGCCTTCCTTTGCCGGTGTCGTCTTCAGCAGCTCTTCCACCACGCGATCCGTCGTGATTCCTTCGCTCTCGGCGGAGAAGTTCGTCACGATCCGGTGCCGTAGGACGGGACTCGCCAGCGCCTGCACGTCCTCGGTCGACACGTGCGTCCGACCGTTCAGCAGCGCCCGCGCCTTCGCCCCCAGCAGCAGGAACTGCACCGCCCGCGGCCCGGCCCCCCAGCTCAACCACTCGCTGACGAACTCGGGAATCCCCTCTTCGCCGACGCGCGTCTGCCGGACGAGGGCCAGGGCATAGTCGATTACGTGCTCGGTCACCGGCACCTGGCGGACCAGCTTCTGCAGCTCCACAATCGAAGGACCATCCAGCACCGGCTGGATATCGTCGATCTGGATCGATGTCGTCCGCCGGGCGATTTCGCGCTCTTCGGAAAACGACGGATACTTGACGAACACCTTGAACATGAACCGGTCCTGCTGCGCTTCCGGCAACGAGTAGGTCCCTTCCTGCTCGATCGGATTCTGCGTCGCGAGCACGAAGAACGGGTCGGCCAGCGTGTGCCGCACCTGGCCCACCGTCACCTGCCGCTCCTGCATCGCTTCCAGCAATGCGGCCTGCGTCTTGGGGGGCGTCCGATTGATTTCGTCCGCCAGGACCATGTTGTGGAACAGCGGACCGGGAATGAACCGGAACTCCCGCTTCCCCGTCTCCCGGTTCTCCTGCAGCACTTCCGTCCCGGTAATGTCCGCCGGCATCAGGTCCGGCGTGAACTGAATCCGAGCGAACGTCATCGACAGACACCGGGCCAGCGTGCTGATCATCAGCGTCTTCGCCAGCCCCGGCACCCCTTCCAGCAGGCAGTGCCCCCGGCTGAACAGCGAGATCAGAAGCTGCTCAATCACCTCGTCCTGGCCGACGATGACCTTGGACATCTGTTCGCGGATCGATTGATAAGCCTTTCCCAGCTTGTCGATCGACTCCTGCAATTCGGCAGACGAGACGGTGTCGCTCATGGGGCTCCTGCTCTCCGCGACCGCGGGCCGGTCTCCAGGAATGAAGATTTGCACAAAGTTTAGGCATCCTAACGGCCGAGACCACCACTTGCGACCGTTCCGGGCACCTGCCAAAAAACTATGCAGACGCCGTGCCGCTCCATCGGAGATCCGCGCAAACTCCCGTCAGGCCGGCACGTAAGAAGACAGACGCAGCTCCGCAGGCAACCTCACCCGCCCGCCGACGTCAGTTCCTGCAGCCGGGTCGCCAGCCGGTCCGCCGCGTCCCGATGCTCTCCCGCCACGTCGTGCACGCAGTGGCTGTCATCGGGCTGAACAAACAACTGCAAGGCCGGAGCCGGGTCGCCGTGCGGCTGCAGTGCGATCCAGGTCGGGCTCCAGAGCCCCCGGCTCCCGGCGGCAGTCTGGAACGCGATTTCCGCATCCCCGTAGGGATCATCCAGCAGACTCCGCCAGGTGGTAGCCGCGGCATCCCCGCAGGCCTCGGCGATCGTCCCGGCCAGTCCCGCCAGCGAGACCGGCCGCCGGATCCGCTCCCCGACAAAGTCGCTCCATCCGGGGGCCGCTCCCAACGGACAGACCAGGGCCGGCACCTGCATTCGCTGGAGATCCGCATGCCCCGCCCGCTTCGCCATCGTCCGCCAGGCCGCTCCCTGCAGCGCCGCCACGATCAGCAGCACCGGCCGCTCCGCCGCCCGGGCTTCGAGTTCTGCGACCAGCGTCCCCAGCCAGTGATCCAGCAGCGAAACCGCCCCCGCATAAACGGCAGGATGCAGCGGCCAGTCGGGGCTGTCGAGATCCGGCGCGGGAATCCCCCGCTCGTCGCACTCGTCGACATACAGCGTGGCGAACCCCTCGGGAGGCTCGCACGGGACATCCACCCCGCCGCCATGCAGCCACAGCCGCAACGGCGTAGCACCCGACAGTAGCCGGACGCGGTCGACCCCCGCCTGCATCAGCCGGGCCACAGGAAAGTCGGCCGGAGCGACTTCGCGCCCCGTCCGCCCCGCGACGACCTGCGTCGCCCGGTCGAACCACCGCGAAGCGCCGGCCTCGACAATGATCTCAAACGGCTTGGCCACCGAGCGCCAGGCCAGCGCGGTCTGGACCGATGGCGCGACGCAGCGGTCGAGGGCGATCCCCTCCGCCGCCAGACGGTCGAACGCCGGCGTCTCGATCCATTCGTTGCCGAAGCAGCCCACGGCCCCGACGGCGAGGGTATCCCACGTGACGACGATCACATCCATCCGCGGAATCTTCCTCGGCCTCAAGCCGGCACAGCGCCCGGCGACTTCAGTTCGTGCACTGGGCGTACTGCCGACGCCAGCCGGGATTCCTCAGAATGCGTTCGAGCTGACCTTCGTGCAACTGGTCGAACCAGCTCCCGTCGAACTCGAAGACTTCGTACAGCCGCCGGCAGCGTTCCTGCAGCGAATCCGCGGCCTCAAAGGTTTCGTCCTCTTTGAGATACCGACTGGGGACAATCAGCACCCAGGATCGATCGCCGGTCCGCTCCCAGGTCGGTCGCACCCAGCGATACCCGTCTTCCCTCAGCTCGCTCTGCGTCATCACCCGGCCTCCTTGCCTCGACGTCAGACACCCGGATTCCTCTCCAGGCGATACGGGAGCGGATTATCAGGCGGGACCGCGGCGGGGTCAAGCAGAGTTCGCCGATTCGAGTCGCGAATCGGCAATAAGATGCGGTTGGCGCTCAGCGTCGCAGGAACAGTTGTGCCGGCCGCGCCCGTCCGCCTCCCCGGAGCCGGAAGCGTCAGCGCCCGGAGTCTTCGCCGTAATCACATCAAAACTACAACAATTCCCCAGATTGGGTGGCATGCCCAGAGTCCGCGATGGGCGTGTCATTCAATCAGCCGGTGGCTCGGGTTGGTCGTCTGCGATCGACCGGGGCGGCGCAGCCTTGGGAAGTCTCTCGCGCGACGAATCGGAACTCGCCCCGAAATCCGCCCCTCCCATCAAACCTCCCCCACCGCGCGGCACCGCTCCGCCGCAGTCGGCCAGTCGGCGTCACCCTGCGGCATCCGTGGCAGGAACGCGATCCAAAGGGTTACTTCGAGACGCGAATGACCCGGGCGGAGGCTTCACCGGCGTCAAATGCCTGCTCCAGCGCGGAGCGAGCCGCGGAAATGAGGTCGCCGCGAGGGGTTGGCACGTACTTGCGACTTTTGATGGCTTTTCCAAGATCGAACTCCTGGACTGAAAGTGTTTCCCACAGCGGGGTCAACTTCGGCCATTGAAGAATCGGCGCGAACAGCCCGTCGACCCAGTGCTTCGTGTGCAGGTAGTCCTGGCGCGGAGATCGTGTGTCGTTGAACGTAACCTGGCCGTTGTTGACCTCGAACGTCAATCGATAGTGGCAGCCAACCTCCGCATAGTAGACCTTCTCAACGCGCGTGACCGGCGGGGATGTCATCTCGATCTGCAGTCTCAGGGTGATTCCCGCGGGGAGTGCCGCCGCGGCTGCCGACAGCACTGCGATTCCCGGCGCATCCGGGGCGGCTGTTCCGGTCGGTGTCGGTTCGGGGCGGCCCTCCAGCATCGCCAGGCAGGCATTGCCCTGTCCGCTTTCTGCGTAGATCAGCGCGGTGCGTCCGTATCGATCCGCTTTTTTCGGGTCCGCACCGTGGTCAAGCAGCCAACGGACGGCGTCGGTCCGGCCGAGTTGAACAGCCCGATGCAGGGCCGTTCCGCCTTCTTCGTCGATCGCCGTCTCGAGATTCACCCCGGCGACTGCGAGTTCATCCAGCAGGTCCGGATGGTCCCAGACCTTCGGTGATCCGAGCACAAAGTACCATTGATCCTTCGGCAGCAGTGGCATCAACTTCCGAAACCGCGGCACGTCCATGAACAGGAATTGCCGCCACGCATCCCGCAGTGACTTCGGTCGGACGACCTTCTGCTTCACGACGGCTTCAAGGAGCTCGTCCGACGCCTCGGCGGCCAGAAGATCGACGACCGTCGGTTGAAATTCCCCTCCGGGTTCAATCAGTCTCTCCGCAACATCGCCGCCCCCCGCCGCCCAGGCCAGAAACGCCGGCACATCGTCCTGCCGTATGCACCGCAGCCATTCCGGAATCGCGAATTCCGGTGCAGGTTGGAGCTTTCTCCAGAGATCCGGGAAGCTCGCGCCCGCGATGACCGGGTTGCGAACAATCTCATCGAGAGCGACTTCCAGCGCATCCCCCGTTTCCAGGAGCGGCTCGAGCATCACGTCGGCGTCGAACAGACCAATCTTGCCTGTACGTTTCCCCGACAGAATGAGCGCCAGCGTGGTCGACCGATTGATCGGGTCGAAGGTCCCCTTGCGCAGCAGGGCGATGGGGAGAAGATGTGAAGAAATCCTCGTCCCGTTGCTCAGGTGCAGACAGGCCTCCAGGCTGTCCGGAGTGAACGGCGCGCTGAGTGTTCCGGTCAACGTCAGGAATCGAGCGACGCACCAGTTGTCCTCCATGCCGTCCCGAGTTCGGATGAGGTAGTTCTTCGACGGAACGCCGCCGTTGTACCGCAGCAGGAATTCCCGGTAGTCCGCCGGCAAAGCAATCTTGAATGTCGACTCGAATCGCAGAATGTCCTCAGCCCTCAACGGCGTTCCCGAGTCAGCCATTGTGACATCACCCGGCTCAAACTCCGCCCCCGCCTCCTGCGAACCGGCGTCAAAGTCGATCTCGCACTCCAGCTCCTGTCCGTGTTCCTGGTCCCACTCAACGGACAGGTACGCCGTCAGAGTGAAGCCCCGGCCCTCGGGATCCGCAGTCGAGAGCATCAGCGAGCCAGACTCGACGTGCCGCAGGATTCCGGCGTCGCTCGGTTCGCCGTCGTCATCAAGGTCGTAGTCCTCCAGTTCGGACTCATCCATCTGTCCCTGGTAGTTCTCGCGAAACGAGTCGAGCGTCTGCTGCCGCCACTCGTCCTGCAGACGGGGAAACTCCGCCCGCAGCCGCTCGACCGCCTGAAGGCCGGCGCGAATTGCGGTTTTGGACTTGGCGATGACGTCGACCGTGAGGTCGAACGTCGTCCAATCGCATTTCAGTCCGCGCGGCGAACTCCATTCCAGCGTCGTCGATTTGCGCTTCGATTCGGCGGAAAAGTCGCCGATCTCCTCCGCTGCGCGACGGAGCGCAGCGTCGCCAATGACATCGGGGGAAACGAAATCGGCGTACTGGGCTTCGAATCCCTGGAGCTTCGGCCAGAAGGCCAGAAGCTGACTGCTGCGGTCCTCCTCGGCGACCCGGCGGAGTTCCAGCGATTTCTCGCGGAACAGTCGCAGGAGTTGCTTCAGATGCTGGGCCGCCTTCTTCTCCTTCCCCTCCGTCTTCTGTTGAGTGATCTTGGGGATCTTCTCCATGATCTTGGTCAGCGTTTCGATCGCGTCGGCCTGCGTCTGATGCGACACCCAGCGAGCTCGCATGGCGTCGAGTTCCCGCATTCGCCGTTCGACCGTATATCCCGCCTCAAGCCGCGGATCGCCGTGGCGGTCGACGTCGGCCTGGAGCGCCTCGCGATGCCGTTGTGCAAACTGCTCCAGCAGGTCCCGAACTCGCTTTCGATCTTCGGTCTGTTGCGCTGGAGCAGCGGACGGGCTCTCGGAATCGTCCGGATTCGGGTTTCCTCTTCGGCCAGGCAGCACCTGGCCCAGCGACTTGCGCAGCGAGGCGACCATATCGAATGCATTCACCGACTTCGCGAGCGCGTCGATGTCGGGCGCTCCTCCCTCCCACATGCTCTGGAGGGCCTCGAACGGAGAGTTGCTGCGCGATGAACCGACGGCCTCGGCCAGGCCGTTGGCCCCGATCTCGCGCAGCGCCGCGACGGTCCGCTCGACTCGTTCGGTCTTACCAGGGCCGAACTCATAGACCCGATAGGTCCGCCAGTCGTCGACGTCGAGAGCGGGATTAGCATCGTCGAGAAAATCGCTGACGATTGCGACGGTCAGCCCGGCGGGGGAAAGGGCTTTGCCATAGACCCGGTAACGATCGACGTGCGACAGATTCGCCAGGTAGAGGCCCGACAACCCGCACCACTCCGCATAATTCTCAGCCGCATTCAGCATGTGACGCCTTTCATGATGGTCCCATCGGCGCGATGGGTCAGAAAAGAGATGACAGCGCATTGGCTTCAGACAGTTGCAGTCGATGCGTCCGTGGACCTGTCCCGCTCGCGCACGACGTCAGTCGGATTCCTTGTTCTTGAAGTCGAACGTTTTGTGGCCCTTGACCTTGATCAGGACGATCGGCATCGCCATCAGGCACGCCCCGGAAATGCCTGATTGCACGCACACGGCCGCCGTCAGCACGCCGTCGGCCCACGCTCCGTAGTACACCCAGCCCGCGACCGGATAAAACAGGAGGACCGCCGTTGTGACGCCGGGAGAGTAGATCCGCGTCGCGACGACTGGCAGCACGTGGAACAGTGTGGCGTTGATGATCATCAACGCCGGGAGGCTGAGGGCGAACCACGGCTCCCGCCATCCGACGGACGCGCAGCATACGCCGAGCACGCCGACCAGAGCGTTGACCAGATAAAAGGAACCCCAGTCGACGGGGAGGCCGAGGACGGAGCTTGCCCACCCGCGCCAGTTCAGTTCGTACTCCTCCAGGACATGGAGGCCGTAGGCGGTCAGGGCGATCCAGAGAAGATGCTCGTGCGACACAGATCTCTCACAACCAGATTTCGGATCTCGCGCAAAGGAACGCTGTGAAAATACTCGCCCGGAACGGCGAGCGTAAGAGTCTCTCCCCCTGCAGCTCGCCGGGAAAGAGAGCGTTTTGGTGGTCCCGGTCGGTCATCTTCTCGACCTGCCGGGGCGGCGCAGCCGCGCGATGCGCATCGCCTGACGAATCTATATTCACAGCCAAGCCCGTCCGGCATCCAACCTCCCGTCGCTGCGTGACACCGATCGGCCGCGGACGGCCAGTCGGCGCCACTTCGCGCCGTTCACCGGAACGCTGTGCCACTGTGACGGTCGTGTCGCCAGTGGCGAGGAGAGGGAATCGCGAACAGAGATATAGAGAATAGCCAGAGGAAGTTGTCTGGAGTCTCCGAGTTTTTCCGTCGACCCCGGCGGGATCTGCAGACGGTAGTTCGGGGTTGCGCGCAGCGACACCCCGGGAACGGAGGGGTTCTCCCACTCCCCCCCCCAAAAAAAGACGGCGGCAGAGCCCTTGCTCTGCCGCCGTCATCGTCGTCAGCCCATTGCGTGGACGCGTATCAATCAGCCAATCCCCGGCACCGGAAACGCCTTGCAGAACTCTTCAATCTCCTGCCGCGTCCGCGCCACGACCGCCTCGTCGTCCGCATGCTGCAGCACGCCGAGGATCCACGCGCCGACCTTTTTCATCTCGGCTTCCTTCATCCCGCGCGTCGTTAGCGCCGCCGTCCCCAGGCGAATGCCGCTCGGGTCGAGGGGCTTTCGCTGATCGTAAGGAATCATGTTCTTATTGACCGTGATTCCCGCCTTGTCCAGCGTCTGCTCCGCAATCTTGCCGGACAGGCCGATCGAGGTCACGTCGGCGAGCATCAGGTGATTGTCGGTCCCGCCGCTGGCCAGCCGTACCCCGGCAGACATCAGCGTCTCCGCCAGCGTCCGGGCGTTGGCGATGATCTGCCGGGCGTAATCCTTGAACGCCGGCTGCATCGCTTCCAGAAAACAGACCGCCTTCCCCGCAACGACGTGCTCCAGCGGGCCCCCCTGCAGGCCGGGGAAAACCGTCTTATCGACCGCCTTGGCGTGGATCTCCTTGCAGAGGACGAAGCCCGACCGCGGGCCGCGAAGCGTCTTGTGCGACGTCGAGGTCACAAAGTCGGCGACCGGCACAGGGCTGTTGTGCAGCCCCGCGGCGACGAGTCCCGCGTAGTGGGCCATGTCGACCATCAGGTACGCGCCGACTTCGCGGGCGATCTCGGCGAACGTCGCATGATCGATCTCGCGCGGATAGGCGCTCGCCCCGGCGACGATCATCTTCGGCTTGTGCTCGCGGGCCAGCCGGGCGACTTCGTCGAAATCGATCCGGTGATCGGACTCCCGGACGCCGTACGGCACGACCTTGTACAGCATGCCCGAGAAGTTCAGGCTCATCCCGTGCGTCAGGTGCCCCCCGTGCGACAGATTCATCGCCAGAATCGTGTCGCCCGGCTGCAGCACGCTGAAATAGGCCGCCATATTCGCCTGCGAACCGGCGTGCGGCTGCACGTTGGCGTGCTCGGCTCCGAAGAGCTGGCAGGCCCGGTCGCGCGCGATCGACTCGATCGTATCGACGTGCTCGCAGCCGCCGTAATACCGTCGACCGGGGTAACCCTCGGCGTATTTATTGGTCAGGACCGAACCGACCGCCTCCATGACGGCCGCGCTGGTGTAGTTTTCGGAGGCGATCAGCTCCAGACCGTCAACCTGCCGCGTCTGCTCGTGTTCAATGGCGGCGAAAATGTCGGGATCGGTCTGACTCAAGGCGGACATTGCGGCAACTCCTGAAGACGGCGGGCGCGGACGGCCATCGTCCGCGGGTTCCCCGGCCCGAACACCATCCGCCAGCCGTTCCGGCGGTACGGTATCTGCCCGGGGAATCACACTTTATAATTCTAGACGCCCTCGACTCGCCACTGATCCGCCCGTTGCATCGCGTTATGCCGATGGGTTTTCCGTCCTGCGTCCGTTTTTCCGGGCGCTTAACGTGTGATCTGCATGACTGCTTCCGACGCCGCCGAGCCTGCTCAATCACCACCTCCCTCTGCTCAGGGCGATGGCGTTCTGGCCGGCGAACGGGTGACCTTCACCGGCACGCTGGCCAGCCTGACCCATCGCCAGGCGGGCGAGCTGGTCGAGCAGCACGGAGGTACCGCCACCCTCCACGTCAATCAGCAGACGACGCTGCTGGTCGTCGGCGAGGAGGGCTGGCCGCTGGAGGAGGACGGGCGTCCATCCGTGAAGCTGGAGGACGCCCATCGGCTCCAGCAACGCGGGCAGAATCTACGTGTTCTCAGCGAGGCGGAGTTCCTCAAAGCCCTGGGACTCGAAGACCGTGGCCTGGAATCCCGCGAGCTGCATACCCCGGCGATGCTGGCCCAGATGCTCGGTCTGTCGGTTCACGAAGTCCGCCGGTGGGAGCGGGCCGGGCTGATTAAACCGGCCCGAAAGCTCTACCGGCTGTCCTATTTCGACGTCGGCGAAGTCGCCCGCGTCCGCAAACTCTCGGAACTGGTCGCCAAAGGGATTCCTCCCGCGGAGATCGCCGCCAGCCTCGCACGCTTGCGTTCCGTCTTTCCCGACGTCGACCGTTCGCTGGCTCAACTGGAAGTTCTCGGCAGCGGCGAGGCGCTGGTCTATCGCGACGAACGCGGCCTGATCGAATCCGCCAGCGGCCAGCGCGTCTTCGATTTCGACGAGTCCGTCCCCGCAGAACCCGAAGCCGATACCGTCCCGTTCCTGCAGCACGAAGCCCTCCAGCGGCAACGCGTCGGCTGGACCGCCGACGACTGGCTGCACGAGGCCGCCAACCTGACCGAAGCCGGCGAACTCGGCGAGGCCGAAGAAGCCCTCCGGATGGCGCTCGTCGATCGCCCCACCGACCCCGCCCTGCACTTCCACCTGGCCGAACTGCTCTACCGCCAGAACCAGCTCGGCGGCGCAATCGAGCGGTACTACGTGGCCGTCGAATTGGACCATCAGTTCCTGGAAGCCTGGACTCAGCTCGGCTGTCTCCTGATGGAATCCCGCCGACCGGGAGCCGCGGAAGAAGCCTTCCGCGTGGCCCTCGACGTCCACTCCGACTATCCCGAAGCCCACTTTCACCTGGCCGAGCTGCTTGAAGCGAGCGGCCGGACCGAGGAGGCCGCCGGTCACTGGCGGCGCTACCTGGAATTCGACCAGCGCGGCCCATGGGCGGAACGCGCCCGACAGCGTCTGGCGGCGGGAAACGTGACGGAATAGCGCACGTGAAAACACGCCCTTCGAAGACTCGGGGCATGCCACCCAGCGTATGGCTTCGAGCTTACTTGAGCGAATAGGCCTCCGACGCATACGGATCTGTGCCGTTGGCTTCGTTCTGGGACGTCCAGTACCCCACCGCCGCCGTCCCGATCACCAGCAGCGCAAACAGGCAGATCAGCAGCCGGGCCAGCATCAGCCCGGCGGCGCGATCCGCCTGCTCGAACTCGGGGAATTCGCTCGCTTCGAAATGGGCTTCCACTGTGGGAGTCGCAGTCGCGGACATCGCAGGTTCCTGGCTTCTGAAAGACTATGCGGATTCCGGCCGGACGCAGGTCGCGCCGGGCTGAAGTAGTTTCAACAGCATATCGTCGTGCGGATAGGGGTGCCCGATGTGCTGCCGATACGCCTCGGCGTATTCGGTCCCGATCTGCGTGCCGCGGGTGCCGCACCACCGCCGGCAGCCGTCGAGGTACTCGTCCAGCCCATGCTGCCGCCGCAGCCATTCCCGCTGACTGGCATGGCAGGCCAGCATCTCCAGCTTCCGTTCGAACACCTCCGAAACGTCGACCAGCAGGTCTACCGGCTGCGGCCGGCCGTACCAGTCGATCCCTTCGATCGCGTCGACGTAATACAGAAACGGAATCTTCTCCGTCGCCGGGGCGGGATCCCATTGCTGGGTCACATAGTTCGGACACGACGCATTGAAACAGGCATCGCGAACCAGCTTGCTGGTCACTTCGTGGTCGCTCATGTAATCGACCGGCGGAGCGGTGATGACCACATCCGGCCGCACCCGGCGGATGTATTCCGTCACCCGTCGACGGCTGGGATTGTCGTGCACAATCGACAGATCCCGGAACTCCAGGCAGGTATACTCGGCCCCGATCAGCACGGCGGACTGCCGGGCCTCTTCTCGCCGGACGGCTGAAATGGCGTCACAGGTGAGCTCCGCGCTCCCGCAGTCGCCGGGTGTCATGGTGGCCATGAAGATGTCATGCCCCAGCGCCTTGAGCCGGAGCAGCGCCCCGGCGCATTGCAGCTCGATATCGTCGGGATGGGCATGAATCGCCAGAATTCGCAGTTTGGCAGCGTCCGAGGTCACAACCGGCTCCGTCAGGCCTGAAAGGTTTCAGCCATGTTCACTTCTCAAACCGTGAAGTCAGGGTGGCCGGGGCTGGAGCGTCTTCGCGAAGCCCCGGAACAGCATGCACCGGGGCCGCCCGTCGGTCCAGCCCCGGCCACCGGTCGCTGGTTGAGATGTTGCGAGGAGTATACTTCGATCGCTCCCCTGTCGAAAACGGAAGAACTCGATTCCCGATCCCTCCTCCAGACTGGCATCCGGAATCGGGCTCGGCGAGCATAAGCCGACTTCTGCTGCAGACGCTCTCCTCCCGCTGACAATTTATGACCAATCCCGCCCCGCCGTCTTCCGCCGTTCCCACGGGCGATCCGTTCCGGAATGTCGCTCGCCTCCTGCGGCTGTTCGGACTGGTCGATCTCTGCGCCCTGTTCGCCGTCGTCGTGCCCCACGTCTGGCTCAGCGACGCCGCCCGCGCCGCAGGGCTGGAAGGTTTGCCGGCGGACCCGGTGGCAGGCTATCTGGCGCGATCGGCGTCGCTGATGTACGCCCTGCACGGGGCCACGGTATTCTTCATCTCGTTCGACGTTCGTCGGTACTGGCCGCTGATCCGCTGCCTGGCGCTGCTCTCTCCCCTCCACGGAGCGATCGTGCTGGGGCTCGACATCGCCGAGGGAATGCCGATCTGGTGGACCTCCCTCGAAGGCCCCGCCTTCGCCGCCACCGGTCTCGTGGTCCTCGGACTGCAGCGCCGCGCGGAATTGCAGGTGGTTCCGCCGGGGACGGCGGGCAGAGATGACCGGGCGGATTCGCCCCGCTAAGATGTCTGCATGGCCGCCATTGAAGTGCAGAACCTGACCAAAACCTATCGCGTTTACCGCAAACGCGATGGGTGGATGGCATCCGTCAAAGCCCTCTTCCGCCGGGAATACGTCACCGTCCAGGCGGTGCGGGGGGTCAGCTTCCACATTGAACCGGGCGAAATCGTCGCTTTTCTCGGCCCAAACGGCGCCGGCAAGACGACCACGCTGAAACTGTTGTCCGGGCTGATCTATCCCTCGACCGGTTCCGCGACCGTCCTGGGCTACGTCCCCTGGGAACGGGCTCACGCCTACCGCCGCCGGTTTTCCCTGGTGATGGGCCAGAAAAACCAGCTCTGGTGGGACCTCCCCGCTCTTGAATCGTTCCGGCTGCACCGCGAGATCTACCGGATCGATCCCGCCGAGTTCGACCAGCGACTCGACGAACTGACCAGCCTGCTCGATGTGAAAAAGCTCATCCGCCAGCCAGTCCGGGAATTGTCGCTCGGCGAGCGGATGCGGATGGAACTGATCGCCGCCCTGCTCCACGCCCCGGAAGTTCTCTTTCTCGACGAGCCCACCATCGGGCTGGATGTCGTTTCTCAGCGTCGTGTGCAGGAATTCTTGCGGGAATACCAGCAACGCCGACGAGTCACCGTGATCCTCACCAGCCACTACATGAAGGACGTCGAAGCCCTCTGCAAACGGGCGATCATCATCAACGAGGGGGAGATCAAGCACGACGGCCCCCTCGACGAAATCAACGAGCGGTTCGCCAGCCACAAGCTGATTCAACTGCAGTTCGCCGGCTCGGTCATTCCGCCTGGTCTGGAGCGCTTCGGGCGGATCATCGAAGAAGCCCCGCCGCGGGTGAAGCTGGAAGTTCCCCGGAATCAGATCCCGGAAATCCTCGCCGCTCTCCTCAGCCAGTACCCGATCGAAGACGTCGGCGTGCAGGAACGGCCGCTGGAAGAAGTGATTTCCGAGTTCTTCACTCGCAGCACTCCGACCGACTCCAACCGGGTTGAGGCGGCCTCGCGATGAACTCCACCACGCTCCGGACGAAGTGGTTCATCCTGCGGACGTCGATTGACGAGCGCCTCGCCTACCGGGGAGACTTCGCCTTCGCCACCCTCGTTCGGTTTCTGCCCATCGTGACCCAGGTGTTCCTCTGGGGAGCGATCTACCAGGCTCAGTCCGCCGGCGAAGAGCGCGTGATCAACTCCTACCGCTATTCCGATATGGTGGCCTATTACCTCCTGGTGATGGTCGGCCGGGCGTTTTCGAGCATGCCGGGACTGACCTCGGGGATCGCCCGCGACGTCCGCGACGGCTCGATCAAACGCTTCCTGACGCAGCCGGTCGATCTGATCGACTGGATGTTTTGGAACCGGGTGGCCCACAAACTGGTCTATTACGCCGTGGCGACCGGCCCGTTTCTGCTGGTGTTCTACCTCTGCCGGGACTACTTCCGACAGGAAGTCACGCCAACGCTCGTCGCCGCCTGGATCGCCTCGCTGATCATGGCGTTCCTGGTCGGATTTCTGATCGAAGCCCTGCTGGGTCTGCTGGCCTTCTGGTTCCTCGAAGTCAGCTCGCTGATTTTCATCTACATGTTGCTGAGCTACTTCCTGTCGGGGCACATGCTCCCCCTCGACTGGCTGCCGGAGCCGGTGGCCGGCTGGATCCAGTGGCTGCCGTTCAAATACCTGGCCTTTTTCCCCTCGGCCGTGATCCTGGGCCGGTATTCGCCGCCCGTGCTGGCGCGCGAGCTGCTGATTGAGGCCGGCTGGGTCGTAGTCCTCTACCTGGCAAACCGCTGGGCGCTGAAGCGCGGCCTGCGAAGATATAGCGCCTACGGCGGTTAGCCGAAAAGAAGTGGTCAGCAGCGGGTGGCGAGTGAAGGCGTCCTGGTAGAGTCTGTCGCGAATTCGCGAGGCCGCGTCTATGATTGCTCTAGAGGGACTGCCCTCCTCCCGCCCCGTTTGCCGCTGAGTGATGACCACCCCGCCCCCTGCTCCGCCGTTGCCGCTGAACGTCCGTGAGGACGAAGTCTACGGCAAAGTCTTCTGGCTGCAGTACCTCGCCAACACCGCCCTGGTGCTGGCCAACGCGCTGACGTTCCGGTTCGCCGAACTGGTGAGCTTTCTGGGAGGGACCGAGCGGATCGCCGGCGATATCGTCGCCGTGGGACTTGCCGTCGCCGTCGTCGTCCGGCTCTCTGCGGCCCACGTCATTGACGACTTCGGCACCCGGCGGATGTGGATTCTCTCGTCGCTGCTGTACCTCGTCGGCTGCGGTCTGCTGATCGTCGCCCGCGACATCGGCTGGGCGATCTATCTCGGCCGGATCGCCTATGTCGTCGGCCTGACTAGCATGTTCGCCTGTTCGATGACCAACATCCAGCACCGAGTGCCCGCCCATCGCCGGACCGAAGTCATCGGCAACCTCGGCAGCAGCGGGTTCATCGGCATGATTCTCGGCTCGAACATCGCCGACTGGTACATCCGCTTTCTGCCCCACGGCCACGTGCAATTTGCCGCGCTATTCGGCACCGCCGCAGTCGTGGGGGTGGTCTATCTGATCATCGTGCTGATCCTCACCGACGGCGACCGGCCGCTCCGGGAGCATCCCTCGGCGCCGGCCTTTCGACTGCTGTTCCGGCACTGGCCCGGCATGGTGGTTCTGGTCTCGATGATCATGGGACTGGGTGTCACCGTCACGACGGTCTTTCTCACCCGCTACGCGACGCATCGCGGCATCGAAGGGCTCGGCTGGTTCTTCAGCGCCTACGCAGTCTCCGCCTTCGCCTTCCGCATCCTGGCGCGAAACTGGAGCCGAACCATCGGCCGCCACTGGATGCTCATCCGCGGTCTGCTCGGCCACACCGCCGGCCATCTGCTGCTGTTGCCCGTCACGGAAGGCTGGCAGTTCATTCTGCCGGCGATCGTCTGCGGCTTCGGCCACGCCCTGCTCTTCCCGGCCGTCGTCTCGCTGGGTTCGGGAGCGTTTCCGCCCGAGTCCCGAGGCGCCGGAACCGCGATCATCCTGGGTTTCACCGACTTCGGCTCGCTCCTCTTCTCGCCAATCCTAGGGCGGATCATTGTGGATGCCGGGTTTACCGCGATGTTTCTAACCTCAGCCGCAACCGCCCTGCTGGCGGCGATCATCTACGTCCCGATCGCCATCCGGCACCGGGACGAAGAATCGACCCCGGTCGCCAGTCCGCCGGCGCTCGCGTTTGATACCGAATGAACGCCGGAGAGAAGATCATTTCACCGCGGAGACGCGGAGGACGCGGAGAAGAGGAAGACCGAGAAGACTTGAACGAGAGAACGGAGAGAAATACAGTAACAGTGCGGAATTGCAATGGATTTGGTTGGCATATTTGCCGCTGGAACTTGCAGGTTGCTGGGAAGGGAGCACTTCATGTTAGACCACGAAGTTCTCTCCGGGCGAATCTGCGGGGCCGCGATCGCCGTCCATCGAGAATTGGGGCCAGGCTTGCTGGAGTCCGCGTACGAAGCGTGCTTGTGTCATGAACTTGGATCACTCGGGATCGGTTATCAGCGACAACTTGAGTTGCCGGTGCATTACAAAGGGATGACGCTGGATTGCGGTTACCGAATGGACCTGCTTGTCGAGGATACGATCGTTCTCGAACTGAAGTCCGTCGACGCTCTGCTCCCGCTTCACACGGCCCAGTTACTGACCTATCTGAGGCTCTCGGGAAAACCCGTCGGGATTCTGCTCAACTTCAATGTGCCGGTCATGAAGGAAGGAATCCGCCGAGTCGTTTTGAAGACAAAGTCGTAAGCTTCTCATGAATCGTCTCGTGCAGTCACATGTTACCGACCGTCTTGGATTGACCTGAACTGGCCTTAATTCTCTCTCGTCTCTTCCTGACAAGCCATTTGTCTTCTCGGTCTTCCTCTTCTCCGCGACCTCCGCGTCTCGTATGTTGAATCCATCTACCCCGTGTGGTGTCATGGGACACGCGGCGGGGGCCGCTTCGGAGCGTAGCGACGAAGCGGCCCCCGCCGCGGCCGGCGACAGATCGATCGCGTCTGGGGCCTCAGAGCCCGCCGCGGAGCTGGATCGTCGTCGGCATGGTCGTACCAGCCCGAACAGCCGTTTGAGCCGGAAGCGTTCTCGAAACTCTCCGAGCTCGCATTTACGAGATTGGGAACACGCCATCGACCCCCGCATCCACATCGGCATCGACGTCTCCAAGGCACGACTCGATGTCGCCATGTCCGACTCCTCTTCCCTCCTGGCCGTCGACAACGACCTCAAGGGCTTCCTGAAACTCCTCAAGCAGCTCCCCCCACCCGACCGCTGCCAGGTCGTCATGGAGGCCACCGGCACCTATCACTTCGACGCCTTCCTCTGTCTCAACGATCACGGGTATCACGTCGCCGTCGTGCCCCCCATCCGCGTCCGCGCCTTTGCCACAGGGGCCGGATGGATCGCCAAAACCGACGCCATCGACGCACGCGTCCTCGTTCGTTACTCCAAGGTCGCCGAACTCCAGATCACCGAAAAACCCTCCGATTTCCAGCTCAAACTCCACGCACTCGTCACTCGCCGACGGCAGCTCGTCGACCTCCACGTCCAGGAGTCCAATCACTTCGAAGCCGCTCGCGACAAGGCCGTCAAAGACGACATCGAGCAAACCCGAAACATGCTCAAAATACGCATCACTGCCATCGAAAAACAGATCGACGATCTCTGCGACTCCGACCCCGATGCCAAACGCCGCGTCGAACTCATGACCTCCGTCCCAGGCATCGCCAAACGGACAGCCGCCGTGCTCCTCGGAGAACTCCCCGAACTCGGCGACGCCAACCGCCAGCAGGTCGGAGCACTCGTCGGCGTCGCCCCCTACAACCGCGACAGCGGCAAGTCCTCCAAACTCAGATCCATCCGCGGCGGCAGAGCCTCCGTCCGTTCCGCTCTCTACATGGCGGCACTCACCGCCTCACGCTGCAACCCCGTCATCAGACCGTTCTATCGCAGACTCAAAGACGCCGGTAAGCCAAGCAAGGTCTGCCTCACCGCCTGCATCCGCAAACTCCTGACCATCCTCAACGCGATGATCAAATCCGACACCGCCTGGAACCACGGACTCCAAAATGCGTAAATCTCACAAATCCACCTTGACCAACAACACAGCCGCTCCGCGGTAAAACTTCTTCCGGATCCTCGTCTGCGGCCGGACCGTTTCGAGCCTCGCGTCCGGACAGTACGATGCGAGCCTGTCGTTTCGTGTCGCTTCTGGAGGGACTTCGCCGTGTCTGCCGCTCCCCGCGTTGCTCAGAAATCCGTCGTCAAGGGCCGGATCAAGCAGTCGATCGTCTTCTGGTGCTTTAACATCGCCGGCGAGAACTGGGATCTCGACCGCATGTGCCAGGTCACCCGCGAACTGGGCTGCGACGCCCTCGAAATCGTCCCCCCCGAAGACTGGCCGACCCTGCAGAAATACGGCCTCAAATGCGTCCTCGCCCCGAACGGCATGCCGGGCGCCCCGTTCGTGAAGGGTTTCAATAACCCCGCTTACCATGCCGAGGTGATCGCGGCGACGAAGGCCGCCATCGACGCCAGCGCCGCGGCCGGCTGCCCGAACGTGATCGCCTTCACTGGCTACAAATGGCGGAACGCCGAGGATCCGACCAGCGGCGAGTTCTCCAACGAAGAATGCCTCGCCAACTGCGTCGCCGGGTTCAAGCAGGCCGTCGGGTATGCGGAAGAAAAAGGGGTTACGCTTTGCCTGGAGCACCTCAACACCCGCGATGACACGCACCCCATGAAGGGGCACCCCGGCTATCAGGGGGACGACATCAACCTCGTCGCCAAGATCATCCGGCAGGTCAATTCGCCCCGGCTGAAAATGCTGTTTGACATCTACCACGTGCAGATCATGCACGGCGACGTCATCCGCCGGATCGAGGAATTCAAGGACATCCTGGGTCACATCCACGTGGCGGGGAACCCCGGCCGGGCCGAACTGGACGACAACCAGGAAATCCACTTCCCCCCGATCCTGCGGAAGCTGATCGAGGTCGGCTACACGGGCTACGTCGGCCAGGAATTCATCCCGACCCGCGACCCGATCGCCGGGCTGGAAGAGGCCGTGCGGCTGTGTGACGTGTAGAAGTCTCGCGTTGGTGGTATCGGGTGGCCGGGGCTGGACCGCAGGGAAGCCCCGGCCTTCTCTTTCCGGGGCATCGCGAAGACGCTCCTGCCCCGGCCACCCGCCGAGCGTTCAGCAATGGTGAACGATCTGGAGATTCGGTAGACTTCACTCTTCCCCTCACAAATCCCTCTCCAGCCCCCGGAGCCATCCCGGATGGAACAGATCGCCTTCGGCACCAACAGCTTCGCCGATAACCCCGAGCCCCGCGTCCCCTGCGTGCTGCTGCTCGACGTCTCCGGCTCGATGAATGGCGATCCCATCGCCGAGCTCAATGAAGGGCTCGCCACCTACCGCGACGAGCTGGCGGCCGACAGCCTGGCGTCCCGGCGCGTCGAAGTGGCGATCGTCACCTTTGGCGACGCCGTGGAAGTCCCGACGGAATTCACGACCGCCGAGGGTTTCCTGCCCCCGCATCTGCAGTCCGGCGGCAGCACGCCGATGGGGGCCGCCATTCATCGCGCCGTCGACATGATCGAGGAACGCAAGCAGACCTACAAAGCCAACGGTATCGCCTACTACCGCCCCTGGCTGTTTCTGATCACCGACGGCGGCCCGACCGACGAATGGCGGACCGCCGCCGAGCGGGTTCACGCGGGCGAGGCGGCCAAGTCGTTTTCCTTCTTCGCCGTCGGCGTCGAAGGGGCCAACCTGGAAACGCTCGGCCTGATTTCCAAGCGGGCGCCCCTCAAGCTGAAGGGCCTCCGCTTCCGCGATCTCTTCCAGTGGCTCTCCAGCTCGCAACAGTCGGTTTCCAAATCGTCTCCCGGCGACGACGTTCCCCTGCAGAATCCGACGACTCCCGAAGGTTGGGCCTCGGTCTGACCGCTTCCGGTTTCGATCGATTGCGTTGTGAGAGGCGTCGCCGTGTGGAAGTCGGTCTACCAGAGCGTCCGGGGAACGTCGCACGAGCGGACGGGGAGCGTCTGCCAGGACGCCGGGTCAGCGCAGATCCTGCGCTGGGACGAAACCGACGCACTGCTCATCGTCTGCTCGGACGGGGCGGGTTCCGCCCGTTTCGCGGAAGTCGGGTCGCAGCAGGTCTGCCAGACGATCGTCGACGTCGCTTCGTGCATGGAAGATGGCGTAGAAGTGACCCTGGAACTGGCCGCGGAATGGCTCGGTCGAGCCCGCGCGGCCCTGGAATCGGTCGCAGAGACGCTCGACGCTCCGCTACGGGACTTTGCCTGCACCGTTCTGGTGGCTCTCGTTCTGCCGGAGCAGGCACTCTTCGCCCAGATCGGCGACGGAGCCATCGTCATTCGCGACGGTGACGGCTACGCACCGGTCTTCTGGCCGCAGGCCGGCGAGTATGCGGGGACGACCCACTTTCTGACGATGGACGCCTGGAGCGACTGCGTTGCGCTGGAAGTCCGCCATCACGGCGTCGACGAACTTGCCGTCTTCACCGATGGCCTCGAACGGCTCGCGCTGCAGTTCGCCGACCGGACCGCGCACAGTCCGTTCTTTCACCCGCTGTTCTCGGCCCTGCGGGGCTGCGAAGATCCCGCTCTGCTGGCCGGACCGCTGGGGGACTTCCTCTCCAGCCCGGCGGTCAATGACCGGACCGACGACGATAAGACGCTGATCCTCGCCACGCGGATGCCCGCCGATCATGCAGCGGACCCTGTTTGATCACAGCGGCCAGCCGCTTCGCGCCGGCAACGAGATTGCCTCGGGGGGCGAAGGGACCGTGTACGAAGTCGCCGGCGACAGTGCCACCGTTCTCAAACTTTACCGGCAGACGCTGACCCTCGACCACGCCGAGAAGCTGATCGAAATCGTCCGTTACTCCAGCCGGGAGCTGGAGAAAGTCGCCGCCTGGCCGCGCTCGACAGTCCACGACGGCCTTGGCGGTCCGGTCGTCGGCATCACCGCCCCGCGCGTCTTCGAAGCGTGTGAAATCCACAATCTCTACAGCCCCGCCGCCCGACGCTCGCGGTTTCCGGAAGCCACCTGGCGATTTCTGGTGCATGTGGCCGGCAACTGCGCGCGAGCGCTGGCGACGCTCCACGCGAAAGGAGTCGTCGTCGGGGATCTGAACCAGAAGAACATCCTGGTCCGCAAAGATGGTGTCGTGCGATTTCTGGACTGCGATTCCTTCCAGATCCGCTCCGGCCAGCGCGTGTTCGGCTGCCCGGTCGGGGTGCCCGAGTTCACGCCCCCCGAGCTGCATGGGCAGAAGCTGTCGGCCATCGAACGAACGCCGAATCACGACGCGTTCGGGCTAGCCGTGCTGATTTTTCACCTGCTGTTCATGGGCCGGCATCCCTTTGCGGGACGGTTCTCCGGCCACGGCGAGATGCCCCTCGAACGGGCCATCCGCGAGTTTCGCTTCGCCTACTCGCCGAACGCCGCCCAACTGCAAATGGCCCCGCCTCCCAACGTGCCGACGCTGATGGTCGTCTCGCCGGAAATTGGCCGGCTCCTTTCGCGGGCCTTCAGCCGAAATTCGTCCTCGGCCAGCGGTCGCCCCACGGCGAGCGAATGGGCCATCGCCCTCGACCAGTTCGGCAAGCAGCTCACGACCTGCGCCGTCGAACCGGGCCACGCGTTCCTCAAAGGAAGCGGCGGCTGCCCCTGGTGCGACCTGCTCAAGACCGGCGGCGGCGACTTCTTCGTTTCCGCGACAGTCCGCCGGCTCCTGGCGACGCAGACGCCGTTTGACATCGACGCCGCCTGGAGAACGATCGAGCGCTCACGCCGGCCGACGGCGGAGTTTCAGATGCCGATCGTCCGCTCGGTGACCCTTGTCGCGAAGCCGATCCCCGACCATCTGTTCGAGCAGTCGAACAACGCCGACCTGGTGCTGGCGCTCTGCGCCATCAGCGCCAGCCTGTCCGGCCTGGCGATGGGGATTCCCGAAACGCTGCTGGTGACGGGCCCGCTGGCGCTGCTGTTCGGCGTCATCTGGCTCCTGATGCGCACGGGGATGCCGTATCGCTACGAGCTGGCCCGCCGGGGAAATCGTTACACAAGCTGCCGCGATCTGGTGGCTTCGATTCAGGCCAACGGCGACCGGATCGCCCGCGACGCGAACTTTCGCTTCGCCGACGGGCTGATGCAGTTGCAGCGGCTCCACAACGACTACCGCCGGCTCGACAGCGAGAAGCAGGCCGAGTTCGCGCTGCTGGCCTCCGTCGCCGAGGCCCGTCAGCGGGACGAATTCCTCCGCCGGCACCGGATTGACCGGGCCCCGATCGACGGCATCGGCTCCGCGCGGGCGACGACGCTGGCCTCCTACGGCATCGAGACCGCGTTCGACCTGACGGAGGCCCGCATCGCGAGCATCCCCGGTTTCGGCCCGGCCCTGATCAACTCGCTTATGGACTGGAAAACGACGGTCCTGCTCGGCTTCCGGTTTGATGCTCAGCGCGGCATTCCGCGGTCGGATCAGGAAGGGGTGGACCTGAAGTACGCAATGAAGCGGCAGCGGATCGAGCGGGAGTTCAAAGCGATCCAGCGCGGCCTGCCGCAGATCGCCGACTTCTGCGACCAGGAACTGGCGAAGCTCGCGCCGCTGGCCAGCGCAGCCAACATCGACTTCGGCCAGGCGGCGGTCGATCTGAAACTCTGCCGGGACCTGCAACCCCGCCGAGTGCCAAAGCACCTGGCAATGGCGACGATCGTGGCGACGGGACTGGCCTGGGCCGCCGGCATCGCGCTCCGGCCGGGGCCGCCGCCGGTTCCACCGCCTCCAGCGGTAGTCGATGCTGCGGAGGATGAGGAGGGAGTGACGCGGGATTGAGCGGCAAACTTTCAGGGTGACCTGCTTGCCGGCTTGAGCAAACAGGTCACCGGCCGGCGGGCTCGAACACTCCATTCGCGGAATTGATGATGCCGAACGGCAGTCCGCGGTTCCGCTCATCAAGGTCATTGGCACCGCCGGCTGATGAATCGGGCAAGAGCGCTGCGGGCTCGCAGACAGTCCATCTGTTCCACCCAGTGCGAGCGGCAGCCGCCTCGTGGAGACGATTCTGACGGTCGTCGCAACGTGCCATCGGCAATCCCGCGACAGCTTCGAATTCCTTTCCGCCACCATGCTGGCCCACTTCGCCGAACAACCCACACAGTCACTGCTCTCCGGGGTGTGAACGGTCATGCACTCTGCTGAGGCCAAAGTCTTCGACAGGCCGTCACGGCAGGTACTGATTGATCATGCGGCGCGTGTACTGACGATTCGCGTACTGCGGGTCCAGTTCCCGGAATGGAATCGTCATACGGGCGGCAGGATTGACGTCGAGATCTTTGTGCAACACAACAAGAACAGCGCCCTGAATCCACGTCGTCGCGAATTCTTCCACGGGCATGCGGATGTTGCCTCGTGTCGGGTCTGCCAGATAAACCTCGCTGCCGACGACTCCTCTCACGACAACGAAGTGGTTTGCGGCCTTGGTCGCAATCGCCACGATCACCGGGACCTTGACCTCAGCAAGGGCCTGAATGCTGTCTAGTCTGCCGACGATGGAGCGGTACCCCCGCAGTTCCGAAATATTCTTCAAATCGGTAATCGAGAGTCCGTTCCTAACGCGGTCTTCGAGGTCGGCGGAGCTGAGATACCGATGAAGATCCCAGAGAATATCACCTTCGCCGGTAGAATCATTCCAATAGTACGTGAGCAACGTAGCGAGCGCGCCTGCGCCGCACGAGTAGTCGTATTTCTGCAGAACGACGTGCTCGTTGCGCATCGACACCCACGACACCGGGGCCAGCGACGTCGCAGTGCTGCAGCAACGACATCCGCAACGGTGGGGTTCGCCGGCTGATACTGTCGCCGAACTCGACCACAGCGCCGCGACTGTCATGCAGACGTTCACCAGCCACCTGCAAGAGACTATCCTGCCCATAATGACTCCATTCCGTCTCAGCGTGAAGATACGAGTTCCAGTGCCGCCACGCTTCAGCTCACCAGAATCCCTATTCATCCCCGGGCTTCGCGCCCTTCCCCAGCGGTTTGTCGCCAGGCCTGGCGAACGCGATCCCTGAAATCAACGGAAGGTCCAGACAACACCGAGCTGTACGTCGTTTGCGGCCGGAGTACATCCCACGGTGACGAACGGCTCGACAATCCGGCATTCGTTCGCCTTAGTCACGGCGAACCGGAGCGAGATCAGGTCCCGCTGACTGCCGGCAAATTTGTTGCCATTGACTTGCAGCGCGGGTTCGTAGGAACCGAAGAGCTTCGCGCTCAGTGACATCGTCTCATTCACGCCGAAACCCACGCCAAATTGATAGTCGCCACAAAATCCCCGCTCGACACTCTGCCCCGAAATCTCCGTTGCAAAACCGTACCGGATTCCGAATCCACCGAAGACCAGCAGCGGATCATACCGCCGAATCGCCAGTACGCTTGAGCCATACTGAAAATACCCGCTGCCAAAAGGTGCGTCCGGCACATCAAACAGGCTATGGGGATGGCCAGTCGGAACGACCAGCGCATTAGTCCATACAACCGTGCATTCACCCGTCATCGACGACGGGAGGGAGTAGTTCAGCGAAACCGTAGTGTCTCCGGCAGGCCTCCCTGCATCCGTGAAGGTCGCCGCTGGAACGACATCAAACTGCTCCGCCGTATAGCCGACCGGTACGAACACCTGAGCCTGCAGGCTGTCCGTCAGGCCGTAGCGAAAAGCGAAGGGCGAATACAACGTGCGGTCAGTCACCCGGCCCACGGTAGCGCTATCAGGTGCCACGATCAGCGGTACCTCGTACTCGTTAATCGCATATACCGCACCCACATCGACCATGTACTCGCCCCTCTTGAGCAGCACGGCCTCGTTTCGCAGGTACGTGATCGGCGGAAGAACCGGAGTCACTTCCTGACCGAAATGCCTTGAAGGGTCAATCTGCCGTCGCTCTGCGTCAATGACGTCCTCGGTGGGCCGCTCGGCCGCAGGCGCTGGCGGAACGGACCGCTCAGCGTCGACGGGTTGGGCAATCGTGTGCGCCACCTGTCTGAACACAGACTCGGGAGCCGCTGCGGGCCGGAACTCTTGAGCGAATACCGACAACGACGACACAAAGAAGAGAGCGGGGACGGAGAGTGGCGCGAGAGCCATCCAAGGTGGCATACCGATTCCTTTCACATTGACAGACAGCATGTTTCAAAGTGAAGACTGACTGCAGACATCGCCGCTCCCCCTCCACTCGAGCAGCAGCCTTATAGAGAGACCGTCACGATCGCATCGACTCCGCACTGTCGTCGCCGTTCAGCGATCGAGGGGTCGGCAGGTCATAGGCAGAGTTCATCCCGGCGCGACCGTCCCGCGCAGAGATGAAAACGGGAGTTCCTTCGGCAAGTCCCCGACCTTGCTTCATGCCATATTCAGAACGAGGACAAACCACTCCCCTGGGCAGACCAAGGACTCGCCGTTTCGTCCGTTGAAATTCGCCAGGCAGCACGGTCAGTCGTGCGACTGAGCCCCTCTCCTCGAAGTCCAGGAATGCCAAGTCGATGCTGGACGCCCCGAGAAATGCCCGATTTGCCGAAACTTGTGACGGATTCTTTCGCCAGTACTTTGCAATGCCAGTCATCAGCGTGTCCTTGATCGGATCCGTGCTTTTGCAGCCAGTCACACGTCTTGCCACTCTGATCTGGAAAGCGAACCGTACGGGGCTGGAAAGACTCGGTTGAGAATGGTCGCTCCTGGCTGCACTCTGCGACAAGAAGTGCGGCGCTATCCTGCAGGCTTTTCGTCAGCGAACACCAGGAAGCGTGTGGACTACCTAAGTAAAAGCGTTTAGATGCCGGCGGAAGCGCCTAGCGATATCTCTGTACTCCAGAGTGAGTGTTGCACGTGCTAAGCGACATCACCGAGCACGCAAGTGCAGAGGCATAACCTACATCTTTTAATTTAAGCAGCTTCTCCAGTTTGTTGCTTGACGGTTGTAGCGATTGTGATATTTTTGATGGAGACTCTGCAGAGTTGGGTTGTTTGGGGTATTGAACATTGGGCATTGAGAACTCGCCACGTAATTGCGGTGGGTACCTCGTACGGCGGGCGGGATGCGAGCCGGGTGCCACATGTTTGTGCCAGTTTGGGTCAGCGAGTATTGCGAGCTGTACCCGCTGTCGGTGTTACACAGTCTGCCAGCCACTTTCGGCTGGCGGAGTTCAGTTTTAAGACAAAATGGAGTTCTTGAGATGAAGTTTGTAGCAACGCTTTCGATCGTTCTGGCCACTGCCGTCGCCACACAGGCCGGCGAGCCGGTTTCTTCCAGCTCGCTGAAAAGCATCGGGCTGTCGAACCTTCGTCCGATGACTGATGTCCAGGGCCACGAAGTTCGCGCCAAGTTTGCGGTTGTGTTCGGGACCGGCACCGCGACCGCGTGGTCCGGCTTTACGAGCGCGACGTCGACGAACGGGTATACTGCCTCCGGCTTCGGGGGCCATTCGGGAGTCAACGTCTCCGGGGCATTCGCCAATGGAAGCGGGTTCTTTGCCGGCCCGGCCTATGCTGTGTCTGGCGGGTTCTCAGCGGCTCGCTGAGGCCGACTATCTTGGGGCCGACCTTCATTCGTGAAGCCTCGGCCCTGGACGGCAATGCTGTAGAGTGCCTCGGGGTGACTTCACCCCGAGGCACTCTCGCTCAGCAGGCGGACTGATGGATGAAGGAGTCTCAGGAACTCCTGCAACTACCAGTTCACACCAGTGCTGACGGCGAGGCCGTACAGAGACATCCCCAGCGGGCCATTGCCGCCTGCCGCGGTCACATCGGCGGGAGGTGGCCCCGACGAAGCGAAACTGCCTGCCACTGCCTGAGAATCAGAATTCGTATTCCAGTACTGGTACTCAAATGCGAGCCGCAGAAATGCGTCGCCGTTGATGCACTTCAGTTCGCGCTTCCACTGCGTACCGAGCTGAAACTCAGCAATAAAGAGAGTTGAGTCCGCTGATGCCGTAGCGCCATTTGCGGAAGCCGCAAGCGCGATCGGGGACGTAATCGAGGTTGCCGAGGACATTGCCGCACTAGACTGGTTTCCCCAGATCCACGAATACCGATTACTCCCGAAAACGCTCCAGTTGGAACATCCGATCTGGTGATCGAGCAAGTATCCGAACGTGAGCCCCGTACCGTCGAACTGGGACGCGCCGGAAGCAGTCGCGGAGAGCATCTGAGACGGATCGGGTAACTGATAACTGCCGACCGTGCTTGACTGTTGCCAGTTCACATACCGGCCGCCGAACGTAAAGAGACCGGTCGCGTCGCAGCAGTCCAGCGTGAACCGACTCCCCAGCTCGAAATCGAACACATAGGCATCCAGAGTTCCCGATGTGGACCCGAAAGTGGGCCCCGTCAGCGTGTTCGACTGGCTTCCATTTAGCTGCCAGTAGCGAAGCTGCCCAAAGAACGGACTGTCGCCGATGCCGGCGCCCGCCCAGATCCGTGGAGCCGCATAGAAGCCATTGGCTTTCGTGCCACCGACCGACTCGCCATTCAGCGTCGCACTGGACACATTTCCCGAAATGTTTGGATGCAGAAAAGTAGCTTCAACTCCGACGAAGGGCCTGAAATACCCGCCACAGGTCGAGTCGAAGCGGCCTCCGCTGCCGCCGGGACTGCAACAGGCGCTGTCGTTGGCACCTCCAGGAGCGCAGCAGGCGGCCCCTGAAATCGGCTGAACGAGCGGTTCCTGCTGCTCGCTGAAGACGGCCCCCGCATTCAGCAGAGCGTCTCCGCCAACAGATATCCAAGGACACAGCAGGCTCACAGTACCGGCCAGCAATGTCCTTAAAGCTATGCGACACATCAACGCACTCCTTTGAACTGAGTCGATCCGGAGTCGCCGTCGGCGCCTCCCCCTTCGGAACGAAATACCCTATCATGCGAACGTGGACTCAACCTTAGCAGCGTGTTGAAGTATTCCCCCTGACGCTGCCACGATCGAACGCGGTTTGTTATCTTCTCGCGGTCGGTCAGGCGCGGCGGTCACGGAGGGTTCCCGATGGCGATGGGACGGCGGAAGGAATCGCGGCAGGAGCCGCTGTTTGTCACGGCGGAGCAGCTGCCCCGCTCGCAGGGACATCCCTTCTACAAAGCGCTCAACGCGCTGCTCGCCGAAGCCGGCTTCGACCGCTGGATCGAGAAGCGGTGCCAGGCGTTCTACGAGCAGGTCGAGACTCGCGGGCAGCGCTCGATCCCGCCGGGCGTCTATTTCCGCATGCTGCTGGTGGGGTACTTCGAAGGGATCGACAGTCAGCGGGGGATCGCCTGGCGATGCTCCGACAGCCTGTCGCTGCGGGAGTTTCTGGGCATTCCGCTCGACGAATCGAGTCCCGAGCATTCGACGCTGTCGCTGACCCGCCGGCGGCTGCCGGTGGAAGTGTTCGAGGAAGTCTTTCAGTTCGTGCTGAAGATCGCGTCCGAAAAGAAGCTGCTCTCAGGCAAGACGGTGGGTGTCGACTCGACGACGCTGGAAGCGGATGCGGCGATGAAGTCGATCGTCCGCCGCGACACCGGCGAAGGCTGGAAGGCGTATGTCGTCCGGCTGATGCGGGAAGAAGGCGTGATTGCTCCCGACGAAGAACCGAGTGACGAAGACGTCCGCCGGTTCGACAAGAACCGCAAGAACAAGAAGGTCTCGAACGAGGAGTGGGTCAGCGAGACCGATCCCGAGGCGAAGATCGCCCGCATGAAGGACGGGACGACGCATCTGGCGTACAAGGCCGAGCACGTGGTGGACCTGGAGAGCGACCTGATCCTGGCCGCGGAGATTCGTCCCGCCGATCACGGGGATCAACAGACGCTGGTCGACAGCGTGCTGAAAGCGGAAGAAAACCTGCAGGCGATCGGCTGCGAACAGAGCATTGAAGAGGTGGCGGCGGACAAGGGGTATCACTCGGTCGCCACGCTGGAACTGTGCCAGTCGCTGGGCTTTCGGACCTACATCCCGGAGCCGAAGCGCAAGAGCGACTGGACGTGGACGGACAAGACGCCGGAGGACCAGCGGGCGGTGATGGGGAACCGTCAGCGGGTCCGGCGGGCGAAGGGGAAGCAGTTGCAGAAACGGCGGAGCGAAGTCTGCGAACGGACCTTCGCTCACGTCTGCGAGACGGGCGGGATGCGTCGGAGCTGGCTCGAAGGCCTGACAGAGGTGACGAAGCGCTACCTGATCGCGACGGCGGCGCACAATCTCGGGCGCGTGATGTGGAAGCTGCTGGGAGTTGGCAAGCCACGGAGACTGCAGGGGCGGAATGTGGCGGTTTGGGCGGTGTTCGGGGCGGTTTGGTCCGCGCTCGATTGGCTCCTGCGGAGCCAGACCGACCGAGCCGAGCAACCCGCCGGACTCGTCGCCCCCGCCCCAATCGTCGCCCGCCTGGCCGGGTGACGGAAAAGTGCTTTGTTCAACACGCTGTTAGTCGCCGCCCCCCTCCTCCCGGCTCGCTGCTCAGGAGACTGCCCCGCCGTGGGCAGCGACAAAGCCGCCGCGTGATAACAGGGACGGCGGCACTGCTGCACACAATCCGGAAAAGAGCTAGAAGTGACTGGCCCGGCTCTTCCCGCGCCACCCACTACACTTATCGTCTTGTCAAGAGCGAAACTGCGACTCGATTGTATTACGTCGATACGACTTTCCAGACCGTCACAGCGTAACCTTTATACGCGTCACCTTGATCTTGCCACACAGGTATCATTGCCTACTGCGGCTCTCCGAGGGAGCGTTGCCTCAGTGAGACTTGTCTGCTCGACCTACTATATCCAGCAGAAAGTATACCTAGGTCTTTCTGATACACCGTCAGGCGGAGCTTCTGACGCTCCGCGTATCGCCGGCAGTCCGGCGGGCGACGAGAGTACCCGTTCCCGCCCACGCGGCCCTTGGTAGAAGTACGCGCGTGATTCTCGACCTGTCGTAAAATGTAGCATCGCCTTTGCAGGCGGGGCTGCCGACGCAGCCGAGGTAGAGTCAGGCTTCTCACCTGATTCGAAGTGTCGTCGCTCGTTCCAGGCACGGTTGCAACGGCCCACGCAAACGTCGACCGAGCGCTACCTCCAGCGCACAATGCAGTATCTCAACCTAAGCAAAATTACTTAAGCGTGTGTCTCTGCTCCAAGTATGGTGTCCAGCGCGTGATCTTTCTGCAGGCGACATGACGTGAGTCTCAGACGATGCCGATTTTAAGAAAATCGGCTTCCTCCGACGAGTGATATGTGTTAAAGGAAAGAAGCACTAAGGAGGACAGCAGTGACGCGTCAGGGAAACCCTGACCTCGAAGAGAGGGTTTCCCGGATTGACCGCGATGACTGATTGCCGACAATCCAACAGCTTGCACCCCGTCCCGTCGCTGCTTGGCGAGGTGTGAACGGTGAACTCGCTCGTAGACGCCGTAATCTGCTGGAGGTGTCTCTTGTCGATCCATTCGATGCAGCACTTAAAACGCCATGCGTGGTTGGTCCGAACGGCCTCTGGTGGGCGCGGGACAGTCACGCGTGCGCGGCGTCTAAATCACCGGCCACGATTCTGAAACACTTCGATGGTCGTTCCTACAGCGCCGCCGGTCGCCGGTGGTTGTGTCGGCGGATGTAGGAGCGGACGTTTCGCATCAGTTGCGGCATCGTCGAGCATTTGTGGTTCCGTGTCACGTTGGCGTGTAAGTCCTCCCACGTTCGTTCGATCCGGTTGTGATCCGGACAGTACGGCGGCAGGAAGTGCAGGCGCAGCCTGCGCCCCAGCGGCGTCGCCAGACTCTCCCGCACCAGTCGGGTCGTATGGATCGCGTAGTTGTCCAGGACGACATGGATCTTCTTCGCCTGCGGATAGCGCTGCGTCAGCTCCCACAGCAGCAGTACGAACAACGCCGTGTCCTTCCGGTCGCCTTCGATCGCGATCAACTCCTTCGTCCGCGCATCCTGAGCCCCCGCCAGGTAACGCTTCTCGTTCTTCCCCGGCGTGAGAACCTGTTTCTGCTGCCCGCGGAGCATCCAGTCCTCGCCGATCTTCGGATTGAGATGGATGTCGATCTCGTCCTCCCAGACCGCCACTTCGCCCGTCGGCAGATGCGCCACCAGTTCCTCGATCTGCTCCAGACACTGCTGTTTTTCGGCCTCCGGCCACGGACACTCGACCGTTGGCTTCGGTCGTCCGCGCCGCGCCCCGATCAGCCGCAAGGCCCGGCTCATCGTCGACAGGCTGATCTTCACACTCGTCCGTCGACGGAGCGTTGTGATCAGCATCTCCCGCGTCCAGGTCGGCCGCTTCCAGCCGTCCTGCAGCGGATCGCCGGCCACGACCTCCCGCAACTGCGTCAGGTACTCCTCGGTCAGTTTCCGTGGCCCGTTGCCGCCCCGCCGGTCGAACAAACCGATCTCGCCGTCCTTCCCGTAACGCTGCTCGGTCCGATACACGGTGCTGCGACCGACCTTGAGCGAGCGGGCAATCCAGGTGGGAGAACGTCCTTCCAGTCGATGGATCACGATCAGATACCGCGTTCTCAGCCCGGCGTCCTTCAGAAACTTCAACTGCTCGGACAACCGCTGCTTGGCGCGCTCCGCCCGGGGTGAAAGAATGCCTTCCATGGGGAACTCCTTCCTTGGTTTGGAGTTGTGATACCTCCAAGGTAAGGGTTCCCCATCTCGTTTCCACTGCAATCCCTCCGCTCTGCCGCGCGCCTCACATTCGTGGCCGGTGATTTAGATATGCGAGACGATGTCGTCGGCGTCACTGCCTTTTGACTACAAGAGAGTACTCATGCGAACGGTGCCTCTTTTTAAACGCGTGGAAGGCAGCAAATCCGCTGGCGGGACCATCGTCAGTATCGTAACTCGTTCGATGAAGCCGGAGTTGGTTCTTCGCGTGATAAGTGTGCTGGGGAGTTCGAAGATCGGCGCGAGACTCTTGAGTTCGGTGGATGAAATTGCGGAGAGTCCGTGGGGAGGTCCAGTCACGTGTGTGATATTGGATTTTCGGGATCTTGGGCTCATCGACGCACAAGGACTGCCGGAAGTCAGGATCTGCGAGTGGCCCTTGCCTGTCATCTGCCTTGTGGAGGAAGCGTCGATCAGCGAAGCCGTATCGGCCATGCAGGCAGGAGTTCAGTCGTATCTTGGAGAGTCTGTGACTGACCAGGAGTTGCTGGAGGAAATCCAGTCTGCGATGCGGAGGGACGGATTGCGAGTGCCGGCCGCTGCGTATTCGACAGAGTGGTCGCAACGATTGTCGCTGCTGACCAGTCGAGAGACAGACGTGCTTCGTATGGCGGCTGACGGATGGACGACGAAAGAAATCAGCCGGCGTCTGGGGATCAGCTCGCGAACGGTAGATGCGCATCGAGGCAACATCTTGAAGAAGTTGAGAATCCCCCGTCTCTGCGAGGCGATTCAGCCGTTCATCGTCCTTTCGAGTTCGGTAGAGCATTTGCAGAAACCTGGGACAAATGGAAATCCGAAAGACGGGTAACAGCGGAATGGCGCCCGCTAGGAATACGGGACGCCGGATCTCGAACTATTGCATTCGGATTGTGACCGATGATTGTCACCCGGGCGTTCAACATCACGTCACCGGCTCGCGTCTTCTGAGCAATTGGCTCTGGACGGAGTCGGGCCGCCCCGCTTCGCCAGATCGAAGTCTCGCTGCCGATTCTCTCGACTCGAAGACGCCCTTTTCCTTTGGTGCATTTCCAGCAAGGCAGGCCAAGCACTGCTGCCCCGCATATCGTCCGGCAACGGCCCCCGACGGCGCCCCCCCGCTGTAGCCTCAGGACGTCCGTCAGGAAGACCGAAGTCATCAGGTGGCGGAGCATCCGGCATGCGGAGAGGCAACCATTGGGCAACTCTCAAGATTGCGAGCTCTGCCCCCATTCCGTGTCCCGGAATGCTTCGTTCGTCTCTGCGACTCCCGCGATCGCGCAGATTGAAGACCTCCTCTAGGCCGCAGTTGCCGCCGCAGTGCCCGCCAAAGTCGCAGTGATGCCCGAATCGTCGACATTCGCATTCTTGGCCTGGCCGAATCCGGCGGCATGATCGCCTCTCCCCCGTCGTGATTCTTCACGTTCGTGAGGATCTGCTCTGCGAGATGTGACGCGGCACGGAACTTGCCTCAATTCCCGCAACGTTACCGCCTGCAAGCCGCTCTTCGCCGGAAGAACTGCATCCAGTTCGACTGCGCGATCTCGCCTTGGAATCTCTCTTTGTTCGATACTTCCTGCTTTCTCTGAAAGGTCTGTGAATGGCTTTGCGTCGAGGTTTTACTCTGATTGAACTCCTGGTCGTGATCGCGATTATCGCAATCCTGATTGCCCTCCTGCTGCCGGCGGTTCAGCAGGCGCGCGAGGCGGCTCGCCGCACACAGTGCAAGAACAACTTGAAACAGCTCGGCCTGGCCTTGCACAACTATCACGACACGGCGTTGACGTTTCCCCCGTCCGCAGTCGGCCGCTGCACGACGCCGCTGCTCAACACGAACGGGCTGTCATTCCTGCTGCCCTACTTCGACCAGGGTCCGCTCTACAACACGATGAACTTCAGCGGCGCCTTTTCCACCTACGTGTCGATGGGAGTCGGGGCCGCCACCAGCGATCCCACGACCAACGGCAACGCCGCCGCTGTGAAAACTGTTCTCACGGCGCTGGTCTGTCCGTCGGAGTCGGGGGCGGTGCTGATGGCCGAAGCGACGGCGCACTATGGAATTTCCGCGACGAACACCGGAACGGGCGGCGCGAAGACGTCGTACGATTTCATTACCGCGCCCTACTACAACACGTGCGAAAACTGGGCGACCTATTCCTCGACGACCCGTCGCATGTTCGGCGATTCCAGCAAATGTCAGATCTCGGCGATCACCGACGGATCGAGCAATACGGTCGCCATCGCAGAGACAACTTTCACCGTCTACAACGGTCGAAATGCCGCGTGGGGATACCGCGGCTGGGTCATGCCGGGCATCGATCTGGCAGGACAGCGCATCAACGACTGGACCTACACCGGTCAGCCGTCGATCGTGGGACGACTGGGAAGCTGGTCCCGCCCCGGCAGCCTTCACACGGGCGGCATCCACGTGCTCATGGCCGACGGCGCTGTCCGGTTCATTTCCGAAAACATCGACACGTCGACCCGGCAGCGCCTGGCGTACATCGCCGATGGCGCCGTCGTGGGCGAGTTCTAAACGCGGTCCCGGAGGCCGAGGGCTGTCGCTTTCCCGTTGCGTCCGTGCGGCCGGGTAGAACGTGCCGGAGATCGCGAACGGCAGCGGGCGTTGAGCAAGTCCGGAGTGGAGGTCAGAGGCTTGGCCTCCCTCCGGCAAGCTCGCCGAACCGGTTTCCATGGACGTTTTCTTGCTTACCACTCCGTATTTTGAGGCTGAGTCCGCCAAAATGTTGTCAGCGTCGCGTCTGTCATGCCAGTTGCGAGTCGGCCTCGTTCTACTCTCGCTGAGTCTGTCGGGGTGCCAGGGCGGAAGTTCGCTTCCACCGATTCCCGAGACGGTTCCGGTCTCCGGGGTTGTGCTGCTGGACGGGAAGCCGCTGGTGGCCGCCTCCATCCTGTTTGTTCCGAGTCAGGGGACCAAGGGCATCGAGTGCTCCGGGGTCACCGACGACGACGGACGATTTGAGTTGAAGCACCCACACGGCCCGACCGGAGCGCCGGCGGGGACTTATGGGGTTGTCGTCAGTCGGCTGGTGGACAGTCGGGGGCTGGCCATTCTGCCGAATCCTGATGTTCCCCCGGCCGACCTGGGAGCGGTGGAGTCGCTGCCGCCCCGTTACAGCAGCTTCGACCAGACCACCCTCAAGGCCGAAGTCCCTCATTCCGCCGGCGAGCTGAAGTTTGAACTGAAGAGCCGCTAAGGCGCCCGATCGTGCGCCGATCGGCGACTGAGCAGCCCGCGACGCATCGAGGTCTGCGCCGTGCCCCGGTCATTGAGCGAGCCCGAACAGCATTCTGAATGAATGGGGCTGTATCATGGTGCCGCTCGGTCAAGAAATAAGCACGTCAGCGCCAGCCAGGTCCACCCGACCACGACGCTAAACCAGATGCCGGCTACCGGTCCAGAGGCGGGAAGCAGGGCTGGAGCGGCGAACCCCGCGATAATGAAAACGCCGGAAATGAAGGACAGACCTGCCATCCAGAGATTCCTTCGACGTATCATCGCCATCGCCACGACGAAGCAGCTCACCGCCAGAGCCAGAAAGCCAAAAGCCCCGGCGGCGAAATGAATCAAACCGGGAGTGCTCACAGTCGTCGGAAACCCGTCGGGCGTGCCGACGGGGAATCCGTCCACCGGGTCTGCTGGAAACACCGCGCCGACAACCATGCCGAGACCGAAGCAACTGAGGATCCAGCCGACTGCGCGCGACTGCGGTCGCAAGACGCTGTGAAGACCTGTCGCTGCGGCGATGACAAGAAGCCCGCTCAGCGCGAGATTCGCGGTCTGCACCCAACCACCCGCGCCGTTCGCAAGGACGCTCAACGAATGCCTGGCCAGGTCGAATCCGTCGCGAACGAACGCTTGAGCCAGGCCGACAGCGAGATAGAACGGCCCCGCCGCCACGCCGCAGCGGAGTAACGAACGGGAGTTTGTCCCTGAGTTGGATTGCATCATACTTCCACCGGGTTGAGATCTTGCACTGAAGAGTGTAGTTTTATACTGATGAGTGCAACACCGCAACCCCGACCAGAGGATCCTCGCGTCGTCCGCTCGCGAACGGCCGCGATCAAGGCCGCCAGGACGTTGTTCCTGCAGAATGGCTACACGGGAACGACGATGGAGGAGGTGGCGGCGCTCGCCGGTCTCTCGAAGCGCACTCTGTACAACAACTATGCAGACAAAGGAGCGCTCTTCACGCAGATTGTCACGGACGCCTTCGCCTACGCGGATCAGTTCGCTCACGGGCTCGCGACAGAATTTGAAGGCATCACGGCCGCAAACCTGCCCGCGGCCCTTCACGGGCTGGGACGTCGGCTGGCGCTGGCGATTCTCCGTCCCGAGGTCATCGCCCTCCGACGACTGTTGATCGGAGAGTCGCGGACGTTCCCCGAATTCCCCGAGAAGTACTTCAACGCCGCTCCCGGACGAGTGCTCCTGTCGCTTGCCTCAGGCTTCGAGCGGCTTAGACATGTCAAGTTGCTGGCGGCGGCGGACTCGCGACGCGCGGCAGAACAGTTCGCGTATCTTGTGGTCGGAGCACCGCTTGATCGGGCAATTTTACTCGGAAAGATCCCTGCCAAGGAGCACATCCACGCGTGTGCGCGAGACGGGGTGGAGACGTTCTTAGCACGTTACACGATAGTGCCGCCAAAAGGCTGAGATCGCCACCCTCGCAGACAGAGGATGGCAAGTCGATGGAGAACGCACGCGTCGCTGGAGCCACACGAAACCTGAATGCTGATCCTGAGCAGGCGGTTGAAGAATAGCTTTCGGTCGCCGAGATCGTTTCGGCCGGGATGGAGATCGAAGGAGTTTGGAACGCGATGACGCGAACAGGCAAACATTGAATTGACCGGCTGCCGGAGGACGAGCCACAAGAGGCATCGATCGGCCAACACTCAATTCTGCTGGTGACGTAGGCGAAGTTGGGAATGGATTCGATCGGCGTGGACCTGCCAATTGGTCCGCATTCCGGAATTGTCGATGCTCCACTCCTCGGCCCCGGCGACTTCCGGCCAAACGTCCGGGATGCAAATTCGGATCAGCCCGTCGCGTCGCGACATCCGTTTTTCACGTTTCCTGAGTCGTCGCGTCCACTTAACGTCGCTGCGTGAGAACTTCTCTGCCCTGCGGCCGCTGTGTTTTCCCGTTGCGGCCTCTGCGAGAGATCCCCTGTTCCCGCCCCCGTCGGTTCCGCTCCGCTCCCGATTCCCCTACAATCGCCGGCATCCATTTACTCACTCCTGCCGCTGGATGCCTGATGCCTCGTCGTTTTGTGACGGACCTCAAAGACGGTGAACTGGTCGAAGAGGTCTACTTCATCGCCGACCGCCAGTTGCGGGCCAACCGCAACGCCGCCCTCTACCTCTCGGTCGATCTCCGCGACAAATCGGGCATGATCAACGGCCGGATGTGGAACGTCACCGAAGAAGGAGTCTCGGGGATTCAGGGCGGCGGATACGCCCGCATCCGCGGCAAAGTCCAGCTCTTTCAGGGGGTGCTGCAGCTCATCCTGAGCCACATCGACCCCGTCTCCGCCGACCTGATCGACCCGCTCGATTTCGAGCTGGTTTCCGCCCAGCACATCGAAGAATGGCTGCAGAAGGTCCGCCTGCACCTGCTGAGCTTCGAGAACCCGCACCTGCGGTCCCTCATGGAATGCTACCTCCTCGACGACGCCCTCGTGCAGGCGCTCTGCTCCGTCCCGGCGGGGGTGAAGGCCCACCATGCCTACGTGGGCGGGCTGCTGGAACACATGCTGACGCTGATGGAGTCGGCCCGGCGGATCTGCGAAGTCTATCCGCAGCTCGACGAAGAGCTGCTGCTGACCGGCGTGTTCCTGCACGACCTCGGAAAGACTCGCGAACTGAGCACCGAATCGGGCTTTACGTACACCGACGAAGGGCAGCTCATCGGGCACCTGGTGATCGGCGTCGAGATGCTCAACGAGAAGATCCGACGAGTCGAAGAGCTGACCGCGGAACCGTTCCCCGCGGAACTGACACTCCGTTTGAAGCACATGATTCTCAGCCATCACGGGTCGTACGAATTCGGCAGTCCGCGGCTGCCGATGACCCCCGAGGCGATGGCGCTGCACTGTATCGACCTGCTCGACGCCAAGCTGCACGAGTTCCAGCGGGCGATCGACGACGACCCGAACAGCCAGTCGGCCTGGACGCTGTTCCTGCCGCGGCTGGACCGCAAGATCTTCAAGGGCAAACGGAGCTGACGTGACGGAATACAGCCGGCAGATCCTGGACTTCTTCCGCAGCCCGGAAGGGCGCCCGCAGCGGACCAAGGAGCTGGCCCGACTGCTCCTGGTTCCCAAGAAGGAGCAGGCCGCCTTCAAGGAGGCGGTCGAGCAGCTCGTCGCGCAGGGACAACTGCAGCGGGCGTCAAACGGACTCCTCCGGCCGCGGAAGGCGGAGAATCTGCTGCAAGGGACGATCCGCCGGACGCGAACCGGCGGGGCCTATTTCACGCCGGCAGACCCGACGATCCTGGGGCCGGGGGAATCGCTGTTCATCGCGGCGTCCGATGTCGGGACGGCGTTCTCCCGCGACGAGGTGCTGGTCGAACCGATCAGCCGCCGCGGCATGGGGGGCCAGCGGTGCGGACGGGTGGTCGAAATCCTGACGCGGGCCACAAACGCTTTCGTGGGAACCTATCACGAGCGGAAGGGCCAGGGTTACGTCCTGCTGGACGGCGGCCAGATCGACGAGCCGATCGCCGTCGGCGATCCGGGGGCCAAAGGAGCGCAGCCGGACGATAAGGTCGTCATCGAGATGCTCCGCTATCCGTCCGCCGGCGAGCCGGGTGAAGGGGTGCTGACGAAGGTCCTGGGGCAGCGCGGCGAACCGGGGGTGGACCTGCTGTCGGTGATCCACCAGTTCGAGCTGCCGGACGAGTTCCCCGAAGAGGTGCTCGAAGAGGCCCGGCTGCAGGCGCAGAACTTCGACGAAGACAACCTGCAGGGCCGGCTGGATCTGACGCACGACACGATCATCACAATCGACCCGGTCGACGCCCGCGACTTCGACGACGCGATTTCGCTGGAGAAAGACGCCAAAGGACACTGGCGGCTGGGGGTCCACATCGCTGACGTCGCTCACTTTGTCCGCGAAGGGTCGGTTCTGGACCGCGAGGCGAAGCTCCGCGGAAACAGCGTCTATCTGCCAGACAAAGTGATCCCGATGCTGCCGGAGGTGATTTCCAATGCCCTCGCCAGTCTGCAGCAGGGGAAAGTGCGGTTCACCAAGAGTGCGTTCATCGAATTCGACCCGCAGGGTGTGCCGCTGCACGCCGACTTCGCCAACTCGGCGATCAAGGTCGTCAAGCGGTTCGCCTACGAGCAGGTTAAGCCGATCCTCGACGATCCCGAGGCCCATCACGCGACGGCGAGCGCCAAGGTCCGTGCGCTGCTGGCCCGGATGCACGAGCTGGCGATGATCCTGCGCCGCCGGCGGTTCGTCCGGGGCGCCCTCGAAATGGACATGCCCGAAGTCAAACTCGACTTCAACAAGCAGGGGACGGTCGCCGGGGCGCATCGGACGGTCCATGACGTCAGCCATCAGATCATCGAAGAATTCATGCTGGCAGCGAACATCGCCGTCGCGCAGGCGCTGACGAAGCAGGGCGTGCCGTCGCTCAAGCGGGTGCATGCGTCACCCGACGAGAAGAAGCTGGCCCTCCTGGCGGAGTTCGTGAAGTCGCTCGACCTGGAAATTCGGCCGCTGCCGGGACGGGGCGATCTGCAGGAATTGTTGAAGTCGGTCAAAGGGGAGCCGACGGAGTTCGCTGTCAGCTATGCGGTGCTGCGGAGCCTGAAGCGGGCCGAGTACAGTCCGCAGGACATCGGCCATTACGCGCTCGCCGAGGACGATTACTGCCACTTCACCAGCCCGATCCGCCGATACCCGGACCTGACCATTCACCGGCTGCTGAACGACGTCATCGCGAAGCGGAAGCCGCGCGGTCCGAATGAAGCCGACCTGCTGGCCCTGGGTCTGCAGTGCTCGGAGACCGAACGGCGGGCGGAGCAGGCCGAGCGCGAACTGGTCAAAATCAAGCTGCTGTCGTACCTCTCCTCGCGGATCGGTCTGGAACTGGAAGCCACGGTCACCGGCGTCGAGACGTTCGGCCTGTTCGTGATGGGAATCGAGCTGCCGGCGGAAGGGCTGGTGCACATCAGCTCCCTCCGGGACGACATGTACGACTACGACAAGAAGTCGCACACCCTGACCGGTCGGCGGCACGGGACGGTGTTCCGGTTAGGCGATCTGGTGAAGGTGCGCGTGGCGGCGGTCAACGAGCAGAAGCGGATGCTCGATTTCCGTCTGGTGGAGAAGGAAACCGGAATCGGTTCGAAGAAGCATCCGGCCGGCCGGAAAAGTCACCCTCCCGAGGCAAAAGCAAAGCCCAAACGACGTCCGAACACCGGTCCGACGAAGAAAGGGCGGAAGCGACGCTGATCCGCAGATTTCACCGCTTTCGAGCTTCGAAGTTCGTATTTGTTTCGAATTTCCTGCTTCGAGTTTCGGATTTTCGCTGGTGCTTACGAAACGGAGATCAACCGGTTGAAAACTCTTCTCCGGTGTGGTTGGCAGTTGACGCGGGCATCTCTATAATTCCGATGTCAAGGCAAAACTGCAGGCTCCGTCAAGACGACGGGGCCTTGAAACCCAGACTGGCTGACAGCCGCGGAGACGTGTCGTCAATGGGGACCGCGACCGCTGAGCCGAAAGGCTCGCTGCTCGAAAAGCTCAATCTTTTGTGGGCGCATCGTCTCATCACGTCGTCGATCGGACGCAAGTTCGTGATGGGCGTGACCGGGCTGCTCCTGTGCGGCTTCCTGGTGGGGCACCTCGCCGGAAACCTGCTCCTCTTCTCGGGGCAGCACGAGTTCGACAAGTACGCGGCGTGGATTCACAACAACGAACTGACGCCGCTGGCCGAAGCGGGCCTGCTGGTGCTGTTCCTGGCCCACATTTACCTGGCGTTCGTCACGACGCTGGAAAACCGCGAGGCCCGCAAGATCGCCTACGCCAGGAAGGAATCGAAGATTCCCGAGCGGAGCCTGGCGTTTCCGCCGAGCAACTGGATGTTCCTGTCGGGCTCAATTGTGCTGCTGTTCGTGCTGCTGCACCTCGCCGACTTGCGGATGGGCGTCCGCCCGGACATCGCCTATCCGCAATGGAACGAAGAAGCCCCGCCGATGTACGTGATGACGGTTCGAGTGCTGAGCAATCCGGTGAGCCGGGTGATTTACATTCTGGGGACGGTGTTCCTGGGCTTCCATCTGTCGCACGGATTTTCCAGCGCGTTTCAGTCGCTGGGACTGTCGCATCCGAAGTATACGCCCCTGATCAAAGCGATCGGGATCCTGTTTGCGGTGGTGATCGGCGCCGGGTTCGCCGCGTTGCCGGTGCTGGTGCCGGAGCTGGCGCCGCGCGAGAAGGTGGTTGCGCCGGCGGAACCGCATCCGTAGCCGCTTGTTCCGTCGCAACGGGCGTCTGAAGCATTGGACGCAGCTCGTCGCGAATGCCTGGTGCCAGTCGACAGAAACGGTGAGTTGAGAGGACTGCAAACGTCATGGCGACTCTACTCGAAGCCGGGACCGGTGTCCTCGATGGACGCTGTCCGACGGGGGACATCGCGAACCGCTGGGAAACGCACAAGCGCGAGCTGAAACTGGTCAGCCCGAACAACAAGCGCCGGCACACGGTCATCGTCGTGGGAACGGGGCTGGCGGGCGGTTCCGCCGCCGCGTCGCTGGCGGAACTCGGCTACAACGTCCTCTCGTTCTGCGTGCAGGACACTCCCCGCCGGGCGCACAGCATCGCCGCCCAGGGGGGGATCAACGCCGCCAAGAACTACCAGAACGACGGCGACAGCGCGTGGCGGCTGTTCTACGATACGGTCAAAGGGGGCGAGTGGCGGGCTCGCGAGTCGAACGTCTATCGCCTGGCCCAGCTCAGCACCCAGATCATCGACCAGTGCGTCGGCCAGGGAGTCCCCTTCGCCCGCGAATACGGCGGCACGCTGGCCAACCGCTCGTTCGGCGGAGCGCTCGTCTCCCGGACCTTCTACTGCCGCGGCCAGACCGGGCAGCAGCTCCTGCTGGGCGCGTATCAGTCGATGATGCGGCAGGTCAACGCCGGCAAAGTCAAAGTCTTCCCGCGACGCGAGATGCTCGATCTGGTGGTCATCGACGGCAACGCCCGCGGGATCATCGTCCGCAACCTGGTGACGGGGCAGTTTGAGTCGTACGTCGGCGACGCAGTCGTGCTGGCGACCGGCGGATACGGCAACGTCTACTACCTGTCGACGAACGCCAAGAGCTGCAACGTGACCGCGGCGTGGCGGTGTCACAAGCGGGGGGCGTACTTCGCCAACCCCTGTTACACGCAGATTCATCCGACCTGCATCCCCGTCAGCGGCGACCATCAGTCCAAACTGACGCTGATGAGCGAAAGCCTCCGCAACGACGGCCGCGTCTGGGTGCCGACGAAGGCCGGCGACACGCGGTCGCCCGACCAGATTCCTGAGGACGAACGGGACTACTACCTCGAACGCCGCTACCCCGCCTACGGCAACCTGGCCCCGCGCGATATTTCGTCGCGGGCTGCCAAGGAACGTTGCGACGCCGGCTTCGGCGTGGGGGAATCGAAGCAGTCCGTGTACCTGGATTTCGCGGCCGCGATCAAGCGGGACGGCGAAGCGGTGATCCGCGCCAAATACGGCAACCTGTTCCACATGTACGACAAGATCACCGGCGAAAACCCGTACAAGGTGCCGATGCGGATCTATCCCGCAGTGCACTACACGATGGGAGGTCTGTGGGTCGACTACAACCTGCAGAGCAACGTCCCCGGTCTCTACGTGCTGGGGGAAGCCAACTTCTCCGATCATGGAGCGAACCGGCTGGGTGCCAGCGCCCTGATGCAGGGACTCGCCGACGGCTACTTCGTCATTCCCTACACGATCGGCGATCACCTGGCGAGCAAGAAGCTGGCCAAGGTCTCGAACGATCATCCGGCCATGAAAGAGGCGATGGTCGAGAGCCGGGCGCGGACCGAGCGGCTGGTGAAGCCGAACGGCACCCGGACGGTCGAGCAGTTCCATCGGGCGCTCGGCAAGATCATGTGGGACCATGTCGGCATGGCCCGCACGGCCCAGAGCCTGACCGAAGCCATCGAATTGATCCGCCAGCTCCGCGAAGAGTTCTGGCAGGATGTGAAGGTGCTGGGGACCGGCGACGCGTTCAACCAGAATCTGGAGCATGCCGGCCGCGTCGCCGACTTCCTGGAGTTCGGCGAGCTGCTGGCGCTCGACGCGCTCAACCGCGATGAATCGTGCGGCGGCCATTTCCGCGAAGAGCACCAGACGGACGAAGGCGAGTGTCAGCGAGACGACGCCAACTTCTGCTACGTGGCCGCCTGGGGCTTCAACGGCGTCGGCAACCGGCCGACGCTGAACAAGGAGCCGCTGGAATTCCACGACTGCCCGCTCGGAACGAGGAGCTACAAGTAATGATCGCTTCCGCCAAGCAGAACCTGAATCTGACGCTGAAGGTCTGGCGACAAGCGAACCCGTCCGCCCCGGGCCGGTTTGAGACCTACGAGCTGAAAGGGATTTCCCCCGACGTCTCCTTCCTGGAGATGCTCGATATCCTCAATCAGCAGCTCATCATGCAGGGCGAAGAAGCCGTCGCGTTTGATCACGACTGCCGCGAGGGGATCTGCGGCACGTGCGGCGTCATGATCAACGGCCAGGCTCACGGTCCCGAGAACGAGACCACCACCTGCCAGCTCCACATGCGCAAATTCAAGACCGGCGACACGATCGTCATCGAACCCTGGCGGGCGCGGGCCTTTCCCGTGGTCCGGGATCTGGTCGTCGACCGCACTGCCTTTGATCGAGTGATCCAGGCGGGCGGCTACGTGTCGATCAACGCCGGGAATGCGCCGGACGCGAACTCGGTGCCGATCCCGAAGACGATGCAGGATAAGGCGATGGACGCCGCGGCCTGCATCGGCTGCGGCGCCTGCGTCGCCGCCTGCAAGAATGCCTCGGCGATGCTGTTCGTTTCGGCGAAGGTCTCGCACCTGGCCCATCTGCCGCAGGGGCAGCCGGAGCGGCCGCAGCGCGTGATGGCGATGGTTTCGAAAATGGACCAGGAAGGTTTCGGAGGCTGCACGAACACGGGCGAATGCGAAGCCGCCTGTCCGGCCGGCGTCAAGCTCTCGAACATCGCGCTGCTGAACCGCGAATACATCAAGGCCATGCTGACCGCCGACGAAACCGCGTCGAGCGACGAATAGCTGCGGAGCGGAAAGCTCAAAGCGGAGAGCAGAAAGCCAGACGGGAGAGGACGTTCCTCCTGCTGGCTTTTCGCACTTCCGCCAGCGACGATACACTGAATTTATCGTGCCAGATTGGAAAGCGACGTCCTTTCTCTGGCCTTCCGCTTTCCGCCCTCCGCTTTAAGCCCCCACCATGCCTGACTCATTGCGCCGAACTCCGCTGACCGACTGGCACGCTGCGCATGGCGGGCGCATGGTCGAATTCGGCGGCTGGAAGATGCCAGTCCAGTACACGGGGATCGTCGAAGAACACACGGCGGTCCGGACGGCCGCGGGGCTGTTCGACATCTCGCATATGGGCCGGCTGATCTTCCAGGGACCCGGAGCGGGCGAATTTCTGAACCAACTGGTCACGAGCCGCGTCGACAACCTGGCGGTCGGTCAGATCCGCTATGGCCTGGTCTGCAACGAGCAGGGGGGCATTCTCGACGACGTCCTGGTTTACCGGCTCGATGACGCGTGGGGACTGGTGGTCAACGCCAGCAACCGGGAGAAGATCCTGGACTGGATCGCGCCGAAGCTGGCCGCCCTGCACGTGCGGATGATCGACACGACGACTGAGAGCGCCATGCTGGCGCTGCAGGGGCCGCGGGCACTGGAAATTCTGCAGAGACTGACGACGGCCGCAGTCGGGGACCTGAAGTATTACCGCGGGATGCCCGCAGAAGTCGGCGGATTGGACGCCTATGTCAGCCGGACCGGATACACGGGCGAAGACGGCTTCGAGCTGGTCGTGACGGAAGGAGCCGTCGAGCTCTGGAACAAGCTGCTGGAAGCGGGCAAAGATTGCGGGCTGATTCCCTGCGGTCTGGGGGCGCGGGACACGCTCCGGCTGGAAGCGGCGATGCCGCTGTACGGGCACGAGCTGAGCGAGTCCATCGATCCGCTGACAGCCGGCCTGGATTTCGCCGTCAAACTCGACAAGGGGCCGTTCGTCGGGCGGGAGGCGTTGATCGCCATCCGGGACCGGCAGGACCGGCCGGTTCGCGTGGGGCTGGAGCTGGAAGGCCGGCGGATCGCCCGCGAGCACACGCCGATCCTCATCGACGGCCAGTCGGCCGGGCAGGTCACCTCGGGAACGTTCTCGCCGACGCTGCAGAAGGCAATTGCGATGGGCTACGTCCCGGCGGCGGCGGCGGCGGTCGGCACGTCCGTTACGGTCGATATTCGCGGCAAACACGAACCGGCCCGAGTCGTCGGGCTGCCGTTCTACCAGCGGCAGTCACGCTGAACGGGCCGGCGGGCCGATCACAGAAAACGCGTCACGGACGGGCCGGTTCAGGACCAGGAAAGCAGTCATGGCAGAACGCGAATACAGTCGGTACGCCCAGAAGGCCATCAAGCGGTTCTACGACAACCGCGACCAGATCGACGAGCAGCGGCTCAGCGAACTGGTGACGAATCTGTACCTCGCCGAGGGCGAGAAGAAGTCGAAGAAACTCTGGGAATCGGCCGGCGAACTGATGGAACGGCTGAACGTGCCGCCGTCGCGGATCGAGCACATTTTGACGAAGCGCGACCCGGCGATCCTGGCGGAGGTGGTCCAGGACATCCAGAAGGGTCTGATCCGCCCGGCGCCGAAGCCGAAACCCGGGGATGCGCCGGCGGCCGAGAAGTAAGAAGTTGTTACCGCGGAGACGCAGAGGACGCGGAGAAGAGGAAGACAGAGAAGGCAAGAAAGTAGTCGGAAAGAGAGAGAGTGTGTGTGTGTGTGTGTGTTATCTCGTTCCCAGGCTCCGCCTGGGAACGCCCTCTTCCGAGGCTCCGCCTCGTCGTCTTCTTCGCCCGAATTCGCAAGTGTCGCAGCTCTGTCTTCCCCCCGCCGCTCCCAAGCAAAACTCGCGATCTCTCCGCAGAGGCGACCGGATCGCCATGCGCTCCGGCCTATTCCTTGACGACGTAGCCGTGTAACTCGGAGACGAACGGTCGACACCAATAGGGCAGCGGCTTGCGTGGGATTCCCTGTTCCTTCCAGCAATCCTGCCAGGATTTCAGTTGTTCGACGCAGAGGCTTCCCGTTTCATAGACCTGCAGGGTCCACGCTTGGCCGTGAAGCGAGTCTTGGTCTTTCCAGTGGTTGGGAATGGCATTCTGGCCATCCTTCGTAGTGAGGTGCATCACTGCGATGTTGAAGTCGATCTCCTTCGCCAGTTTCTTCTGATTCACGTGCGATACGAGGAATCGCAAGGAGTCGTCTTTGACGGGTTCCACCTTTGAGGGCGAGAACCACCGGCCAGTGACCGTCGTGATCGTTCCCAGTGGCTCGCCCAGTCGGCCAATGAGCTGGACTTTGTCGTCGATGTCTTCGACGCTGACGCTCACGGGCGGCGACTTGCCGTCGGCCGGCAGGTTTGGGCTTGCTGCTGCCACGACCAGCAGGAACGCGATTGCCAGGGCGGTTGCGGTGAGGCGGCGGCTGGTCATGGCTCTGCCTTTCGTGAACTGAACATCGCGCATCTGGCGGCCGGGATGCAGCCTGCTTTTCATCGGAAAAGGAATACAGTGCAAAGTGAAAACTGAAAAATGTAAAGTGCAAAAGGCCGCGCAGGGCCGGTTTGGGCGCAGTGTTGGCGCGGCCTGCCGGGAGAAGTATGCACGGGGGGAACACTGCCAAAGCACGGAGAGAAGACGGGGAAGGCATGACCGCAAATTTGACGAGGTGACACGAATCTGAAGACGAGGCGGAGCCTCGGAAGAGGGTGTTCCCAGGCAGAGCCTGGGCTGCGCGAAATCCGTCGTTTTCAGGGGCAATTGGCCTCGGCGAATCGTCGCGTTTTTGTTCCACTGGGCTTTTTGTTCAAGGAGGAACGTCATGACCTGCGAAACCAGCGAAACAGCCGTCGCCCGGTATTCGTCGCCGGCGGGCAAGTTGGTGCGGTTCTTCGAGCGGAGTCGCAATCGGTGGAAGGCGAAGTCCGGCCAGTGGAAGCGAACCTGCAAGCTCCTGCAGAACCAGACCCGCGCCGTCGAGAAGAGCCGCGCGATGTGGCGCACGCGGGCCGCCGCGGCCGAACGCCGCGCGGCGGACCTGGAACGTGAGATCGCCGCCTTAAAATCCGGGCGCTGACCGGGTCGCCGACGCAGCCCCTGGCCCCCTCCCGGACGCCGTCCGACCGGCCCATCATGCGTATTCGGCAGCGGCCATCGGCCTGACGTTGCAGTTCTGTCTGGCCGGAGCGGTCAGCTTTCGCGGCTGCCGGGCGGTGGTCGAACTGCTGCGGGACAGCCTGCCCCAGTTCCGGGGGGCTCCTGCGGCCAATACTGCGGAAGCGTGGCTGCTGCGGCTGGGACTGCACGAGTTGCGGCGGCCCAAGGAATTCGCCGCCGACTGGGTGTTCCTCGTCGACCACACGCTGCAACTGGGGTCGCGGAAGTGTCTGGTCATCGCGGGGCTGCGATTGTCGGCGTGGAAAGCGCTGACGGCGCCGCTGACGCACCAGGATCTGACGCTGCTGGCGCTGCAGCCGGTCGAAAAATCCAGCGGCGAGATCGTCCAGCGGCAGCTCGCGGCTGCGGCCGGGCTGGTCGGCGTGCCGGCCGCCATCCTCAGCGACGAGGGTTCGGATCTTCTCGGCGGCGCTCAGCGTTTCCGCGAACAGCACCCGACGACGCAGGTGCTGCACGACATCGCCCACAAGACGGCGATCGTGCTCAAGCACGAACTGCTCGCCGATCCGCGGTGGATCGCGTTCGTCAAACACTGCGGGCAGACGCAGCCACGGGTGAAGCAGACGGAACTCGGACACCTTGCTCCCCCCACGCAGAAAGTCAAAGGGCGTTACTTGAACTTGGGGCCGCTGATCGGCTGGGGCGCCCGCATGCTGCGGCTGATCGACACGCCCGCGGCCGAACGTCCCGCGGGTCTCGACCTGACGCGGCTCGAGGAGAAGTTCGGCTGGATCCGCGACTTCCGGGAGGCGCTCGTGGACTGGAACGACTTGCAGGCGGTCAAGGACCACATGCTGGAGTTCCTGCGCGTGGCGGGCTACCACGCCGCCGCCGGCGAGACGCTGCGCCGGCAACTGGAGACGGTGGCCCGAACGCCTGCCGGTGAGCGTGCGGCGGCGCGGCTGGTGGAGTTCGTGAGCGAGCAGTCGAGCGGCGTGCTCCCCGGACAGAGTCTGCCGGCCAGCAGCGAAGTGCTGGAATCGCTGATCGGCAAGGGCAAGCGTTTGCAGGGCCAGCACAGCCGCGGCGGCTTTACGAAACTGATTCTGGGGATGGCCGCGTCGGTCGTGCGGATCAGCGAGGAAAAGATCTGCGAAGCCCTGAACGCCGTGCGGCATCGCGACCTGCTCGCGTGGATCGACGACCACTTAGGCAAGTCGCTGACAGCCCAGCGCCGCCAGGCCCTCCCCGTCCTTCCAGGAACAAAAGCCGGATCAACCGGGACCGCCAACAATTGACGATTTCGCGCAGCCCAGGCAGAGCCTGGGAACAAGACAATCTCTCTCTCCCTTCGGCATTTCTCAATCCATCGTCTTCTCCGTCTTTCTCTTCTCCGCGTCCTCCGCGTCTCTGCGGTGAATCCTCTTCTCCTCACTCTTACTGCTTAGGCGGCAGGGCGTCGCGGACGACGGCTCCGTGTTCTTCGCTCAGGATGAGAATCGAGAACTTCGCCGCTGCATCCAGGTCGTTCGTATTCAGCGAGGCGTAGTCGAACCGGCCGCGGAGGTCGGTGTAGCCGTCCTTGTAGAACTTCACCTCACCCCCCGCCGTCTCTGCGGTGAATCCTCTTCTCCTCACTCTTACTGCTTAGGCGGCAGGGCGTCGCGGACGACGGCTCCGTGTTCTTCGCTCAGGATGAGAATCGAGAACTTCGCCGCTGCGTCCAGGTCGTTCGTATTCAGCGAGGCGTAGTCGAACCGGCCGCGGAGGTCGGTGTAGCCGTCCTTGTAGAACTTCACCTCACCCCCCGCCGTCTGGGCGTAGACCTTGACGTAGGCCTTCGAGGCCGGTTTGTGGGTCTCGGCGTGCGTTACGCGGACCTGGCCGTAGTTTTCGATGACCTGCACGGTCAGCGAGTTCGAGAAATATGGCTTCGTACGGGTCTGCCCTGCCCCGACGATCTCCACCAGGACGTTGCTGTTCCGCAGGGTTTCCGGCAGATCGATCGCCAGTTTGGCTCCGTCCTTCGGCAGCGCGACGTCGAGCGTCAGGTTCGGCTTGATCGAAGCGACGCCGCTGCCGAACTGCTGCACGAACGGGTTCCGGCTGAAGAGGAGCTCGACGTCCATCTGATAGAAGTGGATCTTCACCGCCGGCAGGTTCTGGTAGCCGAGCTGAATCTTGCGGGCTTCGACGGTGAAGTCGAAACTGGGCTCGGTCGCCGCCAGTCGGGCCTGCTGCTGGTCGCGGTCTTCCGGATCGATCACGCCCGAGGCCTGCCCCGCCGCCTCGTCGAGCTGGGCGACGATCGTCGCGAACGAATTCCGCCAGCGGTCGACCGGATGGGCGGCGTACTTCGCCGCGATGGCCCGGGCCTGTTCGGGATCGTCGCTGAAGAACTTCAGATAGGCGTCGCAGTAGTCGTACTGAAGCTGCTCGGCGATGTTGGCCCGGTTGATGCGGGCAAACGTCGCCAGCGATTCTTCGATCCGGTCCTGTAGCAGCAGGTAATACGTCACCGCCAGCAGTTCCTCGTCGCTGGAGGTCCGGTCGTAGGCCAGTTCCTTGAGGAACCGGTGATACTGTTCGTTGAAGCGGTCGTTGACGATCTGTCGGCGGTCTCCCAGGGCGTGCGTTCGGGCGTTGACGAGGGGCTTGTACTCCAGGAACTCGTAGGTCCGCCGGGCGACCGGATCGATCGTCAGCAGCGTGCTCCGCAATCGGCCGCCGCAGTCATTGACGATGTTGCCCGCATGCTGCAGGAACTCGCGGGCTGCTGCGGGAGCGTTGTGGAGCAGAGCGTACGACCACAGGGTCTGGCTGTAAACGTGTCGCAGCGTCAGCTTCGGCAGGACGGCTTCGAACGCCGCTTTGTCGTGCATCCGCCAGGCGATTCGGTCGAGGTTCAGCTCGTTGATATTATGCTTGTCCAGGAACGTCAGCACGTCATCCAGCGAACCGTACTGCGAGACGTAGTCCCAGGATTCGGTGTCCAGCTTCGTCGGCCGGTTGACCACGTGGAACGTGAACGGAGCGGCAGCGGCGATGAGCTGTTCGTTCTTCGCGACGTGGACCGGGAAGTGGGCGAAGTCGCCCGCGGCCGGGAAGTAGAAGTTGTACTCAAGCGTCTGCGTGTGGAACGGTTCCAGGTTGACGTGGACGGTCTTCGTGGCCTGGCCATTGAGGACCGGCATGGAACCCCGCGGGATCTGCACCAGCACGTTCAGTTTTTGCCGGGCCGATGTCGGATTGGTGATCACCACCTGGCAGCCGTAAACCGTGTGGATCACGAATTCTTCGGTGACGAACTTGTCGACGGTTTCCCCGTTCTCGACCCGCTGGCGGTCGCCGTGCTTGTAGAAGTTCTGGCTGACGAGGACCTTGGTTCCGGCCGCGGGGGCTTCCGCGGGCAGAATCTCTTCGTGGAAGACGACCATCGGTCCGCCCGGCGTGAGCGTCATCTGCGCGCCGTCGAACTTGGTTTCGTGCTGCGGCGCTTCAAACGGCAGATCGAGGACGGCCAGGGCCAGCAGGATTTCCGGGAAGTTCCGGCTGGCTTCGGCCAGGTTCCGCGACAGGAATGGCGCTGCCGGATCGTGTGCCGCGAATTCCTTCCAGAATGCATTGACCGTGACCAGGTCGGCATTCTGCCGGTCGATCGTCAAGTGATGGTAGTTGTTCTCGGCCCATTCGCGGGTCTTGGCCATCTTGCGATAGAGCTGCCGGAGAGCCGGCAGGTCCTTAACGTCGCCAGAATCAAAGAACAAGTGAGTCGCGGCGTTGCCATGGCTATCGACGTCGACGCCATTGACCGCTCCGGAGTACTTTTGAGCGATGCCGGCCCGGCGGCGATCCGACATTCCGTCGCGCGACATGACGCTGAGCTTGGATTTGTCCATTTCCACGCCGAAGCGAGCTACCGACTCGGGGCGGTTGGAACGGCCGCCACCCATGCCGCCCATTACTCCGGAGGATGTCCCGGCAGGCGCAGGCGCCGCGGGAGCCTTCTCGGCACTGTCGGACATCTCGACCAACGCGCCGGCCAGAACCTTGCGTTCCAGTCCTTCGAGTTCGCCCAGCCGCTCCTTCAATCCCAAGGCGTCGTCCAGCTCCAGGGAACTCTGTCCCACGGCGGTCTCGAACAACGAGATGAACCGGTCGGGATTCGGCGGCAGCAGGGCATACAGATCGGCGATGTGCCGGGCGGTCCGAGCCCGGTCGTCGGCGATCCGCCGGGCCAGCAGAATCCGCTCGACGATGTTGAGCTGAGCGTGATTCCACGGCTGGAGATCGGCCGACAGGTCTTCCTCCAGCAGGAACCGGTCCATGAAGGTCTTGTCGCGCTTGTTCGCCAGGTACGGCAGAACGACGGTCTTGAAGAACTCGGGATCTTTCTTGAACAGGAAGAAGCTCAACTCGTGACTGGCGTACTTCGAGTACAGCTCCTGCTTCTCTTCCGGCTTCAGCTTCGGCCAGTTCAGAATGAAGGCAAACTCCGCGAGTTGCGGGTCTTTGCTGAGCGTTGCATAGAGGCCGTAGACCCGCGGCAGACTGTCGAACGACTCGAACTTCGCCGTCGAAAGATCCTTCAGCGTGAAGGGCTGCCCGGCGGTGAGGATCGAAATCTGTTTCTGCCGCGTGAAGTGTCCCTGGGGATCGAGACCGTTGGCCAGACGCAGGTCGAGAAACTCCGGCTCGATTTCCGGCAGCGCCAGCGTGCGGACCGTCGTGTTCAGCGGATCGACGGCGACGAATGTCAGATGCTGGCGATCGCCGAGCGCCGCCCGGGGAATCTCGATCACTCCCGCGTCGTTGGGAATCAGATTGACCAGCACCGCGGATGTGGTCGACAGGAAGTCCAGATCCGCGAAGTGGTCCGCCTGACGGGACTCCTGGGCTTTCTCGGAGGGGTCACGACCGGCCTCCTGCTTCGGCATCGCTCCCCGCGCGCCGAACTCGCCTCCTTCGGCGGCGACCTGCTGACCGGTTTCCGTGTCTCGCACAGCCCACGGATTCAGCAGCAGCGACGGTCGGTCGAGCAGGTTGCCGGGATACTTGGTCGCGTACTTCCGGTCGATAATGTACCGGTATTCGTCGCCGATGTTCCGGCCGGTCAGATAGACTGACTCGGCCGGAATGTTGAGGAACTGATACGGCTCCGCTCCGCGGACCCGGCTCAGATGGCCATAGGCATCATACTCGGGGACGAACCGCACGCCGAAGACGTGCACGCGAGCGAACTTCGACGCATTCGCCAGCTTGAGGGTGACCTTGTCCTTGTCCGGCGTGATCGAGGCGATCTGCAGTGGTTTCAGCCGAGGCGTTTCCAGTTGACGCAGACCGCCGACCGCAAATTCGCCGAGCTGCTCGCCGGCGGTGATCCTGAGTGCAATACGGTTTCCCGTCGACTTCAACAGCAGGTCGTAATCGCCTGCGGGAAGCTTGTCGATCACCAGAAGGCCGTCGCGAAGGGACAAATGGCTGAACCGGTCGACGGCAAATCCGCCGCCGGTGACTTCGAGGAGTGACAACTCGGAACGGACCGGCTCGGCCGCCTTGCCGAGATACGGCAACGTGAGCGGTTCGCCGACCCTGCCGTTGACCGTCTGAGAGTACGTATGCCGGTCGCCGAGCAGCGCCCAGGTGTGGCTGGTCCCTTCCGGACCGTTCACCGTGAAGGACTCAATCCCCTCCAGCAGACCCAGAGCAACCCGCCCGGCGGGATCGGTCTTCAAGACGGTCCCGACCTGGTCTTTGAAGTCGCGATGCTTGAAGCTGAAGACCGCTGGCCGCGAAGTGCGGGCTTCGCCGGTCCGGCCGCGCAGTTCGAGGATGTACTTCCCGTCCGATTTCAGCAGGTGCAGGTCTTCGATCTTTTCCGTCCGGTCGATGCCGTTCAGGGAAAAACTGTCGGCGGCGGCAACGTCGGTCTTCGTGCCGGTGGTGAGCTGCTTGATCTTCGCCGTCAGCGTGAAACTGAGCGACGCCAGCCGCTGCGGCACCTGGAACTCGTGGATTGAGTCCCGATCCTCGAACAACTGGAAGTCGGGGACTTCCGTGGACGACGGCGTGCCGTCGAGGTCGACCGACTGAATCGTCAGTTTCAGCTCTTCCAGTCGCTTCAGGGAGATCGGAGTGCCATTGAGCGACAGACCGGGTCGGACCAGCAGCTTCGCCGTCTTGCGGGTCAGCAGAGACTCGCGGTCGACGTAAAACCCGGCGACGAACTGATAGCTCTCGGGTTCGTGGTTGAAGTGGGCCAGGGCGGAATACGTCGCCCCCTCGGCGCCCGGCACCGGGGCCGTGATGACGATCGGCTGCCGCCCCGGACTGGTGCTGAAGGGGACCGGGATCGAGCCGTCCTCCTGGGCCGGATACTCGTGACCCGCCAGCCAGATCGATGCGTTCTTGATCGGCGCGCCGCTCCCGTCCAGGATCGTAAACGACTGCCCGACGGGTGTCGTGCGGACCAGGTGTTTCAGGCTTCCCTTGCGGATCAGCGCCCGGCTGCTCCGGCCGTTACCGATGAAGTCCACAATGTAAACGCCCGGCTTCGAAAGCTGCGGGAACTCGAACCGCCGCTTGATCCGGCGCAGGGGGGCGTCATTGTACTGATGCGTCTGCTCGACGTTCGCCACCAGTCCGTCGAGATTGATGTCGGTGTCGATCTCCCTGCCGCTGCGGTAGAACGTCTGCGTGTTGATTTCGAAGACCTTCACGATCAGCGTCGAGACGTTCTTGACGTGCAGATCGAGGCTGACGGCGTCGGTCGGGCCGAACTGTGTCTTGTTCGCAAAGTCGAAGTCGAGGTCGATCCGCTCGCGGAGCTGCTTGAACAGTTCGGGAGGCAACTGCGACGCCCACTGCTCGGGATCGCCCAACCCGTAGACGGCCTTCGTCTCGGCGAACATCCGCTTCAGATAGACGTCGTTGACGTAGGTCTCAAACTCGCCAGTCCCGCCGGCTTCGACGAAGAAGTGACTGAGAAAACTGCGAACGAGAGGTTCGTCATTCCCGACCGCGGGCAGCAGCGTCGCGCCGTCGTAGCTGGCGTTCAGATCGCAGCCGAATCGCTTGAACGGCTCAGACTCTTTCATGGCCTTCGAGACATATCCCACGTGTCGGGGGAGCTTCAGATAGGCCAGAAACCGGGATTTGTCGTAGACGCCCCGGCTGCGGTCGAGAACCAGCCGGTGATAGAGAACATGGGCCTTGAGCGAATTGTGCGCGGGCGCCAGCCGGTCGGCGAAGGTCTGCAGGCGGTTGAGAAACCGCTCGACCTGTTGCGGATCGTGCCGCCAGTCGACGTCCGGGTTGGGATGGAGCCGCCGCAGGTACGTCAGGACGTACTGCTGGTGATTGAGCACGTCCGCCTTGAGCGTGGCCAGCTCGTCGAGCTGGGCCTTGAGGAGCTGGTTATGAATTCCCAGCGAGCCGAAGCCGCCGGAGTCCTTGTGATTGAGGTCCGCGACGACCAGTTTCACCAGATTGGGATAGTCTGGCCGGTCCAGCCGGGCGAGGAGCTGTCGCCGCTGATCGGGATTCAGTTCGGTGGCGATCAGCCAGTCGAGCGCGGCCTGTTCGAAACCATTGAGGCTGCCGCCGTGCTGGGCGAAGGCCCGCTCGACGAAATGCTTCCGCGCGATCAGCCCCGGATCGAGCGTCGTCGGCAGATTCGGTTCGGCGTTGAGATCTTCTTTCTGATGCGGGAAATGAATGCCGAACCGGTTCCGCAGATAGGTCAGCGACTCGGCGGGGTTTCGGTCGTAGGTCAGGAGGGCCTTGCGGGTCCGGATCTCCCAGACGCGGGGCGTCTCGTTGTGTCGTTTGACCCAGGGAGTCAGCAGTTCGTCGACTTTGTCGAATTGCTCGGTCTGCAGCAGATGCAGGGAATGCCAGTAGTAGTAATCCTCGGTTCCGGGAATGAGCTGCTTCAGAGCCGCTTCTCGATCCTTCGCGAGGGCGAAGTCCTCGACAAAACCGATTTCACCGGCGCGGAGGGGCGCGACTTCCGCGACGAACAGCATGCTCAACAACAGTAGACGGTTCATAGAGAAGCTCCGGAGGGAGTCGAGCTCGCGAGGTTTGGCGCGGAGAGTGATGGGAAATCATGCCGCATGGCCTGCGTTCAATACGCAGTCAAATGATGAAAAGTTCCCGGAAGGGGGGAGAAAACTCCGAGATCGCTTGATTCCGGATTCATGCGTCGTCGACGCGTGTGTACCATCGCTCCCTCCTGTCTGGTTCTGGTCGCCGCGCTGGCGGTCCGTTACAGTATCCCAGCAGAGTTCGTTGATCCGTTTCAACTCTTCGGCGAGATTCCCGATGCGTGCGTTTGCCTGGGCACTGGCGGCCTGTTTCTGCTCCCTGTCGGCGGCCGGGGCCGATGACAACTGGAACCAGTTCCGCGGTCCCCGCGGCGATGGCACGTCGACCGTGAAGGGGCTGCCGGTCGAATTCTCCGAAGGCTCGAAGGAGATTGTCTGGAAGACGCCCCTTCCCGGCCGCGCCTGGTCCTCGCCCGTCGTCTGGGGGAACCAGATCTGGGTCACCAACGCCCCGGAGTTGCATAACCTGGCCGAGGGGGAAACGAAGCTGGACAAGCCGCTGGAGCTCTCGGCGGTCTGCTTCGACGTCGAAACCGGCAAGATTCTGCACGACATCGTGCTGTTCAAGGTCGATAAGCCGCAGTTCACGCATCTCACCAACAGCTACGGGTCGCCCACTCCCTACATCGAAGAGGGACGCGTCTACATCCACTTCGGCGCGTATGGGACCGCCTGTCTCGATCCGAAAACGGGTCGTCCGCTCTGGGAGCGAACCGATCTGGAGTGCGATCACTTTCGCGGCCCCGGGTCTTCGCCGGTGGTTTACGGCAACCTGCTCTATCTGACGTTCGACGGGTTCGATCAGCAGTACATCATCGCGCTCAACAAAGCGACCGGCGAAACTGTCTGGCGGCGCGATCGCGACGTCGACTTCGGCACGACCGACGGCGATGCCAAGAAAGCCTACTCGACCCCGCTGCTGATCCACGTAGGGGGCCGCGAGCTGCTGATCAGCCCGTTCGCCTCCCACACCATCGCCTACAACCCTCAGACGGGGGAACCCATCTGGACCGTCAAGCATGGCGGAATGAACGCGGCGGGCCGGCCGTTGTATGGCCACGGGCTGGTCTACATCAACACGGCGGACGGACCAAATCCTCTCGTCGCGGTCGCGGCCGATGGGACGGGAGATATCACGGACAAAATCGCCTGGCGCTCGACGAAGTCCGTTCCGAAACGACCATCGTCGCTCCTCCTGGGAGACCTGCTCTTCATGATGAATGACGGCGGCGTGGCGTCGTGCCTCGAAGCCAAGACTGGCAAGGAGCTCTGGACGAAGCGTCTGCCAGGCGAGTACTGGGCTTCGCCGTTGTACGCAGACGGCCTGATTTACTGCTGCTCGCAGAAGGGCGAGATTCCCGTGTTCAAAGCGGCCCGCGAATTCGAGCTGGTCGCCGAGAACAAGCTCGACGACGGTTTCCTGGCTTCACCCGCGGTGGCGGGGAAAGCGCTGATCCTCCGTTCGAAGACCCATCTGTATCGCATCGAGAAGCCGTAGGGCAGGCTCCCGCCTGCCGATCAGCAAGTCGCCATCTGCCAGGTTGTTCCATGCAACGCGGAACGAGCCTGAAGGCCGATCTGGCTGTCGGAACGCCGCGATATCAATGACACTGCGACCCATCGGAACTGAGATGCGCCACTTTGGACTGGGATTGCTCTTTGTCTGTTGCCAGGCCGCACTGCTGCTTGGAGAGGACTCTGCCGTGCTCGATCGCTGGTCCAAGTTGGCCGCCCGCTACATCGACGAGTCCCCTTCCCTTTCGCCGGTCGGCGCCACCGGACTGGGGGATCATCGCTTTGACAGCGAACTGGATGACGTCTCGGCGGTCGGCCGCGAGCGGCAGCGCGAGTTCAGCCAGCGATATCTCGCCGAACTGAAAGCGATCGACAGAAGCCAGCTTTCGCGCGAATCGCAAGTCGATTATCAGATGCTGAAGGATTCGCTGGAAAGTGATCTTTGGCGACTGGACCGGCTGCAGGAATGGGCCTGGAATCCGATCGGCTATACGCAGCTCACAGGCGGTTCCATCTACTCCCTGATGGCTCGCGACTTTGCGCCGGTGGAGCGCCGGCTGGTTTCGGTCGCCGACCGGCTGGAGAAGCTGCCGACGCTGTTTAATCAGATTCGCGGGGCGCTGGTTCCCGCCCGGGTCCCGAAAGTGCATGCGGAGACGGCCAGCAAGCAGAATCGCGGTCTCCTGAGCATTCTCGACAACATGGTCCGCCCGGAACTGGGGAAGCTGGCCGCCGCGGAGCGCGGCCGACTGGAAGCGGCGATGAAGCTGGCGACCGACGAAGTCGAAAAGCACCAGACGTGGCTGGAGCAGGAACTGATTCCGCACGCGGGGGGCGAGTTCCGGCTGGGCCTGCAGCTCTACGAGGAAAAACTGGCGCATGTCCTCGGGGCGGCGCTGACGCGGCAGCAGGTCCGCGAGCGGGCGGAGTTTGAACTGAAACGCGTCCGTGCGGAAATGTATGCCATTGCCCGCAAGGTACAGCGCAAGGCCGATCCCGCTGCGGATCTGCCCCTGGAACCGACGGAAGAGCAGCAGCAGACCGTGATCGTGGCAGCGCTGGAGCGGGCTGCTGCGGCGGTTCCGCCGCGGGACGGCGTGGTCGAGGCCGCGCAGAAGTCCCTGGCGCTGACGACCGACTTCGTCCGCCGGAAGGACCTGGTGACGATTCCCGACGATCCGCTGGAGATCATCGTGATGCCGGAGTTTCAGCGCGGCGTCTCGGTCGCCTATTGCGATTCGCCGGGACCGCTGGAAGTCGGGCAGAAGACGTTCTACGCCGTCGCGCCATTGCCGGCCGACTGGACCGACGAGCAATGCACCTCGTTCCTGCGGGAATACAACTTGCGGTCGATCCACAATCTGACCGTGCATGAAGCGATGCCGGGGCACTTCCTGCAGCTTGCCCATGCCAATCGCAATCCGAGCCGGCTGCGGGCGCTGCTGGGCTCGGGAGTGTTCATCGAAGGCTGGGCCTGTTACACGGAGCAGATGGTTTCGGAAGAGGGATTTCTGGCGGACGATCCGCTGATGCGGCTGGTCACGCTGAAGTGGTACCTGCGGACGATCGCCAACGCCCTGCTGGACCAGGGAGTCCACGTGGACGGGATGAAACGGGAGGCAGCGATGCACCTGATGACGCACGACACGTTTCAGGAAGAGCGCGAGGCGGCGGGGAAATGGACCCGGTCCCAGCTCACCAGCGCCCAACTTGCGACGTATTTCGTGGGCTTTCAGGAGCACCGCGATCTGCGGGACGCAGCGAAAGCGAAGTGGGGAGCTGAGTTTTCGTTGAAGCGGTACCACGACCGCGTGATCGATGCGGGGTCGCCGTCGGTGAAGTTTGTGAAGGCGCTGCTGCTGGGAGAGATGGTGCCGGAGTGAGCGACCGGGGAAATGCATTGCAAATTGAAAAACGCAAAATGCAAAGTGCAAAATGGGCGGAGTAGAGGGCGCGCACGGTGACGTTGTGCGCGGCTCGTTGAGTTCGCTCTGGCATTGAAATCGGATTAGCCGAGTCCAATCGGGATGGGGCCGGTTGTCGAAGTCGGCCCCATCCCTCCTGAACTGGTGTGATCAGGAACGGGCTTTCGCCCGCGCAAACGTATTGGAGACTCGACGTCGAGGTTGTGCGCACGTGAGGTGCGCTCCCCAGTCTCGCCTTGCGGCGGGACCGTCAAGCGGGCCCTGATCAGGCCCGGGTCGAGGGTTCGGCTCTCAGAGCGCCGGCGGCCATGCGCCGACGTGGTACCATTTGCACCGAACCGCCCGACCAGGGGACACGCTCACACTGGTACGGGAGTTGTGCAAGAGCAGATTCGGGGAAATTCAAAAAAATTGTGGAAGATTTCTCGCAGAGGGAACACGAGGGAATAGCGAGTAGGGAATAGCGAATAGCCAGCCAAGCAGAGTCGCGCCCAGGGCTTACGCCGCTGGACGATATTGTTCTGCCCCTGTCGGGGCTCCCGAGGCCCGGGGTGGCGCGGTCTTCCTCTGGCTACTCGCTCTTCCATTCCTCCAGAAATGTCGAAAATCAGTCGAGAGCCAGAACTAAATCATCGCTTTCCAACAACTGACCACTGGCCACGGACAACTGACCATCTCACACAATCCTCGCCTGAAATCCGGCGATCAGCATGCCGGCGTCGATGGCCAGCGTCTGCCCCGTGACGAGATCGCTGCCGGTCAGCAGGCTCAGGATGCCCTCGGCGATGTCCTCCGGATCGCAGACCCGGCCCAGGGGGAGTGAGCCGGCGAATGCGTCGCGGGTTCGTTCGTAATTGGCCCCGAGGCCCCCTTCCAGCCAGCGGCCGGTGATGAAGCCGGGGGCGACGCCGTTGACGCGGATCTGCGGGGCGAAGGTGCGGGCCAGCGAGACGGTGAGGCTGTCGAGGGCGGCTTTCGAGCAGCAGTAGGGGATGGAGCTCCCCTGCCCCAGTTGAGCGGCGACGCTGGAGACGTTGACGATTGCACCGCCGCCGGCCGCCAGCATCGATTCGCGGACGGCCCGGGCGCAGTGAAACGCGCCGACGACATTGACCTGGAACAGCCGCTGCCAGACGTCGTCGGTGACCTTGTCGAGATGGGGGAACGGAATGAATTCCGTCGTCCCGGCGCAGTTCACGAGGACGTCGATCCGGCCGAACGCGGCGGCGACAGTCGAGACCATCTGGCGGACGGCCGCGTCATCGGCGACGTCGGCCTGGAGGGCGATCGCCTTCACGCCGAGCAGCGTGACTTCGCGGGCGGTCTCTTCGGCTTCGGCTTTCGAGCGGGAATAGACGATGGCGACGTGACAGCCGAGGCGGCCGAGGGCGAGCGCGGTGGCCCGGCCGACGCCGGTTCCTCCGCCGGTGATGATGGCGGTTTTGTGCTGGAGTTGCATGGGGCGTCCGATGGCTGGTGGAAGGTAAGCGTCTTCAGTGTGCCACGGCCGTGTCGGCCGTGCGAGTGGTCGGTGGGATGGCCCCTTTGAGAATCCGTCCTGATGTTCGGATGGCGGGGTTGCACGGGTTGCACGTCTTCGTGCTGCCGGTGTAGCGACGCCGCGAGCGGTGAAGGCCAAAGCGTGACGTCAACAGCCTCCCGTCGCTTTACGACCCGGGCCAGTATCAGAATGCGAACCCCGCATTATTGGCAACGCTACGTACGATGTCCTGCAGCGGCCTCCAAGAATGCGGCCATCTCATCCTCACCCTTCTCGCATGCAATGTCCAAGGCAGTTCCGCCTCTCTTGTCTTTGAGAGTGATGTCCGCACCATGTTCCAACAGAACTCGGGCCACATCGATCTGCCCGAGCGCTGCAGCACACATGAGCGGAGTTGATCCCCAAACCGTCGTTGCATCAACTGTCGCACCGTTACCGAGTAAAGCGAGAGCCACTTGAACGTGTCCATTCGTTGCTGCTTCGTGGAGAGCTGTTAGTCCGTATTCCCCGGCTGCGTTAACCGATGCACCACTCCCCAGTAACGATCGCACAATTTCAACAAAGCCTTCACTTGCTGCCGTCGACAGAGGACTACGCCCGTTTGATCCGACAGTATCCAGATCAATTCCGATATTCAGCAAGTCGGCAACGACCGAACTGTCGCCAGCAATAATGCGTGCAATAAATCCGTCGATCGCTTTACTTGTCATCTCGGAAACTCACTGAAGAGAATGAGAGTTGTGTGCCGGAAGTGCATCAAGGTGACCGGTTTGCGGATTTGTGCATCTGTCCGTGTGCCACGGCTGTGTCAGCCGTGCGAGTGGTCAGGCTGTGTGCCAGCGAACACACGGCCGGCACGGCCGTGGCACACGGCGGCGTTGTGACATTGGGGTTATGGCTTCTGCAGCAGCTCAATCTGATCGAACAACGCGGGGCCGTCCATTGTGGTGGGGGCGATGCCCGTGAGCGTGCAGTCGCCGAAGTCCTGCCAGAGGTCGCGGGTGACGACGGTCCAGGTGGTCGGGGCCTCGTCGGCGACGCGGGTGGCCTGCCAGCCGGTCGTGTTGGCGCCGGCGACGTAGCGGAACCTGGGCGAGCCGGCGTCGGGCCATTGGCCGTTGTTGGCGAGTTCGATCAGGACGCCGCGGCTGCCGAGGGATTTCCAGGCGAAGCGGAGGTAGCGGTACTCGCCGGGGCCGGGGTTCTCGCGGATGCGGAACTCCCAGCCGGGAATCCGCGGAGAGTGCCGCTGGAGGGGCGTGACTTTCAGGGCGAGCTGGCCGTTTTGAGCATCGCCGGCGACGAAGACTGCGGCGCCGTTCCCTTCGTTGAGCGACGATGCGATAGCGGGGTTCTCGTCGATGAGGACGGCCCGGCTGGTCGGGGCGCGGAGCCAGGCCAGGACGTGGGCGACGTCTTCCGGGGAGACCGTCTTCGTCAGATCATCGGGCATCAGCGAGACGGCGCTGGAACGGAGTTCTTCGATGTCTTTGGTGAGGACGGTCTGCGTTTTCCCCTGCGGCTGTTTGAGCGTGATGCCGCCCGCGGAATCGGTGGCGAGGACACCGGTCAGCGAGAGTCCGTCTCTGGTGATCACGACGTAGGTCGGGTAGCCGGCGGTGATCGAGCGGCTGGGGAGCAGAATATCCTGGAGCAGGGTTTCCTCGGCCCGCTGGAATTCGGCGCTCAGATCGGGACCGACGGCGACGCCGAGGCCGTGGGCCTGGTGGCAGATGCCGCACTTCTCGCGGAACACCGCTTCGCCGCGGGCGAGGGAGCGTTTCCCCTTGAGGGCGGCGGCGTAGCGGTCGAACAATGCGTCGTCGACCGGAGATGTGGACTCAAGGACTTTGATCGCGCGGGTGCGCAGGCTGGAGTCGGCGTGTTCGGTCAAGGCGACCCGCTGCAGTCCCGACAGGGCCGATGCCGGAAGTTTTTTCTCTTCGAGGGCGGTGACTAGGACCGGCAGGCGGTCGGTGCGCGAGAAGAGCCCTGTCAGAATGGCCTCGCGGACCTGGGGCGTGCTGGCGGGAACCTGGTTGATCAACAGAGCGGTGATTGCTGCATCATTCTCGGCGGAGAGTTCTTCGGCCGCGGCGACGCGCTGCATGGCCGGGAGTTCGAGGTTGCCGAGCGCCGCCGTGGCGCGTGCGATGCGGGCCGATCGTTCGGCGGGACTTTCGAGTTTGAGAATGGCGATCAGATCCCGGGCTGCGGTGCGGAGGTCGTCGTTGGGGCCGGCGGCGAGTTTTTTCATTGCGAGGCGTGCATCATCCGTCAGGTTAAGCGCTGTGACCGTTTTGAATCGGGAGCGGATGCCCTGCAAGCCCGCAAGCTGGATCGTCGGGACGTCGACACTGGCCAGAGCCAGCAGTGCGGCCGATAGCTCTGCGGCATCTTTGCGGGAGGCAATGGCGGCACTGACCGGCGCGACCAGGCGTGCGGCGTGCTCCAATTGGCCCGGCTCCCGCAGCAGCAGTTGCAGAGATGGTCCGCTACGGCCGGACAGGGAACTGAGGAGCGCCGGTTCGAACCAGGGGAGATTTCCATGCTGGCGGGCCAGTCGGACCAGTGTCGGCAGCACGCGTGGATCGGACGATTCGCCGAGCGTCAGGACGAGCTGCAGGATGACCGTGGCGTCCGGATCGCCGGACAGGCCGAGGACGCTGTCGAGGACTCGCGGTTCGCTGCCCAGACAGCGTTCGGCGAAGCGCAAGGCGTGGACGCGGACCGCGGAATGATTGGAGGTCAAGGCAGAAAGGACGACGTCGGACGAGAGCCGATTCAGCCCATCGAGGGTATAGAGCGCATTCAGTGCAGCGGCCGGTTGCTCGGTGGTACTGGCGAGCTTGACGAGTGATGGGGCGATGTCGTCGGCTTGTCGTTCGACGAGCAGCCGGCGGGCGGTGGTCCGCCGCCAGAAGCGCGGGCTGGCGACCTCGTCGGCCAGTTGCGCGGTCGTCAGTCGCGACATGTCCGCCGGCGCCGCGGCCGGCGCGTCGCGATGCGTGAGTCGCCACAAGCGACCGTGGTCTTTGCCGTGCATCAGGCCGTACTGCTGCTGCAGGTAACGGGGGATCGCTGAGTAATCTTCGATGATTTCGCGGTAGAAGTCGGTGATCAACACGCTGCCATCGGGAGCGATGGCCAGCGAGATCGGGTGGAACCAGATATCGCTCGACGAGAGGAATTCCGACTGCTCTTCGCCGGCTGGTCGCGTCAGATGCAGACGGGGGCCGTCTCGCGTGATCACCGCGCGATGGATCAGGTTCTGGGCCGGTTCGCAGGCGAGAACCTGTCCGGCGAGTCCGGGGAGCGCGATGTCCTGGTAGACCAGCGGCGAACAGGCCGACGTGAAGTAACCGTTCGGGGCGGATTCGGCGATGCCGTAGCGGTCGGTGTAGTACTTGGCGAAGCCGGGGTCTTCCGCCCGGCGGGTGCGCCAGGGATGGGGCCGGCTGGTGGGATAGACGCGGTTGTCCGCCGCGGCGTTGACGGTCAGGTCGCGGGCGGCGTAGTCGGGATTGCGGGCCAGGTAGCGCCAGGGGATGGGGGCGACCTGGATGCCGGGGGTGTTGGTCGAGATCACGAAGCGGTCGCCGGATTCGGTGAAGGTGGTGCCGAGGGTGTGCGTCTTGCCGGTGACAGGTTCGATGGCGGAGCCGTCCGCCTTGAAGCGGAAATCGGTGGTCGGGAGCTGGACGGGGGCGGGGAGATGCGGGCCGGTGATCGTGCCGCCCCCCTGCCCTCCGCCGACGTAGATCCAGTTGTCGGGGCCCCATTGGGGGCAGTTCAGTCCCCGTTCGAGCATGCCGACGGCGAAGCCGGTGAAGAGGGTTTCGCGGAAGTCGGCTTTGCCGTCGCCGTCTCGGTCGGCGAGGTACACGATGTCCGGGGCGCAGGCCACGATCACGCCGCCGCGGGCCGGGCAGAGGCCATAGCAGGGAGGGAGACGATCGGCCCAGATCTCGGCGTGGTCCATCTGTCCGTCGCCGTCGGTATCGGTCAGCAGTTTGACGGTGCCGTAAGTTTCTTTCGCCGCCGCCGCCTTGGCGTGTTCATCGGCCTGCACCCGTCGAACGACGCGGTCGAGTTCGCCGGTCTTGTTCAATTCTTCGATGTCGAATTGGCCTTCGAGGTTGTAGCCGTGCAGCTCGCAGACGAAGAGCCGGCCACGTTCGTCCCAGCAGACGCCCGAGGGTTCGTGGATCAATGGCTCGGCGGCGATGAGGTCCAGGCGAAAGCCATCCGGCAGATGGAACTGCTTGGCGCTTTCGGCCGGAGAGAGCGGTTTCGGGGCGTCCTGGGGAGTCGGGATTTCGGCGGCAGCGGATGACTTCAAAGCAAGCAAGAGGCAAGCCCCGGCGGCAAGCGCGAGTTGTCGAAGAGTCATGCGGCGGTCCTCGGCGAAACGGTCTGGCGGCGAACTCGAACAGCATACGGCGGTCGGGAGCGTCCTGCGATCCGTTGTCGGCCGCAGTTTTTAGAATCTGACCGGGCCGATCTTCGATGCTGGACGGCCTGTCCAGAGCGCGGCAAGATGCTGCGGTTCGACCCGTTTTCCCGTCTTCAACGTCTCAACTCTCTGAGGCTCCGCTCCATGTCCCACTTCCTGCATCTGTTCTCCCGAATTGCCGTTCAATGCGCTTTCGCCGGTTCAGCGGTCTGCCTGCTGGCTGCGTCCTCGCACCTGGCGGCGGAAGATAAGCCCGAGACGATTGCCCAGGGGGCGGTCGCCGAGAAGTCGCCCCGGCCGTTTTCGCTGCCGGCGGAGGGAGGCAGCGGTCATCGGACGGTGGTTCGCAATGGCGACGTCGCGTACCCGCTGGTTGTTGTCAGAGGGACGCCGTACCAGATGGGGAAGCAGCTCGGGAGGCTGCTGCGGGGGGAGATCCAGCAGTTTGTGCCGCCGACCGTGGCCGGGTTGAGCCAGCAGATGGGGGTGAAGGTCGAGACTTTCACCGAGGTGTGGGGGCGATCGGCGGCGTTTTCCGACGACCGGGTCGAGCAGGAGCTGGCGGGGCTGGCGGATGGTTCGGGGGTGCCGCTGGCGACGCTGCAGGCGTTCCACGCGATTCCGCTGCTGATGCCATATTCGTGCAGCAGCATTGCGGCGTGGGGGAAGGCGACGGAGGACGGGCATCTGTATCAGACTCGCAATCTGGACTGGAGTCTGGAAGTCGGTGCTCACGAGTTTCCAGTGATCGTGGTCTACATCCCCGACCGGGGAATTCCGCACGTGGTGCCAACGTTTGCCGGGATGATCGGCGCGCATACGGGGATGAACGCCCGCGGGATTGCGCTGTCGGAAATGGGAGACGCGTCGGGGAAGGAAGCGCCGTACCAGGTCCATGCGCCGCACTTCACGGTTTTCTTCCGGACAATGCTGTATGACGGGGACTCCTTGAGCCGGGCGGTGGAGATCTTTCGCGAGCAGCCGCCGACGAAGCGGTATCACTTTGTGTTTGGAGACGGCCAGCAGGATTTGGGGGCGGTCAAGGTGCGGGCGCATGCGCCGGAGGGGGTCGACAAGTGGCTGCAGATCTGGAAGGACAATGATCCCGCGGACGAGTTTGCACCGCAGGTTCTCTCGTGCGTGGTCTACAACGATGAGGGCCGGGGGGCGTTTCCGACGTTGCAGGGCCAGCACGGGAAACTGACCGGCGAGAAGCTGGTGGAACTGGCGAACCGGATTCCCATCAAGGGGGGGAACGTGGAGAACGTGGTCTACGATGCGACCGCTCTGCGGATGTGGGTTTCGTATGCGAAGGGGAAGGAAGAGGCGTACTTGCGGCCGTATGTCTATGTGGACCTCAAGACGATCGACGCGGACGGCGATGGTCACCCGGATTTGAAGGTCGGGGCGCCGGCGGGAACGGTCACTCGCTGAATTTCCTGGTCCGGGAGCCGTTTGCCCGGACGGGTGGTAATTGGTGGCGATTGTAGGGGCTGCGACGCGCGTAACGAATGGGACGCAGCGATTTTGTCGACGGCGACGGTTGTCCCGATTCTCGGTATTGGAACGTCGGAGGCTGCTCCGATCACTGCGTACGGAAGTCCCAGTCCGTGCTGACGACGATGTGTGGTTGTCGCAGGATTCCATGTCTGGGCCAGGGATGTGTCAGGAATGCCTGTGAGTCGCAAGATCGCGTGGTTGGCGGTGTTTTGTCTGGCCGCCGGCCCGTTGGCCGCTCAGGCGCCACCCTCTCCTGCTCCCGCAACTCCTCCCGCTGCGGCGCCGGTTCAACCGCTGCCGCCGGCGGTTGTATTCTCCGAGAACGCCGGGGAGGCGACGAAGCCGGACTGGTACGAGGACCCGGCGGCGCTGTTCGGTTCCAATCAGACGGTGCAGGATCTTTGCGATCTGCGGGAGTGTTATGCGGACAACGGTTTGACGGCCCGGTTCGAGTTGACGCAATTCTACCAGGGGGTGGTCAGCGGCGGACTTGAGCAGAACTCGGCATATGGCTGGAAATTCGACAAATTCGTGACACTGGATGGTGGAAAGGCAGGTCTCTGGGACGGCCTGTTTGTCGATTTTCACGGCGAAGGCCGGCTGGGGGATTCGGTCAACGGGAGCACTGGGGCACTGGCGGCCGTCAATACGCCGATGGTGTTTCCGACGGCAGGCGGCAACATGGCCGCATTGACGGGAGTTGTGATCACTCAGGCGCTGAGCGAGGACTTCGTCGTTTTTGCCGGGAAAGTGAATTCGCTCGACACCTTCAAGGGTGTGTTCTCGGGCGAGCGCGGGATTACCGGCTTCCAGAACCAGGCCTTTGTGTTCAGCCCGTTGCTGGCCCGGGCGATTCCGTACTCGACGCTGGCAGCCGGCGGGGCGATGCTCCGCGACGGAGAGCCGGTGGCGTCATTCACGATCTATGACGCCAATAACACGCCGACTCAGACGGGGTTCGAATCGTTCTTCTCTCGAGGCGCCGTAGTCTTCGGGAATGTCTTTGTTCCGGTGACGATTCTCGGACGCAAAGGCCACCAGGGGGTGATGGGGACATGGAGCAGCAGCAAGTACAGCAGTCTTGAGAGCAGCGGCCACGTCTACTTTCCGGTGCCGGAGGCGACCTTCACGAATCACGAGACCGGCTCCTGGGCGCTGGTGTACCGGTTCGATCAGTATCTTTATGAAGATCCCTGCCGCCCGGGCTGCGGGTGGGGAGTGTTCGGGCTGTTCGGTTTCTCGGATGCGAATCCGAACCCGGTGGCCTGGATCGCCACGGTCGGCGTGGGGGGGACCAGCCCGCTGCCGGGGCGCAGCAGGGATACGTTCGGCGTGGGTTACTACTTTGCCGGCGTCAGCAACATGCTGATCAACAGCCTGCAGCCTGTGACGCCGATCGGTGACGAGGAAGGCGTGGAACTGTTTTATAATGTGGAAGTCGCCAAGTGGTTCCGGGTGACGCCCGACCTGCAGATCCTCAATCCGACGCGTCAGGACGCGGAGACCGCCGTCGTGGCCGGACTGCGGGCGCAGCTTGTGTTCTGAGAGGATTCGCCGAACGTCGCTGATTTCTATGGTCGAAATCCAGGGAACTCGGTCGAACGGCGCGGGGCCTGGCTGGCGCTGAGGCGGCTGTCCGGGGGCGAGGTCAGCGACGGACCCGCGAATTCGAAGGCATCGACCGTCAGCCCGTCGGCGGACACGTCGGTCGATTCCAGGCGTTCGACCGTGTGCTGCACGGGATCGCGGTGAGACACGAGCTCCAGACCTGACGGTAGGAGCGAGCTTTCGCCCGTCCAGACGACCGCCTGGGACCAGTCGTGCCGCAGGCGTTCGGCGGCGAGTTCGATGAGGGCCGGGGTGTCATCGGCCGGGGCGAAAACCGATTCAACGGCGTCGACCTGCAGACGGGCCGCTCCGGACCGCTCGGCGAACTCGCCCCAGAGGCTGATCAGCGGTCCCGAGCCGCGGAGCGTCGACTGCGTCAGGCCGACATGAATCGGCCGGGTGCTGTGGCTCTGGTAGACGACGAGGGCGGCTCCCGCTTCTGTTTTCAAGCAGTTGTCGAACGTAATCTCGCGCGGAGCTTCGCGACAGAACAGGAGCGGTCCCGGGCGGGTGGCGGTGACGTTTTGCAGGACCGCGAGTCCGGCGGTGCGGTCTTGGCGGTCGATCTGCGTCCAGGCGACTGCCGGCACGTCAGGGGGAGGAGTCGGCCGTTCTTCGGCGACTGCGAAGGCGACATCCTGCAGAGTCATGGACTGGGTCCGGATCAGCAGGAGTGCGCGAAGCGGCTTGGCGGATGCAGAAGCTGTGGTCTGCTGAATTGCGACTCCTTCGAGAGCGAACTCGCGCGCGGTGATCTGCCAGGGGCGATCGCCGATCTTGATGACCGGCCGGGCGCCGTGGTCGGCGCGAATTGCCAGCGAGCCGACCTGGGTGATGGTTCGCGGGGAGTACGTTCCCGTGGCGAGCGTCAAGACGCCCTGTGAGTCGGGTTCGGGGAGTTCGAGCAACGTGCGAAGGGGCGCCTTCGGCTGGTCCGGGGAGTGAGTTTCATCTCGGGATGCGGCGAGCGGGGTTTCGATGCCTGCAGTCGTCAAATTCGGGGACCAGAGGCTGAGCAGTTCTCCGCGCCGGTTGGAATCCGAGAGGGTGACGGCCAGTCCCGAGAGGAGGAAGATCGTCGCCGCCGTCCAGGCCCAGCCGCCGAGGCCGCGACTGGCCGGCGTTGAGAGATGGGGAACGGCGCCGTCGAAGAGCTTGCGGAAGGTTCGGAGCCGGGCTCGGCAGTGGAGTCCCGGCCGGCCGAGTTCTTCCAGGAGGGCGGCGGCTCCGGGCGGACGGTCGGCCGGGCGCGGCGCCGTCAGCCGGAGAATCAGGTCGGCCAGCGGATCTGGCGTGTTTGGCGCCCAGTCCCGAACATCCGGGACACGACCGGTCTGGTGGGCCGCCAGCTTGGCCAGCGGATCGGCGATCGGGAATGGCGGCCGGCCGGCCAGGAGCTGCCAGAGCACGCAGCCCAGCGCGTAGAGGTCGGCCGCCGGCGTGATTGCGAGTCCAGTGCCAATCAGCTCCGGGGCGGTGGTGTCGCAGGCCTCGGGGGACTGGATCGCGTGCAATTGGAGTTCGGGGGACAGGGCCGGGCGAATGCCGGCGTCGACCAGGACGGACCGACCCGCGTCCGTCAGACGAATGTTTGAGAGCCGGAGGTCGCCGTGAACGATATTTCGCTGATGGAGAGCCTCCAACCCGGCGAGGAGTTGACGAGCGAAATCAACGACCACGGACGCCGGGAAACGCCCTCGGCGAACCAGGAGTTCGGAGAGAGGGACGCCGGCGACCCAATGGGAGACGAGAATCGCGGCACCGGCGTCGTTCTGGCAGACGGCGGGGCCGACCACATGCGGTTCCGCCAGACCCGACAGGCAATTCGCAAGGAGTTCGAGCCGCTTGAGAGCAGCCTCCGAGTTCTCGGGGGGCAGCGGGATGCGTTTGACGACGCAGCGGTCGCCTTGAGCGCGATTGCGAGCCAGCCAGGTCTGGTTGATCCGGCTGTGGCCGAGCTGGTCGATCAGTATGCAGGGACCGACTTCCAGATCGGCGAGGCGGCCGTCTTCCACCATGCGGGCCTGAAACGGGCTCAGCAGGCCGAGCGTGACGAGGGCGTCGATCCAGACGGAATCGAATGCCGGCAAGTCGCGAGCGAGCTTGCGAACCCGACTCCGCGCGCGACGCCAGTCGGCGGCCCGGCACAATCCCAGTTGTGCGAGCCCGGCGACAAGCGCATCGGACGGCGGTTCGAGCACGGCTCAGGCATCCCTTCCTGGCGAAACGGCGCCGGGCGGAGCCGCCCGACTGTGCGGGAATATCCCATATCGGGAGGGATGGGACAAGGGGGGGGTGAAGTGGTGAGTGATTCGTGGCGAGTGGCGAGGGGCCGGCTGATCGCCCGCAGTTCATCGCGAGTGAATCTGGCGCATGAAGTCTTCTTCCACAGGCCACTGACGGCGGACCACTGACCACCGACGACGTTCCCTTTGTTGGTTGCATGGTCTGCGGCGACTGTCGATGATCGGGGCGACACGCGAACAGGCGGTTCGGGAAGGGATGGCGGGCAATGAGCGGAGGCGGTTCAGGCAGGCCGAAGTTTACGCCGCAGCAGGCGCTGGCGATCACGACACGGGATGTTTCCGTCGGGCTGTCCGCGGGGGCCGGGTGCGGGAAGACGTTTGTCTTGACACAGCGGTTTCTGTCGCAGCTCGAACCGGGGCCGGACGCATGCGACCTTCAGCAGCTTGTCGCGATCACGTTCACCGACAAGGCGGCCCGGGAGATGCGGGACCGGATCCGGGCGGCGTGTCAGCAGCGGCTGGCAGCTTGCACGAGTGACGAGATCGATCACTGGCTGAAGATCCTGCGCGGGCTCGATTCCGCACGGATCAGCACGATTCACTCGTTCTGTACGGGGCTGCTGCGGTCGCACGCGGTCGAGGCGGGGCTGGATCCGCGGTTTTCGCTGCTGGAGCCGTCCCTGGCGGATACGCTGCTTCAGAACGTCGTGCGGGATGTGGTGCACGGACTGCTGGAGCGGGATGACGAGGACGTCTGCCGACTGGTGCTGGTGTTCGGGCTGGAGAAAACGCGGACGCTGCTCGAAGGGCTGACGCAGGACCGGTTCCGGATCGAGTTCAGCCAGTTTGATGACGCTACGCCGGAGTCGATTGCGGAGAACTGGCTGAATCGCTGGCGAACGCAACTGGTGCCGGAACTGGTCGGGCGGCTGCAGGAATCTGCGGGAACGCAGCGGCTGCTGGAACTGCTCCGTCGGCACGAGCCGACTCACGCCACGATGCTGCAGCGGCGGCGGGTGCTGCTGGACTGGCTCGGGAAGCCGCACGCCGAGTGGCCGGACTACGATCAGGGGCTGGGTGAGATTGTCGAGAACGCGCGCGTGCAGGGGGGCGGGACGAAGGCGCACTGGCCGGACGAAGAGATCTACAACGCGGTGAAAGAGGGGCTGACGGCGGTGCGCGACGAGGCCAAGAAGCTGCATGCGCTGCTGGATCCCGGCGTGGAGGATCTGGATCTGGCGGCCGAATTCTGCTGGCGGGGGCTGCGGGTGTTGCGGCAGACGGTAGATGCCTACGAGAAGGCGAAGCAGGATCAGGGGGTTCTGGATTTTGACGACCTGCTGCTGCAGGCGCGAAACCTGTTGCGGAGCGATCCGCACGTCAGCCAGCGGATCGGGGCGGGGATCCGGCTGCTGATGGTGGATGAATTTCAGGACACCGATCCGGTGCAGGCGGAGATTGTCCGGCAGATCTGCGGGGCGGCGCTGATCAGCGGTCGGCTGTTTCTGGTGGGGGATCACAAGCAGTCGATTTACCGCTTCCGGCGGGCCGATCCGGACGTCTTCAAGGCATTGCGGGCGGAGATTCCCCGCAAGGGGCAGTTGCCGCTGAATAAGAATTTCCGCAGCCAGCCGGAGGTGCTGAAGTTCGTCAATCACCTGTTCGCGTCGGCGATGGGGGACCAGTACGAGCCGCTGGAGCCGTTTGACGAAACGCAGCATACGCCGCCCCCGGTCATCGAGTTCCTGTGGGCCACACACGATTCGCCGGACGCTCCTGGCCGGTTTGACGCCGACGGCGATCCGGACGACAGCGCGGCGGGCAAACGCCGACGAGAGGCGGACTGGATCGCGCGGCGGATCCGGGAATTGCTGGATGATCCGACGCCGGTGGTGCGGGACAAGCAGGTCGGCGGAGGATTGCGACGGGTGTCGCCCGGGGACGTGGTGCTGCTGTTTCGCGCGCTGACCAACGTGCAGGAGTACGAAACCGCCCTGCGGCGGTATGGAATCGACTATTACCTGGTGGGGGGCAAAGCGTTCTTCTCCCAGCAGGAAGTCTACGATCTGCTGAATTTGTGCCGGTATCTGAGCGATCCGGACGATGCGATCGGGCTGGTGGGTGTGCTGCGTTCGCCATTCTTCAATCTGAGCGACGATACGCTGCATGTCATGCACCAGCCGGGGCTGGCGTGGCACGATGCGCTGCAGCGGACGCCGCCCGAGTTTCTCCCGGAGGATCAGCGGGGGCGGTGGCTGTTTGCGCGCGACACGCTGGGGGAGCTGCGGGCGCGGAAAGACCATGTTGCGATCTCGGAGCTGCTGCAGTCGGCGATCGACCGGACGGCTTACGACGCAGCGTTGATGCTCGAACATCTGGGTTCGCGCAAGGTGGCGAATCTGCGGAAGCTGATCGACCTGGCGCGGGATTTTGAAGCCTCGGAGCAGTTTACGTTTCAGGATTACGTGCAGCGGCTGCAGTCTTCGGTGCTGCAGGAGACGAGCGAGGAGTTTGCCACGACGCTGCCGGAGACGGGGAACGTCGTCCGGCTGATGAGCGTGCATCAGTCGAAGGGGCTGGAATTTCCGGTCGTCGTCGTGGCGGATATGAATCGCAAAGGAGCCGGAAGGGCCGGCTCGGCAGTCCTACATCCAGAGCTGGGAGCCCTGCTCCGCCTGCCGCCGACGTTCGGCGTCGAGCGGGCCAATCTGGGGCTGGAGATCTACCGGCGGCTGGAAGAGACGGCGGACGATGCGGAAACGCTGCGGGTGATGTACGTTGCAGTCACGCGGGCGGCGGACATCCTGATCTGTTCGGCGGGAATGGAGACGAATCTGAAGCCCGAATCGACGTGGATGAAGACGCTGGCGAGCCGGTTTCATCTCGACACGGGGTTGCCGAAATTCGATGCCCTGCTGGGGGCCTCGGCGGGGAGCACGGCCGATCCGGACGCGATTCCGCTGGTCGTCGTCCACCGGGAACCACCGTCGGCAACGCCCGCCGACAACGGTGCGGGAGGACGAGTTTCTCTGGCCCGACTGGCGGAGACGGTCATCACGGCTGAGCCGGACGAGCCGCCGGATGCGGCGCGAATTTTTCGGCCGGATGCGACCGCGGCCCGGTTCTTTTCGGTGTCGCAACTGGAGGACCTGGTCAGCGGCCACGAGCCGACAGCGGCGGCTGCGGTCGGGGACAGCGAGCGGGACACGTCGACGTGGGATCGGGATCGGGCGACGCTGGTTGGCACACTGTTTCATGCCGTGATGGAAAAGGTCGATCTGCGGCAACCGGAAAGCTGGGCAATCGCTTTGGCAGAGGTTTGCCGGCGAGAAACGAAGACGGTTGCCGAGGAAGACCGGCGGCTGGTGGCGGAGCTTGTGGAAACATGGTGCTCGGCGCCGATCTCCACCGAACTTCAACAGGCGGGGAAACTGTTTCGCGAGCTGGATTTTCTCCTGCCGGTCGCACGGTCCGGGGCGCAGCCGCACGCCGTGGTGGGGCAGATCGACTGCCTGGTGCAGAGTGCGGGGGGGTGGAAGCTGCTGGACTACAAGACTGGCAAGGCCGCCGCGTCAAAGCCTGATGCCGAGATCCTGGCGCCGTATGCGTTTCAGCTTGGGGTCTATGCTCTGGCCGCAGAATCGTGGCTGGGGGAGCCGCTGGCTGAAGTCGGCCTGGTGCTGCTGCGTCCTGCGTACCGCCGCGTGGCGCTGCCATGGGATGACGCGGCCCGGGAAGTCGTCCGTCGGCAACTGCAGGCGGCTGTTGAAGCTGCGGCGCGTTGAACGAGGAATGATTCGGGCTGATTGATCAGAATTGGCAATTCGCGGAGAGTGAAAAGTGAGAATTGAGTCGTGGCAAGTGCGGAATATCGAGCGGTACTACGATTGATACGGGCCACGGAACCATATGTCACTTTACACTACTCACTTCTCAATTCTCACTTTCCGGTATCTTCTCCGATCGCCGCATGAACTCGGCCGCCCCCCTACCCTTCATCGAGACACGTTGTTCGGGCGGAGCCGCCAGGGGACTTCGAGTCCGTGGCGGTCCATGAGGAGCGGATCGGACAGGATGCGCTCGGGGGGGCCGTCGGCCTGAAGTCGGCCGGCGTCGATGACCAGAACGCGGGTGCAGAGATCGAGGACAAAATCCAGATCGTGCGTGGCGATGAGCTGCAGGCCGGGAAAGCTGCGGAGAATTCCCTGTAATTGCCGCCGGGCTCGTGGATCGAGCGACGCCGTCGGCTCGTCGAGCACGAGAACGGACGGTTCGCAGGCGAGGAGCCCCGCCAGGCAGACTCGTTTGCGTTCGCCGACGCTGAGTTGGGCCGGATTGCGCGGGCCGGCGTCCGGCAGGCCGACCGCGGACAGGGACTGGGCTACGCGGCGGCGGACTTCATCGAGGCCGTGGCCGGCGTTGAGCGGACCGAAGGCGACATCGTCCTGGACGGTGGGGCAGAAGAGCTGGTCGTCGGGGTCCTGAAACAGCAGTCCGACCTGGCGGCGAATCAGCGAAAGCTGTGCGGGGACGACGGGGACGCCCGCCACGTAGACGGCGGGTTCCGCAGGGCTTTTGGGCAAGATGGCCGGCAGCAGGCCGTTGAGGTGGAGCAGCAGCGTCGATTTACCGGCGCCGCTGGGTCCGACGAGTGCGACGCGTTCGCCGTGGCCGAGACTGAACGTCATCCCGTCCAGAGCGAGTTGGCCGGTGGGATAGCGGTAGGACAACTGCCGAACTTCCAGTCCGCCGGCTGCCGGTTGTCCGCTGGCCTGTCTGTGCTGCTCACTCAATGTCGCGCGAAGCCCCCTGGCAAGGGATTCTCGCGAGCGGCCGCCGATTTGACAACCCGGTCGCTGTGCCGGCGGAGCCATCCGTGTCTCGCAGACTCGTGACGGTATGCATCACGGAGATCGATGATCCGGCGCGTGCGGCGCGCGGACTGTCAGTCTGACCCAGCGACCGATCAGCCGCGAGTAGACTTCCAGCGACTCACCGGCATTGGAGTCTGTGTCGAGGATGGGAGCCGGGATGCGAATTTCGGCCTGGCCACCAGGGGCCGTCACCGGAGGTACGTACTTGAAAGTTTCGTAGCTGGTGGTTCCGTCGGACGCAGAAGCGACCAGCAGCAGGTCTTCGACTGGCGAGTAGACGTCGTCCGGCGGCAGGACACCCGGGGGGAGTTGGAGGCGAATGCAGACCTCGTAGGGTTGATGAGGGGCCGGGGCCGCCGGCTCGGTCCAGACGACCAGTTCCGGTTCGGGGATCGGCGCGATCAGCGGAACCTCGCGGGACGGCAGGGGCGGCCAGGGCACGACGGCTGCCGCGGCGATGGCGAGAGAGCCGAGCAGAAACGCGGAGAGGCCCGCGAGCCATCCCGACCAGGTTTTCTGAGGCCGGTGGTGGGCATATCCGGCAGGAGGCGTCGCCTGCGGCGAACGGGAGTGGTCGAGGACGACAGGACGGGCCGCTGCGGGCTGTCGCTGTGCGTCGCGGCTGGAGTGAGTCGGGGGAGTGGCCTGCGGCCCGCTCCGATCCCGTTCCAGGGCCAACATCATCTGCCGGGCAAAGCGAGCGGCGGCCTGTTCGTCGCGAAAGGTCAGGCTGACCAGAGCGCGTCGCTGCGGACCATCGGGAACGGTGGCCTCCAGCACGCAGAGCCGGATGTCGTGCGCGTGCGGCTGCGACTCGTGGCTTGCCGCCTCGGGGGACTGCCAGCGGGTTTCGCCGTGAGCGATCCGGAGGATCGTTTCATAGGGATACTCTGTGACCCGCGTGAATACTCCGCCACGGCGCGTGACGAGGACCAGCATGCGATCGAGAATATGCGTTTCGGCCGGGCGGCCGGCGGGCTCGTTCTGTCCGACCATCCGAAGGCGGGGATCGAAGCCCTGGTAGAGGACGCGGTCGTCCACATAGTTCGCCGCGGATCGCGCATGAACCGGCTCCCGCGGTGCGCAGAGGACCGAGTAGGCTTCATTGAGCCGTTTCAGTTTGGCCTCTGCGATCCCCTGCATGTGGGGAGTCCGCGCAAAGCGATCGGGGTGCCAGGCTTGAACTGCGGCCTTGTAGGCGGCGTCGATCTCGGTCTCGGCCGCTTCCGGCGAGATATCGAGAACGGCGAACGCTTCGGAGAGATTCATGGAAGAGCGACCCAGACGACTGCGCGGCGACCGTAGACCTGGAGCCATCCTGCGGAATCGGCGACTCTTCCGTGGACTTCCTACTATGGCAGAGACACCCGGCGGAGTGAAAGTGAAAAACCTTTCGAGTCCGGGGGGAGTCACTGGCCGATTCAGACAGGGCGACTGGACGGGGGCTGGCAGGCCGCAGCGCCGTCACGTAGACGGCGGCCGATGCGAACTCTATTCTGCTGAAGAGAAAGTGGTTTTCCCCCCGCTGTGTGGACCCAGAATCATGACGCAACTGCAGAGAATCCTCTTTGCCACAGACTTGAGCGAGCCGGCGAGCCACGCACAAAAGTACGCGTGCAGTCTGGCCGAGCAATTCAGGGCGGAACTGCATGTCCTGAGCGTCATTCAGGACGTGGCGCTGGTTTCGCCCGATCCGAACGTGCCGTGGGTGATTCCGGCGAGCAGTCTGGAGGAGGTTCAGAAGAGCCTGGAACAGTCGCTGGCGCAAGTTCCGGATCCGGCCTGGTCGGCAGGCAAGTCGGTCGTGCGGGTGATTCGAACGGGGGCGCCCTATGCGGAGATTGTCGAGTACGCGAAAGAGGCAAACATCGATCTGATTGTGATCGGGACCCACGGCCGCTCGGGGATTCTGCATGCCTTGCTGGGAAGCGTGGCGGAAAAAATCGTGAGAAAATCCCCCTGCCCTGTCCTGACGGTGCCGCCCAAAGGGCACGATTTCGTCTGAGGTCGGAAGTCAGTGCCGTTGCGGCGCCATGCCGCAAGCGAATCGGGAGTGTGAGAGTGCGCTGTAAGACGGGCTGGTTGTGTTTGTTCGGGTTGCTGGCCGGGTGCGGCGGGGCGGCCGAGAAGTCGTCCGCACCAGATGCCGCGGAACCGAAGTCCGCAGCAGTCTCGAAGGAATCCGCCCCGGCGGATGACTCGAAGGCCGCTGCTTCCGCTGCCGCGGAACCCGTTCCGGCGCTGGAGATTGACCGGCCGGACGGCGTCAACGTGCTGACGCGGGGAGACCTGGAGGCGGGGTGGATCAAGCTGTTCGACGGGCACACGCTGTTCGGCTGGAAAGCCAACAGCGCGACGCCGTGGCGGGTCGAAGACGGCGTGATCATTGCCGATTCGGGGGACAAAGGGCTGCTGGTGACGACCACGCGGTTCGCGGACTACGAGCTGCAGTGCGATTTCCGCGTGGAGGCGGGAGGGAACAGCGGGATTTTCCTGCGGACGTCCTTCGAGCCGAAAGATCCAGCCATCGACTGCTATGAACTGAACATGTGCGACACGCATCCCGAGTACGGGACGGCGAGTCTGGTCAAACGGGCCAAACCCGAGATGCCAGTGATCGGCGACGGCGAGTGGCACTCGTTCCACGTCCGGGTGGAAGGTCCCGTGGTGATGGTTCAGATGGATGGAAAACCCGTCCTGGAGTATCGGGACGAGACTTCTGCGCCGCTCGCGAGCGGATTCATCGGGCTACAGCGGAATGCAGGAAAAGTCGAGTTTCGCAGCGTCTCTTTGAAGCCGCTGGGGACCGCCGATCTGTTCGACGGGGAGTCGCTGGCGGGCTGGCGGGTCGTGCCGGGATCGAAGAGCGAATTCACCGCCACGGAGGAAGAAATCCGGGTCGTGAACGGGCGGGGATTCCTGGAGACGGAACGGACTGCCGCGAATTTTCTTCTCCAGTTCGAGGCGAAGACCGACGCAGAGAGACTCAATAGCGGAGTGTTCTTCCGGGCTTTGCCGGGAACCGAGGCCGAGCCGTCGAACGGATACGAATTTCAGATCCAGAACGGATTCAAGGAGGGGGACCGCAATTCGCCGGAGGACCACGGCACCGGAGCGATTTTCCGGCGGGTCTCCGCCCGGCGCGTTGTGGCGAATGACAACGAGTGGCTATCGGCCACGCTTGCGGCGGACGGTCCGCACTTTGCGTCGTGGGTCAACGGGATTCAAGTGGTGGACTGGACTGATGACCGAGCGGCCGATCCCAATCCACGGAAGGGGTCGAGTCTCGCGGCGGGACATTTCTCCCTGCAGGGGCATGACCCGACGACGAAGCTGGCGTTCCGAAAGTTGAAGCTGGCGGAATTGCCGTAGGGCCGGCTTTGCCGGCCAAGTTTGTTCGAAGAATCACGATTTGGCCGGCAGAGCCGGCCCTGCACGGAGTGCCCATGTCGAGCCATGCGGAAACTGTCTTTTCGGTGGATCTGATCCTGCAGGCGCAGCGGCAGATCCGGGGACTGGTTCATCGGACCCCGCTGGCGCACTCGGTGACGCTCAGCGAGCATCTGGGCGTACCGGTCTATCTTAAGCTGGAGTGTCTGCAGAAGACCGGCTCCTTCAAACCTCGCGGGGCGTTCTTCAAACTGCTATCGCTTTCGGCGGATGAGAAGGCCGCAGGCGTCGTCGCGGTCAGCGGCGGGAATCATGCCCAGGGGGTGGCGTATGCCGCGCGCCAGCTTGGTCTGCACGCGACGATCTGCATGCCGGCGTCGACGCCGGCCAATTACCTCGACGCCACGCGGGGGTATGGTGCGGAAGTCGTGCTCTGCGAACACATTGCGGCGGCGTTTGCCAGGGCGGAGCAGTTGCGTCAGCAGGGGCTGACGCTGGTTCATCCGTTCGACGATCCGCATGTCGCGGCCGGCCAGGGGACGGTCGGGCTGGAGATTCTGGAAGATCTGCCGGACGCGTCGCGCGTCTACGTCAGTATTGGCGGCGGCGGGCTGATCGCCGGGATGGCGACGGTCATGAAGGCGGCTCATCCGGGGATCCGCATTTTCGGGTGCGAGACCGAAGGGGCCGATGCGATGGCGCAAGCGGTTGCTGCGGGGAAGATCGTCGAACTGGCGCAGATCACGTCGATCGCGCGGACGCTGGGCTCGCCGAAGGTGTGCGATTTTACCTTCGATGCGGTGCGGAAGATGGTGGAGGAAGTGATCGTCGTCAGCGATGCGGCGGCGTTCGCCGGGCTGGAGCAGATTCTGGAGCGGACGAAAATCCTGGTGGAGCCGGCCGCGTCCTGCTGCCTGGCCGCGGCGGAGAAGCATCGCGGGACGTTTGCGCCGGGCGAGAAGGTCGTGCTGCTGATGTGCGGGGGGAACGTGTCGCTGGCGGATGTGTGCGGGTTCCGACAGCGGTTTGGGTGGTGAAGCGGGTATCGGGGATCGGGATTCGGGTATCGCAGAAAGAAGGTGTCAACCGCCGGTCAGCAAGCCCGCCACCGTGAGGTCTTCGTCGATCTGATCACAATGGAGTCCGTGCCCGTGGCGGCTGATTCGAACCGCTCGTCGTTGGTTCTCCGTCGCGTGAAACAGACGTGGAAACCATTCGAGCGGAACAGAAATCACGCGACCATCTTCCAGTGAAACGATCATGTCGTCGTCATCGAATTTGACCTGTCTGGCGCGTGCGCTGCTCGGAACGAATGCTGATCGCATCGATCGCTCTCCAGCGAAAGTCATTCCAGCGACGTCTGGACGTCTGTGGAAACACTTCATCCGAATTGAGAGCGGGTCGTTGCCGAGGTTCGCTCGTCACCGGCAGAGGAACCAGCGGCGCATCTGGACGCACGAGCCGAGAACTCCGGTTTTCGTGCAGCGCCAGCTCCACTGGCACCAGGTTTCGCCGACGGGTTCCGGGACCGGGGCGAGGGCCAGCGAGAATTCGGCGCCGTCGATGTAGAGCCCCGACTGGCGGACTCCCTGCAGCAGGCTGCCGGGCGAGACGCGGGCTGGGTTATTGGCGGTCATCAGACCCGCCGCGATCAGGCATTCGGTGGCGTATTCCGAGCAGTGGACTCCTTCGCACTTTGAGCCCGTGAGGTGATGGCGAATTCCGTACGGACGGCCGAGTTGCTGCTCGAGGGCCTCGCACAGTTTGCCGGCCTGTGGCTCCGAAATCGGCTTGGCGGGGTGGACGGCGAGGAGGTCGCAGGGGGTCTGCAGTGCGACGTACTCGGCGAGAGGCGTTTTGCGGACGCCGGTCCCGTTCATGCTGTCGTAGACCATCGGGCCGGCCGGAGTTTGTGCGACCATGCCGACGTGGGTGAAGCGGCTCGCGGAGAAGCATTTGACGGCGAGGCAGTCCCCCTGACTGAAGAGCAAAGTGCCAGTCTGCACCGCGGGGGCGAGCTGTTCGACGACGGCGGCCTGCGGGACAACAACACGGCTGTCGGGACAGCCGGTGGCTGCGGCGAGGACGAGAGCCCAGATCGGGGACATGGGCGGACTCCTTGAACTGTTGTCGTGAGGGTCCAATTCGGGCGGATGTCACCTGGCGTCTGTCACAACGGTCGGGTGGCGGAACGGGATCAGCGAGAAATCGGCGGGGATTTGCGGAATTCTGCCGGAGTAATTGCGCAGACTGGGGGGACTTTTGCGATTTCGAGCCGGCGGGCCTGAATCCGGCTCACGAAAGTGAGATCCGGCAGTCCTTGAAACTCGTGTGCCGGTTCGCTAAGTTCCTGCCAAATCAACGGGCACGGCTCGGGCGCTGATCGTTCGCGCAGACCCTCGTCGTGTATGGGTTTGCGCCGGAGTTTGACTGGCGCAGTCGATTTTGCTGGCTGGCAGCCGCTCTGGCTGCTGGAGTTACAAGGAAAACTCGCATGGCAACAAAGTACGTCTACTACTTCGGCGACGGCAAGTCAGATGGCAGCGCCAAGCAGCGCGAGCTGCTGGGGGGCAAGGGCGCCAATCTGGCCGAAATGTCCAACATCGGCCTGCCGGTGCCGGCCGGCTTCACCATCACGACCGAAGTCTGCACGTACTACTACGCCAACAATCGCCAGTATCCGCCGGAACTGGCTGCCCAGGTCGACGAGGCGATGGCCAAGGTCGAAAAGACGATGGGGAAGAAGTTCGGCGACAGCAGCGATCCGCTGCTGGTCTCGTGCCGTTCGGGCGCCCGCGACTCGATGCCCGGCATGATGGACACGGTGCTCAACATCGGTCTGAACGATACGACCGTCGAGGCGCTGGCGAAGTCCTCGGGGAACGAACGGTTCGCCTGGGACAGCTATCGCCGGTTCGTGCAGATGTACGGCGACGTCGTGCTCGGCATGAAGCCCGAGAAGAAGACGGACGCCGATCCGTTCGAAGAGCTGCTTGAGAAGAAGAAGCATGCCGCCGGCGTCGAATTCGACAGCGATCTGAGCGTATCGCAGCTCAAGGAACTGGTGGCCGAGTTCAAGGCCGCCATAAAGAGCCGGACGGGGAGCGATTTTCCGAGCGATCCGAAGCAGCAGGTCTGGGGGGCCGTCGGTGCCGTGTTCGGGAGCTGGATGAATGATCGCGCGATGGTTTACCGCCGGACTTACGGCATTCCCCACGAGTGGGGCACGGCCGTGAACGTTCAGGCGATGGTCTTCGGCAACCTGGGTGACGACTGCGCCACCGGCGTGGCCCTGACCCGCGACGGCGCACTGGGCGTGCCGGGATATTGCGGCGACTACTTGATCAACGCTCAGGGTGAAGACGTTGTCGCCGGCATCCGTACGCCGAAGCGGATCGAAGAGACGCTGGCGAAGGAGATGCCGAAGGCTTACGAAGAGCTCGACAGCATCGGCAAGATCCTGGAGAACCACTATAAGGACGTTCAGGACATCGAGTTCACGGTCCAGAAGGGCAAGGTCTGGATGCTCCAGACCCGCAACGCCAAGCGAACTGGCTTCGCCGCCGTCCGGATCGCCGTCGATCTGGTGGACGAGGGCAAGATCACCGAGATCGAAGCGCTGTCGCCGAAGCGGATTCCGGCCGACGACCTGAATCAGCTCCTCCAGCCGGTGTTCGACCTGGCGGGCAAGCAGGCCGCCGTAAAGAACGATCAACTCCTGACCAAGGGGATCAACGCCGGCCCCGGTGCGGCCTACGGCCAGATCTGCTTCCATGCCGACGACGCGGAAAAGAAGTTCCTCGCCAATCCGGCAGTGGAGCTGATTCTCGTCCGTCGCGAGACGACTCCGGAAGATCTCCGCGGCATGAAGGCGGCGAAGGGAATTTTGACGGCGTTCGGCGGGGCCAGCTCGCATGCGGCTCTGGTGAGCCGGCAGATGGGCAAGGTCTGCGTGGTCGGCGCGTCCGAGCTGAACATCGACTACGAAGCGGCGACGCTGAAAGTCGGGAGCAAGCTGCTGAAGGAAGGGGATTACATCAGCCTCGACGGCTTCACTGGCGAAGTCTTTGCCGGCAAGGTGCAGACGAAGCCGAGCGAAGTGATTCAGGTGCTGATCCACAAGACGATGAAGCCGGAGGAATCGCCGGTCTATCAGCGTTTCGCCAAGCTGATGGCGTGGGCCGACAAGCACCGCACGCTGGGGGTGCGGACCAACGCCGACGAGCCGAAGCAGGCGAAAGAAGCCGTTTCATTCGGGGCGGAAGGGATTGGCCTGTGCCGGACCGAGCACATGTTCTTCGATCACGTCGACGAATTCCGCGAGATGATTCTGGCGGACGATCTGCCGACGCGAGAAAGGGCGCTGGTGAAGCTGCTGCCGTTCCAGCGGGGAGACTTCGCCGGGTTGTTCCGGGCGATGGAAGGTCGTCCGGTGACGATCCGACTGCTGGATCCGCCGCTGCACGAGTTCCTGCCTCACGATCATGCGTCGCAATCCCTGCTGGCGGAGAAGATCGGGATTCCGGTCGAGGCGATTACTCGTCGAGTCAGCGAACTGCACGAGTCGAACCCGATGCTGGGTCATCGCGGCTGCCGGCTGGGGATCGTGATGCCGGAGATCACGGCGATGCAGGCGCGGGCGATTTTCGAGGCGGCCTGCGAAGTGAAGAAGGAAGGCATCGACGTCAAGCCGGAAGTGATGATTCCGCTGGTCGGGTATGTCACGGAATTCAAGAACCAGGAGAAGGTCGTCCGGGAACAGGCCGAGAAGGTCTTCGCCGAGACCGGCGTGAAGGTCGACTACCTGGTTGGCACGATGATCGAAGTTCCGCGGGCCTGCGCCGTGGCGGATCAGATCGCCGGGAGCGCCGAGTTCTTCAGCTTCGGCACGAACGACCTGACGCAGACGACCCTGGGGATGAGCCGCGACGACTACGGCGGGTTCATCAACTACTACAAGGAAAACGACATCGTTCCGAACGATCCGTTCCAGGCGATCGATCAGAGCGGCGTCGGTACGCTGATGAGGATGGGTGTTGAGAAGGGACGCAGCCAGCGTTCGAAGCTGAAGATCGGGATCTGCGGCGAACATGGCGGCGAGCCTTCGAGCGTGGTGTTCTGCCACGAGATCGGGCTCGATTACGTGAGCTGCTCGCCGTTCCGCGTGCCGATCGCCCGGCTGGCGGCGGCTCAGGCTGCGGTGGCGGCTCAAAAGAAGTAGAGTTGGTCCCGTCTGCTGCGGGTCGGGGGATGACAGGCAAAACAGAGTCGCCCGGAAGACTTCGCGTCTTCCGGGCGACTTTGATCGGGGCGGGTTCTCGGCTGTTTTGATGGCCGGATCGAGCATCTTTTTGCAAAATTTGCAGAATCTGGCCTTTGCCGGGGGATGGGATGCCGATAGTATCCTTGAAATGCTCGGGAAGACCGTGCATTCAAGGAAGGTGTACACCGGCTTCCCCCGCCTGGTGTGCTGACAGGATGTTCCGTTTCGGAGCCGGTCGGCGTCGAGGCGGCGGGGGTTCTGGAAATGGATCTCCCTCTTAACGGCAGGCGACCAATGGTGATCTGGGAAGTTCCTCCGCCGATGTGAGCTGCGTGGCGTCTCGCTGCGGTCCGCCGGGATCGCTGCCCGCCGCGACGGCAGGCTCCGTCTGTCGCCCGTTCCCGCCCTGCTCCCTCCTCATGATTCTGCTGTTTCGTTTCCGTTCGGCAGATTTCTTCCAGGCGCAGACTGGCCCCGGCTTTTGAGTGGTCGACGGCTGTGCTGCATTGTTCCCTCCGGATTGTGTTACAGGTTCCATGGCAGTCAATCTTTCGCTCTACCGCAATATTGGTGTTTCCGCTCACATCGACTCGGGCAAGACGACCTTGTCGGAGCGTATTCTGTTCTACTGCGGCCGAATCCACAGCATTCACGAAGTGAAGGGCAAGGACGGCGTCGGCGCGGTCATGGACCATATGGAGCTGGAGCGCGAGAAGGGGATTACGATTACCTCGGCCGCCACCCAGGTGACGTGGAAAGACTACACGGTCAACGTGATCGATACGCCGGGTCACGTGGACTTCACGGTGGAAGTGGAGCGCAGCCTGCGCGTGCTGGACGGCGCGATTCTGGTGCTGTGCTCGGTGGGTGGCGTTCAGAGCCAGTCGCTGACGGTGGACCGCCAGATGAAGCGGTACAAAGTGCCCCGGATCGCGTTCATCAACAAGATGGACCGGACGGGAGCGAATCCGGACAAGGTGATCACGCAGATCCGCGAGAAGCTCAACGTCACGCCGGTTCCGCTGCAGATCCCGATGGGTCGCGAGATGGATTTCCAGGGAGTGATCGACCTGATCGAACAGCGCGCCGTGTTCTTCGACGGGGAAGACGGCGAAGTCGTGCGTTACGAGCCGATTCCCGAGCAGTTCCAGGCGAAGGCCGCGGAAGCCCGTCAGGAGATGCTCGAAGCCCTGTCGATGTTCAGCGACGATCTGATGACGGCGCTGCTGGAAGAACAGGAAATTGGCGTCGAGGAGATCCGCAAGGTTGTCCGTCAGGCGACGCTGGCCCATCAGATTACTCCGGTGATGATGGGAAGCGCTTACAAGAACAAGGGCGTGCAGGAGCTGCTCGACGGCGTAACCTATTTCCTGCCGAGCCCCATCGATCGCGAGTTGACCGCCATCGACCTCGACAAGAAGCCGCCGACCGACGGGACGCCGACGGAGCCGAACTGGAACCGCGTGCCACTCGAATCCACCCCGGACAAACCGCTGGTCTGCATGGCGTTTAAGACGGTCGTCGAGCAGTACGGTCAGCTCACGTACACGCGGCTCTACCAGGGCAAGATCGTCAAGGGAGACAGTTACATCAACACCCGTACCGGGAAGCGGATCCGTTTCGGCCGGCTGGTGCGGATGCACTCCAACGAACGTCAGGACGTGGACTCGGCCGAGGCCGGCGACATTATCGCGCTGGTCGGCGTCGACTGTGCGTCGGGCGATACGTTCTGCTCGGAAGGGACGAACTACGCGCTGGAAAGCATCTTCGTGCCGGACGCGGTCATCCGTCTGTCAATCGAGCCCGTCAAGCGCGACGGCGCCGATCGACTGGGGAAGGCGCTGGAGCGCTTCCGCCGGGAAGACCCGACGTTCCGCGTCATGACCGACGAAGAGACCGGTCAGACGCTGATTGCCGGGATGGGCCAGTTGCACCTGGACATCTACGTCGAACGGATCAAGCGCGAGTACGGCGTGGAATGCATCGTCGGTCAGCCGCGGGTTGCATACCGCGAATGCCCGACCCGGTCGGTGGAGTTCAACTATAAGCACAAGAAGCAGACGGGCGGTTCGGGGCAGTTCGCACACGTCGTGGGCGTGATGGAGCCGCTTCCCGAAGACGCCGTGCTGCCGTACGAATTCGTGAACGAAGTCAGCGGCGGTCGGATTCCGAAGGAATACATCGCGCCGGTCGACAAGGGGTTCCAGCGGGCGCTGGTCAAGGGGCCGCTCTGCGAGTGCGAAGTGGTGGGCGTGCGGATGCGTCTGCAGGACGGCAGCTACCACGACGTCGACTCGTCGGAAATGGCATTCGACATCTGCGGCTTCGACGCGATGCGAGAAGTGCTCGGCAAGGCCGACCTCGGATTGCTCGAACCGATCATGAAGCTGGAAGTGGAAGTTCCCGACGAATACCAGGGTGGCGTCACGGGTCACCTGGCCAGCAAGCGGGGCGTGATCAATTCTTCGGATACCGGTTTCGGCATCGCCGTGATCAACGCCGAAGTGCCGCTTTCGAGCATGTTCGACTACGCCAACGAACTGCGGTCGATGACGCAGGGCAAGGGGACGTTCACGATGGAGTTCGCCAAGTACGCCATGCTGCCGCGCGGGCTGCAGGCTGAAGTTGTCGAGAAGCGTCGTAAGGAGAAGGCCGAGCGGGCTGCTGCGAAGTAGTCTCCCGATCGCTTCAGGTTCCAATGACAGCCCCCCGTCGCAGCGACGGGGGGCTGATTTGTTATCGGGTGGAGCGATTCGCTATCTTTCAGGGGCGAACTGAGAGCCTGCCGCCACGAGGGGAGTTGAAGCATGTTGGCCGGAGAGATGTATGCGCCGGGGAAAATCCGGTTGATTGAAGTGCCGGAACCGGTGCTGCCCCCCTCCCCTCCCGCGGGCTGCAGCGGCCAGATCGTGTTTCAGCCCGAGACCACCTGCCTGTGCGGTTCGGATCTGCCCTACTTCGGCGGCAGCGACGAGTGGCCGATCGAAATCGGCCACTCGCTCCACGAGATGATCGGAACCGTGGTGGCGACAAACGGAGACCGGTGGCGGGCCGGGGATCGCGTGCTGGCCGTTCCGGAAATGCAGCAGGGACTCTTCGAGCGGTTCGTGCTGGACGAAGGACGGGCGATCGAGGTTGACCGGCGCGTGCCGGAGGAGCAGGCGCTGATGGCGCAGCCGCTGGGGACGGCGATCTTCGCGCTCAAGAAGCTGCCGAACATGCTCGACCGAACGGTGGCGATCGTCGGCCAGGGGCCGATGGGGCAGCTCATGAACGCCTGCCTGAGGAACTTGGGGGCTCGGGAAGTCGTCGGGATCGATCTGCTGGAGAGCCGGCTCAGGACCAGCCGGCTGATGGGGGCCACCGCGACGATCTGCAACGCGACGGAGTCGCCTGTCGAGACCCTGAAGGAGATCCTCGGGGGCGAGTTGCCGGATGTGGTGATCGAGTGCGTCGGCCACGGACACAGTCCGTTTAATCTGTGCATCGATCTGTGTCGCAGGAATGGCGTGCTGCTGTTCTTTGGCGTGCCCGGTCCGCTGGTGGACGGACTGCGATGGAGAGATCTGTTTTTTAAGAATGTCACGGTGCATACAAGCGTCAATCCGGACTTCCAGCGGGATTTTCCGCTGGCGATGCGCTGGATCGGCGAAGGTCGCATCGATGTCGGCCCGATGATCACGCATCGGTTTCCGCTGGCGCAGATTCAGCAGGCTTTCGAAACGTTCCGGGATAAGGTCGACGGAGCATGCAAGGTGCTGGTCGACTTTCCCGCGAAGCGCGCCTGAGCACGACTCTGCGAGATGCTTCCGCTGCAATCCAGGCGATTGGTTTGAGACTCCGAATGCGAACAGGCGAGCTTGCCCGACGGGTCGAACTGGCGTGTCTGCTGGAAGCGGCGGCGCGGAAGCCGGGCAATGTGCATCCGTGGGCCGCGTTCGACGACTTGGGCTTCGAGGACTTCGTCCGGGCTGCCGAGGCGGTGGCTCCGTTTCTCGCCGGGACTTGCAAGCTCGGTCTCGGCATGGCCATTCTGCTGGCAGTCCGCGCCACGCGGCGATCGGTCGCCACGAACGCCAATCTGGGGATCGTTCTGCTGCTGGCGCCCTTGTGTGCTGTCCCCGAAGGAGTGCGAGCGGAGGATGGAATCGGCGATGTGCTGGGAGCAACGACGATCGAAGACGCGAGCTACGTCTATGCCGCGATTCGGCAGGCGAATCCCGGCGGGCTGGGTACGGCGGGTGAGCAGGACGTGGCCGACGTTCCCACCTGTACGCTGACGGAGGCGATGCGGCTGGCGGCAGACCGCGATCTAGTGGCGCGGCAGTATGCGCAAAACTTTGAAGATGCGTTCTGGCTGGCTGCCCGTTTGGACGTCGCAAGTTTGTCGAACGCCGGGCGGACGTCGACGTGGGACTCCACGATCATCGAGGGATTCCTGCAGATGCTGGTGCGACGGCCCGATACGCTGATCGCGCGGAAGTGCGGGACAGAGGTCGCCGGCGAAGCGTCCCGCCGGGCTGAGTTCGTTCTCACCAGGGGCCGGTCGGGTCAACTGACGGAGAGTCCGGCTTATGCGGACTTCGACGCCTGGTTGCGGGGCGACGGACATCGCCGCAACCCAGGGGCGACGGCGGACCTGATGGCGGCGGCGCTGTTCCTGGTTCTGTGCGAGATCGAGTCGGCCGCGCTGCCGCCGATCGGCCAGATTCTGGGGTGGGCAGGCGTCTCCCGGTAATTCACCCTGCCGGTTCGGCGATTCTGCGCAAGTGGCGTGATCTGTTGCGAAAGATCTTGCGTTCCCGATGCCGGAGCGGTGTTATGGAATTGAACCCTCCTGCCGGAGGGGTGTCTGCCGAGTCGCTCGCTGCAAACACATGGGCCGATCATTGCGACGACATCAGCCACTGGAAGATCGGCGGTCCAGGCAGACTGGACGCCGCTGTTCCAGTCGGTTCGGGAGGCTGGATCATGCGTCGAACCGATGCGGGAGTCGCGTCGAGGACGAAGGCAGAGACGACGGATTCGATGCTCTGTCACTCACCGTTCGCCACGGCTCAGATCGACAAGGGAATGGTGACTGCGGCTAATGACCGGTTCTTGTGGCTGTTCGGATTGTCGGTCGAGGATCCGGCCAATGTGTCGATCGAGACGCTGTTGCCGGAGTGGCGGCAGCTCCTCGCGGGATTAACTTCCGGCGGGGCGGCCTCCGCCGTCAACGAGTTGCTGCAGTGGACTTGCATGTGTCCGCGCGGTCGACCGGCGCAGCAATGTCTGGCGCATCTGTCGATGGATGTCTCCGACGAGAGCATGCTGCTGACAGTGATCGACGCTCCGGAGGATCTCGATACCAGCAACATGTTTCGAGAGATCATCGACAAAACGTCGGCCGTCGTCTACCTGAAGGATCTCGCGGGAAGGTACCAGTTCGTCAATCGGCAGTTCGAAGAGTTGTTTGGAGTCCAGCGGCAATCCGCCGTTGGACTGACCGATTTTGATCTCTTCCCCGACGCGATGGCCCGCGATTTCCGGCTGAACGACGAACAGGTCGCGATGTCCGGATTGCCATTGAATACGGAAGAAGTGGCGCCGCACCCGGACGGCTTGCATACCTATATGTCCGTGAAGTTTCCCTTGCGCGGACCGAACGATTCCGTGGTGGCCGTCGCGGGAATCTCGACGGACATCACGGAACTCGAGCGGGCGAACCGCGAAACGCGCCGGCTTCGCGACGAGCTGCAGCTTGTCCTGGACTCGGTCAAAGACGGCCTGATCGGCGTGGACTGCCGTGGGGCGATCACATTTGCCAATCGTGCCGCTGGCGGGATTTTGCGGGAACCGGCGGCGCGGCTGCTGGGAGGACGGCTGACCAGCTCGTTCGGCAGCCAGGGGTTCAGCGACGCACTGCAGTCCGTGCTCACTGGGGCGGCGAACGGGACGGCCAGCGTCGATCGCGTGTCTCAGGGATTGAACTTGCCGTTGCCCGTCGAATATACGATCGCTGCGCTGGCTGACACGGGACAGGCCACGCGGGCGGTGGTCACGTTTCGGGATCTGTCGGAACGGATGGCTCGCGAGCGAGTCGAGCACGAACTGCTGGCGGCTCACGCGGTACAGAAGTCGCTCTATCCGCACGAAGCACCCCTGTGTCCCGGGTGGGACGTTGCCGGAGCGGCGTTTCCGGCGGCATTGGCCTGCGGCGACTACTACGATTTTCTGTGTTTGCCGGGGAACCGTCTGGCGCTGGTGATCGGCGACGTCAGCGGTCACGGACTGGGGTCGGCGGTTTCGATGGTGGAGACGCGCGCGTACCTGCGGTCGCTGCTGCTGTCGGGGGTGAAGCTCCCGGAAGCGATCGAATGTCTGAATGAGTTTCTGGTCGTCGATCTGCCGGAGGCTTCGTTCGTGACGCTGTTCGTCGCTGTTGTGGATCTTGAAAGTCGGGAGCTGACCTACGTCGGCGCCGGCCATCCGGGGTATTGCCTGCGCGCGGACGGATCGCGTGCGACGTTGCCGAGCACGGCGACGGTGCTGGGATTCTCCACGCGCCTGACGTTTCCCGAATCGGCTCCGTTGAAGCTGTCTTCCGGCGATGTGCTGGTCCTGCCGACGGACGGCATTCAGGAGTGTCTCTCCGAGGACGGGGAGTTTTTCGGCGTCGATCGATTGCTAGGGCTTGTCCAAGCCGACCGTCACCGTCCGTCGGCGGAACTGGCGATTTCGGTCTATCAGGCCTGCCAGCAGTTCGTCGGCGCGCGGCCTCAGCAGGATGACATTTCGCTGGTGGTCGCGCGGGTTCTGGATCAGTCCTGACTGCGTGGCGGTCTGGCGGTCTACCGCAGCAGAAGCTTCTGAGCCAGTCAGGCGGCTGGGACCCGCTCTCCGGTCCGATCAGCCGCGTCACTCCGTTGTGAAGGATGCTGACGGCATTGAGGCAGTCAGCGAGGGGCGCCGCGCATTTTCAGCCCCATCGAGATCTGGCATCAGAAGGGCCGTCGTTGTCACCGTCCTCAACAGGCATTGGAGCGTCGTGTCGTTGGGAATCTGTTCACTCTGTCCGGGCGGGAAGGTGGAATTCCAGCGGAAGGCACCGCAATCGATACCGGCGTCCTCGTGAAACTTGAGGAATTCTTTGGAGGGACGCACAACCCCGGAGACCCGAGGGAGCGGGCTGGGGCTGCGATTTGCACCAGTGCTGGACGCAAAATCGCCGCCGCGCGGCGTGATCGTGGGGCAGGTTTGATTGCCGTCTTTTCCGGTACGAGGGCGGCCTGAAGTTCGCGATCTGGCGATGTGTGCAGTGCCGGCTGACGAATGAGGCCCGCCAGAATGCTGTCCGGATCGTTGCTGCCAGTTCTGGAGACCGCCGCTCCCGCGACACCCTGCGCGGGCTGTTCCGCGAGCTGTTGTCGCGAGTATGCCGTCCCGCTGACGGCCAACGATGTGGCGCGGATTGTGGCCGATCAGTCGCTCGACTTCTGGGATTTCGTCTGTCGCTGGGAAGACCGGGACGGGCTGATTTCCCGCGGGATCGTGCCGCACTTTCGCTTCGAGGACGATCCCGAAAACCGATTCGTGATCGGGCTGAGACCCGTGGAAAGTCGGCAGCTTCCCGGGACGCGGATGTGCCGATTCCTGGACGAGGCGAGCGATTCTCAGGGCTGCGGCAATTCCGCCCGATGTTCCGTTTATGAGTCACGTCCGGTCGTCTGCCGGGTCTTTCCGTTTCGATGGGATTCGAACGGTCGGGTGGCCGTTCAGCCGGGCGTGGAGCGGGGAGCGGAGGAAGTGGCCGGTCGACCGGCTCTCTGCCCGAGTCGCTGGAACCTGACCGACGAGCAAAGTGAGCAGGCTGCAGCGGATCTGGAACAGTGCCGCGAAGAAATGGCAGTCCTCAGGCTTCTGGCGGAGCGCTGGAATCGGCACCCCGGACCCTGGGAGCTGTTCCCGGAATTCCTGCGAATTGTCAGTGCCCGGCTTAACCTGGTCGAGGCCTGAGTCACGTTGAAGCCCTGTTGCGCTTCGTTTGCAGCTCCGAACCACCCCCGCGTATAGTGTGTCGGACTGAGCGGGCGATTCTGCGCCCGAGGTCCGTCTATTCAGCGACAGCGAAGGGGTTTTCCGTGTTTGGAACGATGGCGGTGGTCGGGGCGACGGGAGCTGTGGGCCGCATCATGCTGCGGCTTCTCGAAGAGCGGCCGGAACTGGCGCGCAATTACCGGTTTCTGGCGTCCGCCCGCAGCGCCGGCTCCAAACTCACGTTCAAGGGGCGCGAATACACCATTGAGCTGCTGGAGCCGAAGGCTTTCGCCGGAGTCGACCTGGTCGTCGCCAGTACGCCGGACGAAGTTGCGGCGGAATTCCTGCCGGCCGCGGTCGCCGCAGGGTGCAAGGTGATCGACGAATCCGGGTACTTCCGGATGAAGCCCGACGTGGCGCTGGTGATTCCGGAGATCAACCCGCAGGACGCGCTGAATGCGAAGGGAATCATCGCCAGCCCGAACTGTTCGACAACGCAGATGGCGATGGCACTGAAGCCGCTGCACGACGCGGCCCGGGTCCGACGAGTAGTCGTCAGTACGTATCAGGCGGTCAGCGGCGCCGGACTGCAGGGAACGGAGGATCTGCTGGAGGGGACGCGGTCCCAGCTCAACGGCGACGCCTACGAGTACAAGGCTTTTACCTCCCCGATCGCATTCAACGCGATCCCGCAGATCGGCGGCTTCAAGGAGGGGGGCTACACCAGCGAAGAGCTCAAGATGGTCTATGAGACCCGGAAGATTCTGGGAGACGAGTCCATCCAAGTCTGTCCGACGTGCATCCGGATTCCCGTGGCCAACTGCCACAGCGAAACGATTCTGGTCGAGACGGAACGTCCGGTGAGTGTGGAAGAGGCCCGCCAGCTCTTCTCGAATTTCCCCGGCATCCGGGTCGTCGACGATCAGGTTGCCGGCGGATATCCGATGCCGAGCAACTGCACGGGGAGTGATCTGGTCTTCATCGGCCGGATTCGCAAAGACCTGTCGCACCCCAACGGGCTGGCTTTCTGGTGCGTCAGCGACAATCTCCGCAAAGGCGCCGCCACAAACGCCGTGCAGATTGCCGAACTGCTGGCGAAGCACGCCGGCTGAGCCCCCTCCCTCCCCTGCTCTCTCCCGAGATCGAGCCTTTCTGCGAGAATTGATCCGCCATGCAGCCCTTTGTTTACCGCAACGACGAACTGTACTGCGAAGATGTCCCGGTGTCGCGCCTGGCGGCCGAGTACGGGACGCCGTTGTGGATCTACTCGAAGGCGTTCCTGCGGCATCAACTCGGCCAGATTCAGCAGGCGTTCGCCGCGGCCGAGCCGGTGATCTGCTACTCCGTCAAAGCGAACTCGAATCTCGGCATCCTGCAGGTCATGCACGAGGCCGGGAGCAGCTTCGACGTTGTTTCCGGGGGCGAGCTGTATCGCGTCAAGGCGGCCGGTGCGGATCCGACCAAGGTGGTCTTTGCGGGCGTCGGCAAGACGGACGAGGAGATTCGCTTCGCCCTCGAAAACCGGATTTTGATGTTCGATGTCGAGAGCGAAGCCGAACTGGACGCGATCTCCCGCATCGCCGCCGAGCTGGGCGTCGTGGGGCCGATCGCGCTCCGCCTGAATCCGGATATCGACGCGAAGACGCACGCCAAGACGACGACCGGGAAAAAGGGAAACAAGTTCGGGATGGACATCGAACGGTTTCAGGAGCTGGCGGACAAAGTGCTTCGCGATCCGCATCTGGAGCTGCTCGGCATTCACATGCACCTGGGATCGCCGATTCTCACCACGGAGCCATATGAACTGGCCGGCCGCAAGGCGGTCGAAGTCGTTCAGTCGCTGCGCGCGAAGGGGCACAACATCCGCTGGCTGAATCTTGGCGGAGGCTTCGGGATCAGCTATCGCCAGAACGAAGGGCCGGCGGCGTCGGTCTATGCGGAAGTCATCGTGCCGGCGGCACGGGAGGCGGGCTGCCGGCTGGTTCTCGAACCGGGGCGGTTTGTCGTCGGCAATTCGGCCGTGCTGGTGAGTCGGGTCGTCTTTACGAAGCGAGAAGGGGGCAAACTGTTCGTGATTCAGGACGGGGCCATGAACGATCTGATTCGTCCGGCGATGTACGATTCGTTCCACCGGCTGTGGCCGGTTCGGCCGCAGGTCGCGATGCCGGAAAACGTCGAGGGGGAAATCCCGGGTTGCGAGAAGACCGACGTCGTCGGTCCAATCTGCGAGTCGAGCGATTACTTCGCGAAGGACCGCTGCCTGCCGCCGCTGAAACGCGGGGATCTGCTGGCGACTTTCAGCGCCGGGGCATACGGCATGTCGATGAGCAGCAACTACAATTCCCGGCCGCGCGCTGCGGAGATTCTGGTTGACGGCAGCAGCGTGAAAGTGATCCGCCGCCGCGAAACGTACGCGGATCTCGTGGCCCACGAATTGCCCGAATAGCTGGGCCTTCGTTTTCGACGACGCCGGAAGGCTCCGGATTCGGCTCTCTCAGGGGGACGGAGCCGCGAGAAGGTCGTCGGCCTCAGCCAGAGACTCGACAAACGCCGACAAAACGTCCTGGGCGGACAGATGGCCGCAGGGAGAGACGAGCTTGTCGATCTGCTCATGAGATCGGGCGCACGCGACAATTTCGCCGATCGGGCCGACATGCTCGAGGACGGCCTGCCGGATCGCGTCGGAAACCGAGAGCGTGCCGACCAGCCCGGAGAGCGGGACGCGAAAAATGGCATCCAGGCCTGAAACCAGACCGGCCGTGAAGGATTCGCTGGGATCGACCGTTCGCAGCTTTCGCGCCAGCCGTTCGCAGAGCAGCGCCCGGCGGACCGCTGTCGCGACGACTTCCGACTGCCTGGCTTCGAGGCCGCTGAGGACCAGCAGCATGGCGAGCGTTCTCACGCCGCTCAGCCCGATCAGCGTAATGGCCTGCCGGAGCGAATCGATATTCCGGCGCAGACCGAACTTGGAAGAATTGATGTACCGCAGCAGCTTGTAGCTGAGACTGCCGTCGGACTTGAAGATCTGCTCGACGGCGTCGATCGAGACCTTCGGATCCGACAGCCTGGAAAGGAGCTGCAGGACGGCGGCCTGGCCGGTATTGAGCTGCCGTCCTGCGACCATCTTGGGCCGGCAGAAGAAGTATCCTTGAAAAAAGTCGAAGCCGAGCGCGTGGCAGTGGTCGAAGTCTTCCTCCGTTTCGACCTTCTCTGCCAGGACCTGCACTGAATAGCGCCGAAACTGCTCCAGGTGGCGCCCCCACTCCGAGCGGGGCGCCAGCGGGAGCTCCATCTTGACGATTGTCGCCAGGCTCAGGAGCGGCACCAGCTTTGGTTCAAAGAGGACGTCGTCGAGCGCGATGGTGTAGCCGTGCCGGCGCAGCTCTTTCACGCCCAGGATCAACTCGTCGTCAATTTCGACGTTTTCCAGAATCTCCAGGACGAGCTGATCGGGACTGGCTGGCAGGGGATACTTTCCGACGAGAAACTCGCGCGGCAGATTCACGAATGCCTTTCGGTCGCCGACGAGATCGTTCAGACCGACCGACACAAACGCATTCAGCAGCAATTGCGCCGTCGCTTCGATGGGGTTCGAGATCTTGGCCGCGTTGGCCGAATTGCTGCGGAATAGAAGCTCGTAGGCGACGACTCGCAGCGAACGATCAAAGATGGGCTGTCGCGCCAGATAGATATCGACGGCAGCAGCGTCGGACGGGCTGGAAGATTTGGAGTCGACCGACATTTCGCCCTGTCGTTGATGAGCACAAGAAGGGGCTCGCTCCCGAAAACGAGTCGTCGCCGTGCTTGTACATCGTCACTACTGATTCGTCGAGAGCAGGAAATCCGTGGCTTACAAAGTCACAGGAAATGTAGTCGCCCGTGAATGAGCGAGAACACGTAATTCGCCATTGCTCGTGCGGAGAGGCGCAACGCGGGAGCTCGTTCGACCGGCAGGCATGAATGTTCGACGGGTGTCGGAAAATCTGTGACGGGTGTTGCAGTCATCACACACAATGTCGCGGATCGGGAACTTGATCCTATACCGACGCGCAGGCCGCTATCGCCGCCTCGCGCGTCGGAACGATCGGCCAGAGACGGTCGAGGTGCGTGACTTCCAGAACTTCGCGGCAATACTCCTGCACGCCGCAGAGGACCAGCCGACCCTTCTGGCCCTGGTTCAATCGATTCCAGGCGCGAAACAGAGCTTCGATGAACGACGATCCGAAGAATTCGACATGCGACAGGTCGAGGACCAGTCGGCCGGCGGTGCTGCTTTCTGCGGCGGCGACGAGACCGCGGCTGATATCGGCGATTACGGGTTCGTCGAGGTGCTTGAGGCGTGCCGGAAACTCCACGATGGTGATGTCTCCATCATGGCTCACCTGCACGAGGGATTCTTCCGTCATGACTGTCTGCACCTTACTGGAAAAAGGCTTGTGCTACTGGTCCGATCGATCGACATCGGCCTGAAGCGTTACGGCGACCCTGATCTCCCGGCCGGCGCGACCGACCGTCAGCGAAACCTCCGCCCCGACCTGCTGCTTTTCAAAGACCTTCAGAAGCTCGTTCTTGTCGTGAGTCGGCACGTCGTTGACGCGCAGAATCACATCGCCGATATGAATGCCGCGCCGGTCCGCATACGTCGGGGCCAGTCCGACGGCAGAAGCCGTCGATCCCGGGGCGACCTGCCGGATAAGCACTCCCTCGGACACTCCCAGTCGACGCGCGACCCAGTCTTCGAGGAAGTCGCAGCCAATTCCCGGCCGCACGATCTTACCATGCTCGATGAGCTGCGGCACGTAGTGATTGACCGTATCGACGGGAACCGCGAAGCCGATTCCGGAGTATCGGCCGGACGTACTGTAGATTGCCGTGTTGACTCCGATCATCAAGCCGGCACTGTCGAGCAGGGGGCCGCCGGAATTCCCCGGATTGATGGCCGCGTCCGTCTGAATGACCCCTTCGATGGACCTGCCGCCGTGCGAGGGGATTTCGCGTCCCAGACCGCTGATCACTCCGGTCGTCAAGGTCTGGTCCAGCCCGAATGGATTGCCGATGGCAAAAGTCTTCTGGCCGACCTGCAGATTCTGCGAGGTGCCGATGGCAATCGGAGCGAGCTTGTCCGCCGGTGCGTCGATTTTCAGAACCGCCAGGTCTTTGTCAGCGGCATAGCCGACGAGTCGGGCGTCCCAGGTGGAGCTGTCCGTCAGCGCAACGCGCGCGCCCTGAGCCTCCTTGATGACGTGGAAATTGGTGACGATGTGACCCTGAGCGTCCCAGATGAAACCGCTGCCCGTTCCTTCGGGAATTTCGACCGCCTTGAAGCCGAACAGATCCTGCTGAACTGCGACCGTGGTGATATGGACCACGCTGGGTGACGCCGCCCGGAAGATTTCAATGGTCGATATTTCGTCTGCCGCCAAGTCGCCGCGCGGCGTGATCTCGCGGGGCGTTGCGACGACATGCCGCTGGAACAGGCCGGACGACTGAGCGAGAATCGCGGCGACCGACAGCAGGAGCAGCACCACCAGCCAGACGTTGACTCCCTCCGGCGGAATCGAGCGTCGATGGCGCAGTGCAGGGTCGAGTTCGAGACTCACGACCGGGGTTCCTTGGCGGCTGACACGACTCATCCACCGGTGGCCCCTGAAAGAGGCCGTCGCTTTCCTCAGTTTACTCCAGTCCGTCCAGTTTGTCGCGGAGTGCCACGAACGCCGCCAGAAATCGCTTGCGGGTCTTGCCGCCGACCGAGTCGAATCGCTGCAGAAATTCGTCAGTCATGAGGCTGCTGCAGCGTTCCAGGGCCGATGTCATCCGCTTGACGATCTGTTCGGTCGATGGTTGCTCCTGGGCCTGACGGCTGGACGCATCGGCCGAACGCGGGGGCGTCACTGCGCCATCGTGAAACGGAGCGTACTCGGGGCTTTCGCCAATGTCCCGGGCGACCGACGCTGCAGGCATGGCGAGCTGCGTCTCAGCGTCGGCATCAAACGGCGCGCGGCTCGATTCCGCTCCACCGGCCCTGGCGTCCGCCGGCTGCGGCATTCGAACGAGCGTTGGATCGTCCACGAGCGCGCTGAAGAACTCTTCGTCCGACGGAGCGGTCAGATCCTCGCCGCGCTGCGCCCGGCGCCAGGCCTTCATTTCGGAGACCGTGGCGCCGATGTCCTGCGCCCATTGCAGGCACTCGGCCGCGTCGTCCCAGTTGAGCGAGGTGTAAAAATGCGACCACTTCAGGTCGGCGTAGTTCGCATAAACATCGGAAAATGTTTCCCAGACGCGGCGACGCTGGTATACCTGATCGGGGCTCAAGCCCACGAGCTGTCCGAAGTCGCCGTCCGTTCGTCCGCGGGCGAAGCGCCGAGTCCAGAGTGCAGCGCATTCGCCGACTTCCCAGTTGCAATGGCTGATCGCCATTTGCGCGCGCGAAATCAAGTCCTGTTCGGTATCAGCGGGGGCGACGCCAGCCATCGGCATTCCTTGGGAATTCGCGGAGCTTCCGCGCAACAGAGCAGGTCCGGACTCCGCCGATCGGTTCCCTTCCTGGGAGAGAGCATCCTACTGCTCGACGCGAGTTCGCTCTACTGACGTCGCCCGTCGTGCTGTCGCCTCTGCTGGAGAATCGCGCCGCCACCGATATTTGATAATCGCAACCGTTAAAGTAGTCCGGGGTTACGCCATCTCCCCAATTTCTCTCAGTCGGTTGACCGAACCATTCTCAGTCATTAGCATCCCTCTCGTCGGTTGCAGGTCCTGCTGAACCGGTCGAAAACTCGGTCGATCCGATTCAACCGGCGGGGGGCAGTCATCCGATACAACCCTCGTCGGTCGACGTCGGAAGCCTTGGGGTTGCCTGGTTCGCCTTGTAACTCGAAACTGGTCTGCTGGCGGCTCGACAACAGTGGCTCCGTAGCCAAGTGGCTAAGGCAGTGGATTGCAAATCCACCATCCCCGGTTCGAATCCGGGCGGAGCCTCTTTTTGGCGGACTTCGAATCTGCCCGATGTGAAAAAGCCCCCGCTCTCCTCAGTGGAGAGCGGGGGCTTTTCTGTTCAATGGCGCTGGCCTCGATAGAACACTTGCCTATTTCTTTGCGGCGGCATCGAGATCGCGCAGCATTTCCTCCGTCGGAGCCCGGTCGAGCGGCAGCAGATCGTCGAGCTTGAACCCGTTACGACGCGCCAGATCGAGGGCCTGCCGGGCTTCGGGGAAGCGTTTGAGCTTCCAGAGGCATTCCGCCAGCCGCAGGTGAATTCCCGCCGGGGCGCGGGGTTTTGCCAACGGCGCGATTACCGCCAGCGCCTCCGCAAACTGCCCTTTCGCCAGATAGACCAGCGAGCGGGTATCGACCAGGTCCGGCACTGCGCCTTCGATGGCGATCGCTTCGTTGATCGATTTCTCGGCGGTGTCGAGATCTTCTCCCCGTCGGGCGAGCACGTAGGCCAGATTATTGAGCGCAGCGACGTCTTTCGGATTCTCCGCAACGGCCCGGCGAAACGCGGCGATTGCTCCGTCCGGTTCACCGAGAACGGTCGTCAGCTCGGCCAGCGCGATTTCCATAACCTGTCGATCCGGGGAGTCCGGTTTCGTCGCTTCCTCTGTAATTCGTGCTTGCCACGGTTTAAAGATCTCTCGCCGATCGGACGGAACCATGCGGGCTGCCTGAATCACGACTGCGCACACACCGAGTTTGGGGAGCGTTTGCCAGCTCTGCTCGCACAGCTTGAGTGCTTCTTCGATCCGGTCGTGGCGGACGAGGAAGCGGGCGAGTTGAATTGGCGCCGTCGGGCGCGGCGACTTGGCGACGTACTCTCGATACAATGCCTCAGCGGTGGGCAGTTTCAACTCCTCAAACAGAGCTGCGGCCTGCAGGATCACTTCAAACCGCAGATCTTCCAGCAGCGGTTCCATCGGACCTTGCAGCAGGCTCTTGACCGCATCGTCGCGACGTCCCGCCTGATAGAGGCGAATGGCATCGGCGAGCGCGGCCGAGAGTGCGGCGCTGCTGCGAACCCGCAGATCCCGCTGCAGCCAGTAGAGCAGTTCCGCCAGATTTTCCTGGTCGAGGGCGTCCCGCACGGGATTGTTTGAGGTCCCTTCGACTCGCTGCTTCAGGAACTGCGAGACCAGCGCGGCCGCCTCGTCAACTTTGCCGTCGGCCGCAAGGACGCGAGCATGAATCAGTGCGGTTCGCCAGGAGCCGGGCTCCTGGCGGCGCAGCAGGTCGAGCTGGTTCCTGGCCTCGTCGAGCGTCGTGCCGTCCCTTCCAGCCGAGCGGGCCAGCATGACAATGTAGGCCGCTCGCCCTCGGGCGAATTCGTTATTCGCCGCCAGCAGGTTGCGGAATTCGGCCAGTGCTCCGGCGCGGTCTCCGCCTGCCGCGAGCAGTTCTGCCAGTTGAAGCTGTTCTTCGGCCGTGAGGCCGCCCTGTTTCTGCAGTTCCCGCAGCAGATCGACGCGGCTGGCCTGGGATTCGACGCTGGGCAGCCGTTCCAGCAATTGCAGTTGCAGCCTCAGGTTCTCCGCCGACTTGTCGGCCCCCTGCTCGCGCGCGGTGCGGAGCAGCTCCAGCGAACGCAGCGTATCGTCATAGTTGCCGCCTACGGCCACCGTCAGAGCCTGTCGGCGACGCGCCCAGCGACGGACTTCGTCCGGCACCGCCCGCGTCGGCAACAGCAACTGACTGAGCAGTTCGCCAGCCCGGACGGTCGAGCCGATCCGCACGTAGTGCTCCGCCGCGATCATCAGCATGCTGGTGTCGTCGCCAGCGTTGGCGGCGGATTGAAGAGCTTCTTCATAGGCTTTGGAGGCCGCGGTCAAGTGCTGCTGCCGGCGCTCGGCGTCTGCTGCAGCCAGCAGCTCGTACATCACGCCGCGGGTCAATGACGCCGTCGGTTGCGGCTCGTTCGGAAGCCTGGCGGCCGAATCGGCAATGGTCTGTTCGGCGGCAGCCCAGTTCTTGGTCTGAGCGTAATAGTCGACGAGTTTGACCCAGCCAGCCGGTTCCGCTGGTGCGAGTTCCGTCGTCACCTTCTTCAGCAGGGTTTCCGTCTCTGGCCCGAGGTCGCCGGTAGACATCTTGGCGACTGCCAGCGTGTAGTTGTCACGGAAGCTGCTGGAGTCCCGAGCCAGTTTCGAGAGCAGTTCCATCGCTCGATCATTCTGCCGATTTCTGAGCGCGAGTTCCGACGCGAGCCGCGCCACGTCGCCGGTGATCAGGCTGGCGTTCTGGTCGCCCACGCTCTGCAGAAACTGATTCGCTTCGTCGAATCCCTGCCGGCCACGGTCTCTCAGCAACTGTCCGATTCGAAGGACGACGACCGGAGTCCGGTCGCCCAGCGCAAACGCCTGCTGGTAGCGCTCCAGCGCACGGACGGAATCGCTCTGAAGCTCCGCCAGAATCCCCTGCGCCCGGGGAATTGCCGACCAGTAGGGCCGCAATTTTGCGGCAGCGGTGAGTAAGACTTCAGCGGCCTTGAGATTCTTCGGTCGCGCGGCGTCGTCACCTGGATGCTCCAGCAGCCGCATGGCCTGCAGGTAACCGACATTCCCGGCAGAGGTCCCTTCCAGTTCCTTGATGCTCGCCAGCAGCTTTTCCCAGGCCGGTTCATCCATTGAGCCGCCCGGCTGGCCTGCTGCGGCCAGCATCAACTGGGCGATCTGCAGTCTTGGTTCAAGATTTTCAGGCTGGAGTCGGGAGAGCTCCTCCCAGAACGGCCGGGCGGACTGCGGAGTAGTCGTACGATCGGCCAGTTGGGCCAGGCCGGTCAGCAGTCGAATCCGCTGCGGCTGCGTCAGTCCGGTTCGTTCGCGGGCGATGACGGCCAACCGGTCGCCAGCTTCGCCCGGAAATCGCTGAATCTGCAGACGAGCGTCGGCCAGATCGAGCTCCACGTCGGCGCCGAGATCTTCGCGGGCCGCGGCGAGCAACGACTCCGCCAGCACCAGCCGCTCCGGCTCCGGCAGGTCGAACCGCCCCGAGGCGAAATTGACTTCAGCCACGCGGACTCCCAAGTCCTTGGGGAAGGCCTCCCGCGCCATCTTCAGAGACTGTTCGGCTTCCAGCAGTTTCTGCTGCACCTCGGCCGGATTCTCGATTCCCTGATCGTCAGCCAGCGCTTTGGCCGTTGCTCCCTGCAGGCGTCGCAGTTCCGCCGCCAGCAGAATGGCCCGGACCGTCGTCGGCTTGCGTTCGAGCAAGTATTGGAGCAGGGGCTCGGCACGATCCCATTTGCGTTGCGCCGGCGCCAGGTTGGCGTTGCGGACGATGCGCAGCTCCAGCAGACGCTCGCCGGCACCGGGCAGGACCACGGCCGGAACATACTCGTCAATCGCCTCGTCCAGTCGGCCGACGGCCAGCAGGCTCTCGGCCATCGCCCGGCGGCCTTCGAGCCAGAGCGGATCGAGCTCCACCTGATTCCGCAGCACATCGAGCTGGGCGTCCGGGTTGCCGGTCCGACCCTGGCAGTCGGCCACCAGGAGCGTCACTTGCCGCACCAGCCCCGGCACCGACTTGATCTGCTCCAGCAACTTGACGCCGATCTTTCTGGCGTCGGCGAATTGCTGTTCGAACATCAGGCGGCGGACCTCGAGATAGTCGAGCAGCACCTTGCCGCCGCCGGCCCTCTCAAGCGCCGCGGTCTCGGACTTCAAACTCGCCTGCAGGTCGGCTTGGGCCGCCGGGTCGGCGAGCGCCAGTTGCGAAAGAATCAGGTTGGTCAGGCCGAACCGGGCCTGCACTTCGATCGACTGGAGATCGACATTGTTGGAAGGGACCGTCCAGTTTTCGTCGACCTCGGCTGTCGCGGGTTTTTCTGCACTGCGGGACTTCACCAGATCGGCAATCCCGGCTTTCAACTTGGCTTCAGCCGACTGCAGTTGCTGGAGCTGGGCGGCCTTGTCGGCGTTCTGATCAAGATCCTGCAGGTCGAGCTCCACGCCGGACAGCAGGAACCGGACATCCGGCGGAGTGAGATCCAGGCCGGCGGCAACCGTCTTGCGGGCCAGTTCGCGTGTCGCGGCGAGTTCGTCCGGGGCATACAGGGCGACGACCGCGGCCTTGGCGGAATAGAGGTTCGAGAGCGCCAGCAAAACGTCGGTCTGCCGGGGCGCGGCGTCTGGTCGGGACTGCAGTTCCTGCAACAGACGTTCGGCGCGATCGATCCGCGTCAGTTGATCGCCGCGGACGAACCGGGCCTTCAACTCCTCGCGAGTCACGATTCCATCGTCGTTCAGGTCGGCGAGTGCAGGCAGGTCGGGGGACCAGCGATCGGGACCCTCCAATTGGCCGTTCAAATATTTGGTGGCGCCGCCGATTTCGAATACGGCGCGGACCAGGACTTCCGCTTCCTCCGGAGGGAGCGGGAGGCGGTCGGATTTCTGCTCCAGCGCGGAGAGAAACCGCGCGGCGGCCAGCGTGCTGTCAACTCCGGGCGCCGCGGCCCGCATCGCCTGCAGGACGGCTGCTGCGGCCGTGACGCCGTTGACCACGCGGGAGTCCTCGCGCGGCTTGAGAATTTGCGCGAGATCCTGCCAGGCTGGGCCGTCCGGCTGGGTCTTGGTCGTGAGTGCCACCATCTGATCCGGATGCGTCGTCCAAAGCTCGGCGAGGCCCAGATAGGCCACGACCTGTTGCGGCCATTCCCGGATGGAGGTGAGAAACGCGGCCTGGCTGTCGGGGTATTTTCCTTCGCGATAAAGACAGACGCCTGTCAGGTAGGCCAGTTCCGCGGCGGGTTTGCCGGGTTTGACCTCTTCCTGCAGCAGCTTCAAGTGGCTGCGCGCATCGGTGGAACGGTCCATCCGCATCAGAATCGTGACCAGCTTGTGCCGGATCTCCCGCTGCGCAGGGTCCAGCCGGAGCGATTCTTCGTACGTGCGGAAGAGACGATCGATCTGGGGGCCGCTCTCGGGCTGCTCGGCAACGAGTGCGCCGATGCGGTTGAGGGCCTCCAGTCGGCGTCCCTGGGTGGCCTTCTCGTTCTGGCCGATGCCGCGCCCGAACTCGAGGTACTGGGTGTAATACTGCAGCGCCTCGCTGGCCTTCCCCTGCTCTTCGGCCTTGCGGGCCTGAACCAGATACATCTCGACGTTGTGCCGCACAAAATGGCGGCGGGCGAACCAGGCGCCCCCCCCGAGAACTGCCAGCAGTACGAACGTCCCGAGAAGCAGCCGCATGTTGATCTGCGGCACGACGTCCAGATGATCCGGATGTTCCGGCTGAGCATTCGCGGGTGAAACAGGCGGCGGCACAGTAGTCACAGGCGAGGCATCCTGAGCAGATGGCGGTACAACTCGCGCCGCCAAGAGACGACGGAGCGGTGGTCAGACGCACCAATTATGGCTTAGAGAAACCACGGTTTGCCACGGGCTGCTGCGGAAAAAGCGCAGGAGTGATGAAAACCCCTGTGAGGCCAGCGACGGAAGGGACTGCACAGACAGAAATGTCCGCACCACCCGAAGAAGCGGAGTTCGGAGGGGCGCAGGCCGGTCGGATTCCATTCTCGGGTGGGCAAGACATCCCTTTTTGGCAGACATCGACATTCAAGAAGCGATCCGGGTGGCACGCCCAGAGGCTTTGCGATGGGCGTGTCTTGTCTTGGCCAGCGTCGAAAACCACGCCCATCGAAGACTCTGGGCGTGCCACCCCCCCGTTGGCCGAGAAACACCGTCCCTGGCCCATCAGGCATGAATCGATGTCGCGCAGTGCGTCAGCTCTGGGCGACACATCGCATCAACCCCACACCCAACAAAAACAAAGAGCGGGCGGCTCCAGGGAACCGCCCGCTCAAACTGCATCAGATCAACTCAGACCGACTAGGCAGCCTGCTTGGCCTGCCGACGGCGACGAATTGCCCCAACCGCCATGCCGATGCCGGCAAAACCGGCGAGGGCGAGGGAGGTGGGTTCTGGAACGAGCGGTTGAACGCTTGACTGAACAGAGAATACTTGGCCGTTGAGTACGTTACCCGAATTCAACGTAATGTCAGTCATGATCAGCATCTGTGTCAAGTTGTATCCAGTTGCCGGAATAGTCGCGCCGACCTGCCAGCTTGGAGTGATTGTTTGCGAGGCCACCAGCGACACCGAATTTGTCACTAGAGCGGGCAAGACCGGACTTCCGTCTGGCTTAATATAAATTTCCGCGTGAGCCATTCCGGATGTTACCGGGTTGGACGTGCTGCCGTTGGTGGAGGTTAGAGAGGCGACTGCTGTTAATCCGGATCCAGTCGGGACCGTGAATAGAGACATTGGCTGAAGATCCAGCAATGCCGACTCGGCATTGGTCAATAGAAATCCGGTGTTTTCAAACATGACACTGTTGGCCGTGTCGAAAATGCCACCAGTCATTTGATCTACCACTGCCATTGTGACTGTTAGTCCTTTGACAGTGGAAACCCCAACACGTGAGTAGAGAGTCAACGATGTTGTGATTGAGCCAACCTGAGCCACGCCAGGCCAATTGGTGGAAATCAAGTTCAATGAACCACCACTGTAGCCATCAGTATTAAACAGCCAGTTGTCAGACCTTAATAGCGACCCGGTGCTTGGCAAAGCGATTGTACCGCCGCTCCCGCCTGGAGATGAGGATCCGATATAGTAAGTAGCCGTATTCGTACCGTCTGAGATCGAAACTCGGAACGCGGCCTCGGATACATTTGAGAATGCCATGGCAACCATCGCCACAGCCAGAATCATCAACTTCTTCATTTGCCCGCCCTTCGAGAAATTTAACCGGCAGAAATCCTGCCGATTGTTTCGCTTGTTCCGTGTCACCCGACCATTCCACCTTGGAAAGCCGGGCGGAGTGCCAGAGATCCTAAAGTCACCTCAACCCTGTCGCCAGCCGAAAAATCTCCATTTTCCGCAAACCCCCGAAAACATCCCAGATTTCCTGAAGCTCAGGGGGAGATTGGGGCGGCATACAGCGCAAGCGTGACCTAGGGCGGGCGACACTGGCCGGAACGGGGGGCGGGAGGAACGGCAAGATGCTGGCCGTGATGCAGCCAGGCCGTCAACGTGGGGAGCGGCAACTCGGGAGTCCCGAGACAGGCCGCCGCAGGGACCGACGAGGGGCCGGAATCCGTCGAGTTGGATCCGGCCGCCATGCCAGTCGTCTCGGTCACGCCCGGTTCCTCGGGCGGATCGGACGGTTCTTGATTTTGATCGGCGGGAACCGACGGCAATGCGCTGGAACCTCGCGATTCCCAGTCGGTCGTGGCGTCTACTGGACCGCCATCAATCGCAAGCAGGCTCGGGTCGGGTTCCACCAGCTTCGCATGGATGAACGACGCCTGCACGTTGCCGGAAAACAACCACAGACCACACGCCGCGGTGCAGCAAAGCCACACCGCCCTGCGCAGGGCTCTCGTTGCTTCGGACGTGGTCGACACTTCGTACATGCAGTTACGGCCCGCAATGCTGAGAAATCACAGTTCCGGCGACCTGTCACACGATGGGCGTCGTGACGAGAGGTCCTCGTTCTGCAACCGGCAAGAAGCACAATCCGGACCGGACTTCGCTTCCTGACCCAGCGGCGTCGATTCTACGAGGCAGCCGGCGGTCCGCAAGCCTCATTTTTGCTGGAATCGGCAAAGATGGAGAAAACCCCTAGATTCGCAAAACGGTCCAAGGTGAAATCCGGTCCGCGGGAGGCGAAATGAGCTAAGGGGCAGGTTGGGTGGCACGCCCAGAGGCCTTGCGATGGGCGTGTCTTTGGTTGGAAAGCCTCGAAAACCACGCCGATTCCTCGTTCCCAGGCTCTGCCTGGGAATGCGTCTTTGGACGCTCTGCGTCCTCTTTATCTTCCTCTTCATCTTCCTCTTCGTCCACTTCATCGTCGTCGCCCACAGACGCGAGGCAGAGCCTGGGCTGCGCGAAATCCGTCGTTTTCAGGGGCAATTGGCCTCGGCGAATCGTCGCGTTTTTGTTCCACTGGGCTTTTTGTTCAAGGAGGAACGTCATGACCTGCGAAACCAGCGAAACAGCCGTCGCCCGGTATTCGTCGCCGGCGGGCAAGTTGGTGCGGTTCTTCGAGCGGAGTCGCAATCGGTGGAAGGCGAAGTCCGGCCAGTGGAAGCGAACCTGCAAGCTCCTGCAGAACCAGACCCGCGCCGTCGAGAAGAGCCGCGCGATGTGGCGCACGCGGGCCGCCGCGGCCGAACGCCGCGCGGCGGACCTGGAACGTGAGATCGCCGCCTTAAAATCCGGGCGCTGACCGGGTCGCCGACGCAGCCCCTGGCCCCCTCCCGGACGCCGTCCGACCGGCCCATCATGCGTATTCGGCAGCGGCCATCGGCCTGACGTTGCAGTTCTGTCTGGCCGGAGCGGTCAGCTTTCGCGGCTGCCGGGCGGTGGTCGAACTGCTGCGGGACAGCCTGCCCCAGTTCCGGGGGGCTCCTGCGGCCAATACTGCGGAAGCGTGGCTGCTGCGGCTGGGACTGCACGAGTTGCGGCGGCCCAAGGAATTCGCCGCCGACTGGGTGTTCCTCGTCGACCACACGCTGCAACTGGGGTCGCGGAAGTGTCTGGTCATCGCGGGGCTGCGATTGTCGGCGTGGAAAGCGCTGACGGCGCCGCTGACGCACCAGGATCTGACGCTGCTGGCGCTGCAGCCGGTCGAAAAATCCAGCGGCGAGATCGTCCAGCGGCAGCTCGCGGCTGCGGCCGGGCTGGTCGGCGTGCCGGCCGCCATCCTCAGCGACGAGGGTTCGGATCTTCTCGGCGGCGCTCAGCGTTTCCGCGAACAGCACCCGACGACGCAGGTGCTGCACGACATCGCCCACAAGACGGCGATCGTGCTCAAGCACGAACTGCTCGCCGATCCGCGGTGGATCGCGTTCGTCAAACACTGCGGGCAGACGCAGCCACGGGTGAAGCAGACGGAACTCGGACACCTTGCTCCCCCCACGCAGAAAGTCAAAGGGCGTTACTTGAACTTGGGGCCGCTGATCGGCTGGGGCGCCCGCATGCTGCGGCTGATCGACACGCCCGCGGCCGAACGTCCCGCGGGTCTCGACCTGACGCGGCTCGAGGAGAAGTTCGGCTGGATCCGCGACTTCCGGGAGGCGCTCGTGGACTGGAACGACTTGCAGGCGGTCAAGGACCACATGCTGGAGTTCCTGCGCGTGGCGGGCTACCACGCCGCCGCCGGCGAGACGCTGCGCCGGCAACTGGAGACGGTGGCCCGAACGCCTGCCGGTGAGCGTGCGGCGGCGCGGCTGGTGGAGTTCGTGAGCGAGCAGTCGAGCGGCGTGCTCCCCGGACAGAGTCTGCCGGCCAGCAGCGAAGTGCTGGAATCGCTGATCGGCAAGGGCAAGCGTTTGCAGGGCCAGCACAGCCGCGGCGGCTTTACGAAACTGATTCTGGGGATGGCCGCGTCGGTCGTGCGGATCAGCGAGGAAAAGATCTGCGAAGCCCTGAACGCCGTGCGGCATCGCGACCTGCTCGCGTGGATCGACGACCACTTAGGCAAGTCGCTGACAGCCCAGCGCCGCCAGGCCCTCCCCGTCCTTCCAGGAACAAAAGCCGGATCAACCGGGACCGCCAACAATTGACGATTTCGCGCAGCCCAGGCTCCGCCTGGGAATGCTTCTTTGGACGCTCAAGCGTCCTCTTCAATCATCATCCGGTGACGCGAGGCAGAGCCTCGCAAGAGGGGGTTCCCAGGCAGAGCCTGGGAACCAGTGATTATTGCTCGTAGCCGGGGGCCGTTGTGCCGGGCGCCGGGGGCGGAACCAGCGGGCTGGCCTGCGGAGGAAGTCCGTCCATCTGCGGCGTCGGGCTCGACCAGTTCGGCGTCCCCGGATCGTCGATGCGGTAGCAAGGGGCCGTGGGCGGGAACTTGTTCCAGCAGGTTTCGTGGAAGCCGAACGTCGGCGAGCAGTAAGGCGGGCAGACGGTCAGGCAAGTCCGTTTATTCTTGGAAAATTTACCAGCGCTGAGCGGCTTGTCGGACTGCCCGAAGCCGCACGTCTCTTTACAGCCGTTGATAAATCGGCTGAACACCCCTTCGCGCTCGTAACCGCCGTTGTACGGAACGCTCTGCAGGCCGTGGCAGGAGCCGTCCGGACAGCCGGCATACCCTTCCTGGGCTGGAGCGGGCGCGGCGGCCAGCATAAGTCCGGCAATCACGCCGGCTTGAGCCAGTGCCCGGCAACGAGCGAGAATTGTGGTCATCCGTGACATTTCGGCATTCCTGGGCGGAAAGTGTGTGCGTTGAAGGAGGCAGACTCGCCGGGCGTTAGCGGCGGCCGCCGAAGTAGCCCCGGGTATTCAGAAACGAAGTGGAATGGCCGGACGCCGAGAGTTTCCCTGAGGGCATTTCTTTCTCGGTCGTCGTCAGCCGCTTATCGAGGCCGCGAATGGCGGCGGCGTTGGCCGCCTCGGCGGCCCGAAATTCCTGCTGCGGGCGAATCTGACCGTAGTAGGTGATCGCCGGGTCCTGGTTGATGTTGTTCAGCAGATTGATGTAGGGGCTCACGGTCGGTCGATTCGGCCGATTGAACTGCGGCGGGGCGGCACAGGCCGATTCGACGGCCAGCGATGTGACCGCTGCAATTGACATTGCCATGAGAAACAGGCGATTCATGATTCACTCCTCGGAGTCGGGCGGCGGCAACTGCTGTCTGTTGTCAGGCACTGACAATGTCGAGGATACCGTCTCGCCGCAGCAACTCCAGCGGAAAACCCGCCCCAGTGTGCCGCCGCGAAGATTCGAGCAAGATGGTTATGGGGTCGGAGTCTGGATGACGGTGTTGGCGCCGCCATTGTTACCGTAGCTATTGTAAAATTGAATCCGGGACACCGCACTGACTCCGAGCATCGTGATGCCGATGATCCGTTCGATTGGGGCGAAGACCTTGGCCATCAACGTGTCGGCCTGGATCAGTCGGTCGGCCTCAATGTAGATCCGGTCGCCGGGCAGGATCTGGTAATTCGTATCGGTCACGCCGAGCGAGGCGATGTCCGCCCATTCGACTTCCATGATCTGAGCGCAGCCGCCGCCGGCCGGAGCCGGTCGAGCGATCCAGATATGTTTCGAAGAGACCGATGAGAGCCCTTGGATCTGAGCGATCGCGTCCAAGACCGTCTCGTTGCCGGTGCATGGGAGGCGGGCGACCTGCTCGCCGCTGCCGCCGCCGTCGGTGATCACATAGTAGACCTTGCTGTTGTATGCAAGAACGTCGACGCGGACTTCCGGCTGCTGGATGTGTCGCGCAAGGTGCCGCTCGACGGCCGCTTTGACTTCTTCGAGCGTCATCCCGGCGACGTGGACGTCGCCATAGACCCCGAGTGAGACCGTTCCGTCGGGGCGGACGAGGTGTTCGCCTTCGATCGGTTGTCGGCCGGTGATATCTGGGAGCGACACAGTCAGTTCCGGGTCGGTCAGGCCGATATTGAGCCGGAGGTGATCGAGAATGGCCTGCTGAGCCTGCGGCACCGTCATGCCGAGGACCGCCACCTGGCCGTAGGCCGGTCCGAGGTCGACTTTGCCGTTGGCGGTGATCAGGTAGGTACCGCGCAGAATCTTAAACTGAGCTTCCATCTGGAGTTCCGCTTCGTACACGAGCGGATTGGCCATCGGATCCCCTTGGGGATCGAGGGGCAGGCCGTTTTTCAATTGAATCAGGAGTTGATCGCCCACCCGGAGGGGGGCGTCGGCCGTGCGGATGTTGTTGACCGCTTCGATGACGAGGATATCGGGAGCTGCCACACGGTATGTCGGAAGCGTGCGCATGTCCAGTTCTTTGGGGGCTTCGGCCACCGGAGGCAGGAGCGCTCGATTCTGGCGGGGATGGGCGCAGCCGATTGTCAGCGAGAGCGCGACAAGGGCGGATGTGGAGGCGAGGGTCAACCGCCGAAGTGATTTCGTATGGACCGAGGTCAAGCGACTCATTTCGCCCCCGCTGGCCGTGGCAATGAACAGTCGACGCGGCTCCGCATTCCGTTGCAGCGGCCCGCATCCGTTTCAAATATCGGACGGTCTGGACGGAACGTTCAGCGAAATTGGCGCAACTGGAGTTCGGAGGGGAAGTCGTAAAGTGAGATAAGCGAGCCGGATCGCCAAATTCGTGTTTCTACTGGCAAACGGACGTTGCGTCCTTTCAACGCTTCGTTAACAATAGTTATCGACGACCGCGCTCGCAGAAGGGGGAACACAGCGAAACCACGTGATTCCCTGGGATTCAGTGAGTTGAGCCTGAGCGGCACCGTGTTTGCAATTCTGATGGGATGCGTCGAGTTGTAAAGATGGGTGGAGTGGGTGGTGGCGGGCTGCCGTCTGCGCCATGTCACGCGGAGCGTAATTGAGATGAAGACCTTCACGCAATTCTGGGCCGATGAGCGCGGTTTTGTCGTATCGAGCGAACTGGTGCTGATTGCGACGATCGTCGTGATCGGGTTGCTGGCCGGGCTGACGACGCTGCGAGATCAGGTGGCGCTGGAGATGGGGGATTTCTCGCAGGCGATCGGATTTTCGAGTCAGAGTTACTCGTATACCGGAGTGACTTCACACAGTGGCTCTACGGCGGGTTCGCAATTGACGGATTCGCAGGATTTTTGCCAGTTGAGAGTTGTGAATGATCTTGGTGGTGTCTTCATTCAGCCGGCGGTCAATCCGAATATCGTGGCGACTCCGGAATAGTGAGATCCGGGTGGCTTCCAAAGTTTCTGGTGCGGTCGATTAATAATGGGTATTCAAATGCGCGAAGCGAAATTCGGCCTCTTGGCCGTCTTGTTGTTCGGCGGAGTGGCCGACGCCGCCCCGATTGTTGGTATTGATCTGCCAACTGCTGTGAACTCCGTTCCGGGGTCATTTGCAACCGATCATCAGCGCGTGCAATTGTCTGCTGCGACGAACGCCTACACTGCACAGCAGAGCTTCTTGAGCAGTATTCCCGGTGCCGTCTGGGGGCTTGAGACATTTGAGGAATTCAAGAACTATCCGGTGGGACTGGGTCGATATGTCGATGTAACTGGTGCCGGGGTTACACAGCAGACACCGGTGATCCCAACGAACGGGTTGACATTTACAGGGACTGCGATCACGGCGAGCGTCAGCGACGGTGGCCTGACCGATGGTTCGGTTCCTCTGTTCAATCTGGAGTCTCAGGTCATCGACGTGGCTAATCCGAACGCCGGGTTCGGTCGGAATAACACGACGCTAGGTGGTTCTATGTTCCTGACGTCTGGTTTCAGTCAGTTGAACTCAAATCCCAACGGTCTGTCGAGGTTGAGCGTTCTGAATTTGGAGTTCTCGAATCAGATCAGTGCGTTTGGCTTCTTTATTGACGATCTGTTTGATCAGGGGGCGAATACGTTTGTTGATGTGAAAGACGGTGTTGGCGGTATCATTGGAAGTTACAATCTGTTCGATCTGATGTCTGCAGCCAATCCGAGTCTGACTGCGATTCAGCCCCCTCCCCAAGTTGGAAGCCCAAATACCAACACCGGCGACCTTGCGTTCTTTGGTTTCTCACTGCCAACTGCAGATGTGAAGTCGATTACCGTTTACAGCGTTGGCGGGGAGACAGACATCTACGGGATTGACGATATTTACATCACGTCGACTACCCGCCAGCCGCCTCCAGTCGTTCCCGAGCCTTCGACGCTGGCGCTCGCCGGACTCGCGCTGGCTGGCATTCCGCTCCGGTTCCGCCGGCGCAAGGCCGCCTGACAGGCGTGTCCGTCTGCCAATTCTACAAAGCAGCCCAACCTCCTGCCTCCTGGTTGGGCTGCTGGCATTTCCGGGGTGCGGGCAGCGTGGCCGCTGAGCCGTCCAGTCGATCACGGCCATGGTCGTCGAGACCAGGCGTAACGTCTGGGTGGCTGCGGTACGCTTGCGCGTTGTGAGAAAACCCCAACTCGTCACAACCGCAGCCGGCGTCGCACAATGCAGCACCGTCTGCATTGTATCTGTGCAATTCCCAAGAGGTTGGAGGAAATTCCCGTTCGATCGTTCGGCCTGTGACGTGGTGGAACGGCAACTTGAGCGAATTTCCTCTGAACATTCCGGTCCGTCGTTGCCTTCCCGCCGCATCCGGCTGAAAATCAGGTTATCCTAGACGGGACTGCCGATTGGGCGTCCTCGGGATTTTCAGCAGGAGGAACCGGCCATGCCGGTCTTGGCGAACGAACCTGACATGTGGCCCGAATCGCTCTGCGATGAGCGGTGGGGTTGCGCGAATGGCGAAGCGACATGGGGCGTCCTGCACGTCCGCCCCCGGTCCGAGAAAGCGTTGGCGCGACAGCTCCTCAGGCGCGAAGTGGGATACTACCTGCCCCAGCGGGCGCAGACGAAAATCTTTCAGCGGCGCAAGGTCACAAGCTGGTCGCCGCTCTTTCCCGGTTACCTGTTTTTTCACGGCGACGAGGAAGCTCTGGCGGTTGTTTCGCGAATGCGAGAAGTGGTTTCGCGGATCGCGATCCGCGATCAGACCCTGTTCCGCGACGACTTGGAGCGCGTATACCGCCTGATTCACGCCGGGCTGCCGGTGACTCCAGAAGAACGGCTGGAGCCGGGAACGACCGTTCGGGTCTGTCGCGGCGCGCTGGTTGGACTGACGGGGACCTTGCTGCAGAATCGAGCGGGCTGCCGCCTGGTGATCGGGATGGACTTTCTGCAGCGCGGAGCCTCGGTGGAAATCACAGCAGACATGGTCGAGGCCGCCTGAGGCCATCGTGGAATCGAATGGCGCTCGACGGAACGGATTTCAGCGATCACCGACGGGACCGAATCGTGGCATGTCCGGACCGGGCAGCCTGCAGGTGCGAACTGGCGGAGGACGTCCTCTGCGTGAGACGGGTGCATAACCCACGGGCCCAAGGTGCGCCCTGCGGGTGATGCCGGTTTTGAGGCCAGGAAGCGAAAACGCCGGAAAGTACGTGATGTCCGGGACGTCAGATGACGAGCTGATGGGCCGTCGTTTGCACATGCCTCTGGAATAGTTCGATAGAAGTTACAAGCTGGAAGTCTCATGTCTGCCGCACCTCAAACTGAAGCTGCACCTCAAACTGAAGACGTCCCGACCGACGGAAACTCGCTGCCGCTTGTCATTGCAGGTCTGGCTGGCGGGGCGGTCGCCTGGAGCGTGGCAAGTACGGTGCTCGAAATGGCGGAGCGCTGGAACACCAGCCCCGAGAACTCTCACGGCTGGCTGGTGCCAATCTTTGCCCTGTATCTGCTGTGGACGAATCGACCGACCGACTCCGGGGAGATTGCGCCGGGCTGGCTGTGGATCGCGATCACCGCCCTTGGAGCGGGACTTTTTCTGGGAGCCGACAGCCTGCCAGTCCCCTTGGCAGCGACTGCCGGTCTGACGCTGTTTGGAGTGGGAGGGGGGATCTGTGCGTTTCGCTGGTCAGGATTGCAGGCGCTTTCGCCCTCGTGGATCGGATGTGTGGTGCTGGTTGCAGTCTTGGCCGGCAAAGTATTTGCCGGGGTGTATTACTACGAGTGGCTCGATCAGATGGCGATTGTACCGATCGTCGTTGGGGCGGCTTGGGCGGTCGGCGGGAAGAAATTCTTGTGGAAAGTGCTCCCGAGCGCTGCATTTCTCGTGTTCATGATTCCGTTGCCGTTCTCGCTGGAGTCGATGCTGCGAGCGCCGCTGCGGCAGGTTGGAACGACGATCAGCACCGCCATTATGCAGACGATCGGCCTGCCGGCGTTTGCGGAAGGGTATGTGATCGTTGTGGGGGATCGCCGGATCGGGGTTGCGGAAGCGTGCAGTGGACTCCGGATGCTCATGGTCTTCGCGGCGACAGCGGCGGCGGTGGCCCTGACCGGGCGTCGGCCGTTGTGGCAGAATATCATCGTGCTGCTGAGCGCGGTGCCCATCGCGCTGATTTCCAATGTGTTTCGCATCACCGTCACCGGCGTGCTTTATACGTGGGGTCTGGAAAAACTGGCGGAAATCACGTATCACGATCTGGCGGGTTGGGCCATGATGCCGCTGGGGCTGGGGATACTTGCCGCGGAGCTGTGGTACATGGACCGGCTGATCGTCTTCGACACGAAGCGTCCGATGGCGGTCGGGATCGGGCCGGTTCAGCTCCCGCGATAGTGCGCGGCGGGTTTTATGCAGCTTCAGCGGCGATTCGGTGTGCAGACCGGTCGGGCTTGAACGAGTCGATTTCGGATACACAATGACCATGGAATTCCACGGAAACGACGGTCCACCCGCGCTGAGCGGCGAAGGGAACTCACCGCTCATTCGCACATCGCCGGGAGCGGTAGCCGACTATGGTCGGATGCCGACGCCGTCGGCGAAAGACGGCGAATCCGGCGGGAACATCCTGCGGACCGTTCTCATTGCGCTGCGCCGCCGCTGGCTGCCGATCCTGCTGCTGGGCGGGTTGGTTGGCGGCGGGGCCGCCGTCGTCGCCTGGCAGGTCATTCCAACTCCTTATTCCGCATACTCGGAGCTGCTGATCAAGCCGCAGACGTTCTTCTTCGAGACGAAGGACAACGATACAAAATCGCGGGCTTATAAAGAGACCATGATGCGACTGGTCAAAGACCATTATGTACTGACGGCGGCGCTGCGGGCGCCCGGGCTGGCTGAGACGGAAACTCTGCGAAATGAGCCGTTCCCGATGAACTGGCTGGAACGGAATATTTCCGTCTCGGCCCCCGGCGAGCACTTTATTCGGATTTCGCTGTCAGGTGAGAAGCCAGAGGACCTGCCGAAGATCGTCGATGCAGTCACGGATGCCTTCAACGAAGAAGTCGTCAACAAGGATCGGGAAGATCGAAGGCAGCGATTGAATGATTTGAAGACTCTGCTCCGCAAGGAAGAAGAAAAATTAAGCGGCAAGACGAATGCCATTCGCAATATTGATCGGGCATTGAAGCTGCCGAATTCGGCCCAGAGCGACGCGAAACGACAGGCGACGCTTGACGCCCAATTAGAGGTCCGCAAACAGCTCAGCCTGATCCGCGGTCAGATCATCAATCGCCAGATCCAGCTCGGTCTCGGCGATCCGGAGGCGGAGAATTCCGATGAGCCCTTTGCTGAACCGGAGATTCCTCCTGAGCTGGTCGAAGGGGAACTGCTTGGTGAGCCGGAATTTCGACGAATGTTTCTCATCGCCCGGCGTCATGAGACCATGCTGGCGGAGTGGAAACGCAGGGTTTCGGCGGAACATCCATCCGTCATCCTGCATGAAGAAAAGCTGGCCGAGGCAACTTCAGAACTCGAAGAATATCGAAAGTTGCATGGTCCCGATGCCGAAGTCCGAGTTCGTGCCCGTGCCAGTGGACGATCTGCGGCCGGCGTTGGGAAAGCCGATCTGGAACGGGAACTTCGGACGCTGATTGCTACGAAAGAAGCGTACGAAGCGGAACTCTCCAAACTGCAGGTCGAAGAGAACTCGTTAGGCGTGGCTTGGGTCGACCGGGAAGAGCTCGTCGAGGAAGCGTCGGAGTTGAAGAAGACTGTCGGCCGCTACCGCGAAGAAGTGCATCACCGAGAAGTCGAATTGGACAATGCCCCGGCGGCAATTCAGATCCGGTTGAGAGCGCAGGTGCCGAGAATCCCGGACGTCGGCAAGCGGCAGAAGATGGCCGGCATGGCAGGCGCCGGCGGCTTCGCAGCCATTGCTGCGCTCTTCGTCTGGCTGGAAATCCTCGCTCGTCGGATCACTCGAACCGACGAGGTCAAGCAGGGAATCGGTCTGGCGATTCTGGGAACGATCCCGCTGGTGCCGCGTTCGGCCCGATTGAACCGGATGAAGTCCAGCGGCCCTAAAGCGGCTTACTGGCACAATGTGCTGAGCGAGGCGGTCGACAGCATGCGAACCGTGCTGACGCACCGGTTGAATTCGATGCAGGCCGTCACTGTGCTCGTTACGAGCGCAATCGCCGGCGAAGGCAAGACGACGCTGTCGTGTCAACTGGCGGCCAGCCTGGCGCGAACGCGTCGTCGAGTCTTGCTGATCGATTGCGACCTGCGTCGACCGAGCGTCCAGTATGCGTTCGGCATTTCGCATACGCCCGGTCTGAGCGAAGTCCTGCTGGGAACCGCCCAGTTGTCCGAAGCCATTCAGCACGTCGAATCGGTCGGCCTGGACGTCCTCGCCGCGGGGCGCGTCACCTCAGAAGTCCTTCAGCGGCTGTCGCACGATTCCCACAGCGCCGTGTTCAAAGAGCTTTCCGCTTCGTACGACTTCGTGGTCATTGACTCTTCGCCCGTGCTGCCGGTGACAGACACGCTGCTGATCGCGCAACACGTCGACGCCGTGCTGATTTCCATACGTCGCGACGCCAGCCGGATCGGGAAAGTCGCTTCGGCGTTCCATCGTCTGCGAATGATCGGTGCGCCTGTTCTTGGAGCAATTACGACCGGCCTCGATGAAGATCTCGGCAGCGGTTACGGCAGCGGATATGGGTATGGTTACGGCTACGGGTATGGCTATGGGAACGGCGTCTATCCCGCCCGGCAGCCCGCCGGGGCGGTCGCTGCTTTGCCGGGGCAATTGGAATCTCCGAGTCGCTGAGAGTTTCGGCATCCGGAAGACTCTGCGTCGGCAAATTTTGTCACCTTGAATCCTGCGTCAGGCAATCATGGCGAAAAAGACCAGGCAGCCTCGATTCGTAGTTCTGAGCAGCCTCGCCATTCTGGCGATCGCAGCCGGCGGTGTCGCACACGGGCTCGTGACGGATCGGTGGGGTCTGCCGGCTCAAGTCGCGGCGATTTCCTCGCGAGTCCGCGAGCTGCCAGTGAAGATTGGTTCGTGGACGAGCACCGAATCGCCGCTTGATCCGCGACAGCTTGAGATGGCCGGGGCGGTCGGCGCCACTTCGCGAACATACGTCGATTCGGAATCCGGTGAGAAAGTGCAGATCCATCTGCTGGCCGGACGCCCGGGTCCGATTTCGCTGCACGAGCCGACCGTCTGTTTTACGGGCGCGGGCTTGAATCAGATGGAACCGTTGACGAAGTACGATGTCGAGGGACGCAGTCCCGGGGTGAAAGCGCAGTTCTCGAAGACGGTCTTTCAATCCGGCCAGCCAAATGATCGCGGCCTCCTGACGCTCTGGACGTGGTCCCCGAACGGGGCCGTCTGGACGGCTCCCGAGCATCCTCGGACGGCCTTTGCCGGTTCCGGCTGCCTGTTCAAGCTCTACGTGATTGCGGATCCGTCGCGCGAGGCGGATGACGTCTCAAGGCTGTCTCCTGCGGCCTCATCATTTGCGAGTTCGCTCCTCGACGAACTGCAAATCGTTCTCGCGGCGCCGAAGACGCCCTGATCGCGTTGCGCGAATGACCATTGTTCCCGCAAATGGAACGTCGTTGACGAAAGGTCTTCGTTGTCGATTCGACACTGTTTCACGGTCGACGTCGAAGATTACTTCCACGTCCAGGCGTTTTCCGGTGTGATCCGGCCGGCGGAATGGGAACGGTTTGAGTCCCGTGTCGTTGCGAACACGCATCTGATCCTCGACTTGCTGCATCGGCATGGCGTTCGCGGAACCTTCTTCGTCCTCGGCTGGGTCGCCGAGCGGAATCCGACTCTCGTTCGCGAAATCGTCGACGCAGGCCACGAACTGGCGACGCACGGCTACGGGCATCAACTCGTCTATCAGCAGACCCCCGAGGAGTTTCGCGACGACTTGAAGCGTTCGATCGGAATTCTGGAAGACACTGGCGGCTGTCGAGTCGCCGCTTACCGGGCTCCGTCGTTCTCAATCACGCGCCGCTCGCTGTGGGCGCTTGATATTCTGATCGAGGAAGGGATTGAAATCGATTCGAGCGTATTTCCGGTGCATCACGACAACTATGGCGTGCCCGATGCGCCGCGGTTTCCCTATCTGATCGAGCGGGATGCGGGGACGCTGATTGAGTTTCCGCCGACCGTTGTGCAGAAGCTGGGCTGGAACGTGCCTGCCTCGGGGGGAGGCTATTTCCGGCTGTATCCGTTCTGGCTGACTCGGCGGCTATTGCGAACCATTCCGCACGAACAGCGACAGTCCTTTATGTTTTACATCCATCCGTGGGAGGTCGATCCCGATCAGCCGCGGATTTCTGCGCCCTGGCGTTCGCGATTTCGCCACTACCAGAACTTGAAAACGACGCTGCACAAGCTGCATCAACTGCTACAGGCGTTCTCTTTCGGAACCGTCGGCGAAGTTCTTGCCGAACGTCGTGCCGCCGGGCAGTTGCATCCCGGAAACTTTGCCGGTCTGAATACCGGGGCAATCACGGTTTCAGCACCCCAGGTTCATGTGCCGGAATCGCCTTTGTAACGGCCGGGCGGTTGCGCCTGATGGAAACAGTCTGCAGATCACCATGCCCGAAATGAAGTCGATGCGAAAGTTCGAGGCGTCTCCGGTGGAAACACTCGGACCGGTTCTCCTCGCGCCGATCTTGAAGCAGGCCCGCTGGGGGGGCGCGCGTCTCGAAACTCGCTTCGGCAAAAAGCTCGCCGCCGGCCAGTCGTGTGCGGAGAGCTGGGAAGTTGCCGATTTCGATGACTGCAGTTCGTCGATCGTCGGCGGATCGCAGGATCGAAGGACGCTGCACGATCTCATGCGTGACTACAGCTCCGAACTGCTGGGACGCTTCAACGGTTGCTCGCGGTTCCCTCTGCTGTGCAAGTTTCTCGATGCGGCTGACCGACTTTCGGTGCAGGTTCACCCGGACGACGAATACGCGGCCCGTCATGGCCTTCGCTACGGCGGCAAGAGTGAAGCCTGGGTGATTCTCGAAGCGGACCCCGGCAGCCGGATCTATGCCGGCTTGCGTCCGGGCGTGAATCGCGACGTTCTCCAGGAAGCCGTTCAGCTCGGCTCCGTCGCGGAGTGCCTGGAAAGTCAGGAAGTCCAGTCTGGCGACTGTTTCAACATTCCGGCCGGGACGGTCCACGCCATTGGCGAAGGAATTCTGCTGGCGGAAATTCAGCAGCCCAGCGATGTCACGTTTCGCCTGTTCGACTGGAATCGAACCGATGCCGACGGCCGCTTACGTCCGTTGCACGTTGCGGAGTCCTTGGACTGCATTGATTTTGAGGCCCCGATCGTTCGCCGGGCGAAGCCTGTCCGGCTGTCCGATGCGTCCGGCATTGTCGAGCATCTGCTGCGAACTCCATACTTTGAGATTCGCCGCCATCGCGGATCTGGCGGTCACGTGTTTGAAGACGATGATCGATTTCACGTGCTGATGGTGATCGAAGGGCTTCCGTCGGTGACCGCCGGCCCGGAAACTTTCGAATTGAGTGCGGGACGCACGGTGCTGCTGCCGGCCCGTCGACCTCCGACGACACTCCGGTTGCCGCCGGGGGCCGTCGTTCTGGATTCGTTTCTCCCGGATCTTGCCGGAATCTGACTTCCGAAATGTTCATTGCGTGTCGCGACGTTCCGAACCGTATTGTAGATCGACAGCTCGTGCCGGAATTATTGTCAGCCGTGGATCGAGATCAACAGCCCGCGGAGGCGCGGGCGGCCGGCCGGCGTCCGTCGGGACGTCCGCGAGTGCTGCTGCTGACACATCGGGTTCCGTTTCCTCCGGACAAAGGGGATCGGATCCGCTCATACAATCTCCTGCGTTACCTGTCGGAGCGAGCAACCGTTTCGCTGGGGTGTCTGGGGGATGAGCCCTGGACGCAAGACGCCCTCCACGTCATCGACAGTCTGACTGAATCCTCCTGCATCGCTCCGATCGGATTCTCCAGAAAGATCTACGGCGGCCTCAGCCTGCTTTCCGGCAGAAGCATTACCGAAGGCTGGTTCTATTCGCGTCGGCTGGCGCGCTGGATTGATGAGGTCTCCCGCAAGCAGCCGTTCGATGCCGTCGTCTGCTTCTGTTCCGGGATGGCCGGGTATACGAGCCGACCGGGCCTCGAACAGGCGCCTCTGATACTGGATCTGGTGGACGTTGACAGCGAAAAGTGGCTGCAATTCTCGCGTTCCGGATCCGGTCCGAAGAGCTGGCTGCTGGGGCTGGAAGGCCGTCGACTTCGTCGTGTGGAGCGGCAAGTTGGCGACCGGGCCGCAGTTGTGACGCTTGTCAGCGACGAGGAAGCCGCCCTGTATCGGCAGCTCGCTCCCTCGGCGAATACGATCGCCGTCGGCAACGGCGTGGACTTCGGATATTTCCAGCGGCCGGAGGGCGTTGCGCGGAAGCCGCATTCCGCCGTCTTCCTCGGCGCGCTCGACTATCGTCCGAATGTCGATGGAATTCGCTGGTTCTGCCGGGACGTGTGGCCGTCAATTCGAAGTCGCTACTCGGCGGCGAGCCTCAAGATTGTCGGCCGCCGGCCGACGGCGGCGGTTCGCGCTCTGGCGGATGCGCCTGGCGTGAGTATTCACGCCGACGTCCCCGACGTGCGGCCCTATCTGTTTGAGGCCGCGGCGGCGATTGCGCCGCTGCAAGTCGCGCGGGGAGTGCAGAACAAGGTTCTCGAAGCGATGGCCTGCGAGACTCCGGTCGTGGCGTCCGCGCAGGCACTGGAAGGCATCTCTGCCGTGGCCGGGCGCGATGCGCTCTCGGCGGAAGCCCCCGACGATTGGCTCCAGTCCATCGGCCGGATCTTTGACGATGTCGCTTTGGCGGATCGCCTGTCGCAATCCGGCAGAACCCACGTGGAATCTCATTTCGACTGGAACGCCCGACTCGCTCCCCTGGGAGAATTTCTCGAATGCGGCCTGACGGCCCGGGGGGAGGTGGCATGACTGCAGGAACGTCAGCGGCGCCGTCCCAATTCGAAGCTCCCTCGCAATCGGGGACGCCGATTCGCGTCGGCTTCGTGATGCACTGGATGCGTGTCGCTGGAGCAGAAATGCTCGTCGACCGCATGATCCGGGATCTCGGATCACAGATTGTTCCGACGGTGATTTGCCTCGACGAAATCGGTCCCCTCGGCGAGCAACTGCGCCGGGAGGGCATCGAAGTTGTGTGCGTCGAGCGGCGTCCTGGAAGAGATTTTCGCGCCGCATGGCGGATTGCAAAGCTGGTCCGATCCCGGCAGATTGAGATTCTTCACGCCCACCAGTACACGCCGTTCTTTTATTCGGCCATCGCCCAGCTCCTGGGAGGCTGGCGCGCCAGGTTGGTCTTCACAGAACACGGCCGGCACTTTCCCGATCACGTATCGTCGTTGCGCCGTTTTGCCAATCGCCACGTCTTCTCGCGCTTTCCCGACCGCATCAATGCCGTCTGCCAGTTCAGCGCCGATGCCGTGCGGGACTTGGATGGCTTTCGGCGTCGGCCGATCCAGGTCATCTACAACGGCGTCGACCCGAACGAGTTCCGCCCGGCGGCAGACCGCCCTGCCCTTCGCCGCGAACTCGGTCTGTCGCCCGACCGCAAGTACGTTGTCACGGTGGCCCGATTCCACCCGATCAAAGATCATCGCACGCTCCTGACGGCGTTTGCCCGGGTGGCGCAGCATCTGCCCGAAGTCGATCTGCTGCTGGTGGGCGACGGCCCATTGCGAGCGGAGCTCGAAGCGCAATGTCGTGAGCTGGGAATTGCGGATCGCGTTCAGTTCTGGGGAGTCCGTCGAGATGTCGCCCGCATTCTGCAGGCCGCCGATCTGTTCGTGCTGCCGTCCATCAGCGAAGCCGCGTCGTTGACGCTGCTGGAAGCGATGGCCTGCGGGCGCCCGGTCGTCGTCACCGATGTCGGCGGCAATCCGGAGATTGTCCGGGAAGGGGTGGACGGTCTGCGCGTACCACGCGGGGACTCCGTCGCCATGGCGGCAGCGATCGAAAGGCTTGCCGGTGATGCGGAACAGGGTGCATCCTTTGGCGCGTCTGCACGGCAACGCGTTTGCGACGTGTTCGATCAGTCCTCCGCGATTCGACAGTTTGCTCGACTGTTCGAAGAACTCTCCCCAGCCGGACTGAGGGGCGCTGGAACGTGAAGTCATTCCTGAAATCTGCGGCTCGGTTTGTCGCGCTGGTTCTGACCTTCCCTCTCTTCCTGTCCTGGAGAGTCCGGGCCAGCCTGCTGGGACGGGACCTGGCCCTTGAGGGGTCGTCGGAACTTGTCAGCCTGCTGCCCGGCTTAACCGGCAGTTATCTCCGTTCGGCGTTCTATTCTCTGGTCCTGCAGGAATGTCACCCTTCTGCGAGGATCTGCTTTGGGACTTTGTTCTCCAAGGCGGACTCGGTGATTGGGGAAAACGTCTACATCGGTCCCCGCTGCCATCTCGGATGGGTGATTCTTGAACAAGACGTCCTGCTGGCCCCGGGCGTCCACGTTCCCAGCGGTCCTCACACGCACGGAACGTCTGACCCCGATCGACCGATTCGCGAGCAGCCGGGACGCAGCCAGGTCGTGCGGATCGGCGCCGGAAGCTGGATTGGTGCGAACGCCGTGATTATGGCGGATGTCGGTGCGAACTGCGTCGTCGGAGCAGGCGCAATTGTCACTCGACCGCTGCCGGACGGGGTCGTCGCAGTGGGAGCGCCTGCCCGAGTCATTCAGCAGCGATTTGCGACCGTAACGGCCTGAACGATTCTTATCGGTTATCAATAAATATCCTATGGTCTCAACCGTCTCATCTCCTGGTTCCGCCGAGCAGGCCGCCGTCTCCACGTCGGCGGAGTTTCCGCTGCGGGTGTTCCGTCGCCGGGTAACGGAGTCTCAGACCGAGTCCGACCCCCGTCGGCCTCCGGCTGGACTTGATCGTCGCTGGCTCACGGCGCTTCGTGACGGACTCAGCCATTCGGTTTACGAGCTCATCGCCGAACGCGGCGGTCTGGTCGTCGGTCGCCTGCCCGTGGCTCTGGTCTCCAGCGCGTTGTTTGGCCGTTTTCTTGTCAGTCTGCCCTACATTAACTCGGCCGGACTGGAGACCGATGATTCTGCGGCAGCTTCCGGACTGATCGATGAAGCCGTCGATCTGGCCCGCGAGCTCCGCGTCCGCTATCTGGAAATTCGCCAGGAGCGCGAACTGACTCACCCGCTGCTGACCGATGCCCGTACGGAAAAGGTCCTGATGCGTCGGCCGCTTCCGGCGACCGCTGACGAGCTCTGGGCCGATCTGGATCCCAAAGTTCGCAACCAGATTCGCAAGGGGCAGAAGTCCGAATTTCAAGTCATGTGGGGCGGGGCCGACCAGCTCGACGGTTTCTACGATGTGTTCGCGCGCAACATGCGGGACCTCGGAACGCCGGTTTTCGGAAAGCGACTCTTTTCGTCGATTCTGCGGGACCTTGGAGCCGACGCCGAGCTGTGCGTGGTTCGCGACGGCGCCAAGCCCGTCGCCGCCGCATTGTTGATTCACGACGCGGACCGCACGGAAGTCCCCAGCGCGAGCGCCCTGTTCGAATACCGGGCCAGCAACGTCAATATGCTGATGTACTGGCATCTGCTCGGCCGCGCCATCGAGCGGGGCCAGGCGGTTTTCGATTTCGGGCGGTCCAGCGTTGACGGCAACACGTACCGATTCAAGAAACAGTGGGGTGCGGCCCCCTCCCCGTCGGTCTGGCAGTACCACGTGTTGCAGGGCTCCCGCGACGCCCTCCGTCCCGACAATCCCGGGAACCGCCGCCTCATTGAAATCTGGAAACGGCTGCCGGTCTGGCTGACGCGCTGCATCGGCCCCTCGATTGTGCGGGGGATCCCATGAACATGGCTGCCGCTCCCTCAGATGCGCTCCCGTTCTCTCCACATTTGTCGCCATCCGATCGCCTGACCTTTCTGGTCTTTGCCGACGACTGGGGCCGGCATCCATCCAGTGCTCAGCACCTGTTTCGGCGCCTGCAGAGTCGGCACGACGTAATCTGGGTCAATACGATCGGCATGCGGCCGCCGCGGCTGGATGTGACGACGGTCACGCGCGGCTTTCAGAAACTGAGCCAATGGCTGATGCCCGGACGCAGGGCGGATGCTTCAACATCGGCTGACGGGCCGCTCGTCCTTAATCCCCACATGTGGCCCTGGATTCGACGTCGTTGGGAACGGGACTGGAATGCCGGATTGCTGGTCCGTCAGTTGCAACCGGCATTGCGGAATGCAGGCCGTCCGGTGGTGGCTGTCACAACTCTGCCGATCTCCGCCGATCTGGTTGGTCGACTGCCGGTCGACCGCTGGGTTTACTATTGCGTCGACGATTTTTCCAGTTGGCCGGGACTCGATCAGCAGTCGCTCCTCAAACGGGAAGCGGAACTGCTGCAGAAGGTCGATGCCACCATTGCCGTCAGTCAGGTCCTGATGCGGAGATTGCAGGAGCACGCCGCCGCGCCGCAATTCCTGCCGCACGGAGTCGATCTGGCCCATTGGCAGAGGAACATTGACGGTCCGGAGAAGGCCCCGTTTGAAGAGCTGCCAGCTCCACGCTGCCTGTTCTGGGGACTGGCCGATCGGCGATTGGACGGGGACTTTCTGACGATGCTCGATCGGGAACTCGAAAACGGTTCCATTGCCCTGCTCGGCCCGACCGATCAGCCCCCCCAGAATCCACAATGGCGGAGAATCGTCCATTTGCCCGCATGCTCGTACGCCGCTTTGCCGGCTGCTGCGCGACAGGCGGATGTGCTGATCATGCCCTACATCGACGCGCCGGTGACGCGAGCCATGCAGCCTCTGAAACTTCTGGAGTATCTGGCGACAGACCGCCCGGTGGTCGTCCGGGACCTGCCTGCCAATCGCGAGTGGGCCGATTGCCTCGATCTGGCCGCGACTCCGGAAGAGTTCGCTCGACTCGTAAAACTGCGCATCGCGACTGGATTGCCCGTCGACCAGGCGGCGGCCCGAAACGCCCGACTGCCGGCGGAATCGTGGGATGGACGGGCGGAATGTTTCGAACGGATGCTGCTGAATTCTTTGCAGGCGACGGGAGGCCCCCGATGAGCCCGGCGCTCGAAATCGTCAGCGGTTCGTCGGAGTCCGTACCGGCGCCGTCGAAGGATGTGGTCGTACTCCACACGCGTGTCGTGACGGGGACGGGGGGCGGCCCCGACAAGACGATTCTGAATTCCCCTCGCTTCCTGGTCGGCACCGGCTACGAAGCGCATTGCGCGTATCTCCACCCCCCAGCGGATCCCGATTTCGAGGCGATCCGCAATCGTGCCGTTGCGGCGGACGCCCCGCTGATCGGCATTCCGGACCGCGGTCTGACCGACCTGTCCGTGGTCCGGAGCCTGCTCCGTGTCTGTCGTCAATTGAACGTCGGCATCTGGCACGGGCATGACTACAAAACGAACGCGCTCGGGCTGCTGCTGCGACGCTTCCATCGGATGAAACTCGTCACCACGGTCCACGGCTGGGTCCGGCATACGAAGCGGACCCCGCTCTACTATTGGATCGACCGGCAGTCCCTCCGGTTCTACGACCGGGTCATCGTGGTCTCGCAGGACCTGTATGACACATCGCTGAAAGCCGGCGTCCGGCCGGACCGCTGCATCCTGATTGAAAACGCCATTGATACCGAAGAGTTTCGCCGGTCGCGCGACCGAAACTCCGCCAAACGCGAACTCGGCTTCGACCCCACCCGGCCCCTCATCGGCGCCGTCGGCCGACTCTCCGAGGAAAAGGGCTTCGATCACCTGATCCGGGCCGTCGACCAGCTTCACCGCCAGGGGCTGGACGTCCAACTCGCCATCGCCGGCGAGGGAGACCAACTGCAGAATCTGCAGAGCCTCATTGCACAACAGTCCCGCCCCGAATATTTCCGGTTGCTCGGTTTTGTGGCGGACACGAAATCGTTCTACCAGGCGCTCGACGTTTTCGCCCTCAGCAGCCTGCGGGAAGGTCTGCCGAACGTGCTGCTGGAAGCGATGGCGTTTGAGGTCCCTGTCGTCGCAACCGCCATCGCCGGTATTCCCCGCCTGATCGCCCACGAGCAGAACGGCCTGCTGGTCCCCCCTGCAGACGTCCCCGCCCTCGCAACCTGCCTGAACCGCCTGCTGATCACCCCCGAAACGGCCGGTCAGCTTGCTCTGGCGGCTCGCGAGACCATTCTGTCACGGTATGATTTTCGCGTGCGGATGCAGAAGGTCCGTATGGTGTATGATGGATTGTTTGCATAAATGAGTTCCGATTTAACCATGTCGACTGCGACTGAAGACCTGCCCCGCTCCGCGGACCGGAACGCCCCTGCGACAGTGAGCGATCCGCACCCGGCGGATGATCACGTGACGATCATCCAGTCGACCAGCGCCTGGCAGTTCGTCAATCTCCGCGAGCTCTACGCCTATCGCGATATGCTCCGTTTCCTCACTTGGCGGAGCATCAAGGCCCGCTACGCCCAATCGGCGGTTGGACTGGGCTGGGTCGTCATTCAGCCGCTGTTTACGATGTTGACCTTTACTCTCGTATTCGGGACGCTCGCTCGGATCGACACCGGCACCGTCCCCTACGCCTGGTTCAGTCTCGTGGGGCTTGTTCCTTGGGGTTACTTTTCCAGCGCGTTGGCAGGAGGCGCCAACAGCCTCGTCGGCAATTCGAACATGCTCTCGAAAGTCTATTTTCCCAGACTGATTCTGCCGCTGTCGGACGTCCTCTCCAAGCTGTTTGACTTTGCCATCGCTTTTAGTCTGATGGTCGTCGCGCTTATGGTTGCGGGCTACTTTCCGAACGCTGGCGTCCTGATGCTGCCGTTGCTCGTCCTGCTAATGATGACGGCGGCCCTTGGACTCGGACTCTGGCTGACAACCCTTGCCATCCAGTTCCGCGACGTCGCCCACGCACTGGGCTTTATCGTGCAGCTCCTGATGTACGCCAGCCCGGTGATCTATCCTGCCGGCCGCGTGCCGGAAAGCTACACGTTGCCCGGCGGCGTGGTGATTTCGCCACAATGGATCTACGCCTTGAACCCGATGGTCGGCGTGATTGAAGGATTTCGCTCCGCCCTGCTGGGGACCGGCCCGATGCCCTTCGGCTGGATCGCCCTCGGCACGGCAACTGCAACGCTCACGCTGCTCTCCGGCATGGTCTTCTTCCGCAGCCGCGAAAAAGTCTTCGCCGACGTGGCGTGAGACGAGCGGAAGGCCGAAAGCGAAGAGCGGAAAGCCAGACAGAATCTTCCCTGCCCACTATCCACCACCCACTATCCACCACCCATGCCCAAACCCGTCATCACCGTTGAGAACCTCTCCAAGGCCTACCGCATCGGGCTGAAGGAAGAAATTCCCGACACGCTCGTCTCCGCGATGTCCGGGATGATGAAGGCCCCCTTCCGCAAGTTCCGGGATCTGCGGAAGCTCGATACGTTCGGTCATTCCGGTGCGGACGAAGAGGACATCTACTGGGCGCTCAAGGACGTCTCGTTCGAGGTCCAGGAGGGGGAAGTGCTGGGGGTGATCGGCCGGAACGGGGCCGGCAAGAGCACGCTGCTGAAGATTCTGAGCCGAATCACGGAGCCGACGAGCGGTCGGGCGGTGATTCGCGGCCGGGTCTCGAGCCTGCTGGAAGTCGGGACGGGCTTCCACCCGGAGCTCTCGGGCCGGGAAAATGTGTATCTGAACGGTACGATCCTGGGGATGACGAAGCGGGAGATCGACCGGAAATTCGACGAGATCGTGGACTTCTCGGGCATCGACAAATTCCTGGACACGCCGATCAAGCGCTACAGCAGCGGGATGAAAGTCCGCCTGGCGTTCGCGGTGGCGGCGCACCTGGAGCCGGAGATTCTGATCATCGACGAAGTCCTGGCGGTGGGGGATATGGAGTTTCAGAAGAAGTGTTTGGGGAAAATGCAGGATGTGGCGAAGGGCGGACGGACGGTTCTATTTGTGAGCCATAGTATGGCGGCGGTACGGTCATTATGCTCGCACGCAATACTACTCACTCGAGGTTCCATTGAGCACTGGGGTGATACAGAATGTGCGATCAGCAGGTATCTAGGAAGTGTGACTACGGATGGGAAAGCAATGTACGTGCAGAGCCAGGCGGCAAATGCACGAAACGGCTTTGTCGAGCTCGACAAGATTGAGTTACTCAATTCTGAAGGACAGCTGTCATCTACCTTCGAGATGGATGAATCGATAATCGTAAAGGTTACGTACCGTGGCCTTATGGACAGCGGCGACTTTCATGTATTCGTGTGGTTGCACCGAGAAGACGGGACTGCGGTCCTTGGAAGCGCTAGTTGGGACATAATCGGCTTGGGAAACAATCCCCTACGCACCGGCCTTCATTCGCTGGAGTGTACAATTCCTCCGCGTCTTTTGAATGCTGCGAGATATACAATCACAGTAAATGGGCAGTTCCCGGGGCACGGCTACTTATTCGAAGCCGAATCAGCGTTGGTCTTTGAAATCGCCCCTGTCAACGGAGTGGGTGGACCAAAGAGCTGGAATCGACCGGGGATCGTTCGCCCTCTCTTACCTTGGCGAAGCAGCGCCAACTAATCCTTGCGAAAGCTCACTGTGCGAATCCTGGTCCTTGGCGATGTCTGCGTTGTTGGCGAGCTGGAGGCTTTGGCATTGGCAAAGCCTGAGTTCTCGATCTGCGCGGAAATTCGCGCACGCATAGATGTCGATCTCGTAGTTGCGAACATTGAGTTTGCACTGACCACGGAGGAGCGGCCGCTTCCAGGAAAGTGGGCAACGCTACGGGCTGACCCGAAGGTCGTGAGTGCACTTGACGGTATTGATATCGGAGTAATTGCGAATAACCATGTCGGAGACTTCGGAGAGCAAGGAGCACGCGATACCGCGAGTGTGCTGCTAGACGCCGGCATCCGGCCTGTTGGCTGGGGCGAGTCGTTTGCACGCGCGATCGAACCCGTCGTGATCGGGCAAGGAGAACGAAAACTCGCGATTGTAGCACTTTCATGTCTGACGACAAATGGAGGTAATTATGCAACACAAGACTCGGCGGGGGTCGCGCTGCTATCGCGCGAGACGGTTGTTGAGGCCGTGAAGAGAGCAAAAGAGGCGGCCAGTAGCGTGTTGGTTTATCTGCACTGGGGAGTAGAACAGTCGTCGTATCCAGTGTTCGATCAGATGGGGCTGGCCCGGGGTGCTGTACAGGCTGGGGCTGATGCTGTGGTCGGTACGCATGCCCATGTCATCCAGGGGTGGGAGCTGTACCGCGACTCGCCGATCTTCTATGGCATTGGTAACCTTGCTTTCCCAGACGTGCCTTGCAGTTGGTATTCAGATGATGGCTCAAAGCAAGTTGGAGTCGTAAGGCAGCGGCGTGTAAACCAGGAGTCAATCGGAATAGTTTTGGAGCACACTTCGACAGGACAGTTAAGGGTGGCGGAGGTTGTAACATTCCGATTCGAGCTGGGCGAGGCTAAGTGTTCGCTGATGGCTGTTGGTGAATCCGTTGTGCAAGTTGCGAAGGTGAACGCCACTATCGCCAACGTGGCAAAGAGATGGTCGAGTGAGCTTGATGGATTTGGGGAGCAGTCGTTGCGTATTCGTTGTGGATTCAACGGAGTGTGCGCCGAGTATGTGCGAAGGACCATTGATTGCGATGGAGCGTTATCCCGGAGCTATGCGGTGCACCGTGAACTCGGAAGCTGGATACAACGACTATGTCGTAGAAAGTGGAATTGATCGCGTGTGCGTCGTGTCCGCTGGTGGGCATCGCCTGGCACCGCAGTGATCTATTGGATGAGCGGGATGCGAGGAGTGCTGCGATGAGAAGGGGCCGTTGGCGATGTTTTGGACGAAACTGCAGGAGCTTCGGATTGGTCTGCGGATGCGACGAAAGTGGCGTCGTGACATTCGCCGATGTCCGCTGACTCAAGATCACTGGGACTTGTATCGGATCATCCATCTGTCGTCGCTGCGCGAGCTTGGGCGTTTTCCGAACATCAGTGAGTGCCAAGACTTGAACGACCGGATTCAGTGGCTGAAGTTGTTCGACCAGAGCGAGGAAATCTGTAGCTGTTCTGACAAGATATTGGTGCGGGACTACATCCGCGAGCGAGTTGGCGAGCAGTACTTGGTTCCTCTGTATCAGGTGTGCGACCGGTTTGACGAAGTGAATTGGAACGCGTTGCCCGGTGCTTTTGTGATGAAGACAAATCATGACTCGGGCGGAGTCATTCTGGTGCGGGATAAGGCCAAATTCGATCGCAGTGCAGCTCGTGGATCGTTGGAAGCGTCCTTGAAGCATCGATATGGCTGGGAAAATGGCGAGTGGGCCTATTCGTTCATCAAGCCCAGGATTTTGATCGAGCAATTCATTGAACCCGAACGGAGTGCGCCACCTCCGGATTACAAGTTTTACGTTGTAAACGGCAGTACGAAATTCGTGCATTTCATTTCTGATCGTGGTGTGGATACCAAGGAACAGACGGTTGATCCTGAAGGAAACGATCTGGCAACGGAATTGTATCCGAGTTTCAGATTGGCCTGCGATTTCGTGAAGCCAGAGTGCTGGGGCGAAATGAGGGCGGTCGCGGAGGAGCTAGGTCGTGACTTCAAGTGCGTGAGAGTGGATCTGTTCCAGAGCGATGAGCGCATTTATGCGGGTGAAATGACTTTTTGGCCGATGTTCGGGTGCTACAAGGGAGAGGGGCAGAAGAAGCTCGGGCGTCTGCTGGATTTCGACCGCAGCACCGTGAAGCCGCCGATCTACCATCGGCTGCTCAGCGGCGAGTGAACTTGTGGGGTGGTCTGAGCAACGCGTGTGTAGTGAGCCGTTGATGGGGGTGGGGAAATGATGGCGATGCAGGTGGTCTACGCGGTGACCTCCGGCGGCGGCGACATGTACTCGGCGATGACCCACGTATCAGCGGCGTCGGTTCGCTTGTCGAATCCGAGTGCGCGGATTGTTGTGGCGTGTGATGTTGTTACGGCGGGAAGTCTGAAGGCAGCGAAATCGCCATTAGTTGATGAAGTCGATCAATTGCTCGTTTGCGAGACCCCCGACGGAGATGCAACATTTCGGAATCGGTTTGTCAAGACCCGTCTCCGCAACGTGGTGGACGGTGCGTTTCTTTTTCTCGACAGTGATACACTTGTCCGGGGCGACTTGACTCCGGTATTCGAAATGCAGTGCGATATCGCCGGGACGCGAAATCATTCTTTGCAGACGTTTCGCGAGCAGATTTGGGAAGCGGACTTGAAAGTCCTTGACGAACTGGCGTGGCGCACGCGAGATACCATCTATGTGAATGGGGGAGTACTGCTCTACCAGGATACGGTGGTAGCGCACGAGTTTGGCAAGATGTGGCATGACCTGTGGCTGGAATCCAGTCGTCGATCTGGCGGATATCGGGATCAGCCGGCATTGAATGCCGCGATTCTGCGGTCCGGCGTCGACCTGGCTGTTCTGGACGACAAATACAACGCTCAGATTCGCAGAAACCTTGCGGCGGGGCGCGGCGCGGTAGTGTGGCACTACTATTCAAGTGCAGAACTTGCGGCAATTACGGAGTTCGAAGTTGAGGTGGGGCGGATTGCGGATGGGGCTTCACTCGACGTACAACGGATTCGGAGGCTGATGTCCTCCGAACATCCTTTGCGTCGGCGGAGCTGGCTTGACGACTGGTTTGCGGGTCGGATGATGCGGCGGGCCGAGATATCGGAGATCGATCAACTATGGCTGACGGGACGCCGGGGGCAATTCCTTCGCAGGAAGACGGGCGAGATCCTGAGGCGGTGGGGGCGGTAGCGAGAATCGCGAGTCGTCGCGAGAAGTCCGCGCCGGAGTGCTGTGCCGCCGTCGTCGGAGAGATCGCAGGGACTGAGTGTGAGAGAGTGAGTTCGTGAAGTAGTCCCACCACGACAATCTGGCGTGGTCAGAAAGATTGTATTGAGTATCATGCTTCACTTCGTATCTCATTCCGCCGGTCGCACGGGAGCCCCGCTGGTGCTCCTGTACTTTGTGCGCTGGCTGGCGAAGGAGACGAAATTGCCGATGCGGGTGCTTCTCCGTGAAGAGGGGCCGCTTGTCGCAGACTTTGGCCAGGTAGCAGAGACAGTAGTGATCCAGTCGCAGCAGACGCTGGGATCGCGGGCAGTACGGAAGGTGCAGTCTCTGCTGGGGGGGGCACAGCCCGGTCTCGTGCCTGAGAAATGGAAAAGTCGCTCCGGGGATCTCATCTACGCGAACACCGTGACCAACGGCAGGTTTGTGTCAGATCTCCGCGGGCCGAATACAAAAGTCATTACGCACGTGCACGAATTGGGCTACTGGATCGAACAATCCGGCGCTCAGAACTGGGGGCATGTCGTGCGCGAGAGTGGACGGTTCATCGCCGCTTCCCGCGCCGTCCGCAACGACCTTGTTGTGAGTCGGCAGGTTCCGGCGGAGCGCGTGGACGTCGTCCACGAGTTTGTCGTCCCGCCGGCGCAGGCTGCGAGAGTTGAGGAGAGTGCGGGGATTCGCGACGCGCTGGGCATTCCCCGCGACGCCTTCGTAGTGGGAGGCAGCGGCTGGGAGACCTGGCGCAAGGGCAAGGATCTGTTCGTGCAACTGGCGGCCGCCGTGAGCCAGCGGAACGGGGGCGGCGAGATTCACTTTCTCTGGGTTGGCCAACCCGGGGACGGGGAAGAACGGTACCGGCTACTGCACGATGCGCGCCTGGCAGGTGTGGAGAGCCGGTTACATTGGTCGGGACACGTCCCGAACGCGGAGCCGTACTTTCAGGAGATCGACGTCTTCGCGATGGTCTCGCGCGAAGATCCGTTTCCCCTTGTCTGCCTGGAAGCGGGAGGACTGGGCAAGCCGGTCCTCTGCTTCGAGAACGCCGGCGGAATGCCGGAGTTTGTCGAAGAGGATGCCGGCTTCATCGTGCCCTATCTTAATGTCGCAGCAATGGCGGAACGGATCGTGCAATTGAAAGACGATGTGAAGTTACGGTTCAGTCTCGGCAGTCGTGCCCGCGAGAAAGTGTTGACGAAGTACCTGGTGGAACATGCTGGACCGCAAATTCTCCGGATTATCGAAGACGAACTTTGCAAATGCAGATAAAGTGCGGCCCGGCGCCCGACATGATTTCGAGTGTAGTGAGTCCAACGAGAATGTACCCGAAGCTCATCGCCTTCCATCTGCCACAATTCCACCCCATTCCCGAGAACGACGAATGGTGGGGCAAGGGATTTACAGAATGGACGAATGTAGCTGCCGCCCGCAGCCTCTTTCCCGGCCACGATCAGCCGCGGCTGCCTGCAGACCTTGGGTATTATGACCTGCGGCTTCCTGAAGCTCAGTGTGCGCAGGCCGAACTGGCACGGAGATATGGCATTCATGGGTTTTGCTACTGGCACTACTGGTTCCACGGTCGTCGCCTGCTTGAGCGGCCCGTCAACGAGATTCTTCGAACTGGAGAACCCGACTTTCCGTTCTGTCTGGCTTGGGCAAACGAATCCTGGTCGAGGTCATGGCTCGGTGATAATCGCCAGATTCTAGTCGATCAGACGTACTCAGCCGAAGACGATATCGCTCATGCCCGCTGGCTTGCGGACGCTTTTGCCGACGGTCGCTACATTCGCGTAGAGGGGCGTCCCCTCCTGCTGGTCTATCGGCCCACTTCATTGCCGGACGCGCGGAGAACGACTGATGCGTTTCGTCGGGAAATTGAACGGCTGGGACTACCCAATCCCTACTTGGTTGGAATCAATGCGCATGCTCGCCACATTGACATGCGATCTCTCGGGTTTGACATGACCGAGCACCACGAGCCGCAACTGGGGGTTTTGCCTGGGGTGTTCACGAAGGCCAGTCTGAAGTGGAAAGTGCGTCAGAAAGCTTACAAAGTGCTTGGCTGGCCACGCCATACTTTCGAGTACAGCGATGCGCGCAGCTGGATGGACCGGGTGCTGCCAAAGTATCCACATTTCCGAAGTTATTTCGTTGGATGGGACAATACCGCAAGACGCGGAAAGGATGGGATCATTATTACCGGAGCGACTCCCGATGCGGTGGGAGAAGGGCTTCGCGGAGTGCTGCAGGAAACAATGCGGAGACCGCCAAGCGAACAGATCGTCTTTCTTAACGCCTGGAATGAATGGGCTGAGGGGATGTATTTGGAGCCCGATCGACGATATGGACTGAGACGGTTGGAGGTCATCAAGGAGTGTCTGGATTCGGTAGAGGTTGTGGCATGCGAATCCTGATTATCACCCCCTACCTTCCGTGGCCGATCAATTCCGGCGGCAATGCGGCCCAGTTTTCTACATTGGCAGCACTTCTGGGGCAGCACGAGTTCGACTTGGTCTGTCCGATCGCGCATCCCGGAGTGATGCGCGACGTTGAGGAGTTGCAGAGGCAATTGCCGCACGTGCGTGTACGCGCAGCCATCCTCGGGCCAATCCCTGATCCCCCGGCCCCTCCGACGTTTCGCGATCGCTGCCGCGCTGCCTACGACTGGTGGGAGGAGTACGCCGGTGGACCAGCCAGGGCGATGCGCGGATTCGCCCGAGCACTTTTCAATGGGACGGCGCAGCTGCTTGGCAGCGCGCCGCAAGATTCCAAGACCGGCAAACGGAGAACGGTGGCCAATGTCCCCGTGAATCTCTTCAGACAGCTCCCACCCCAACTTGTGAACGAGATCGACTTGGCACTGCGGGATCGTCCGGATTTGATTCAGTTGGAGTTTGCCGATGTTCTATCACTGGCGGCCTGGCTGCCGAACGACATTCCCCGCCTGTTTGTGCATCACCAACTGCATTGGATCTATTCGGAACGCTTTCTGGACAGCGGCGGTGAATCGTCGTATGGCCGCTACGTCAAGGACTTCATGGAATTGCAGGAACTTGCTCTGCTGAATCGTCTTGATGCAGTCATCACATTTTCGGAGATCGATGCCGAACTCCTGCGCGAACGATTGGATTCGGCCCGAGTCCACGTGAGCCCGTTTCCGGTTCCATCCGACGTGGGGTTCCGTTGCGACAGCGGCGAGGCGTTTGCAAAAGTGTTTACTTTCCTGGGCTCGAGCGGACATTTTCCAAATCGCCAGGGAGCCGAGTGGCTCCTGACGGAAATCTGGCCGCGAATCGCGGCCGAATGTCCCGACTGCCGGCTGAAGGTCATTGGCGCCTGGCCAGAAGACTTCGTCAAACGCTGGTCCAACTTTCGAGTCGAGTTCCCGGGATTTGCAGAGGATCTGAGCTGCGCCCTGTCTGGAACCATTATGCTCGTCCCGCTGAAGATTGGGAGCGGAATCCGCACCAAGATCCTTGCGGCTATGGCCCAGAAAGTGCCGGTGGTTTCAACAAGCGTTGGCTACGAAGGCCTGCTTGTCGCTCCGGAATCAGACCTCCTAGTCAGAGATTCCGCCGAAGAGTTTGCGATGGCTGCCGTTAAGCTCGCTCGGAACCCGGATTTGTATCTGCAACTCTCAACGGCCGGCTATGAGGCGGTGATTCGACATTACTTGCCCGAACAGGTGTCGCGGCGGCGAAACCAGATTTACGAGTCGGTCGTGCGGGGACGATTTATCCAGCCCGACGCAGCGACCAAAATCGGCTCGACAACCGAGTTGTCGCCCGTTCGACCGAATTCAGCGATGTGCAAAGGAAGTTGACGTCATGATTGCACTCCTCGGTTCCTCCGGTTATGTCGGCGGCTACTTCAAGACCCTCTTCGCGAAAGAGGGGCTGGCCTGGAAGTCCATCCGCCGGGCCGACCTCTACGACGTCGACCGCCTGCGCACTGCGCTCCAGGAGGCCGGGGCGGAGTGGGTCATCAACTGCGCCGGCTTCACCGGCAAACCCAATGTCGACGCCTGCGAACTGCAGAAAACCGACTGCCTCCTGGGCAACGGCGTTCTGCCGGGCGTCATCCGGGCCGCGTGTGAGTCGCTGGAGATCCCCTGGGGACACGTCTCCTCAGGCTGCATCTTCACCGGCCGCCGGGCCGATGGCGGAGGATTCCAGGAGGCAGATCCTCCAAACTTCTCGTTCCGCCAGAACAACTGCAGCTTCTACTCCGGGACAAAGGCCTTGGGCGAGGAAGTGCTGGAGGGGGCCGAGCAGTGCTACATCTGGCGGCTGCGGATTCCCTTCGAGAACACCGCCAACCCGCGCAACTACCTGCAGAAACTGATCAGCTATCAGACGCTCCTGGAAGCGGAAAACTCGCTGTCCCAACTCGACGAATTCGTCCAGGCCTGCCTGGACTCCTTCCGCCTGCGGCTTCCCTACGGTCTGTATAACGTGACCAATCCCGGCAGCGTCTGGACCAGCGAAGTCACCGAACTGATCCGGGCCTCCGGCGTCACCGACAAGGAGTTCCAGTTCTTCGACGATGAAAACCAGTTCATGCGTCTGGCCGCGAAGACCCCCCGGTCCAACTGCGTGCTAGACTCGTCGAAGGCGATTGCCGCCGGGTTGCGGCTGACACCGGTCCGCGATGCCATCGAACAGTCGCTCGCCCGCTGGACCTCCGCCGTTCCCGTCGCCGCCCGTTAGAACCGAGATCAAATCGATGACCGATACCATCCTTGTCACCGGCGGCGCCGGCTTCATCGGCGGCTGCTTCGTGCGGCAGGTCTGCCGGCAGCCCGGTCGGCGCGTCGTGAACCTCGACAAACTGACCTACGCCGGGAACCTCGACTCGCTCGCCGATGTGCCTGAGGATCGGCACGTTTTCGTGCAAGGCGATATCTGCGACTACGAACACGTCGCGACACTGCTCGCGGAGCATCAGCCGAGCGCCGTGATTCACTTCGCGGCGGAGTCGCACGTCGACCGGTCGATCGACGGTCCGCTGGCCTTCGTGCAGACGAACGTGATGGGAACGGCGTCGTTGCTGGAGGCCCTACGGCGTTACTGGACCGCCCTGCCCTCGCCGCGGCGGGAGCAATTCCGGTTTCACCACGTTTCAACGGACGAAGTATTCGGCTCGCTGGGCGAGACCGGTTTCTTTACGGAAACGACGTCTTATGCTCCGCGCTCGCCGTACTCCGCCAGCAAGGCGGGATCGGATCATCTGGTGCGGGCCTACCACGAAACCTACAGCCTGCCGACGCTGATCACCAACTGCAGCAACAATTATGGTCCGTACCAGTTCCCCGAGAAGTTGATCCCGCTGGTGACGCTCAATGCGGCCGAGGGACGCGAACTGCCGGTGTATGGCGACGGAAAGAATGTGCGCGACTGGCTATACGTGGAGGACCACGTCGATGCGTTGCTGACCGTCCTGGAGCGCGGTCGCCTCGGCGAAACGTACAACATTGGCGGTGACTCCGAGCGGACGAACATCGAGATCGTCCGCAGCATCTGCGATCTGGTCGATGAGCTGCAACCCGCCGCAGACGGCCGGAGTGCGCACGACCTGATCCGCTTCGTGAAAGACCGCCCCGGCCACGACCATCGGTACGCCATTGATTTTTCGAAGATCGAAACCGAGCTGGGCTGGCGCCCGCGGATGAGTTTTGTCGACGGTCTGCGCTGTACGGTGGAGTGGTACTTGAGTCAGCGGGAATGGGTCAGCCGCGTCCAGTCGGGAGACTACCGCCGGGAACGGCTGGGGCTGAGTGCGGCAACCATCGGCTGACTTTCAGGCCGTCATCCAATTCTGGTCCGCACAGCGGACCCTGCAAACAAGAAATCGAATCGGATTCTATGTCCCAGACATCCGCTCTCAAAGGGATCATTCTCGCAGGCGGCAGCGGCACGCGCCTGTATCCCATCACGCGGGCCGTCAGCAAGCAACTGCTGCCGGTCTACGACAAGCCGATGATTTACTATCCGCTGTCGGCGTTGATGCTGTCGGGGATTCGCGAAGTGCTGATCATCTCGACGCCGCACGACCTGCCGCTCTTCGAGCGACTGCTGGGCGATGGCTCGGCACTGGGAATGCGGTTCGAGTATCGCGTTCAGCCGTCGCCTCGCGGCCTGGCGGACGCCTTCATCGTCGGTCGGACCTTCATCGGCGACAGCCGCGTCGCGCTGGTGCTGGGGGACAATATCTTCTACGGCCAGGGCTTCCAGCCGCTGCTGAAGCGGGCCGCGGAGCGCGAACAAGGGGCGACGATCTTCGCCTACCCGGTCAGCGATCCGGAACGGTATGGCGTCGTCAGCTTCGACAGTAGCGGCAAAGCCATCGACATCCAGGAGAAGCCAAAGCAGCCCAAGTCGCGATTCGCGGTGCCGGGGCTCTACTTCTACGACAACGAGGTCGTCCGCATTGCCGCCGATCTGCCGCCGTCGCCGCGGGGCGAAATCGAGATCACGGACGTCAACCTGGCCTACCTGCGGGCGGAGAGGCTGCAGGTTGAGCAGTTCACACGGGGCTTCGCCTGGCTGGACACCGGCACGCACGAATCGCTGCTCCAAGCGGGCAACTTCGTGCAGACGCTGGAAGCCCGTCAGGGGCTGAAGATCGCGTGCCTGGAAGAGATCGCCTATGTGCGGGGTTACATCGACGCCGAGCAACTGGAGCAGCTGGCGAGCCAGTCGCCGCCGGAGTTGCAGGCGTATTTGCGGCAGGTGCGAGACGAAGCGTAGCGTCAGAAGAGGAGGCGGGGCATGAGTCTTCCCGAAATCAGCGTCATCATCCCGACATACAACGGCAGCCGGTTCATCGCCGACGCGCTACGGTCGGTGTTTTCGCAGACATATTTGCCCTGCGAGATTATCGTCGTCGATGACTGTTCGACCGACGACACGTTGCAGGTCGTGGAGGGCCTGAAGTCGGAGAGTCCGGTGCCGTTGCGGGTGATGAAGTTGGAAAAAAACTCCGGGGGCCCCTGCCGGCCAATTAACGTTGGCGTCGATGCGGCAGTGGGCGAACTGATCTCGGTTCTTGACCAAGACGACATCTTCGAAGATGAGATTTTCGAGGATGTCGCCGGATCATTTTCTGACGCTCCCGAGTGTGAGTTCGCATTTTATTGGGCAGGCGTGTACGGTGACAACAATCGAAAGCCGCGGCAAACGCCCGCGTTCTGTAAGGAAATGCAGGCGGCCGGCGAGCAGAGGAATGAATACTGGAGGATTCCAGCGCCCTATCTGCGAAGACAGCTGTTGATCGAGGGAATGTTCGCATATGGATTCCCGGGCTTTATGTTTCGAAAATCGGCTTGGGAACGCAAACGCGGCGTCGACGAGTCGCTTCGTGCGGCCGGCGATCTGGAGTTCTTCGCCTGGTTGGCAAACGAAAGCGATGGCATTCTCAATCCACGGATTGGCTACCTTCGTCGCGAACATGGAGCCAACGTTTGTCGCAATCGTCAGCTGGTCTATTTCGAAGCGGGCCTTGTGTTAATCGCTGCGGCAAAGATCTTTCGAAAACATCGCGATGGCGACGGCCTGGCGGCAATCGCTGCGGATCGAGTCCGTGGAATTGCCTACTGCTTCCGACAGGCGCAGTGCTTCAACGAGGCGGCAATCCTCTATCGACGCCTGGCGGAAGTTGGCGAGACGCCTTACATGATCGAAATTCAAATCGCGAAGATGCAGGTTTACAGAGTCTGTGCTGCGCTCTTCGGCTGGCGACCCGTGTATTCCGGCTATACGCGCCCGGCTCAATCGGTCTGATACATTCACGTGCGCCAAAAAACGCCCCGCATACTTCCGGGGCAACTGTCCTCCGTGAGATTGCAGCTTCGGCTAGTCTCCGTCTGCTTCCACTTTACGTCGACAGAGAGCGGTATTCGATGCAACAAATGGCTCTATCGGCTCGCTCCAAGGAGATAAACCCTGGTAACGCAGTCGTAGTTATCGTGGAGTGCCATGTTTGGGGAGGAGCCGAGGTTCACACGACGCATTTGCTGCGTCGGTTGCAGGAACGCGGACACCGAGTGGTCTTGATGTGTATTGGCGGAGAAACGGAGGCTGTGTACGGTCGGCATCTGTCGTCCGGCGTAGAATGCATTCTTGTTCCGGTAGCGCGCGGGATCGGGCGACTGGTAAACCTGTATCGAGCCGTGCGGCAGTGTCGCCCGGGTGCCATCGTCCTTGTGAAAGGAACGCTGCATACGGGCGGTTTGTGGCAGGACGCAGTTTATCGAGTGTGTACTTCACGACTTGTCACGATTCTTCATGTGCGGCCGTCGGTGCTGCCCGAGTGCCGCCGGGCCTGGTATTGCGGGGGACTGATCCCCGGTTTCGGTCTGTGGTGGTGGAAGATGTACCTGCGAGGCTGGTCGCGCGGAATCTTGCCGAAGCGGTCTATTTGTGTGAGCGAATCGATTCGACAGTACTTGATTCAGAAGTACAGTTTTTCAAGAACGAGAACAGTGACTGTCCGAAACGGCGTTGAAGTGAATAGAGCATTCGAGCACGGCGCAGCACATCGAGCGGTTCTAAGTCGCACGGGTTTTCCCGACGATTCGATCTTGGTCATTACCGCGTGCCGGCTGAGCGAAGAGAAGGGGCTGGATTGTGGCGTTGAGGCGTTCGCGAAAGTACAAGAGGAGAGGCCCAATCTGAAGATTCGCTGGGTCATCGCTGGCGCAGGGCCCGAAGAAGCTCGAATTCGCGAGCAGATCTTCCGGCTTGATTTGCAGGATCGGATCTGTCTGTGGGGATTTGAGGCATCGGTGTCGTCTATCCTTCCCGCCTTTCGGATTTTTTTCCTGCCAAGTCGACGGGAGGGGCTGCCGTTGTCGTTGCTGGAGGCGATGTTGGCCGGTTGTCTGCCTGTTGTGAGTGATGTAGACGGAATCCCTGAGGTATTGGGTGGATCTGGCATTGGCGTCATGACCGCTCAGGATGATGTTGGCGGATTGGCTGCCGGATTGATACGGATGGCGGAGCTGGCCGAGGGCGGGCGAAGCGAAATGGTCGCCGCAGCTCAATCGCGTGTGCGGGATCATTTTTCGCAGTCCAAGGTGCTGGACGAGTTGTGTGAAGTCATTGAGAATGCGTGATTTCGAAGACAGGCGTAACAATTGAGGCAATCGATCGTATGACTCAGTCGAGCCAACTTCGCATCGCCATCATCGGCTGCGGCGCCGTCGCCGAACGCTACCACCTTCCCGTCCTGGCCGGGCACGAGGGGGTGCGGCTGGTCGCGCTCGTGGACCGAGACGTGCAACGTGTCAAGCCGCTGGCCGACGCGTACAAGATCGACAAAGTCTTGGCCGATGCCGCCGGGCTGACGACCGATCTCATCGACGCCGCGGTGATTGCCACTCCACCGGGACATCACGCGGCCTGCACCAACATGCTGCTGGAACGGGGCATTCACGTCCTCGTCGAGAAGCCGATGGCGACGACGCTGGCTGACGCGGAATCGATGGTGGCGACGGCCGAACGGACCGGCAACGTTCTGTCGGTCGGCGTCTTCCGCCGCCTGCTGCCCTGCCTGCGAATGCTGAAGTCGGCCATTGATGCCGAGATGTTGGGCAAACCGCTGAGCTTCGATCTCGAAGGGGGTGCGGTCTACGGCTGGGCGGCGGCCACGCTGGGCAATATGCTGAAGTCGCACGCCGGCGGTGGCGTCCTGATGGATATGGGGCCGCATTACTTCGATCAACTGCTCTATCTGTTCGATGGACCGGGAGAGATCCTCGACTACGAAGACAATGCGCTGGGCAGCATCGAATCCGACTGCATCGCCCGCTTGAGGCTCAGCCATCGTGGTCGGCCCGTCGACGGACGGGTCGAACTCAGTCGGACCCGGAATCTGCCGAACGAATTGCGGGTGATCTGCGAACGGGGCGAACTGGTCATTCCGCCGTCAGATCGTTACCGCGTGATCGTCCGTCAAAACGGGCTGGAGTTCAGAGATCCGCGAACCGGAGAAGTCGCCCGGCACCAGTTGGAACTGAAGTGGACCGACGAGCCGGAAACCAATTGGCTGGAGACGTTTCGCGCGGAGATCGACGACTGGGTGGACGCGATTGCGGCCCGACGCCAGCCCGTGTTGTCGGGGCGTTCGGCCCTGGCGTCCGCACGATTGATCGATGAGTGCTATCAGAAGGTTCGACCGCTCGAAGAGCCTTGGGTTTCGCACCCGCTCTGCGATGCTGCCGAGGTGACGAAGCCGCGAGTCGAAGCGATCGGGGCTCCGCGCCGAGTCTTGGTGACCGGCGCGACCGGATTCATCGGTTGCCGGGTGGCGGAGATCCTCAGCCGCCGCAGCGGATACGCCGTCCGGGCCGTCGTTCACAACCCCGGAAACGCCAGCCGGCTGGCGCGGCTGCCGGTCGAAATGATCCAGGCGGACCTCACCCGCAGCGAGGATGCCGCCCGACTGGTCAAAGATGTCGATGCCATTGTGCACTGCGCGATCGGGACGGAAAGCTGGGATCGCTCTTCGGTGTTCAAAGTCACGGTCGACGGCACGCGCGGCCTGCTCGATGCTGCGAAGACGGCAGGCGTCAAGCGTTTTGCTCACCTGAGTACGATCGCCGTCCATCCGGACGACTATCGAGGAATCATCGACGAAAATGCTCCTGTCTCGCCCGCCCGCGGAGCGACATACGGCGAAAGCAAGCTGGCGGCCGAACAGGCGGTGCTGAAGTCCGGACTCCCTTGCGTCGTCTTTCGCCCGGGATGCGTGTACGGGCCGTTCGGCAAGACGTTCATCACGCGGCCGATCGAATACCTGATGCGTGGCGGGCTGGTTCTGGCGGGGGCTGCGGAGACACCCTCGAATACAGTCTATGTCGATAACCTCGTGGAGGCGGTCATCCGCTCCCTCGAAGTTGGCGACGAAGCGGTTGGTCGAATCTTTTCGCTCGCTGATGATGACGGAATGACGTGGGGGGACTTCTACGACTACTTTGCGCAGCGGGCCGGTGCGACGGTGCGGCGGACCGCGGGGCCGAGTGCGGAAGGACGGAAGGCGGCCAAGGCCGGCTGGTTCGGAGCATTCGGAACGCTGGCGTCATCGGACGAGGTGAAGGCGCTGGCCCGGAAAGCCCTGTGGACGGACCCCATCGGCAGCACGCCCCGCTGGCTGCTGTCCCGGTCCCCGGCTCTGAAGAAGACCGTCAAGCGGATGTTGAGGATGCAGTCGGCCGCGGTCTACGTTCGACCGGAACGCGGCGGAGCAAGCGACGTGCTGGAGATTACGCCGCGATTCGCGGAGGTGAAAAGCGATCTGGCGAGAAGAGTCCTGGGCTGGCAGCCGCTGCTGGAGCGGATGACGTGCCTCGGACGCACCTATCAATGGCTGCAGGCTTCGCAGATCGTCCCTGCGTCAGATGCGGGGGGCCGCTCATGAACACGCCTGCCGTCAGCATCATTCTGCCCACCTACAATCGAGCGAAGTTTCTCCCGGAAGCGATCGGCGCAATCCGCGGCCAGCTGTTTACAGACTGGGAGCTGATCGTCGTCGACGACGGCAGCACGGACGAGACGGCCGAACTGCTGCCAAAGCTCATCGAGCGCATGCCGCAGCAGTATCGGTACATCCGGCAGGAAAACCAAGGGGCCTATGCGGCACGAAATACCGGGCTCGACCATGTCTCCGGTCGGTACGTGGCGTTTTACGACAGCGACGACCTGTGGCTGCCGCATCATCTGCAGAAGTGCGTGACGGCCCTCGAACAGTCTCCCGACATCGGCTGGGTCTACTCCGCCAGCCGCATCGTCGATCATGCGTCCGGTCGCGTGCTGAACGAGAACTGCTTCCAGGAACAGGGACAACTCCACAGGTTCCGTACGCTGCCGTGCGATCTGCGGGACGACCTGCATGTCCTGAAGCACGAAGGGTTGTTCGATGCTGTGCTCGGCGGCGCGGGCCTCTATTCCGGACTCCAGAACTCCGTCATCCGCTCCAGATTCTTCGACGGTCGCCGGTTCGTCACTGAGTTTTACAACGAAGCCGAAGACCAAGTCGTGGTCTTGCGGGCCATCGCTGCCGGAGTTGGATTTGCGTACTTCGATGAGGTCCACGTGGAATACCGTGTTCACGAAAGCAATTCGTCGGGCGCAGCTCTGGGAATGCCGCGAGAAAAACGCCTGCGGCTCGCACAGGGACTGATTCGAGGGTTCGAAGAGCTGCCGCAACAGGTGTCGATGACATTGACGTCAAAGAGCCTTCTACGCAAGAAGCTGGCAGAATTATACATGTGGCAACTGGGCTACCACGCGAACTGGATTCATGGCTACAAACGCGAAGCGCTTGCGGCATATCGCCGCGGGATCCAACTCGATAGCTGGAATCCATCGTATTGGAAAACGTACGTTCTGAGTGTCGCACGGACATTGCCGGACGTCGGACCAAAGTCGTAACCTCAGGTTATGCATTTGCCGTATCTACGATAGTTGTAGCAACTCGCTCGAACGGCCGATTTAGGAACACGATGACTCATCCGCCGATCAAGGCCGAAAGACGGCCGACGATTTGCTTTATCGTTACGGGAGCCGCCAGCGCCCGTCACGTTGACATGTTGCACCTCTCGCTAATGTCCGTCCGTCGGTGCGAGGCAGATGCTCGGGTGTGTCTGGTTACTGATCGGGCGTGCGAGGGCGATCTTTCTGTCAACCGCTCCTCGCTCCTTGATCTATGTAGCGAAGTAGTCGTCGAGAACAGCATTTACGACGATCCCGTAAAACGGAGTCGCGATCTTCGAATTCGGCTACGTAGTCTTGTTTCTGGAAGACTCTTGTACGTGGACGGTGACACGCTTTTCGTAAGGCCCGTTGGCGGTATTCCGGAGATCAATACGTGCGTCGCGGCCGTGTGTGACTTTAACTACACACCAGTGAAGGCAATTAGAAAAGCGGTGCCGAGCGAAGTTGCTGCGGCCGTCGGATCGTCGCTCACTTCACTCGGCCTGGCGTGGCCATCATCATCATTCAACGCCGGTGTCTTTTTGATGGAGGACACTCCGGAGGCCGGCCAATTCGCCGCGAGGTGGCTCGAAGTCTGGAATCGAATTCTGAACTGCAATGATCCGCGTGTAGTGCATTTGTCGGACCAAATCGCATTTAACTTGACTTGCGACGAACTTCGGAATTCGGTCGGAACGCTGGCAAATCGTTATAATACGATGGTTCCTACCAGTCCGCAGCTCACGTCGATCGCGTCTATTCTGCATTTCTTTGGATCTCCTGCCCAAATACAGGGAACGCTACTGGAGCACCTGTTGATGAGGTTCAAAGAAACCGGTTGTCTGGACGAAAGCGCGATTGAACGCTGTCTGCGGGAAGGGCATCCGTGGGGGCCGCATCCCGAAGCGTGGCGATATATGCGGTCCGGCAATGTTGTGAGAGCCGCATTGGCGAAGGCGCGACGGACGATGGGGTTTCCGTGACTCCTTATCAAGTCTGCGGGGGCAGCCGAGGAGGTGATGTGTGCGTCCCGCGGAGAAGCAGTTGCTACGCCGGTACCCCAAAAGAGTTGAATCCTATGAAGCGAAGAGTCCTCTACCTCACCATCAACCCCAACCGCGTCAGCACCACCGTGCCGACCGAAGGCTGGTTCCGTCTCCTCCGGGACGAAGGACTCGAACCCGTCCTCGTCTCACACGAGATCGGCGCGTTCCACGTCTGGGCCGGCGGACAGGGCATTCCGGCGTACCATGTGCCGCTGCCGCTGCCCTCGAAATGGCGTCCTCTCCCCTTTCTGTCCGCACTCTGGAAACTCCGGCAAGTCGTCCGCCGTCATCGAATTGAGCTCATTCACTGCAACGAGCAGAACTGCTACCCGATCGGCTCGTATCTCGCCCGACTGACCGGTCTGCCGATCGTGGTCAGCGTGCACTTCACCATGGGCCGCGACTTCTGCAGTTGGACGTTTGGCAAACGCCCTCCCGAACGAATGTTTTTCGTGTCGGCGGGAAACCTCGAAAACTGCCGCCCGGGAGTGTCCGGGATCGTCCCCGAGGATCGCTGGCGCGTCCTCAACAATGGGCTGGATCTGCAGCACTTCAAACCGGATGCTGGGCTGCGCACTCAGTTCCGTGCGAAGCACGGACTCGGCAATGATCGCGTTGTCGGCGTGGCGTGCGCGCTCCGAGCGAGGAAACAACTCGAACATCTCGTTGCCGCTGTGGAGGAGTTGCCAGATGATGTCCGCGTGGTGATCGCCGGCGGCTCGGTCCCGGACGAAACCAATTACAGCGTCAAGCTGCTCGATGAGGCCAGGCGCCGACTCGGCAGCCGGCTTGTGCTCACCGGACATCTGACGGATCTGCGACCGTTCTACAATGCACTCGACCTCTTCGTGAATACCAGCCAGGAGGAAGCCTGCAGTATCAGCGTTCTCGAAGCCATGGCCTGCGGCTGCCCGGTGATCGGCTATGCCAGCAAGTCGGTCGACTCCCAGATTCTCCCCGGCGGCGGTGAAATCACCCCGCAGGACGACATTCCCGCGCTGACGTCCGCGCTCCAGCATTGGCTCGACGATCCGGACCGGATTGCGCGGACGCGCGTCACCGCCCGCCAGCGCGTCGAGTCCGCATTTGATATTCGTCAGAATTGCGAGTTGCTCTGGCAGGAATACAACTCAATTCTGAGCACCGCCTCTCCAGCGTCTGCCCGAAAGAAAGTGTTCGCGTGATCGACAGACTCAGCATTTGTCTCGTCGCCCGCTCCCCCTTCCTCGGCGGCGCCGAAGTCGCCTGCGAACGGCTCGCCGTCGGACTCCAGCAGGCAGGCCACACCGTCGTTCTGCTGACGGGTTTCGACAACGACGTCGCCGCACGTTACCGCGCCGCGGGGATCGATTGTCGCGTCTTCGACACCCCCCTCCGCGACAAATGGAAACTTCCGCGCTATCTCCTGGCCCGACATCGCCTCCGCAAGTTCTTCCGGTCCTGGCGACCGGACATCGTTCACAGCAACGACCTTCCCACGCATCAGGTCGTCTCGTCCGCGGCGAAGGGGCTTGGCATTCCACGCATCTGCCATCATCGCTTCCTCTACGACTGCCCCGCCATCGACTGGATGAACCGGACCGGCGCCGAATGTCATGTCTTCGTCTCCAAATATCTGCAGGACACCCTGCGCGCCGCCTCGCCCCGGCTCGCCGCCGAACCCGCCTGCGTGCTGTACGACGGCCTGCCGCTGCCGGAATTACCCACGGAGGACGAGCGACGCGCAGCCCGGGTCCGGCTCGGATTGCCGCAGAACAAGACCGTCGTCCTCTACGCCGGCCAGATCGTCGAACGGAAGGGAGTCTCCGATCTGCTGCAAGCCTGGGCGCAGCTCGCACCGGATGTCGCCGCCGGCGCGGAACTGGTCGTCGTCGGCGACGACATTCAGAACGCCGGCGCCTACCGCGTGGCGATGGAGCAACTCGCCGCGCAACTCGGCATCACCCCCCGCTTCGTCGGATTCCGCAAGGACGTCCCCGACTGGCTGACCGCCGCCCACATTGCGACAGTTCCCTCTCGCGTCGAGCCCCTTGGTAACGCCACACTGGAGGCAATGGCCTACGGTTTGCCGGTCATCGGAGGAGATACGGGAGGCATTCCCGAGATGGTGGTTGAGGGGCAGACGGGCCTGCTGGTGTTTCCGGGAGACCCTGCAGATCTGGCATCGGCACTGGAACAGTTGATTCGGAATCGTCAATTGCAGGAACATTTCGGCAGTGCGGGGCGAATTCGTTGCGAGAATGAGTTCAGTGTCGAACGTCATACCGCGGCCGCGATGCGAGCTTACTCGCAAGTTGCTGCTCCGCCTGACATCAAGCGAGATGAGCTCAAGCAGGATGTTCCATGCTGAGCCTGGTCTTTGTCTACAGCCTCCTCGCCTACATCTGCCTCGGCGCCCTCGCCCGCCCGCATATCGGCGTGATTGGCTATTACGGCTTCATTCTGCTCCAGCCCGAGTGGAACTGGCGCTGGTCGATCCCGCAGGGTATGGGCTTTCAGAAATACATCGCGATCGCGACGCTGCTCGGATTTCTGTTTGCCGGCTTCGGCGGGAACCGGTTCACTTCGACGGCTTCAAAAGGGCTAACGGCGCTGGCGGCGTTTATTGCGCTGGCCATCCTGAGCTACCAGCAGAGCATCGAGCAGAATTACACATTCATTTACATTGACGCTCTGTGGAAGATGGCGCTGATGGCGTTCATCGGCGTGCGGGTCATCAACACGCCCAAACGGATTGTGGGACTGCTCTGGGTGTTGATGCTCGCCCAGGGCTTCAATGCGTACCGCATTAACGAGAGTTACTTCCAGAACGGCGTTTGCTTCTTTCGCGTGACGGGTTACGGCACCGGTGGCGACAACAACCTGTACTCGATTCTCACAGTACCGATTATGGCCGTGTCGGCTTCTCTCGCCGCATACTCGAAGCCGCTCTGGCAGAAGTTGTTTGCGGCGGGGATCCTCGCGCTGCAGGCGCACCAGATCATGCTCATGGAGTCCCGCGGCTGCATGCTCGGCGCGATTCCAATGCTGGCCCTGGTCGTCTGGTTCATGCCCAAGACGAAAGTCAATGTTTGGGGCGTCGCCTGCTCCACCCTCCTGGGGGCGGCGCTTGCCGGACCGCCAGTTGTGAAGGAGTTCATGTCAAGCTTCGAGTCCAAAGAGGGGCGTGACTCATCCGCTGAGAGCCGATTCGATCTGTGGAAGGCCGGTTACCAGATCACGATGGACCACCCGGTCCTCGGCGTCGGCCCTTGGGCCGGCCAGTTCCTAGTGCCACGGTATCTCGGGATGTCGGGAAATATGAAAGGCCTCCACAACCTCTACTTTGAAATCGGCGCCGGTTGCGGCATTCCCGCGGCCATCTGCTACTTCAGCTACTTTCTGATCGCCGGCTGGGCCTGTTTTCGGCTTCTCTGGCGGCAGAAGCGGGAGCCGATCCCCGACTGGCTGGGTTGCCTCTGCCTGGCGGTCTTTCCCGGCCTCATCGGTTACATGGTCTCCAGTATGTTCTCCGCCGGGGCGATGCTGGAGAGTTCTTACGCCCTCGCGGCGGGCGGGCTGGCCGGAACCTGCGTCTGGGCGGCGGAGAAACGCCGGTCCTACGGATTTTCACCACAACTCGCCCATTTCTCACAACAGAGGCTGGGAATCCCTCAAGTTCCCGGTAAACTGGGCCGGCCGTGATCCGGGGTGGTAAGACCGCTCCGCCGGATCGCGGGTCGCCCGTCTGTCAGCACCATGTGCAGATCGCTTGGGCGTCGCGGCTTGGAATTCGGCCGCAGGAGCGAGAGCCGTTTCCGCGATGGGCACACGCGGGCACGGTGTTTGCAGAGATGGATCTTCGACGTGCGTGGTCGGCGGTGCGATCACTTAGTCGGACCGTCTGGTTTCGCCTCGAACAATGGAATGACGAAGTGATGAAAGAACGAAGTGTCTGGTCCCGGGGGCTCAAGCGGATCTTTGACTTTGTAATTTCCCTCATTGCATTCGTGGTTTTTCTTCCCGTCATTGCCATTTGCGCCATTGCCGTCCGGGTTTCTTCTCGGGGGCCGGCGTTCTTCTGCCAGCAGCGGCTGGGACACCGGGGGCGCGTGTTTACGCTCATCAAACTCCGGACGATGGTGGCCGACGCGGAACGCGAGACTGGCCCCGTCTGGTCGGGAGCCGACGATCCGCGGGTTACGAAGCTCGGGCGCTTCCTGCGAGATACACACTTCGACGAATTGCCTCAATTGCTGAACGTTCTCAAGGGAGACATGAGCCTTGTCGGGCCCCGTCCCGAACGCCCGGAAATCGCCGTCGGCATCGAGCAGCGGATTCCGTTGTTCAGTCAGCGGCTCGATGTCCTCCCCGGCGTGACCGGGCTGGCGCAGGCTCGTCTCCCTCCGGATTGCGACGAGGCGGGGCTGCAGCGCAAGCTGGCTCACGATCTGTTCTACATCAAGTACGGCAGCCTCGGGATGGATTTCTCGATTCTGCTGGCCACCGCAATGCAGTTTGTCAGCAGCATTGTTCGCGGAATAAGCAGCCTCTGGAGCCTGCCGACCAGGCAGCGCGTCGAACTGGAGTTTCTGCCGCTGATCAATCCTGACGCCGCGCATGACACATTCCTGTCGAACGGCGCTGAGTCCGACAGGCTTCATAAGTCGCCTCACTTCCAGCTCGCTCCGTCGGGCCAATGGTTTGCTCCGCTGTCCGGCGAGTCCGACGACAAGGACAAGGCCGGTTCGGAAGCCGTGCGGGCAAAGTCAAAGATGCAGACGGCTGGCCGTTGATCGGTTCGAGACCGTGAGGCTATCGGAATTGGCATCTCCGCTGCCGCCGCCTGCTTGACCTGATGAGAGGGGGCGGCTGTGGCCGCAATTGAGCGTATTCTACTGTACTCGCTCGTCGTCGTTGTCATCGCGGGCCTGCTCATCCCCGCCGGGGCTCCGCCGTCAGCGGTCGTTCCTTCGCGCGAAGTTCTGCCGGACGTCGCTGAGGCAGAGCGCTCGCCTGTTGCGGATTCGTCCGCGCCGAATGCCGCGCATGTGCCGGAACAACGCACAGCTTCGCCGGATGTCTCATCGCGCGGCTCGCTCACCATCTCCGATCTGGAAGGTCGCGCCCGAATTGAGATGTTTGTGGACGAACTGGGAGCGCCCCACATCGCGATGCGGGATGCAACCGGGCAGGACCGGCTGACGCTCACCCTCAGCGACTCCGGCGACGCAACGCTGGCTCTGGGAGGCGGCGTTCGAAACCTCCGGCTGACCGCTCGGGTCGACGGCTCGAACTCGATCCGCCTGCCGTCAGGCGACGGCGAAATCGTCGTCGAGTCCGACGCCGCCGGTCGAGGCGAATTCCGCCTGACGTCGCCGGGCAAGAGCGAAGTGGCCCTTCGCGCCGACTCCGATGGCTCGCTGCAGATGACCGCCGGTCCGCAGGGGGGCGGTCGAGGCGTGGAGATCGACTGGACCGCTGACGGGCAGGCGACGTTGTCTGTCCGGGGCGATCCGGCTCATCCCGGTCCGTTTCTCGTTGCCTATCCGGATGGACTCAGCGAAGTCTCTCTGCGCAGTCCCGAGGACCAGGCGGGGCCGGCCTTGATTCGCCTGCCGGACGGAGTCTCCATTCTTTCGGTCCGCGACGGAGCCGGAAACCCCGCCGCCAGCATGGTCTCCTCTCCGGACGGCAGCGCCGTCGTCGCGGCGCAAAGTTCGAGTGGCGCCACCCGTGCGGAACTGCGAGTTAATCCCGACGGAGTCCCCACGATCGGAATTGTCGACAAGCCGCCGGGGCCGGACGAACTTCCTCAGGCGCCGCCGCAGAAGAAGCCCCCTGCCAGACCGGTTCCGCCGCCGCGACGGGCGGCGATGCGCTGATCGCCATTCGCCAAAGATGAAACCGCCACTGTAGAACGCTGCCGCGCAGCGATGTCGGACGTGCCTCCGTTGAACGCCGGGCGAACTCTCACACGACTTGCAGCACTCGTCGGACTCCTGTGCATGGGCTGCGGAGGACCGCGCCCCGTCGAGCTGGTCCGTCAGCATGACTGGGCCGACCGGGGAGAATGGCTCAAGGTCGATACTCACATCCACACGAAGTTCTCGGACGGCGGCCATCTGCCGCTGGAAATCGCTAGTAAGGCCATCGAGCACGGCTGCGACGCGATCGCCATCACCGACCACGCGGACCGCAAGCTCAAGGCCGCGACTCCCGAGTATTTCGAAGCCATCGAAGCGGCCCGTCGGCAGTTCCCTCAACTCATCGTTCTCGCCGGCCTGGAATGGAATGTCCCCCCGGATCGAGGGCAGACCCACGCGGTGGTTCTCGTGCCTCCCGGTTCTGAGGAAGAGGGACTTCTCACGGAATTCAAGCAGCGTTTCGACGATTACGAACGCCCGCCCCTCTCCATCGACGACCGCCGCGCGGCGCTGGAGTTTCTGCGAGCGGCCGGCGCCGGTCGCGCCGCAGCGCCCCTGGTCAACCTGGAGCACCCCAGTCGGAAGACGAAGGACCTGCAGGAAACATTCGAGCTGCTGCGGGATTCCAGAAGCGCCGACAGCCCGCTGTTCGGATTCTCCGGCGCTCCCGGTCATCAATGGGACGGAACCGGCGCCTACGTCGCGAAATTTCGTCTGACGGACTACTGGGATCCGGTCGTTGCTGAAGTCGGAGGTGTCTGGGATCGACTCCTGGGACAGGGCGTCGACGTCTGGGGGGCAGCGACGCATAGCGACTTTCATCAGGTCCCGGGGGACTACTGGCCCGGGGAGTTCAATGAAACCTGGGTCCGGGTTCCCAGTCGGTCGCCCGAGGGGCTCCTGGCGGGACTTCGGGCGGGTACGTTCTTCGGCGCACACGGGCATATCGCTCGGAACGTCGACTTCGCCGTCGACATTGAAGGACTCGATCGGCCGGCTCGTCCGGGGGAGATTGCCGCAGCGCCGCCCGGCTCAACTCTGTCGTTTTCCGTCGCTCTGGAGATTCCCCCCCAAACATTCGACGGCAAACCCAACCGCATCGACCAGCTCGAACTGATCGAGATCGTCGGTGATCGAGCGGAAATCATCGAACGACTGGCCCCTTCCGGGGCCGGAACGTGGAAATTCCAGCCTCGTACGCTGGCCCGCGACGACATCGTTTATCGCCTTCGCGGGAGGCGCGTCGATCCGGCGGAGCCGGACCTCATGTTCTATACGAATCCCATTCGAGTTCTGTCCCGTCCCTTCGATCCGGACTTGCAGCCGCAGCCTGCCGACTGGTGGTCCCGAGGGCTGCAGTCGAACTGGCGGATGCTTGCGGCCCTGACGCTGATGGTCTTGCTGGTCATCGCCTTTGTGTCGCAGTTCCTGGTATCGCGCCGCCCGGCGATGGCCAGAGTCAAATCCCCCGCCTGGCCGAAGCCTGATCCAGTCCGACGAGATACGTGGAGCGCCGCCCCCCGGCCGCCGCCATTGCCGGCCGACAAATGGCTCCTGGCCGACGACTGGAGACGACGACACCGGCGCGTGTTGATCGCGGGCTATCTTGTCGCGGTCGCAGTCTTCACCGCCTGGACGGCATTCACGCTTCCGGTTCCCACGGAAATTCAGCGATTCGACGCGGACCTGCTGGCCCCGATGAATCGGACCTGGACGACTCTGAATGAAGACCTCCCGGTCATTCTCGGTCTGGTCGCTGCCCTGGGGCTGATGCCCTGGTGCCCGTGGATCGGGCTCGTCGTCTGCTGGACGACGACGTATGGCTGGCTCCGCTATTACTCGGCCTCCGAATCCCTGATGATGGCGCGGATTCCGGAACAGGTCGCCGCCGTTTCGTTTGGCGCCATGCTCCTGTTCGGCCGCATTTCCGAGCGGCGCCTGAAGTTGCTGCTGCACGAACCCGCGCTCTGGCTGTTCGCGGGCTGGGTGCTCGTCGCAACGCTGAGCGCAATGGTCGCCGTTCGAAATGGCGAAGCCTGGTTGCCGGAGCATCACCACCACATCGGCCGGATCTGGCTGCTGGGGCTGCTGGCAGGCTCGATGGTCTTCGTGTCGTGGACTCCGGGGCAGATCCGTGCGACGCTGCTCTGCCTCGCGACGGTGCTCCTGCTGCGGAAATATGACACCCCGCAACTGATCGGCGAGCACGATATCGCATGGCTGGCCGCCCTCGCCGCCGCCTGGTGCGCCGCGCAGGCGTTTGCCGAGAAACGCAGCGAGGGGCTCCTGGCGATGCTGCTGCTGTCGACGTTGTTCCTGAAGACCGTGTCATCGACCTCCAACCGCGGAGGAGCCATCGGCGTCGTGGCTGGCGTCTGCGTCCTGCTCCCCTTCGCCCGTCGAATGAGCTGGGCTCTGTGCGGGGCCGTTGTCTTCGCGGTTCTGGCGATCGGACTGGCCGATCGCTCCGGAATGGGGAACCGGGTCCGGGATACGTTGCAGAAGGGAAATTCCTGGGCCACGGTCGACTCCCGGCTCGAAATCTGGCAACAGGCGCTGGAGCGTTCGGACACGAAATCGCTGCTCGGCGTCGGACCGGGGCACAGTCCGGTGTTGCTGACGCGCGGACCTGAGGCCGGACGACGGATGCCGCTCCACAACAATCCACTGGCCGTCTGGGCCGAGACCGGCTGGATCGGGCTCGTCTGCTGGCAGGGTTTTATTGCTCTGGGAATGTGGCGGATGCTGGTCGCCGCGTCCACTTTCGATCGTACCGTCCACTGGGGCATGGCGGGTCTGTTTGCGGCGATTGCCGCCTGGTACGCGTCCGGCCTGGTTCTGACCCGCCACGACGAAACTCTTCCTCTTTCGTTGGTGCTGCTCGGCGTCATCTGGGCGATCGAACCGGTTGAAGACCGCGGAAACTCGATCCTGCGTTCGAACGGACGCGGCCTGAGCAGTCTCGGATGGCAGGCGCTACTCAGTTGGGGACTGTTTCTCGGAGCTGCAGTTTTGGCCGCTGCAGTGCTGCTTTACCCGTGGCAGTATCAGTCTGAAGTAAAATTCATCGACGCCGCCAGATTCCTGCTCGCACAACCCCTGTGGATTCCTGGGACGTCCCTGCTGCAGGCGCTGGGGCAGGGCCTGCTGTTCGTTCCGCTGGGGCTGGCGAGTTGCGTTGCGCTGCGGAACAGCTCCCGTGTATCAGTCGAACAGCCCCTCATCGCGATGGCCGCTGTGGTCCTCTGCGGAACCGCGACGGCCTCTATGACATTTGCACAAGCGTGGTTCACGCCGCTGCTCCCTTCGCTGCAGCCTCTCGTGCTGCGCACGGCAGGGAGCCTTTCGGGTATCGGCCTCTGGTGGCTGATCGGCGCGGCCGCAACCTTCCGCGACGAAATCGGCGTTGTCCCCGATCGTCCCGTGATCCGCAGGCTGTTTCTGCTGGCCGGCGTCGGGCTGGTTGTCGTCGCAATCTATGCCTCGTTTCTCCCGTTTCAGTTCCGTTCCACCAGCTTGAGCAGCGCCTGGCGCGAGTTGATGAGCTCGCTCGGACCGCACTCGCAGTTCCAGCGGAGCGATGTGGCGCTCAACGGCCTGATCACCGTACTCCTGGCCTTCTGCGGTATGGCCGCCCTCGGAACTCCGCGTTCGCTGGGGTGGGGCCGAGGACTGTCGGCCGCCGCTGCCATCGTTGCGGGTTGTCTGGGGTTCTCGATTCTGCTGGAACTTCTGCAGGCCTGGTTTCCTCCCCGCAACCCCGCGCTCAGCGATTGCCTGGCTCAGACGATTGGCGGCGCTCTGGGCGTGATCGTCTGGTTCCGGATCGGTGAGGAGACTCAGCAGAGACTTTACGACACTTTGGCCGGTCGCCAGTTCCGCCGCCCCTGGGACTGGGTTCTGTTCTGCTACACGCTGGCATACCTCGCCTGGCATTGGCTGCCGCTCGACGTCGCCGTATCTCCGTCCGATCTCCTTCAAAAACTCGCTTCCGGACAACTCGAACTGATTCCATTCACCAGCCCGCCGAACCGCGGGCTGGCGGGGTGGCTCGTCGGCGGAGCGGCGATGTGTGCGGCGCTCCCGGTGGGAGTGTGGACCGCGCTGGCCTGGCGCCGCGACGACCTTCGACCGCGAGACTGGGCGTGGGCCGTCCTGCTTGGGGCAACGCTGGCGACCCTGGCGTTCTTCGGTCAGTTAGTGATTCTGAGCGGGATCGCCAGCATCACGCGCTGGGGATTCGCGATTCTCGGGATCGCCGTCGGGGCCTGCTTGCCAGTGCTGGCGACCAGGAACGCCGGGGGCCGCGGAATGCCCGAAGTGCCGCGACCGTGGTATCGTCGTACGAACGTCTGGCTGATCGCGACGGCAGCGTGGACTGCCCTGCTGGGAGCAATTGCCTGGTTTCCCTGGAACGTGCTCGGCGATGATCCGTTGCTCTCCGTTCGATTTCGCCAGATCTTCGATCTTTCGTCCCTCGACGGTCAGACTGCAATCTCCCCTTCCCTGCTTGGATTCGGGTTGCTGGCGATCCCCTGGGGGGCGGCAGGTCGAATCCTGGCGCTCTCCGCCGCTGGCGCTCGCTCGCGGGTCTGGACGGTGGCGGTCGTCGCATGGATCGGGCTGGCGTCATTCTGGATCGAACTGGGGAAGTGCCTCGTCGCGGACCATCATGGAAGTCTTGCCGGCCTGCTGATCACGCTCGCCGGAGCCGGGCTTGGCATCTGGCTGGTGAATCTGATTGCGGAGCAGACTCGGATTCGCAACGATTGACGGAGCAATTGATGCTGGACGGCGAGATGGCGGAAATGACGATGGATTTGAGACGTCCAGTCAGCTTTGCGCGGTTCTGCGGTCTGGTCATGCTGGTCAGTCTGGAGATGGTCGCGTCGTGCGCCGCTGCGCCCCCCGACTGGGTCGCCCCCATGCGCGAAGTCCACGCCCGATATCGCGGCGTCTCCGGCTCCTGCGCCCACTTCGGCGACTCGCTGACTGAAACGCTGGCCTACTGGGCCCCGCTCAAGCTCAATCGCAAACGGGCCTCGCCGGAGTTTGAGCACGCCTACGAGGTCGCGTCTGCCAGGCTGGCCCTGGAGTGCTGGCGGGACTGGAAGGGGCCGCGGTTCGGCAACCGCAGCGGCGCCGGCATTGACTGGGCCGCCGAGAATATCGACGACTGGCTCAAACGACTGAACCCCGAGATTGCTGTGATCCTGTTCGGCACCAACGACCTGCCAGGTCGTTCGAACGCGGACTACGAGCAACGGCTCGAATCCGTCCTGCAGAAGTGCCTCGCCAATGGCACCGTCCCGATTTTGACGACCATCCCGCCGCGCCACGGATTCGATAAGCACGCAGAGGAAATGGCGGACGGACAGCGGCGGCTGGCGACGAAGTTGCGAATCCCGTTGATCGATCTCCACGGGGAAATCCTCCGTCGTCGGCCCGACGACTGGGATGGGAGTCGGCTTCCGCCCCTTCCTGGTCAGACGCGTCAGGACGGACACGACGTCCTGACACTGATCGCCGCGGATGGCGTCCACCTCAGCCATCCCGCCGGTTTTCGCGATGATTACTCGGAAGAGTCGCTGCAGAACAACGGCTACGCGCTCCGCAACGCCCTCACCTTGCTGGCGTATGCGGACGTTGTGCGGCGGGTGTGCGAGCGACAGGAGTTGCCGCCGCAGGCGGAGCCGCTGAAGTCCCCGTCCGCCCAGTCCATTCCGTCCGTCAAGGCCGTCGTCGACCGGCAGACTGCTCCCAGGGCCCCTGCCCCCGGCTCGTCCGTTCGCTCCACCGCTCTCCGATTCGGGACGCATTTCTCCAAACCCGATGCGCGCTTTCGGTCGGCCCCGCAACTGACCGAAGTGCCCCTGCCTCGGCTTGCCGGACCGCATGCCATCTGGGGCGCGACCGGCCGCGACGATGCCGGAAATCTGTATGTCGGCGTTTCGGCGCTGGGAGATTCCCGTTCCGCCGTTCTCGTGCAGTTGCCCGCCTCCGGCGGAGACGCCGCAATCCTCGGCTCAGTTATCGAACAACTGAACCTTTCCGGCTCGGTCCACGATCGCGAGTCCCAGGCGAAGATTCACAGCAAGATCTGCCAGGCGAACGATGGCGCCATCTACTTCACCTCGATGGACGAGGACGGCGAGAAAGATGACGGGTCGCAGCTCCCCATCTGGGGCAGCCATCTCTGGCGCATCCGGCCCGGTCAGCCCCGCTGGGAGCACGTGCTGAAGACGTCCGACGCGCTGATCGCGCTGGGGACCACGGGACGCTACGTCTATGCCCTCGGCTATTTCAACCACATGCTGTATCAGTTCGACACCGCGAAGGGGACGCATCGTTCGATGGCCGTCGGGTCGCACCGTGGTCACACTTCGCGCAACCTGCTGGTTGATTTCCGCGAACACGTCTACGTTCCTCGCGTCGAAAACATCGAAAACCCGGCGCCCGGCGATCGCGCGGTGACCTTCGTCAAGGAGCAGTCCGTCAAATCCTGGCTGGTCGAATTCGACACCGACCTCAAGGAGGTCGCCCGCTGGCCGCTCCCTGACTACAACCCGACGCACGACTCCAGCTCGCACGGCATCGTCGGCTTTGCCACGCTGCAATCGGGGCGGATTGTCTTTACGACGCACTCCGGCGCCCTCTGGTGCCTGACCCCCGCTCCGCACGGACCGGCCCTCCTGGAACGACTGGGCTGGTTCCATCCGGACGGCAGCTCGTATCCGTCGGCGATCTATTGCCCGACCGGATCGCGATTTGTCTGCGGCCTGACCAGGAGCGCCGACGGCCACGCCTGGGTCGTCCACGACCTGGAAAACTGGACCTCGCGCACAGTTCCCCTCGACTCAGAGAGCGACAAACTGCTGCGCGGCGCCACCTATGGCGTCTACGGCACGAACACGCTGGACGAGCAGGGACGCGGCTATCTGGTCGGCGCGGGAGACAAATGCCTCCTGCTCCGCTTCGAGTGGCCCTCCGCTCCGTGAGTCGCCGTCAAACCGGGGGCGCGTACCCGTGCGGCGACCGTTCCTGAATTCTGCTCAGCGTACTCGGCCCCCGCTCCGGATTCCCGCAGAATCACAATTTGCAGATGTCGGACTCGACCTCGGCATGTATCGTGGGAGACAACCGTGAACTCATAGGTGCGGAGTCCCCGATGTCTCCCTGTGACTGGCAAGCCGCGATCGACCGCGTCGTCCGGGACCTGCTGCAGTCCGCGGAAATCTCCGCCCCTCCCGTCGACGCCCTGCAACTGGCGGCCCGGCTGCACGTGACGGTCGCCATCGATCGCGGTCAGCCCGAGCGGGGACGACTGAAACGCGTCGGCGGCGCTCCGTCCATCTTTCTCCGGCCCGAAGACCGTCCGGAACGTCTTCAATGGGCCGCCGCCCACGAACTCGGCGAGTCCGTGGCCTGGCGCGTCTGCGAAGTTGCCGGCACGACCGGCCGCGACCTGCCTGCCGGTTGGCGTGAGGATCTGGCCAACGAGTTCGCTCAGCGGCTGCTCCTCCCGGCTCACTGGTTCGAAGCGGCATGTGCCGTGGAAGCGGATCTGCTGCGACTCAAGGAGCAGTTCGCGTCCGCCAGCCACGAGCTGATTGCGTGGCGGCTGCTCGCCCTCGACATTCCTACCGTCGTCACCCTCTGCGATCAGGGGCAAGTCGTCCGTCGGCGGGGCAATCGCAGCGCTCCGCCGTACGAACTGCTTCCCGAGGAACGGGACTGCCTTGACGCGGTCAGGCGCGATCGGGCACCCTGCGAAATCTGTGCGGATGGATTTCGCGTACAAGCCTGGCCCGTCTACGAGGGGGCCTGGAAACGGGAGATCGTCCGGACGTCGTGCACCGCTGATCTGATCGACTTCTGACCGCCCCGGATGACTTCGATGCCCGCAGCCGCTCCCCCTGACCTGGATCTTCCCCCCATCGTCGACACCCACCAGCACCTCTGGGACCTCGACCGCTTCACGCTCCCCTGGCATGCCGTCGAAGACGTGCCGCCGCTGCGCCGCAGCTTCGTGATGTCGGACTATCTGCAGGCGGTCGCAGGACTCAACGTCGTCAAGACCGTCTACATGGAAGTCGACGTCGCCCCCGAGCAGCGCGTCGCGGAAGCCGACTATGTCCTCGACCTCTGCGCCCAGCCGGAGAATCCGATGTGCGGCGCCGTCATCGCCGCACGTCCGGGCGCGCCCGAGTTCGAGTCGTACGTTCGACGCTACGCCGCCAATCCGTTCGTCAAAGGGGTCCGGCAGGTCTTGCATGTTCCGGCAACCCCTCCCGGGTTCTGTCTCAGTTCGGAGTTTGTCGAAGGCGTCCGCCTGCTCGGCGAACTTGGCCTTTCCTTCGACCTCTGCATGCGTCCCGGCGAACTGCACGACGCCGTCCGGCTGGTGGATGCCTGCCCGAACACGCGTTTTATTGTCGATCATTGCGGCAATCTGAGCGTCACCAGTCGGGATGCCGAATTGCGTGCTCGCTGGCAATCGGGACTGCAGGAACTCGCCGCCCGCTCGAATACCGTCTGCAAGATCTCCGGCATCGTCGTGACCGCCGAACCCGACTGGGCGCCCGCCGATCTGGCCCCGAATATAAACTTCGCGATGGACGCCTTCGGCGAGGACCGCATCCTGTTCGCCGGGGACTGGCCCGTCTGCACGCTCCGCTCAACGCTGGCCCGCTGGATCAGCGCCCTCGACGCCATCACTGGAGAGCGCTCGCGCGACTTCCGTCGGAAACTGTTTCACGACAACGCCGTGAGATTCTATGGCCTGTGAGTCGACCCCGGCGAATTGCTATCCGACCAGCGTCCCGGCGACTGCGGCAGGCCGTTGCCGGAAAGCCACCCAGAGTCCCGCCGCCACCAGCAGCAGGCCCACGAAGCTGGGAGTGATCCAGAGCCACCAGCCCAGCCCCAGCAGCAACCACGACAGCGAAGGGCGCCCTTCCAGCCATTCGGCGTACGGACGCCGCATCCATCGCAACAGGATGGAGGCCAGCAGCGCCGCCATCGGCAGCAGCACCCACCACAGCAGGTCCTGCCGACGCACCTGCCAGAGCCGCAAATCTCCAGTGATCGAGAGGACTTCGCCCGACACGGCGGTCTGTGCCGTCTCCGACGATTGCCAGAACAGCCCGCTCGCGGCCCCCGGAGACTCGATTCGGATCTTTCGCTGGTTGATGATCTCGACAAGCCGGTTCCACCGCTCCATCCGGGCAGCGGACTGCCCATCGCCGGTCTGCGCAGCAGCCGGCAGAGCCGCTGCGACCTGGCCGTAGCTCCATTGAAGCAAGGCCGCGTACCAGGCCGGCTGCGGATCGGGAGGACGTTGCAGCAGAAGAATCTCCAGGCGCGTCAGGGCTTGATCCAGCACGGTGCGCTGTTCGATTCCGGTCCGCGGAACCAGCCAGTCGCTCGGAGCGGACTCCAGACTGATCCAGTGCTGCTTCGGAACGAGGCCGACCGGAACCGGCAAGGTGAAAACTCGCTGCTCGACCGGCGCCCAGTCGGTGCTCAGTTTTCTGGACCAGTTGAGCAGCAGCAGGCTCGTGCTCCCCCCTCCGTCCAAGAGCAGACGGACCTGCCCGGGGCCGGTCGTCGTCATCTCCAGCGGACGCTCACCCTCCAGGGCGGAATGCAACTGAATCTCCGCCGGAACGCTGATGTCGATGCTTTCCGCTCCCGGACGCACCAGCAGCAGCAGCGACGTCCCCGCGATCTCATCGTCGCTCGTCATCGCCAGTCGGTGTTCCATGAAGGGAATCTCCCGCGGCATTCGTTCCGGCGGCGCAGCACGCCGCACCAGCAGCAACGCCTCCCTCCGCGGACGGACCAGAGTCATCGCGGACTCCTGGCTCCAGTCCCCCCAGAGCGATTTCAGCCACTCCGGTCGGGAATCTCCCGGAATCACTCCCTGTTCGGGCGACGCTTCCCAGTCGTCCGACGGCGGAATTCCGACGACGGTTTCGATCTGAGGGCACTGCTGCGGCTGCGGCAGCGAAATCGACCACTCGCGCCCCCCCTTGGGCGCCAGCTCGACTCCGTAGTTCAGAAACACCGGATCGGTCATCGAGCCCACCCGCTGCAGCACCAGTCGAGTGACTCCGGTCGGCAGACTTTGCGACTCGACGCGGGCCCCTTCCACCGTAAACTCGAACTTCGGACCCCAGTCTGCCGGCAAGTCGCACGCCATCTCCCGCGTCGACGGATCCGCCGGCGTCATCTCCAGACGTCCCCTCAGACGCCACTGACTCTGCTCGGCGGGCGTGATCGCGACGGCGTTTCGCGCGCTGCATCGGCCGAGCCGCGATACCACGCGCAGCGTCGCGGTCACATCCGGTTCCAGAACCTGAAATCGACCGAACAGCGTCGGCGCCTCGGCGTTCGAGGCAGGTTCCTCGCTCGCCTCCAGCCGCTCCAGTCCACGCGTCGACGGCATGTCCAGCAGCAGTTCCGGATCACAGTACAGCGAAATTCGCCCGTCGATCAGCGCCGTACCTTCGCACCAGATTCCGGGCAACGGTTGCGGCGACCCCAGACGGACCGGACCGCTCGCGCGGATCGTGATGTTCTGCAGGCCGGTCGTTCGTTCCCCCAGAAACAGCACAATCCGGTTCTGGCGATCGTTCAGTCGCGACTCGGCCCGCTTCAGGAGGCGATCCGCCCCGTTCTCCTCGACAGTGATACTCTCGATTCGCAGTCGCCTGTCGACGATCAGCGCATGGTTCCAGGCCCCTCCGGAAGTCTCCAGCTCCCCCTGCACCACCCATTCCATCCGCCGGGGCCGGAACGTCCCGGTCTGATTCCAGCGCAGCGCCCGCCGCTCGACCGCCGTATTCGTCAGTCGAAACGACGGGTTCCCGTTGCCCGGACGGATCTCGAACGTCGGATGCGGGCGCACGGTCAGTCCGGTGTCCCCCCACGTCTGTACGAACGCTTCTGCGGTGATGAGCGTCAATGCCGGGTCGTCCGCTTCGCGCAGCTCGATTCGATGGTCGGGCGTCGATCCGAGACCGCAGACCGTGGTGATGTGCGCAATCTGCACCTGATCCGTCGAGACCGGCTGAACGACGGGAATGGGACGGTCTGGCTCCGACGGGTTCTGCGGGACAAGCAACGTCCCCTCCAGCATCCACTGAGCCCGCTCCTCAGGCTGAAACGTCAGCAGAACTTCCTGCGACGAACTCGCGTCGCGAACAATCCGGTATCCCCCCAGGGCATCGCCGCGAACTTCGCGAACCACCGCCGATACCGGAACCCGCAGTCGCAATGACCGCAAGCTCCCCTGCAGCGACGTGCATCGGCAGCGAAAACGAACCTCCGACCAGGCCGACCGGCAATCGACCGTCTGCACCATCCGCACATCAATCTGTACGGGCGCCGTTTCCTTCAGTGACGCGGTCGCCGGCGCCACGCTCAGCTCGTCGACAGACCCGAGCTGAGCCTGCAGCTCGGTCCCCGACTGCCGCAGCGTCCGGCTGCCCAGCCCCTTCGAAATCGTCCATTCCGCGGCGTCCGCACAACGCACCGTCGCCGTCGCGGAGACGACCGGAGGGATCTTCAGAGCGACGGCCGGTGCCCCGGCCGCCGACGGGGGAGTCAGCAGGTCCAGTTCAATCCGCACGCTGCGCGGCTCTGCACCCGAATCGTCGATCGGCAGCGGAATCAGCCAGCCGCTCTCATCCGTCGCCCGAACGGCCACGACCGGTCGCCCGTCCACCCGGCACCCATCCCGATTCTTCAGCGACCCGCCGCTGAGCGGCAGATCGATGACGTTTCCCGACTTCCGGGAAGTGACCGTCACTTGAAAGTCGGCCTTAACCTCCGCCGACCGATCGGGAGCGATGCTGACGTCGTACGCCGCCGATCTCAGCAACCAGGCCGGCCGGGCGGAGGTCCGCTCGAAACTTCGCAATTGTCGCAGCAGCTCCGGATCGAGGTACACCAGCGGCAGGACGCGCGACGGCTGCCGATCGTCGTCGATCAGAACGTAGACCTTCCACGTTTTCGGAGACGCCGCCCCCGGCGCGGACCCGGCAGGCGGCTGTGCCGCCGCCATTGACATCCCTGCCGCAATCAGCAGCCCGACTGCCGGCGGCGTGTAACGAAAACTCTGCGTGCTGCCCCCCGGCACCCTGGCGACTCCGGACGAACTCGCCAGCTCCCAGCGGAAGGCTGTCAGCAGCGACCGCGGGGCCGCGATCGCCAGCAGCATGCCGGCGCAGGCGCTGCCGGCAAGGGTCTCCAGCGGCGATGGCATGCACAACGCCACTCCCCCCCACAGTCCCAGCCAGATGGCCGCAATCCGATTGGCAATCTCCGGGCGACGGATTCTCAGCAGTACACCGACAAGCATGACGCCCAGGAAAATTATCCATTCGAACAGGCGCAGTCGCAGTCCGTCCCAGGTCGTCAGTTCGATCGCCGCAGGCGCCACCGGCGACTCGGCGATCCGGGTCGTCCATTCTTCGGGGATCGCGAAGTCCGCACCGCCGGTAGAGACGCCGACCGGCGTCGCAGGCGCATCCACCCAGAGACGTCGCCAGGAATCGCCCGAGAGCGGATTGAAGATCGGTTCGCCCGACGCGCGTCCTAAAGGACCCAGGAATCGTCGGGCCCAGCTCGTCGCGGGCAGCGGTACTTCAAGAACCACACCCGAGGGGGGAGTGGCCAGCGTCGATCCGGGAGGGAGCGAAAACCGCCACCGGAACTGCGTCACAGGACAGTCCAGCTTCGGAAGAAATACGGTCTGGCGTTCCATCAGGAATGCAGACCTCGCGGGCGCTTCGTAGAGCATCTCAATGGAATGTCGCGACCGGTTCACATCGAGCGGAATTCGCAAGGTCAGATCGACCGGCGGCACGGTTTGACGCTCGCCGTCGCGCCACAGCTCAAGCAGCCGCGTTCCCGGCGGCAGCGTCACCACCAGCGAGTCCCCTCCCCCTCGTCGAGCGACGGACAATGTCGCCCGATGCAGGTCGATGCCGCCAGAATTCGCAGAAATCAACGAGTCCAGCAGCAGGCTTGCGCTCGTCGCCTCGGGACCGGCGGCCGCGGCTTCCCGACGCGTCAGCCGGAGCTGATCGTCGGGAGAGTCGTACCGCCAGACGCGCGTATCGCGACCGGCCTCCTCCGCGCGCGGGCCGATCATCGGCGAATCGTCAAAGCTCAGGAGCGAGAGCCCCTGGTCGTCGTACGTCGCAATGTCCGGAGCGGTCCGGACGAGCGTCACTTGATAGAGCCCCCCGGTCAGTTCGGGAAGGAAGACCAGGGGAATCTCGATGCGATCGGTCCAGCGCAGCGTCGCCGTCCCGTGGACGACTATGTCGTCTCCCGTTCCCCTCGGAGCCGTCCATTCCCACAGCGTTCCCGACTCCGGCAGCTTCCACTCCGCGTGACGCTCGGTCGGAAGTCGACGGAGCTCCGGCTCGGCAAGGGGAACGCCATTCACCCCCCAGTCGATGGCAGTGACGGGGCCGGCGACGTACCAGAGGACGCGCGAATCCGGATTCCAGCGGGGTTGCACCCGCAGCGTGAATTCGCAGTGGACCGCCGTCGGACTGGCTGCGACCGATACGTCGCAGCCGGGCCCCTCGGGGCCGGGCGTGGCCTCAATGGTCAGCTCGCCCGGTGAGTCCCCCTGGCCGCAGCGGAACCGGCGCACAGTGCCCGATGTCGGGATGGCGGGCGTCATTGCCGCGGCGGTCCCCAGCCAGCCTGTCGGCGTCGAAGCCGGAGCCAGAAGCGTCAGATTGCTGTTGTCGCCGGGCAGGATACTGAGGCTCGGAGGAGCAACGATCTCCAGACCAAAGTCATCCAGCTCTCCTTCAATCGCCTGCGGAAGGGGGGGCGGACCCGTCAGCGGGAGCGCGGGAGCGGCGCGCCGCAGATAGATCCGGACTCCCCGCGGGCTGCCGGGCGTGATGGCTTCGTAGAATTCCAAAGTCAGCGTCGAGGCGCCCCCGGCGCCTGATTGCACGTCCCAGCTTGCGAGCTGAGAGTTCGAGACCCACGGGGCCGGCTGAACCTCGCTGACGTCCCAGTGCGCAGGAATCCGGCAATTCGTCTGGAAGACCGCGCCGGATGTCGCGGTCCAGACCACGTCAGTCATACTCGACCAGTCGTCGCTGCCGAGTTGCAGTTGCCCGAGCACCTGCGTCGACAAAGTCGCCTGCGGCCGTCGAACCTCCAGCAGGACTTGTCCCTCCGGCCCCAGCATCTGAAACGAAAGCGAGTCCCCGACGGGCGTCTGCGTAATCGGCGATTGCTGCCGGAAACCGGCGCCCCGGATGGAACGGAGCTCCAGCGGCGGCGTAATGACGAACGCCTGTTTGCCGGAGACGAAGATCGCGTCCCGCAGGACAATCTGCGGCGCGCTGACCGCCTGCCCCGGCTTCAAAGTCGCGATCCCGTCCAGGACGAGGCGAATCCGACCCTGAATCGGATCGGGCAGTCGCACGCTCAACTGCCGTCGATCCTCCATCGCCGCAACCGACCAGTCCAGCGGTATGTCGCCGCCGATGGAAGCGGAGAACACTTCGACGCCGACCGGCACGTCGAATTTCAGCAGTTGCACGGGCGATTCGTGAACTTCGAGCTGACAGACAGCCTCGAAGCTCAGGTCCCCTTCGTTCACGACCGACGTAATCTCCTGGTCCGCCAGGATCCGCGGTCGCAAGGTGCTCGGCGGTCGCTCGGGACCGATCGAAAAATGAGCTTCCGAGGTCGGTCCGAGGTGCAGCTCCCACACCACGGCAGGACTCCCCGCCGCCGACGGCTGCTTCCGCACATCTCCGGTATCGCTGGTCACAACGAAGTCGCGAGGAGTCTCAAGCTCCAGTCGCGTGACCGCGGCCCGCGGCGATTGCCAGTCGAAGTGGATTTCGTCGCCGCGGGCGTCACCCCGCAGACTCCACCGTCCGACCAGCTCCCCGGACATTCGGTCGACCTGCAGCAGGGTCTGCCCTCCGGGCGCGCGGCCCCAGACCGCAGGACCGTCGGTCCACCGCAATTGGCTGATCGCAGGCGTCCACGGGCCGAACGGCAGCCAGGCAGGCGGGTTGGCGGGACTGCTGACCGATACCGACAACTCCTGGCCGACGAGATCCCGTCCCGCAAGAGTTCCGCGAAACGTCGCGGTCGGGAACGGCGTCACCGCCGGCCCGCTTTCGTCAGGACGGGACAGTTTCCACAACCGCAGAAATTCATCGCGCGCGACGGGCGTCAGCGCCTCGACCCCTCGAGGCCATTCATCCTGTCGGTCGGCCGGAAGATCGATGCGCTCGACAACGGGTCCGCGTTGAGGAGTCCCCCTCGATTGAGCCCGGAGAAGTGAGGCCGGCAGAATGGCGAGCGCTGCCGCCACGACCAGTCGCAGACGCAGATCGTGGCTCATGACACGCCACTTCCCGTTTCGTAATGCACCGCTTCGGCGTCGAGGCTGGGCGCCCGCAACTGCGTCGGCTCCTCGGAGGAATACGCCTGGCCCCCCGGTTCAGAGCGACTGCCGCTGACAGGCTCGCGAAACCGCGAGTCCTGATCCGGCCCGAGCGTCAGTACCGTGTTCACTTCGCGGCTCCGATTCCATCGTTGGATCAGCACGGCGAACAGCGGGAGAATCAGGCCCGCAATCATCGGCTGCAGCAACAGCTCCAGCAGCGGCATGAACCACAGGCCCGCAATCGAGAACAGCAGCCCGAGCACGAGCACGCTGAGCACATGGCGGACGTATCGAACTTGAATCAGGACGAACCCCGCCGTCAGCGAGATCCCCGCGCCGAACAGCAGCACCATCGGAGCGCTCAGCGAACGAATTCGCAGTTCGGTCGGAGCGCCGAGCTGGCTGAACGAATAGACGTTCCCCGGAACGGCGACCGTCGGCATCGGCGGACCCGATGACGTCCCGATCCACTTCTCCAGTGACGCCAGGTCCGGCTGTGGCGCGCGCCGCCAGATGATCCCCTGACGTTCCCAGCGATATAAGGGCGTCATCTGCCGCGGATAGTCGAACAGATGCTGGTCCGACGGAAACTCGACGGTCCACACCGTCTGCGCAACCCAGGTCGCCGGCTGCAGCTTCGGCGAGGGAATCGTGATCTGGTCGGTTCCCCGCAACGAGCCGGCGCCGGGCGCCAGATAATCCACCGTCAGCAGATGTTCCGTCAGGTCGGCCGCCGCGTCGGGCAGTCGCAGTTGGTACTTTCCGGACCCCGACGGCCGCTCGATCACGCCCGCTTCGTCCAGCACCGTCTGACCCCATGCGAAACGCGGTGCTTCCGCGTCGAGCGGCAGATTCACAGCGATCGTCGACCCTCGGCCGTTCAATCGAAACTGCGCTCTGCAGTTCAGCGATTTCTTCCCGTCGAACTGTGCGCGGATCCAGGATTGCTGGACCACGAACGGACCCGCATCTCCCCCGCGCGACGCGATCAACTGCAGCGGAAACTCCGTTCGCGCTCCGTCGGCGGTCCAGCGCTGATTCTCCGAATCGGTCAGATGAAGTTTCCATCCATCGCCCGGCGTCGATTCGTCCTGCCATTCCCCGTGTTGAAACTCCACTGACGTGGTCGCGAATTCGGAGTCCAGCGACTGCACGATGGGAATCGACGCCATCAGCTCGCCGCCATCGGCCGGCTGATCGGGGACCGGCAGTGTCGTCCGGATCACCAGTTCGAAACGCCCCAGTTTCGCCTCATCGAGCGACAGCAGGACTTCTCGGGTCCCATCCGGCAGAACCGGCTGCCAGGCGGGGGCGAGCTCCAGTCGATCCGCCGTCAGAAACTGCAGGCGATCGGTCGGCAGGCCGGGAGGCAGCAGCAGTCGCAACTGCGGAAGTCGCTGATACTCCACCGCGTATTGAATCCGCTGGGTGACTCCCAGCCGATCGCCGGACAAGTCCACCTCCGTCAGGCTTTCGGTCCGAATCCGCTGTTCGTGTTCCGTGATTTTCAACTTGAACGAGCGATCGGGACCGTCGATCCGAGACTCTGTCCGTTTCAGCGGAATCAGTCGGCTCGGCAGTGTCAGTTCATCCCGTCGATCGCCGGCCAGCGGCCGCAGCAGCGTCCCCTCACCGGTCGTCAATTCGCTCTCGACGTTCTCCGCGTTGGCGACGACCAGCACCGGCGAATTGGGGGAACTCCCGGCCATGATCGGCAGCGTGAAATCGATCTCGCCCCGGCTCTGCAGAAGCAGTCGCCGCGCCTTCAGCACCAGCCCGAAATTGCCTCGCCGCGACTCCGTCAACCGGACTCGAATCAGTCCCGGTTGCTCGCTGTCGGCGGCGGAAAATCCCTCGACGAGCTCCCGCGGCTCGATGGACTCGATCGTCCACCCTTCCGCCTGCCAGCCCGGCCAGCGCAGATTCAACTCCGTCGCCGACCCGCGAAAGACCTGCAGTTGATACGCACACTCCAGGTTCAAATGGTCGGCGGAAACTTCCAGCATCAATTGCGGCGCGACGACGACATAGGGCTCAACCGGATCGAGCGCCACCGGCAACTGGAACGGCTGGCTCAGAAACCGATACGCCCGCTGGATCTGGGCGGAGTCCGCCACAGCCCGCAGTTCGCCGGCGTTGATGCGAACCAGATTCGCGTCTTTGGACTCGCTGGAGGAAAGCCGCCAGCCGTCGAGCAGAATAAAACCGATCTCCCCAGTCTGCTTCCTGGCCCGTTCGACGTTCAATCCCGTCAGCGTCAATCTCCGTCGCTCGTCCAGCGGTATCCGCAACGTCCATTTCAGCGACACGGGACCCGCTGTCGCGTTCTGCAGCGTGACCAGGCACTGATCCGGTGCATCGGGATTCACTCTGTGGCTCTGGTAGTCCCGGCCTTCCCGTCCTTCGATCTTCAGAATCTCGGCCTTCGCCGGCAGTTGCACCTGCATGCTGCTGAAAGTCCCCTGCAGTGCCTGAATGCGCTGCGTCGCCTCGATCACCAGCGAATCCGGATTCAACCGGCAGAGATACGTGGTCTGCGTTTCCAGAGCCCCCTCGTCCTGCGACTTCTCCGGACTCGGCTGCCACGTGAGGTCGAGTCGCGGCCCCAGCCCCGAGAGCGAGCACGCCGAACCGCCATCCGCCAGAGGAACCGACTGCAGCGTAGTCTGGTCCGGCGTGCGGAACGTCACCGTCCGTTTCGGGATGCTGAATTTCAGGCTGCTGACCGCCGCCGCCGGCAGTGTCAGTTGCAGTCGCCGCGTCGGCTGCTGACGCCGGATCGGCACGGTCATCGTCAGCAGTAGCCGCTGCTCCCCTCGACCGCGAAACCACCACGCGTAACCCTCTTCGCGCGACCAGTTCGCCGGGAACGCCTGGGCGTCGCCCGTCAACTCGAACTTCTGCAGGATTCCCTCCTGCAGCCGCAGCGGGACGCGGATGTACTGATTCGGATCCTCGGGCTGCAGCGACAGCGTCATTCGGACGGTCAGAGTCGCCCGCTCGTCATCCGCACTGCCGGAAATTTCGATCTCCGACAGAACGGCCGGAGGGACTTTCTCAGTCTTCGCCTCCGCGGGGGCTTGAAGCGATTTCAGATACTCTTCGAGCTTCGCTCCGTACGGGACGGGCACAAGCTTGCCCTGATCGTTCGGCAGGTAGATGGTCTTCGGCGGCAATTCGCTCAGCACCGCTGCTGCCGGATCCGCAGGATTCGTCGATCCCGGCGACGGTTCGACCTCGGCGGGGCGGACCGCCGGCGACTCCTGCGCGACCGCACCCCCGCATGCCGACGCCACGGCCAGCAAAGTCCCCGCGACCGCGGCGATCAGCCATTGGCCTGGAACGATCCCATGGCGATGAGGGGCGGGCATCATGCACTCCGCAGCGCCTCCAGGCACTGCCTTCTGAAAACACGGTCGACAGCCTCTCCGACCGACACGCTGACCCACCGCAGCCGCTCGGCGTCTGACTCGGAATTCAGTCGTTGTCAAACCGGTTGGATTGCGGGGACGGGATCGATGCCGGAACCTGCGACGATTCCTCCTCAAATTCTAACCCCCGACAGTTCCGCGGAGGAAGCGCGGACTCCCGTTTCAGTCAATTCTCACGCGAGAATCCGCACCATCTCCTGCTGAAGTTCGCCTGTCGCTGCTGCCAGCAGATCCGGCACCTCCAGTTCAAATGATCCGCCCCGAATTGTTGTGACAACTCCACCCGCCTCGCGAACCAGCAGCACCCCCGCCGCCATGTCCCACGGCTTCAGACTCGCCGACCAGAATCCGTCCAGCCGGCCCGCGGCGACGTAAGCCAGATTCAGCGCCGCCGAACCGGTTCGCTGGACCGTTTGCGCCTTCGGAATCATCGACAGAAAACGCCCGACCGCCGGATCCTCGGCGGTCGTCGCGACCGGCAGGCTCGCGACGAGCATCGCCTGGCCGACGATCCGCTCGCCGGAAGTCTTGAGCCGCCGACGATTCAGCGTCGCTCCCAGCCCGCGACCCGCCAGAAACATCTCGTCCCGCGTCGGATCGTAAATCGCCGCCGCGATCAGCTCCCCCTGCTCTTCCAGACCGATCGAAACCGCGTAGTACGGGAACCCGTGCACGTAATTCGAAGTCCCGTCCAGCGGATCGATCACCCAGCGATACCCCCCCGCCCCGGTCGGATGCTCCAGGCCCTCTTCGCCGAGAAAACCGTGGTGCGGATAGCGCCGATGCAGGAACTCGTGAATCACTTTCTGGGACGCGAAGTCGGCTTCCGTCACCAGATTGGACCGGCTCTTCTCCGTGACCGTAAACCGGGTCGACCAGGTGCGCAGCACCTGCCCCCCCAGCCGGGCCGCCTCGTCGGCCGCCTGCATGAAATCCGCAATCACACTGAATCCTCCCTGACAACAGCGCTCCGTGCCGCGGGACGATTCCCCGCTTCGCCTCGAAGTATGACGCCCCGCCAACGCTCTGCCAACCGCGCAGACCGGATCATCGTCGCGACGCCCCCAACCGCGATAATCCGACGAATCCGGAAATTCGCTGCAACCGCAGGTTCTCGCCCCCTTTCCGCAGATTCTGCAGCCCTTCGACTCAAGCTCGGGCTGTGGACAGTCCCTCCGCCCCGGAGAATGAGGCCCTTGAGGACCGTTGCGTCTGGTCGTTCGGGCGGAGGATTCCCCCGGCAGCGGTTCCCATCCGAGTGCACCGAGGGCGGAGAAGACAATGGCAAGCTGGCCGTGGTATGCGTGGCTCTACATCGTGGGCGTCGCCGGGATGACCCTCATCGCGCTGGTGACCGACCTCAAGGCCCGGCGAATCCCCAACTGGCTCACGGTCCCCATGTTTTTTGCCGGCTGGATCTATCAGGCCGCATTCTTCGGCGGAGCAGGACTCCTCGACGCTCTCGCCGGCTTCGCGCTCGGCTTCGGAATGCTCTTCGTTCTCTGGCTGATCGCCGGCGGCGGCGCCGGCGACGCCAAACTCATGGGAGCCCTCAGCGTCTGGCTCGGCTTCATGCCCACCGTCGCCGTGATCGTCGTCAGCACCGCTTTCATCGCCGTCTTCCATGTCGGCACGATCCTCTACCGGTTCTTCACGCGCGGCTATCGCGCCGTCCGGAAAGATATCGAACGCGATCGGAAGTCCCGCGAATCCGGCAAGGAAGTCGCAGCCCGCGGCCGGCTGATCCTCCCCTACGCCGTCCCCCTCGGCCTCGCCACCTGGCTGGTCGTCGGCTGGGAGGCGTCGCTGTCAAAGCACGCCCCCTTCAAGCCGCTCAAGCCGGCGGTTGCACAGGCTCAACTCGACATCCAGCGCAGTTGATTCGCACTTGCCAGTCTTCAGCAACTGACGACGGACAACTGACCGGCAGCTCTCAACCGATGGCACCGGTCGGGCTGTCGTTCTCCCCGCATCCGCCAAACCCCGGCCGGTACTGCCGGGTCAGCAGCGCTGTTGCCGCCGCATCGTGCGGACACCGCAACTGCAGCGGATCGAACCGGATATCCCGCCCGAGTCGGTAAGCGATGTTGCCCAGATGGCACAGACCCGCCGAAACGTGCCCGATCTCCAGCGGCGCGTTCGGCGTCTGCCGCGACTTCACGCAGTCGATGAAATTCCGCAGATGACTCGTCTGTAACTCGGACGACTCCGAAACCAGCGCGTCGGAGCGGTCGTAGACCTTCCACCCGCCCCGATCCACGATCAGCGTCCCCTCTTCGCCATAGAACGCCACTCCCGCGTTCCGGCCTTCAATCCCATGTCCCGACCACAGCCGGTGCTCCCACTGCAGCATTCGCCCGTGGTACTCGTAATGCACCGTCAACGTGTCCGGCGTCTCCTGGTCGTCGACAAAATGCAGCTTGCCGCCGCACGCCGAAACTCGCACGGGCCACTCGACCCCCAGGCCCCACCGCGCCACATCCAGCCAGTGCGAGCCCCAGTGGGTCAGTTCGCCGCCGCCGTACTCCCAGAACCAGCGCCAGTTGAAGTGGAACCGGTTCGCGTCGAACTCCCGCGCTGCGGCCGGTCCCAGCCACAGATTGTAATCGACCGCCTCAGGCGGAGCTGATATGGGCTTGTGGCCGATCGGCTTTCGTCGGTGCACGACCCACGCCCGCGCCAGTCGAACGGCCCCCAGCGACTTCGAACGAAGCAGCTCCATTGCTGACTGAAAGTGCGCTCCGCTCCGCTCCTGCAGTCCCGTCTGGACGACTCGACCATGCCGCTGTGCGGCCGCGAGCATCCAGTACCCCTCGGCAATCGTCCCCGAACAGGGCGTCTCCACGTAAACGTCTTTGCCCGCAGCACACGCCTGCAGCACGATCGGCGCATGCCAGTGATCCGGCGTCGCGACGACCACGGCCTGAATCGCCGGATCGTCCAGCACCCGTCGGAAATCGCTCTCGATCCCCGGCGGCACGCGCTGCAGATCGCTCAGCCCCGCCGCCGCAGATTCGGCCTGCTGGCGGTCCACATCGCAAACTGTCCGTACGAGGACGTCCGGCTGCACCGCCAGCGCATTCGCCAGCACGCGCCCCTGGTTCCGGACGCCGATCACCGCCACGTCCAGCCGCTCCAGCGGATTCCCGCCAATCCCGGCCTGCGCAGTCCCCGTCCAGCCGACGACCCCCACCGCCACGCCCGCCGCCTGCTGAGCGCTCGCCCCCAGAAATTGCCGCCGGTTCAACGGAGAAGCCTTCGGGATTGGCGGACGGGGCTGCATGCGGTCACGGGCCAGTCGGGATTTGATTTCGGCGCACTCGAACACACACCGCAGTATGCCGCTTCAATTGCCGGTTGGGAATAGCGAGTGTTCAAACATCGGCCGGGAACGAGGTTTCCGCAGGTCGCCTCCGCGAGCCAATCAAACCGCCCGTCCGGCCTCGTTCATAGATCCACCGATCCCCAGCGGAGCCTCTCCTCGCGGAATCAGGTCGCCTCCCAGCAGAAACACCAGCAGCACCGCGTTCTCCCAGAAGATGATATTCATCGTCAGCGCCACGCCGATGTGAAAGCCCGCCATCGCCACCAGATAGAACCGCCGGAACGGCATCGACAGGAGCGCCAGCGGACCCAGAATCTCAATCAGCGTGATCGCCGCGAACGAAACCTTCATCGGCAGCCAGAACACCGGATGATCGCCCAGCCAGGCGCCTCCCCCGAAGTTGAAGGCCGAGATCCGCGACGCATTCTCGATCGACCAGAACACGATCGAATCCGACGCAAATACTTCCAGCCCGCCGACGGCCACCCGGTGGATCCCGGTCAGCATATACGTCACCAGCATCAGCAGCGTGATCAGCAGCGGCTCCGGATGCTGGCCCTTTTGCGACGTCCACGCCGACAGGCAGAAGACGTAGCTCGCCAGCAGCAGCAGAATCTCCGCATGGTTCACATGCCCGAAGCCCCGCAGCGTCGCCTGATCGATCGTCGCCAGCAGACAGCAGATCGGCGCGGCCGACCGGAGCAGCCCCGACGACAGGCACGCCAGTGCGGACGCGATTCCCGCCAGCCGCAGCGCCAGCAGCGCTCCGTACGACACCATCAGCAGGTCCGTCTCTCGCGACAGCCACGACAGAGGCGTCGGCGGCCAGTAGGCCGACTGCGGCAGGCCGGCCAGTTCCTGCAGGGGATCGACAGCAAACTTCGCCGCCCACATCCCGAATACCAGGCATCGGAGCGTGGTGACGTAACCGGCCGTCGGCGACGCATGCAGCAGGCTCATCGCAGCGCCTCCGTCAGATAGACTTCAGAGGTCTCTTCGCGGCTCCCCAGCTCCCGCCGGTGCCGGTGCAGGCGGATCTCGACCACATCCGGGTCGTGCGTCGCATTCCACTGCTTCGCGAACGCCAGCAACAGCTCCGTCAGAATCTTTCGCGGCGGCACCCCCGCGACGACAAGCCCCTTGTCGTCGGCAATCATCAGACCCTGCACGCGGTTCACGAGTCGGAACGTTCCCCGACCGAGCGGGGGATACAGGCGTGACGCGTTGATCTCGACCGTCCGCCCCTCCGCCGTCACCGCGTCGATGCTGTACCAGTCCATCGGGCCGGTGGGAGCCAGTTCCCCATACATCCCCCACTGGGGAAAGGGGAACGACTTCGCCGGATTGCCCGCCAGATGCCCCCCCACAACCAGCGCCAGCAGGAGAAAGCCCCCGGTCGCAAACGGCTTCGGCATCCCCGCCACGCAGCGTTGAAACTCCGGGTTTCGCAGCACCGGCGACAGTACCGCCGCGCACAGCAGCATCTCGGCCATCGCCGTCGCGTTGGCGAACAGCAGGCCGAACGTCCCGGCGACGAGCATCAGCATTGCAACGGGATGTCGGAACTGCATGACGTTGTCACCACTGGCGCTGTCAAAATGTGCCGCCGAACCCGATTCCGAACCGCCGCAATCCCTCTTCGACAACCGCGCCGCGGAACACTGCAGCCATTCCCGGAAAATCCCTTCAGCCCATGCAAACATGCGTCAGGAATCGGGGTCATGCAAGGCGGGGCGAGCAGGGAATAGCCTGGGGAGGAGGGCGGATCGCGGATCGCTTATCGCCAGAACAGGATCGCCGTGCCATCGCTCGCGAAGCGCCTCGTCAGGGGCGAATCACCGTACGATGGACGTCCACGTCCGTCGACCTCTTCGCGAAAGCCACGCTGCCTGAGAAAACGATGGACGAGGACGTCCGTCGTACGGGAATTTCCTCCGCGAGAAATCTTCCACATTTTTTTTGAATTTCCCCGAATCTGCTCTTGCACAATGCCGGTACCAGTGTGAGCGTGTCCTCTGGTCGGGCGGTTCGGTGCAAATGGTACCACGTCGGCGGGCAACCGCCGGCGCTCTGAGAGCCGAACCCTCGACCCGGGCCTGATCAGGGCCCGCTTGACGGCCCTGCCGCCAGGCAGGGACCGGGGAGCGCACCTCACGTGCGCACAACCTCGACGTCGAGTTTCCGATAGCTGATCGCGGGCGAAAGCCCGTTCCTGATCACATGCCAGCTCCAGGGCTGGGGCAGAACTCAACACTCTGCCCCAGTCCGTCCTGGACCCGGCGAATCGGGTTCCAACGATGCCGCGACATCACAATGCCGCGCCAGGCGTCCGCCTGCGCGCTCTCTTCTTCCATTTTGCACTTTGCATTTTTCACTTCTCACTTTGCACTGACTGGCACCTGGCCACTCACTTCTCTCTCCTCTCCGCAGAGATTTCCTCGCCGCACAACCACCCCGTCTACGCGGCAGAGCCTGCCGTCGCGCCGCACTGGACTCTCTTTTGGCAAAAAAAAGACGACAAAAGGCCAGTTTCTATTTGTGCAAGTCTGCCTGTTCTTCGTAGTAAACTCGTGAACCGAGTTTTCGGCGGAACGACTCGTGCGTCCCAAAGCAGGAGCAGCGAAGTGAAGCATTCCCTTGGAATCGTGTCGTTTCTTGCGGCCGTTCTGGCTGCAATCGTCGCGCAGGCGCAACCGCTCGACGATCCATCGACCCCCGCAATCCCGGAGAAAGTTATCAAAGAATGGAAAAACCTTCCCGAAAAGCTGACCGGGTGGCGGGGGCGGCTGGTGACGACCCGAACTGCCGCCGCGGACGGTAAGGTGCAGCAGCGGACCGTCAGAGAACGGGAGTTCGGAATCACGTCGAGCGGCGTCTTTCTCAAGGAAACGCAAAAGGGTCAGTGTTCTGTGCAAGTCGCAGGCATCGAATCTGCGTTCGCGGTCCATCAGGACGAGCCCGAAGGAGTCTTCAAGCTGCGGCTGTTTGACAACAAGAACGGTCCTCGCGCACAGGTCATTCGGGAAAGAACGCTCGACACTGTCGAACCGGTGCTCTTCGCCGGATTCGAAGTCTGCGGCAAAATGCTCCCGGATCTCGTCGGCAGTCCGCACTTCACCTTGAAATCGCTTTCCGAGGACAAATCGCAGAAAACTGCAACCCTGACGTTCGAGTACAGCCCTCCGGAGAAACAGCGAGATACGGCGATCGCCGGCGGTTCCATTCAGTTCCAGACCGAGCCGAGCTGGCTGATCAAGTCCTATGATTGCCCGACATTCTGGGGACGGATGAAAGGGGCCGTCGAGTATCGCGAAATCGATGGAACACGGATTCCCGCCCGCACTGACGTTGTCTCGCTCGGCAAAGATGCCGGCACGTATTCCGTCGATCAGAACGAAATCACCGGAATCGAGCGACTCGAAGACGCCCGGGCTCCGCTGCATCTCGCCGACTACGGACTGCAGACGCCCGAATGACTCGGCCGCTTCTCGCCCGGTTGGCGCGCTGACGGGCAATTCCGAAGATTCGAAGAATTCCAGGCCGAGCATCGCCGGAAGCTGCTTCATCGCTCCGCGCGTCCGCCTCCCGGCAGTAGAATCGGTCCGGCGAATCCCCCTCCCGCCCATCAAACATTGCCGAAAGTCGCTCGCATGCGTTGTGCGCTGATCGCTCTGCTCCTGCTCCCCGTTCTTGCAAATTCGAGTTGGGCTCATCCGGACAAAAAAGATCCCGGCCTCGTCCTGCACTTCGCCGTCGGCGGGCACCCGATCGAAGACGGCGAATGGGAGGACGAGACCCATCGCTGGACCGCGCAGCTCGTCGGCAAACCCGCCGTCGCCATGCTCGGACCGACCGAAGCCCTCGCTCTCAACGGCACGACCGACTGGCTGACCCTCGGCCCCGGCTCCGAACTCCAGCCGCGTCTGCCGCAGAAAGAACTCTCGGTCGCCGCCTGGGTCAACGTCGCAGACGCCGGCCGCTCCGGCGGCATCGCCGGCTGGATGCAGCACGACCGCCAGGCGCAGGCCGGCTGGATGCTCGGCACCCGCGCCGGCCGCTGGTGCTTCGCGCTCGCCGGTCAGGGGGGACAGGGCCTGACGTACCTCAACCCCGCCAGCGCCGAAATCGACTTCCATCGCTGGCACTACGTCGTCGCCACCTACGACGGCCAGACCATGCGGCTGTTCGTCGACGGAAAACAGCAGGCCGAGTCAACCGAGCAGTCGGGCGAGATTCGCGTCCCCGCCGCCGGGGATCTGACGCTCGGGGCCTTTGTCGATTCACGCAACCGTCGACCGCTGCAAGGCGCCCTCTTCGACGTCAAGGTCTACAGCCGGGCGCTGTCGGCGGAAGAAATCGCCGCCGTCGCGAAGAAGAACGACAATCTCATCGCCTGGACGCCCCCCGTCACCACCGATCTGGAATTCGCGGTCAAACCTTACCTGCAGTTCGGCACGACAGATTCGATGATCGTCATGAGCGAGACCACCCGGCCGTCGACGATGGTCGTGGAGTACGGCCCGCGCTCGCCGCTGACCGAGCGGGCCGAGTCCGCCGGCCGTCGGCTGATCAACGAAGTGCAACTCACCGGCCTCAAGCCGCAGACCCAATACTTCTATCGCGTCGTCAGCACCGATGAGTCGGGGCGCTCGGCGACCAGCGAGCTCCTCTCGTTCCAGACTGCGCCGACCGCCGACGCCGCCTGGTCGTTCGCCGTCATCGGCGACACCCAGCGCAATCCGGAAGTCACGCGCAAGGTCGCCGAAGGCGCTTACGCCCTCCGGCCCCACTTTCTGCTTCACTGCGGCGACGTCGTCGACGACGGTCACGCCAGGAATCAGTGGGTCAAAGACCTGTTCGAACCCGGCTACCGCCTCATGTCCCGCGCGACGACCTTCCCCGTCATCGGCAACCACGAGCAGAATTCGCACTGGTACTACGATTACTTCGCTCTGCCGAAACCCGAGTACTACTACACCTTCCACTACGGCAATTCGCAGTTCTTCATGATCGACAGCAACAAGCCGCTCGGCCCCGACAGCGAGCAGTACCAGTGGCTGGAAACGGAGCTGGCGGCCAGCAAAGCGACCTGGAAATTCACCTGCCACCACCACCCCTGCTTCTCGTCCGACGTCGACGACTACGGCAATCATCTGACCGGCGAATACAAGGAACCGCAGCCCGCCTGGGGCGACCTCAACGCCCGGCAGCTCGTCCCGCTTTACGAAAAGCACGGCGTCGACATCGCCTTCAACGGGCACATCCACGTCTACGAACGCACCTGGCCCCTGCTGCGCATGACCGTCAACCAGAAAAAGGGCGTCCGCTATATCACCAGCGGCGGTGGCGGCGGCGGCCTGGAAGACCCCGCCCCGCAGAAGTCCTGGTTCAGCCTTCACGTCAAGAAGGCCCACCACTTCTGCTACGCGACCATCCAGGACCGGACCATCCAGTTCAAAGCCTATGACATCGAAGACCGTCTCTTCGACACCTTCGAACTCACCAAACCCGAGTAGGGCCAGGCGCGCCCGGCCGCCTTCTATCTCCGATCCGGATCATTTTGCACTTTGCATTTTTCACTTTTCATTTTGCACTGTATTCACCGCCAGCTCGCAAAGACTATCCCCTCAACGCCCGATACGCCTTCCCCAACGCCTCAATCTTGTCCCACTGCTGCGAAATCTGACTCCAGTGGAACACCATCACTCCCGTCGCCGGCGACTGCGTCGCGTGATCGACAATCGTCTCAACCTGGCTGGCCACGACCGGTTCGCCCCAGTCGGAAAGTTGCACGATCGGCCAGATCCGCAGTCGCTCCTCCGGTGACCCTTTCAGCCCCATCTGCTCGCCCAGTTTCTTCGTCTGCCGCGAAATCCAGGCCGGGTCGTCGTGATGACCGAACCGCGCGTGATACGGCATGATGCTCAGCACGTCGAGAAACTTCGCCTGAGCCGGAATGTCGATCGCCAGCTTGTGCCGGATCGCCCCGTCGTTCTCGTCCGGCGACCACGAGCAGTGAAATGTTCCCAGCAGCGCTCTCGGCCGGACGGCGTTCACGATCGAACGATACTCCCGCACCCAGTCGGTGAAGACGCCGCAGCGGAAGTCGGTCCAAGCCTCCTGCTGCGGACCCAGCAGGATTTTCGCCGCAGAGGGAATGTCGGTTGGGAGCTCGATTCCGGTCTGCCGGGAGAACTGCTCCAGGGCCGTGGCGGAAAAATCGGTGTCCGGCAGCACCGGATCGGCCCGTTCCCAGCTCGCATGGGCGTGATGGTAGTCGAGCCAGATCCCGTCGATCTCGAACTCCGTCAGCACCCGCCGGAACTCGTCCATCCGGTTCCGCCGATATCCCGCATGAAACGGACTGACCCCCTGCCACCCATGCGGCGCCGGCGACGGTTTTCCGTCTGGACCCATCGGAGCCGCGTCCGGATGCTCCTTCAGATAGCCTGCCTCGTGCATCGAGTTGAACTCGACGAAGACCTTCAGCCCCAGTTTGTGATAACGGTCGATCTCCGCCTGATCGAGCGACCCCGAGCCGACCCAGATCGCATTGATCCCGTAATCCGCGGGCGTCTCGCCCCGATCGAGCATCCCCTGCGGAAACCCGCCATACAGCCCGCGAATCCGGATCCAGGGACGGGGTTCCAGCATGGCGGCGTGGCCTTCCCGCATTGAAAACAGTGCGGCACTTGATGCGATTCCCGCAAGGCACTGCGACATGGCTGTGCGACGCGTACATGACTTGGCGGAATCGTGATTCCGTGGAGTATTGGACATTGAATGCATTCCTGGCAATTGGCTTTCACTGCTCCGGCGACGCGTCGAAATGATCAGCGTGGCTGCGGCTCCCTCGCAGAAAGCTGTGGCGCCCCGGCTCGAAGTCGATCAACCAGTGCTGCCAGTCGCTCGATTGAGACTTTGCTCATATCAAGCGGCTCCAGGCCCCCTGCGAGTTCCACGAGTGCTTCATCCGCGATGAGAATGCCGTAGGTGTCTTCCAGTTCCATTACAAGCTCAACCAGATCCAGCTCGTCAGCTCCAATGTCTTTGAGCGTCGTTGTTGGTTGGACTTTGTCGACGGGCACTTGCAACAGTTTCGCCACCATCGACCGAACGCGATCGACAGTTTCCGGCTTGCCGGATTGAGTTGGACTGGCCACTGCTACGCGAGGCGCGGGTTCGCTTTCAATTGACGGACCGCACCCGGCGAACATTAAGCCGCAGATTAGCAGTCGCAGAAGCGGAATTGCACGGAGACGCTGCATGGGACCTCAGCCTCGGAGTGCGCAGGGCCTGTTCTCCAAATGGTATCGGAAGCCTGTGACGCAGGCCAATTCGTACTGGAGAGAATACCGCGACGTTCTCGACCGTGATGCGTACAACGATGCGCGGAAGTGTCGCGCCCGCCACGACCAGCAAAAAAAATCCGCCCGGCGCAGGGACGCCGGGCGGATCGGGGATCGCATGCGGGAAGCTGCGCGAGAAGGACGGGGACCCGTGCAGCCATGCGATCGGGGAACAGGGACTGTTCTACGGTTCCAATCGACCGCTCGACTCGCAACTCTCCAGCAGATCTCGCTGCGTCAGTTGCGCAAAATGCCGGTCGAGCGGGAGGACTTCGCCCCACCGCCGCGGCTCAGCCGCCGGTGGCCGAAGCGGCCGGCGCCGTCCGCCAGTATTCCGGCAGATCAGGCTTGGTTTCCCGTAAGATTTCCAGAATCGCCTGGCGATCCGCGGCCGACAGATGCGAAAACTCTTTTGACGAGTCTTCGCCGGACAGCACCTGATACATCCGCCGCAGCACGAAATCCTTCATCTCGCCCGGCAGGCCATCGAACGTCGGTGAATAGACCAGGTAGCTGCACGGGTACTTGAACAGCCGCGTCTGCAGGTCGAAGTCCCTGAGCGACCGGCCCTGCGCATCGCGCGGGCCGCGCGTCGGGAATTCCTGCTCGAAGCCCGACGTGCCGTGGACCGGGCCGGTCAGCTTCGCTTCGCCGCTGAACAGCAGGTACTTCACCAGCGCTTCGCCGGCAGACTTGATGCGGGTCTTCGTGCTGTCCCAGCGATGATCGGGGGCCTCGCCCAGCTCGCGATTGAGCGACTTTTCGTACTGCAGCGCCATCCGCGTTTCAAAGTTCGCCCGCGTCAGAAAATTGTGCGCGTCCGCCTGATGCTCCAGCACCATCAGCGCGACCAGATCGCTGTGCGGCGTCGGATACGGCGTCACGTCGATCAGCGTCGACAGATCGGTCACGTTCTGCCCGGCGGAGTTATCGATCTTGTCCGGCACGCGCTTCGTCCGCACGACCAGATTGCCGAGATGTTCCTGCTCGCCGTGCGTCCCGGTCACGTACCAGCCCCCCCAGCGTTCCTTCAGCGGGCTCGTGTGATCGGTCCGATGCGTCCCCGCCGCCAGAATCGGCTGCCCCGCGGCATCGGCAAAGACCGAGCGAATCGTGTGTCCCGGTACGTAATGGGTGTTCGAAGAGCCGTGGCACAGCAGGCAGGCGTCGGTCTGCCGCAGAAACTTCGGCGACTCTTCGAGGTCCTGATCCATCGAGTAAAAAACCGTGCCGAGCTGCGGATCGGCGACAGAGACTTCGACGACGTCCCCGCTCTGACAGTAGCCGACATAGACTTCGTCATTGAAGTACAGCGCCCGCGGCGTTCTGGCGGAGATCTTGGACCGCTGCAGGCTCGTCTTGGAGAAGACCAGCACCTGCGACGAGACGGGGACGTTCAGTTCCTTGAGGACCGCGTCGATGTAGCCCCGGTCGCCATCGAACTTCAGGGACGCCTGACCCGCTTCGAGCTGCTGCTGCAGCCGTGATACGACGTTGTCGGGCGTGGCCTGGGAATAATTGATCGGGTCACGTTCGAAATCGTCCGCGGCCCGGACCAAGGGGGCGATGGCCGTCAGGCACAGAGCGGCCAGGAGGGACTGGCGAATCATGGGAGGACCTCCTCATTACGTCAGCAGGACTCGACTTCAAGCTCTCGTTTCTGCATCTGTGATTCACTCTATCGTCCCCCTTGCGTCAAAACAAGATGTTTATATCCAATTTCTTCGGTTCACTGGTTCCCAGGCTCTGCCTGGGAACCCCCGCTTGCGAGGCTCTGCCTCGCGTCTCCGGACGATGATGATGAAAATGATGAAATAGGACGCGGAGCGTCCAAAGACGCATTCCCAGGCGGAGCCTGGGAACGAGGAATGGTCGTGTAAGCTCCCATCGCCGCCCCGACTTCAGTAATCTGGCGACTGGACGTCGAACTCCTGCAACCAAGGGCAGACAACGATGCAGATCTGGGTGGCTCGACACGGCGAAGCGGTCGATCCCGACCAGTGCGCCACGGACTTCGACCGTGCCCTGACCGATCGCGGCCGGAGGCAGGTCGGCGAACTGGCCCGCTGGCTGGCCACGCGGACGGTGCTGCCCGAACTGATCTGGCACAGCCCGCTCATCCGAGCCGGGCAGACGGCTCAGGCCTTCGCCGCCGAATGGCCCGCGGAAATTCCCGTGGAACAGACCTCAGTGATGGCCCCCGGCATGCGCTGCGAACGCCTGCTGGAAGCCGTCCGCAGTCGGGCCGTGGAACGCATTTTGTGCGTCGGCCATCAGCCGGACGTCGGCGAGTGCGTCTTCCAGGCATGCGGCGGTCGCGTGGCGTATTCGCCCGGCGCCGTGGCCTGTCTGGAGTTCGGCGAACTGCTGCTGCCCCGCGCCGGACGGCTCAAGTGGCTGACCGATCCCGACTGGTTCGGCTGATCAGGCCGCCCGGCGGAACGGGAGCGTCGCGGGCCGGGTTGCGGCCGGACGCTCGTCGAGAATGTGATCCAGAATCGCGTCAGGAGCCGTTCGCAGCCACGGCAGCAGCGGGTGATTGACGCTCCGGGGCGGCGTCTCCAGCGCCCGGTCGAAGTCCCACGTTTCGCAATGCGTCGCGAGCCCCGCCTCGTGCAGATGATACGCGTTGACGACCTGTTCCCACTGGTTGCGGATCGGCGTCACGCAGACCGGTTTGCCCAGCAGAAACGCCTCGATCGGCGTCGTCAGCCCGGCGTTCGTGACGACCGCCCGGGCCGTTCGCAGGTCGTCGAGCATGCCGGTCCGGCTCGGCGGACGGAATTCGACAAACCCCTGCCGTCCGCGCGGAACTTGCGGAAATCCATAGGCCCGCACCGGCTGCCGGCGATCCGCGGCCCAGTCGATCAGCGCCCGGGCGTCGTCGAAATGGCAGTAGACCAGCAGATGCTCGCCATCCAGGGGCCTGGCCGAGAAGATCTCGGGTCGCAGCACCGGCGGCACGCACCGGAACGAAGCGGGCTCGTAGTGATAGCCGTAAGTCCGATCGGCCCCGCAGGTAAAGAGCCGCACCGCGGTGCGCGTCAGCCGCATGTCGAGGGCGGCACAGTCGGGAACTGAAATCGCGCGATCCGACAGGGCGACCTGCCGGCTGATGCAGATCACCTCGCAACGCGCTCCCAGCAGCGGACTGGCCGTCAGCGGCTCGAAATCGCTGAGGATCAGCTCGGGCTCGAATTCCTGCACGAGCCGGCGGACTTTCGCAAAACTGCCAAAGAGTTTCGGCAGATCGCGGACCCAGCGACGGATCGTCAAACCGTAGTCGGTGCGCCCATCGCTCACGGCATACGGCAAGCCGTAGAAGTGCCGATGCCAGGAGAAACGATAGCCCTCGGGCGGCGTCGGTCCGGACGAGACCACGCGCACGTCATGGCCGCGCGCTTCCAGCAGCGGCACGAGGACGGCCGCCTTGGAGAAGTGTCCCTGTCCCTGGGAATTCGCGCCGTAAAGGATCCGCATGCCGCCGCGCGCAGCAGTCCCCTGCCCCGCCCTCGAAAAGACGTTCCGCCGAACCGGCCCGACTCTGACGGTTAGATCGGTTGCGCAGCCGGTTCGAGGCGAGAGTTTTTGCAGCAGCAGCCGTTTCACGGCGGGAAACGGGCCGCGTCAGCCCGCGAGCAGCGTCCGAATCCGCGGATCATCCAGGCCGGAGGCGATGTGGGCCGCCCCTTCAAAGCAGTGGTCGGCGGTGTGATCGTGGGGAACCGAGACCACGCAGGCTCCCGCCGAAACCCCGGCCTTCGTCCCCGTCTGGCTGTCTTCCAGGACCAGCATCTCCGGAGCCGTCACCCCCATCCGGCTGGCCGCGGTCAGATAGATTTCCGGGTGCGGTTTGCCGTGGGTCACGTCCTCGGCCGTCAACGTGACCGCGAAGCGATCCTTGAGCCCGTACCGGTCGAGCAGTTCGTCGAGGTATTCCCGCGGCGACGACGTTGCGACTCCTTTGGGGAGCTGCAAGTGTTCGACGTGATCCAGCAGTTCAAACAGCCCAGGCATCGGCTGCAGCCGGCCGTCGAGCAGGTCGGCAAAGATCAGCCGCGACTCGGCGAGCAGCTCCAGCGGGTCCTCGTCGATCCCCAGATAGCTCACGAGGCTGTAAAAGGACTCGGGCGGCCGTCGACCCAGCATCGAGTCCATCGCCCCCTTGGACATCGGAATCTGCCGCCTCCCCAGCAGCACTTCGGCGGCGTCGTAGAAGACGTGCTCGGTATTGAACATCAACCCGTCGAAATCGAAACAGACTGCGCGAATCGCCATCGAAACTCTGACTTCCTTCCCGTCCGTGCCGGACTCTTTCACTCGCAAGCGTCCGTCGCTTGCATCACTTGCCTGAATCGCCGCCCCGGTAGCTCCGGTCCAGGATTTCCATCGGATGGAGCACCTGGATATCGTGCCCGCCATCGCGGAGGATGGCGGCAATCTGCAGCGTGCAGCCGGTATTCGCGGAGATGAGCACTTTTGCCCCGGTCGCCAGAATGTTCTGCAGCTTCCGTTCGCCCAGGCGGTCGGCCATTTCCCCCTGCGTCAAATTATAGCTCCCCGCCGCGCCGCAACAGATCTCCGACTCCGCTAATGGGATGAGTTCGAGACCGGGGACGAGGTTCAGGAGCTGCCGCGGCTGCTCCCGGATTTTCTGGGCGTGGCACAGGTGACAGGCGTCGTGATACGTCGCTTTCAGGCGGACTTCGCCCTTCGGAGCGATCGGCCCCAGTTCGGCGAGGAACTCCGAGACATCCTTGATCCGCCCCGCGAAGCGATTGAACTGTGAGTGCAGCTCCGGTTGACCGGGGGCCAGCTCCTCGGCCATATGGCCGTAGTCTTTGAGCATGGAACCGCAGCCGGCGACGTTTACGATGATTGCATCGAGATCGTCGGGAAACGCCGAGATGTTCGACTTCGCGAACTGCATTGCCGGGGCGCCGGCTCCGCTGTGGTAGTGAATCGCCGCGCAACAGACCTGCGACTTCGGAATCACCACTTCGCAGCCGTTCAGCTGCAGCACGCGGGCGGTGGCCCAGTGGACGTGGTGAAACATCGCGTCCGCGACACAGCCCGTGAACAGAGCCACCTTTGCCCGCTTCGGGCCAATCGCCGGCAGGACCTCCGGCAGCGACGGGCCGCGGGGCTGCAGTTTCGGCAGCAGGCGGTGCATCCGCTGCAGCTTCTCCGGCAGCAGCTTCGTCAGGCCGAGCTTGTCCGCCAGCCGGTCGAGTCCCAGCACCTGGGCGATCTTGGCCGGGAATAAAGCCAGCCGGGTTCTGCCTGCATAGGGGAACATGCCGTAGAGGATCCAGCGCTGGAACCAGCCGTCCGGGGCCCGTCGTCCCAGTCGGACGTCCTGCTGCTGGACTTCCACGCGAAACGGCTCGATCAGCCGACCGTATTGCACCCCCGACGGGCAGGCCGATTCGCAGCTCCGGCAGTCGAGGCAGAGGTCCAGATGGCCGCGGACTTTGTCGGTCAGCTCCAGCCGGCCGTCGGTGACCGCCCGCATTAGATAGATCCGTCCGCGGGGGCTGTTATTCTCGTCGCCGGTTTCCAGGTACGTCGGGCAGGCGGCGGTGCACAGACCGCAGTGGACGCAGTCCAGAAACCGTTCGTAGTTGATCGACTCCCCCAGTTGGTGGGGGTCGCTCGGCGTCTTATCGGTGGCTGGGGCTGTCACGTGGGTTGACCCGCGAAGGAGCAGTGCATGAGGGAAATCAGGCGTCGATGAAGCGGCCGGGATTCAGGAGTCCGTGGGGATCGAGCGACTGCTTGAGCTGTCGCATCAGGGGCCAGGCGGGTTCGGGATCGCCGCACATCGGCATGCGGGATTTCCACTCCGGATCGCAGTGCAGCACCTGCAGATTCCCCTTCGCCTGTCTCGCAAACTGCCGCAGCGAACTGAGAGCCGCCAGCGCCTGCTCGACGGTCGCGGCCTCTTCCGGCAACTGACCGATCACGATGCCGTTCCCGGCATGGACCTGGACGGAAACGCCGAGCTTGACTGCAGCATCGGCGAACTCCATGCAGCGCGACGGGAGCAGGTTCGCCTGGAATGTCAGCGGGTCATCGGCGGACGTCTGAAACTCGGTCAGAGCGGTCCAGAGATGTTCTGCCGACTCCCCTTCAACCCGGATCAGATCCTGCACGCCGTACGGGGTGATCTCTTTCCGCAGCCGGTCGAGCTGCCACTCGACTTCCTGCGGCGTTCCTTCGACGCCGACGCAGAGGACTGGCGAAGCCGACGGCAGTCCCGCCCGCGCCTCATTCGCGATCAGATGGGCCGCACTCCCGGCGAGGACTTCGAGCGCGACCGGCCGGGCGTCGGACTGCAGCAGCCGGCCGAGAGCGTTTTCGACCTCGGCAAAGATCTCGAACGGACACCACAAGAACGCGGAAGTTTCCGCGACAGGCCGCAGCTTGAGCGTGACCTGGGAGATGATCCCCAGCGAGCCGCGCGAGCCGGTCAACAGCTTGCAGAGGTCATACCCGGCGACGTTTTTGACAACTCGGCCGCCCCCTTTGAACAGCTTGCCGTGGGCGTCGACCGCGGAGATGCCGATCACGTAATCGCGAAAGGTGCCGTGCCCGAACCGTCGCGGCCCGCTGGTATTTGTAGCGATCGCCCCGCCGATCGTGGCCCGGGCCGACTGCGCGATATCGATCGGCAGCCGCTGACGTTCAGTCCGGAGCAGCGTCTGCAGCTCGTCGATGCGCAGCCCGGCTTCCACGGTGACTGTCATATCGCGGGCGGGATAGTCGATGACTTTCGACAGTCCGTGCAGGTCGACGACCTGGGCGCCGTCTTTGCCAGCATAGCCGAAGTGGAGGGCCGTTCGTCCGCCGACGGGCGTGAGCGGTCGTTTGGCGCCCTGGGCGTTCTCGGCCACGAAGCGGGCGAGTTCGGTCTGCGTGGCGGGGGTGAAGGCGTTGGTCATCGAACTTGGGTCACAGCAGGGAAGTCATAACTTGGGGGATGCACTGGAGGAGAAGACGCTACAGCGAAGCCTTCCGGCCGGGGTTCTTGCGGGGCACATATTCGTTGCCGCAGCCCGCCGACGTCGGCAGCATTTTGCCGGGGCTGCACTGGCCGTCGGGGTTGAAACAGTCGTGGATCGACTGCATCACGGCAAGGTCTTCGGGGGTGAAGAGCTTGTTCATGAAGCTGATCTTCTCGACTCCGATGCCGTGCTCGCCGGTCACGCTGCCGCCGAGGTCGATGCACTTCTCCAGAATCTCGTCGCTGGCTTTCAGCACGCGTTCGACCTGCTCCTTGTCCCGTTCGTCGAACAGCAGAATCGGGTGGATGTTCCCGTCCCCCGCATGGAAGACGTTCACGATGCGGATGTTGTGCCGCAGGCCGCAGTCGGTGATGAACCGCAGGATCTCCGGCAGCCGCGTGCGGGGGACGACGCCGTCTTGAGTGCAGTAACTCGGGCTCAATCGGCCGATCGCGCCGAAGGCCTGCTTGCGGCATTTCCAGAGGAGCTGGCGCTCCTGGGCGGTCTTCGCCCGGCGGACTTCGCGGGCCATGTTCGCTAGGCAGAGCGTGGTGATCCGCTCGGCTTCGTCGTCGACGGCGACTTCGAGGCCATCGACTTCGATCAGCAGCACGGCCCCGGCGTCGAGCGGGAAGCCGAAGTGAAAAGCCTGTTCGAGCGCCTGCACGATCCCCTGGTCCATCAGCTCCAGCGCGGCCGGGACGATCCCTGCCCCGATGATGCTGCTGATGGCCTGCGTCGCGTCGTCGACCGTTTCAAATACGCCGAGCATGGTCCGGTAGGCGGCCGGGTCGCGCGTCAGGCGGACGTAGAGCTTGGTGCAGATGCCGAGCGTTCCTTCGCTGCCAACGAACAGCCCGGTCAGGTCATAGCCGGGAGAGTCTTCGACCGGGCCGCCAAGTTCGACGACTGATCCATCGGGCAGCACGACCTCGGCTCCGAGGACGTGATTGACGGTCACGCCATACTTGAGCGTGTGCGGCCCGCCGGAGTTGGTCGCGAAATTGCCGCCGACCGTGCAGGCTCCCTGGCTCGACGGATCGGGGGCGTAGTGGTAGCCGGTCCCTTTGAGCCGCTGCGTCAGGTGGACGTTGACCAGCCCCGGCTGGACGACGGCGTAGCGGTCGCGGACGCTGACTTCGAGGATCTGCTTCATCCGCGTCAGGGCCAGCATCACGCCGCCGCCGATCGGCAGGCACCCGCCGGCCAGGCTCGTCCCGGCCCCGCGCGGCACGAACGGGATGTGGTGCGCATTGCAGAGCTTGACGATCTGCGAGACCTGCTCGGTGGTCGTCGGGAAGACGACGGCGTCGGGCGTCTGCTTCTCGACGACGTAGCCGTCGCACTCGTAAACGAGGAGCTCCTCGGCCTGAGCCAGGACATTCCCGTCGCCGACGATGGAGCGGAGTTTGTCGAGAAACGCGGCAGTGACCAGGTGGGCAGGCGCGTCGGCCAGAGCGGACATGGGCTGGGCTTTGGTGAAGGACGGTCGGGAGGGGAGGCGTCAATCACCAATTCTAGGCGCTGGGGGCCGGCGGTGCCATTGTGGGCGGCGGCGAAGATCTCTCGCAGAGTCGCAGAGTCGCAGAGCAGGCGGAAGATTTCACGCAACGACGCAACGAGGAACGCGACGACGCGAAGAAGAAATGTCGAATGAGGAGGGCGGAATATCGAACCAGTATGATTCAGCGCTGCACCGCGGTCATTTTCCGAATCGAATTGTGATGTTAGAGTCGCCCGAAGTTGGCTTGTCGTTCTGCAACTGCAGGACGATCTTCTCAGGTGCGGCCTCCAGAATTTTCGCGGAGACTTTCGAACGCAGTGGGCCGAGCCGCGCTGTCTGCAACGCGATTTCGGGGGGAATCACTCGAAAGACGCCGCGAGTCTCGAATTCCGGTCTCGTCGCAATGTCCCAGTCAGCGTCACCGATCTTGCCAGTCGCTGGGAGCTGGCCATCGCGGTCGGCAAAGCAGACAACGCGATCAGGTGCGATTTCCAGCCGGATCGTGCCGCGGAATGCTCCGATGCTGAGGCGGAGCTGGTGAAACGCGGTCGGGATCTCCTCTTGATGCCTGGTGAGTGCAGCTTTTTCCGGACCTGCTTGAACCGATGCCGCACGGCCAAACCAGAGTGCAGCGCGAGCGTAGATCAGCTCCTGATTTCCAGGTGGCAAGGCGGCGGCCGCCTTTTCCCACGCCTCTCCAATCCGGACGTACTCCGTCGAAGCCCCAGCATGTTGCTGTTCGAGCGCGGCTGCATCGCGGAGCAGCGGGTCCTGCCCCTCTGCGAGCAGGGGCAGGCCACGCTGCCAGTCGTTCAACTGAAAGATGTCAAACCGGCCCAGTGCTTCTTGGTCCTCGGCGGTCGCCGTGCTCGCTGCCAGTCGATCCGCAGCGGGCTGGAGCGACTTCCACTCCTCGGCGAGCTTCTCAACGCGGCGCTGCTCCACCTGAGCCACAGACTGAAGGCGGCGCGTGCGCGATCCGTTGACGGCGCGGCGCGCCACGGACAGGGCCGCAATCGCATCATCGAAGCGGAGTTGTTTGAGCGAGGAGTCGGCCACAGACGAGGCGAGATTGAAGATCGCGATGCCGGTCTCAGGATCTCTGCCCGCAGCTTCCGCGCGAGTCAAGACCGGAAGCAGGAGCTGGCCGTCGTCTGCGGCATACCGCGACGTCAATGTCTTGATCGTTTCAGCGGCTTCCTGCACGGACCCCGTGTCCGCGTAGAGATCGGCCGTCAGCCGCAGCAGGACGTATTTCAGACTCGGGTCGGCTTCCATGTTGGCAGCGCCGCGGAGAGTCTCGGCGTCCCGTTTCGTCACTGTCTTCGCCGTCAGTTCGCGGGGAAAGCGTTCGCGAATCTCCTTCTCGGCGGCTGAGAGTTGTTCCTGACCAGGGACCGGGAGCCGCTGTGATGCCAGACCGTCGTGTGATATCGGCGAGCGCGAACTGACAAGCAGGCTGGTCGGCCCGCCGCGGATGGCCCAGGGGAGGACGGCATCGATCAGCCAATAGGCCGGTTGCGGACCGTAGGACGGCGAAACACTGGTGAATGTAAAACGTCCGCGACCGTAGGAGACTGTCGCCAGAACCGGGTTTCCGCCAGGGCTTTCTTCCAGCATCGGCACGGACGGACGCGTGAAGCGAAACGTACAGATCTGATGGAGATAGTTGCCCTCCGGGACATGGCGTTCGTTGCCGGCGAAGAGTGCCGCCGTACGGCTCGCGACCGAAGCGTAGCTCCGTGGTTCGCCGCCCGCGGTGTGCAGGCCGAATCGCTGCAGATTCTCGCAGTTTCGCCCCTGCCACGAGCCGAAGACAATCAGGTGGCCGCCGGAGTTCACAAACTCCTCCAGAGGCTTAAAAGCTTCTGGTTTGCGCGATTCGGGCGACGCTTCGTAGCAGTCCATAGCATTCGTGCCGGTCACAATCAGATCGTAGGGCGAGTAGTCCTTGCGCTTGATATCGAACTGTGCAATCGAGTCATGTGGGATTTTCAAGGACTTGCAGATCGACTGGGCGGTCTCCAGTTCCTTCAACTTGCGGTCGTCAGTCTGCTCGTAAACCAGCAGGATGTTTCGCGGCGGGACAGGGCGGACCAGCGGCAGGTCGGCTGGCGATTTCTCCGCAGCGGACTGGGCGGCGACCGGATGGCAAGCGAGCGTGAGCATCGCGCAGGCGATTCCCGAATAGATTATCTCAAACCTGCATCGCAAGGCATTCACTCTGTCGCACATGCACCGAAACTCCGCGATCCTGGGTGGATGAAAGATTCCGCCTATCAAGAAGAGACTGATCAATTCAGTGCAGTGTACGTGATTTGCGTTCCGTGGACTACTGCTGCTGCAGGCTGGAGGATGAAGACGCCGGATGTGGAACTGGTCGGACGGGATGCGCCAATCAGCGATTCTTGGCGCTGGGGGCTAGCGGTGCCATTGTGGGGGGCGGCGAGAGAAGATCTCGCGCAGAGTCGCGGGGGGGAAGAGGAGTTCGCAGAGAAGAAATGTCGAATGACGAAGGCGGAATGTCGAAAGCAGGGCTGGCTGTGCCCGGCCGTTTCTTGTTCGATTCGCTCAACTGTTGCTGGGATTCTGATCGCTGGAGGGGGCGTTCAAAGCCGGGGAAAACCAGATCATCGTGCGGTCTTTCAGCCAGTCCGCGGCTTGGAAGCCCAGGACCATGACTGCTGTCCCGAGAAGAAAATGATTGTCCCACAACAGTCTCATGCTGAAGTAATACGCCGAGGCATAAAGCGGGATGCCGACGAGCCACCCGATGTCGGATCGGCTGTACCACTGGAATCTGGGCATGATCGCATTCCCGAAACTCTCGCGTCTCCAGAATCAGGTTGACACCGACCCCGGGAGCTTCGTCTCCGCGGTCGTCGTGGTCATCCCGGCCGGTCGCTCCAGAGACGTCACGGCGCGGTAGAGCATGTTCAGGGCGATCGTGGTCATCAGCGCCCCAGGCACTGCCAGGAAGAAGCTAATCGGTAGACCCTCGCCCCGGTTGGGCATTAGAAAGCCCATCACCATGAAGAGTGGTCCGAAACTGGCGCAGGCCGGGAACATGGCTTTGAGCATGGTCGTGATTCCAGAAGGCGGTCAGCGATCGTCGAGGGCGAATGCGTCTGATCAGATGGTCCGTTCATAGTACGAGTTGACGGCCGGCTGTCCAGTGGAGTTGGGGCCGGCCTGATCGTCGGCTCCGAGGTATTGCAGCGGCCAGTCGATAACGCCCCGGCCTGTGCGCCGGACGAGTCTGTGCCGCGATGAGAATTCGAAGCCCTACCGCCGGAACTCGGCCGCGAAGATGCGTGCGGCGGGTCGACCGTCCGCGAGCCGCAGATTGGCCAGGTCGAGATTGCCGACCAGCAGGCCATTGTCGGTCAGCCAGCTTGCCGCTCGCGCGAGCAAGTCGAGTTTGTCGCCGATGTAATGCAGGTCGTGGACGCAAGTGATGAGATCGAAGAACCGGTCCGGCTGCCAGTCGGTGAGGCTGGCTTCGTGCCGCACCAGTCGCGGCGAAGAGGCGGGGAAAAACAGCCCGGCCAGATCGACGCCGACGATGGTCAGCGGCAGGTTGGCCACATCGGCCTGTTGTGCCGCTTCGACCAGCGCCCGGCCGGTCCCGCAGCAGAGGTCGAGCCAGCTCGCCTGTCCGCGGCGCCGGACGACGTCGGCCAGGCGCTCCAGCGGGTGCAGCCGCAGCTCCCGGTCGTAGCCGTTGGAGCCGGCGAGGTTCCGCTCGCGGTTCATGCGGTTGTTGGCGACGATGGGGGAGGCTTCGAGTTGTGCGGTGGTGAGGAGTGCCATAGGAGGCGTCGAGGTTGATCGAGTGCGTGATCAAGCGTGTACTAAGTCCTGCTGCGCACTTGGTATCGCATCCGCAGGAAATCACTCCTCGTCCTCGGTGGCTTTCCAATGAGGGTATCCCTCCTCCCATTTCTTTGAACCGGCTTCGTCCGTCGTGAAGAACGCAACATAGGGATTCGAGCGTTCGTCCAACGAGAAACAATCGTTGAACGTAATGTCTTTGAGGTCTTCGTCGCAGACCATGAGACAGCAGATCTTCGCTCCGTCAACTTCGGCAATCTCCCGGTCGGTTGACATCTTTGTTGTCAGAGACGGCACATCGGCCGCCATTCGCGTGTCGTAGCCCATCATGTCAGAAAAGAATCGGCCCGGGATGCAACGATTGGCGTCTCGATCCCAACTCGCGATGTCTTCGTTCGATTGCTCGTTCAGCTTGAGAAACGGAACGACTTTCTCGAAGTCCACTCCCCGGTTGTAGACAAAGACGTGGATTGGATTCTTGACCTGCCGATGTTCCTTGTCCCGAGTTTTATCGGGAGGGAAGACCTGCTCCAGACGCACATGCCGCTTTCGGCAGAGCTTCACCGCGTATTGGAGACGAGGCAACAGCTTGTCGACGTCACGAATCACCAGTTTCGAAGTGCCGAAGTAACTCGTCCAGCCGAGAAAGCCGATTTCAGAGGTCATGTATTTCACCGTCAAGCGACCGTCAGCGATGTCTGGTTCCGAGAGTTCGGGCCATTCGAAGTGAAAGAAGGCGTCGTGCTCCAGGAAGAGGGGGTGATCGGCGCGAGCCGCAACGCAGGCGAACAAGAGGACGGAGACGGACGCGGCCAACTTCAGTTTCATGGCGACCTCCCGTAGGCAAGCGATGGACGGAGGAACGACCGGACCCCAAGTATTGTAACCACTCTCCGGGGCGGCCAGCACTGAGTTTTCAGCGGTTCGCGTTGGATCAAGACCGAGACCGTCCGGACTCCGGCCCGATACGGTCGACGGTTTTCATCCACTGCCTCCTGTGACTGCGTCACCCAGACGCCCAAAGCGGCGTCTGGGCCACCCGGAAGAGGAGAAGACGAAGATCGGCCGGGCGCGCCCGGCCCTACGCTTTCGACATTCCGCCGTCGTCATTCGACATTTCTTACTCCAGCACCTCGTCCCGCCATGCCCGCGCCTCCTGGATCAGCTTCTGGTCGGGCGAGATGCGGAGGTAGACCAGGCTTTGCTTGAGAATCTCGGCGGCGGCGGGGGCGGCGACTTTGCCGCCGAAGGATTCGCTGCCGACGCTGGCCTGGTTGACCACCACCAGCACCAGCAGGCGGGGATGTTCCACCGGGCCGCCGCAGACGAAGGAGCTGATGTATTTGCCGCTCTGGTAGCCCCCTTGCGGAGAGAGACTCTGGGCGGTGCCGGTTTTGCCGAAGACGTGGTAGCCGGGGATTCTGGCCCGCTTGCCGGTGCCGCGGGTGACGACTTCTTGCATGGGGACTTCGATCAGCCAGTGCGCGGTCTCGGTTGAGACGGTCTGCTGGACCAGCCGGCCGGAGAGCGGGTTGGGTGGGACAGACGCCGCTGGGTCTGTGACGCGCGAGGCGGTTTCGTTGAGGACTAAACGGGGCTGCAAGAGTGTGCCGCCGTTGGCCAGGGCGCAGTGAGCGGTCAGGAGCTGCAGGGGCGTGGTGGCGAGCTCGTGGCCCATCGGGATCGAGCCGGTGGAGTAGGAGGTCCATTTCGCCAGCGGTCGGAGGACGCCGGGTTGCTCGCCGGGGAGCTCGATGCCGGTTCTGCGGCCGAAGCCGAACTGGACGGCAGCGGCGTAGAGGTTGTCGTTCCCCAGTTTCTCGCCGACTTTGGCCATGCCGATGTTGCTCGACTTCACCAGGACGTCGGTCAGGTTCAGCGTGCCGTAGCGGTGGTGATCGTGGAGGACCCGCCGGCCCATGCGGTACTCGCCCCATTCGCAATCGAACTGGTCGTCGCGGCGGATCAGGCCGTGTTCGAGGCCGTAGGCGACCACGAACGGTTTGAAGGTTGAGCCGGGCTCGTAGATGTCGGCGATGGTCCGGTTGGTCCAGGCGTCGTCGGTCGCCTGCTCCGGGTGATTGGGGTCGAAGGTCGGGCGGGAGGCCATCGCGAGGATGTCGCCGGAGGTTGGATCCATTACCAGGGCGCAGCAGCTTTCGGGCTGCCAGGTGGTCATGATCTGATCGAGCTCGCGCTCGGTGAAGAGTTGGATCACGCTGTCGAGGGCCAGCGTCACGTCCTGCCCGTGTCGGGGCGGGAAGAATTCGTCGTCTTCGCGGTCCATCACCCGGCCGCGCGCGTCGCGGAGGAGCTGGCGGGAGCCGTTCTGGCCGCGGAGGAGGTCGTCGAGACCCTGTTCGACGCCGCCCCGGCCGACGCCGTCGATGTCGCGCAGACCGAGGACCTGCGTGGCGAGCGGTCCCTGGGGATATTCCCGCTGGTACTCGTCGCGAAAGCCCCAGGTGCGGGGCGGGAGATCGAGGGCTCGGATCTGCTCGACTTCGGCGGTGGTGAGCCGGCGTTTGATCCAGGCGAAGTGCCGCTCGGGATCGGGCTCGGCCTGCTTGCGGACCCAGGTTTCATCGAGACCCAGAGCACCGGCGATGGCCTTCGCCAGCGGTTGCGGATCGCGGATGCGGCTGGGGACGACGAACAGGCTCCGCTTGCGGACGGTGGTTGCGAGCAGCCGGCCTTCGCGGTCGAAGAGATCACCCGGGCGGGCGCTGATCTCTTCGACCCAGACCCGCTGGCGCTCGGCCCGCGACGCGAGGTCGTCGCGCTGCAGCCACTGAAGCTGGACGAGGCGACCGGCCAGAACCAGCCAGGCCAGGCCGATGAGCGTAACGATGGCGTGGAGGCGCCAGGAGTGGTCAGTCGTCCGTGGTCCGTGGTCAGTGGTCGGAGAGGATTCGGAGTCGGCGGACACGGAGGGGGGCTTTCGGCGAGCGGTGGAATGCGGACTCCGTGGGGCGCTGGTTCGTGCGAAGTAGGGTGAGTCGAGTCTTCGAGGCTCACCGCAATACCTGATGAAGAGGTGAGCCTCGCGGACTCGACTCACCCTACACGGTCCCGGTCTCCCGGCTTTCCCCTTCGACATTTCGGACTACTCTTCCGGCCGCTGGCTCCAGTTCAGCAGGGGCGGGCGGGGGAAGCTTTCCCGGATCGGTTTTTCGGGGCGTTCGAGCGAAAAGGTTCCCTCTTCCAGGGGTGTCAGCAAGCTGGCGGGCGTCCCTTTGCGCTGGGCTTCGAGTCGCAGTTCGGAGAGGCGTTCCAGCAGGACTTCCTTCTGGTACTCCTGATGGCTGATGGTCCGGCGGAGGGTCAGGCAGTGCTTTTCCAGCGCAGTCCCTGCCAGGGCGATCAGGACGACCAAGCAGACGGCGGCGCCGAAACGGAAAAACATCGACCGATCCTCCGGAGTCTCTCCGACTTGTTATCGGCGATCGCGTTCCAGGCTCGACATCTGAACCTGGGTGGCGTCGGCGGGCATCCGCAGGACCGTGCCGGGTGTAAGGTCGTTGCCGTCTTTGAGGGTCTCGCGGTTCAGGTGGAGAATCTGGACCCAGCGCGACGAGCGGCCGAGCGTGGCGCGGGCGATTCCCGACAGGTTGTCCCCATTGCCGACGCGGTAGAGGGGCTGCCCATCCGCCGCGGCGAACAGACCCGGGGCGGCGTCGTCGGCAGTTTCCGGTAGAGGGACGCCGGCGGGGGTCGTCGGCTTCGCGGCCGGGGGAGTGATCAGGCTGGCGAACTTCTGGTCCAGCACGCCGACCGGCGGCGTGGAGATGATCGTGCCGGGTTTCAGGGTCGGCAGTTTTGCGGTTTCGCTGTTGTGTTTCTGCAGGGCGTCCCAGTAGCGGGGATCGCCGTAGACCTTCTTGGAGATCTTCCAAAAGCTGTCGCCATCCTGAATGACATACTGCTCGGGGCCGGCGACGACCGAGCGGGGATCGACCTGGGGCTCGGCGAGTTTGGAGATCAAATCCGGATACTGTTGTTCGAGGACCTGGGCCGCGGGGAGCGAAACGACAGTTCCCAGGCGGATGGCGGTCGGATCGGGAACCTTTTCCTTGTTATGGGCGGCGAGGGCTTCGGAATATCGTCCGGTGCCGTAGCGACGCTGGGAGAGAGTCCAGAAGTTCTGGTTCGGCTCGACGCTGTGCTGCTCGGCGGTGATCGGTCCGGGTTTCGGAAGGTCGATGGCCACCGGGCGCGGGGCGGGCGCCGGACGGGCCGCGGGAAGTTCTGGAGTCTCTTCGAGCGGCAGAGTCGGGGCGGGACGGGGGAGCGGGCCGCCGATCGAACTGGGCTGAGGCTCCAGAGTGCGGCGGGGCGGAGCGAACTCGGGCTCGTCGGTTTCCTGAGAAATCGTGCTGGTCGCCGGTTCGCTCCGGCGGACGTCGGTGGTGCTTTCGGCCGCCGCCGCGCCGAAGGGGTTTTCTTCTTCGGCGGAGTTCCGCGTCAGTTCGACCGGCTCGGGCTGCTGGAGTTTTACGGGGGGCTCGAAGGCGTCCTGATCTTCGGCCGCAAAGGTCGCCGACGGGTTCAACATCGGGGCCGGTCGTGCCACCGGGGCGGAGTCGAACTCGGGTTCGCCGAGCGTTGCCGGGGGGGCGGATGCGGTTTTCGGCTCCGCGGCGCCGAAGGGATCGGACTCGGTTTCTTCGGCGACGGGGAGACTCAGCCGGACGGGATTGGCGGGTTCGGGCTGGCTGGTCGCCGCCGGAGCGGCGCCGAAGCCCAGCTCGTCGTCGGCTGTGCGAGACGCGGGTGGATCGTCGGATACCGGGGATTCCATCGCCACGGGGTTGGCCGGGGCTCCGAACGGGTCGGCTTCGCTCTCAGCGGGTTGCTGCGGCGGATCGGAAAAAGCGTCATCAGTGACCGTCGGCAGCTTCGGTCGAGCGGCGGGGGACGGGGCGCCGAACGGATCGTCGGACTCGGACGGAGAGTCTGTGCTGGCTACTGCGGCGCCGCCGAACGGATCCTGTTCGGAACCGGCTGGCTCTTCGCGCTCGGGGGGAGCCCCGAAGGGGTCTTCGGATTCGTCCGGGACAGTGGCGCTGGTGACTTCCATGACACTAGGTGATCGGGAAGCGATGGAGATCGGTTTCGCCGGTTGGACCGGAGCGCCAAACGGGTCGCTCTCATCATCGGGAATGGAGGTTGGCAATTTGGGGCGCGCGGCCGGAGTGGTGACTGTCGTCGCGGCCGGTGCGCCAAAAACGTCGTCATCCGGGGTGGGCTGTGCTTTGGGTTCGACAGGGGTTCGCGGGGCTGCCGCCACGGGGGAGTCGGGCAGCACGCGGCTGGCCGTTGCGGGCTTCACGTTGATCCGGTCGTTACTGGCGGCGATGAGCGGTTGCTGGCTGCCCGTTGCGGGGCTCGCCGGTTCCGTTGCCGGCGGCGTTTCGGGCGCGGGGGGCTTTGCCGAATCGTCCTGGTCGTCCGGATTCGCCGCGGCGACGGCTGCGGTCGGGTTGTTGATCTTCTTGTAGACGAAGAAGCCGAACACTCCGGAGAGGATGAGGACGAGCGTCAGACCGATCTGGGTTTCACGGGTCATGGCGAGGCTTCCTGCCAGGAAACGGGGCCGTTTTGTCGGGGACAGATTCAGGTTGCGTTCGAGGTCGGTCGCCGGCGGGCGACGCGGAGCTTGGCGCTGCGGCTGCGGGGGTTGATCCGCACTTCCGCGGGGCTGGCGACGAGCGGTTTGGGAGTCAGGTCTTCCCAGATCCGCTTGTCCCGAAAGGCTTGTTTGACGAGTCGGTCTTCGAGGGAATGGAACGTGATCACCGCCATCAGGCCGCCCGGTCGGACGATCTGCGGGCCGATTTCTTCCACGCCCTGCTGAACGTGCTGCAGTTCGGCGTTGACTGCGATCCGCAGCGCCTGGAAGACGCGCGTGGCGGGGTGTCGTTCGCTGTTGGAGGCTTTGTTTCCGAGGCAGGCTGTCACGGCGTCGGCCAGTTCTTTCGCCGTGCGGACCGGCGACTGGCTGCGGTGCTCCACGAGATAGCTGGCGATCTGCCGGCTGTGATGCTCTTCGCCGAAATTGTGAAAATCGTCGGCCAGTTGTTCGGCGGTGGCGGTGGCCAGATAGTCGGCGGCAGAGAATCCCTGACGGGTATCGAATCGGAGATCGAGGGGGCCTTCGGCCCGAAAGCTGAAGCCCCGTTCGCGGTCTTCAAGTTGATCGGACGACAGCCCCAGGTCGAGCAGGAAGCGGTCGACGCCGTCGAGTTCGAGGCCGGCCAGCACGGTCGGCAGCTCGACGTAGCTTCCCTGCTGCAGAATGACTGCGGGATCGGGGAGGGCTTCGCGAGCCCAGCGGAGCATCATGGCGTCGCGGTCGGTGCCGATCAGGCGGCCGCCCGGTTGGATGCGTTCCCAGATTTTCTTGCTGTGCCCCCCTGCACCGACAGTGCCGTCGGCGACGACGAGACCGGGGTGGAGATCGAGCTGCTGGAGCACTTCGCGCAGCATCACCGGGACGTGCACCGATCGCGGCGATCGGCTGGGGCCGGTGTTCATCGGGAAGTGCTCCGGGATGCGTACAAAGACTCAGGGGCCGGCGGAATCTGCCGGTCGCCGCGCGGGTTATATGTCAGGAGCCACTGGCGCGGGAAGAGCGATTGCTGTGGGCGGAATGCGGAAAGCGGAGAGCTGAAAGCCAGAATGAAGTGCGTCGGCATGCCTTCTCTTGTCTGGCGTTCCGCTCTGCGCTTTGAGCTTTTCGCTAGAAAAGAACGTCCGGCGGGCTTGAAGGCCCGCCGGACGTTGAGTGGGAATTGGATTGAGGACGCCTCGAGTGTTCAGGTCTCAACGAGAATCCTGAAGTGCGTGACGAATTGCTCCCACGAATCCGACGTCTAACGCCGCCGAATGGGGCATCCAGCCGAACCCATCTCTGAGTCGGCACCGGCTCCGCCCGTGGCGGACGGAGGCCGCGGGTGACTTCCGTGCCACCCGTTGAGATGCGATCTCCCGGCGAACGTCAGCGGATGTCCCCTCTGCCGTGGGGACACCCCGATTGCGGGGCGGCGTCTTGCCACCCCCTCCGATCCGCTAAGCCCGGTCAGCCAGCGGAAGCATTCAGCCGACGGAGGCCGTCATGTGGCGACGGTTCCGGGGCGTGTTGTACGTCTGGTGAATCCTGTCGAAGCGACGGTGTCAGCTCAGAGCTTCTAATGCGAGATGATCGAATTCCGGCGTTGTCCGCGAGACAAACTGGTCCCAGGCGGCTTTGTCCCACAGCTCGGCGTGATCCTGGATGCCAAGCAGGTAGGCTTCGCGGCTGAGTCCGGCGTATTCGGCCAGTCGGTCGGGGATGCGAATGCGTCCCTGACCATCCAGATCGACTCTTTCAGACGAGGAGTAGAACAGTCTCAGGAAATTCTGGTGGCTGGCTTTATCGGCCAGCCGGCCAGCCAGTTGTTCGAAGGCTTTGGGGGCGTAAATCACAAGGGACTTTTCCGTCCCGGGAGCGATGAATAAATGTTCCAGGTTGGCTTCGCCAAAATCGTCGCGGAGGCGTTTCGGGACTGCGACACGCCGTTTCTCATCGAGCGCCCGCAGATAGGTCCCGGTGAGAGCCATTGTTTTACCACTTTCCCCCACGCGTCCCCACGACGGCCCAAATGTACCAATCGGGCTGGATCACGCAAGGACGGTCTGAGCGCCAATGGCGGGTTGCCGGGTCCGGTCGCGTCCAAGGTGCTTGGCGGGCTTCGGATTGGCGATTTTGGGAAAATTTTTCCGGCCCCGTTCAGGAGGCCGGTTTTGCCCCCGCAGACAGCTTGTCAGCCAGGACCTGTCGATACAAGGCTGCGGTGGCTGCTGCAGGGGTGAATTTCGTAAAGCGTGATACAGCAGTAGTTTGTGCGTTGTGGCTGCAGGTGTGGGCGAGTTGGGAGTCACTGAGAAACCGCTCAATTGCCCTCTGCAACTGCACGGGGCTTTCGGGCGGAACCAGAAGCCCTGATTCACCTTCCAGCAGCAACTCTCTGATTCCTTCAACGGTTGTCGAGACGATGGACTTGCCGGCCGCCATCGCCTCCAGGACGACGTTTGGCATCCCTTCCCAGCGGGAGGCGAGCACGAAGATCTCCGAGGCTGCCAGGAGGCCTGGGATGTCGTCCTGACGGCCCGGCAGGTGGATTCTGTCCGACAGAGCGAGAGTGTCGCGGGTGGCCTCCAGAGCCCCACGCAACCGGCCTTCGCCGACGATGAGCAGATGGGCAGTGTTGTGCCGCGGCGCCAGTCCGGCAAACGCAGTCAGCAGATCGTCGAAGCTTTTCTGGGGGTCGAGCCGGCCGATTCCCAGTATGACCCGGCTGCCGGGGGGGATACCCAGACCGGTTAAGTCCGCCGGGGCGGCACCGGCGAAGCGCTCGACGTCGACGCCGTTGGGGATTACGACTGTCTTTGCGGGAAGCAGGCCGACCTCGTGCTCGGCCCAGTCGGCGACGCCCCGGCTGACGCAGACGTTGCGATCCACGAGAAAATTCGTCAGGCGGTCCAGGCGGCCATGCCAGCGATTCCGGCGTTCGGCGACCCGGAGTCCCGAGCAGACGACGGGGACCCCGGCCCGGCGGGCGGCCAGTCGGCCGAGAAGATTGGCGTGGAACAGCGATGTCTGGACGATCTGCGGCCGCCATTCCCGCCAGGTTCGGGCGAGCTGGCGGTAGACGCGAAAACTGCTTCCGAGGCCCGTTCCGTTGTGGCAGGTGACGGGTACGCCGAGGCGCTCGAACTCTGCAACGAGCGGCGCCCGGGGGCCGAGGCAGTCGACGCGCGGCTCCCACTCGGCCCGGTCCAGGTGCTCGATGAGCCGGACGAGCGCCCATTCCGCTCCCCCCGGGTCGAGCTCGGTGATGCAGAAGGCGATGCGTGTGGGCATGGGCGGGGGATTTCGCGAGTGGCTGATGGAGATCGGGAATGACGGGGTGGCCGAGGCAGGAGCGTCTTCGCGAGGCCCCGGTCCTTGTGAGTCATCGACAGACCGGGGCTTCCCTTCGGTCCAGCCCCGGCCACCCGGAGTTGTGCAGCAGCGACTTTCAAGAAATGGACCGGGCGGTCCCCTTTCCGTTCTGGGCGGCCCCGTTTACCGTGGTGCACCCGCGACCGGCCAGGAACCTGCCATGCCCGATTTCGACCGACTTGAGACCTACGACTATACGCTGCCGGAGGAGCTGATTGCCAAGGAACCGCTTGCCCGGCGAGATGCCTCGCGGCTGCTGGTCGTCCGGCGGGCGGCGGGCACGATCGAGCATCGGCAGATCGCGGAGCTGCCGGAACTGCTGCTGGCGGGCGATTGTCTGGTTGTGAACGACAGCCGAGTGCTCCTGGCCCGGCTGCAGGGCGTGCGGACCAGGACCGGCGGGAAGTGGGAGGGACTGTATCTCAGTTCGGATGCTTCAGGTCGCTGGCGACTGATCGGACAGACGCGGGGAAAATTGCAACCCGGCGAGGAGCTGGCGATTTCGGCGACCGGGTTCGAGCCGCTCCGGCTGACGCTGATCGAGCGGATTGATGAAGGGGGCTGGCTCGTGGAGCCGCTGCAGCCCGGCAGCCCGGTGGAGCTGCTGGAGCGATATGGGCAGGTTCCGCTGCCGCCGTACATGGACCGTGAACAGCCGACCGAGGCGGATCGGGAGAGGTACCAGACGACTTACGCCCGGAATCCCGGGTCGGTGGCGGCTCCGACGGCGGGGCTGCACTTCTCGCCCGAACTGCTGGCGGCCTGTGCGGCGCGGGGGATCGACCGGACGCACGTGACGTTGCACGTGGGGATGGGGACGTTCCGCCCGGTGAGCGTCGAGGACGTCCGCGAGCATGTGATGCACTCGGAATGGTGCGAGCTTTCGACAGAGACTGCTGCGAAGCTCCAGTCCGTGAAGGCGGCCGGAGGTCGGGTGGTCTCGGTCGGCACCACAAGCTTGCGGACGCTGGAGTCCGCGGTCGCGGCGGCGGGCTGGCGGGCCTGGAGCGGCGAGACCCGGCTGTTTATTCGGCCGCCGTATCAGTTTCAGGCGGTCGACGTGCTGTTGACGAATTTTCACCTGCCGAAGTCGACGCTGCTGATGCTGGTGTCGGCGTTTGGCGGGTATGAGCTGATCCGTGAAGCGTACCGGGAGGCGGTGTCGGAGCGCTATCGGTTCTTCAGCTATGGCGACGCGATGCTGGTGCTGTGATGGCTGCGTTCGAGAAGCGAACCGAAGATATCTCACAGAGGCCGCGGAGAAGAAAGTCATACGAAGAGTTCTCGTAACGACGCAACATTGTAGAAATCGAACTGTGGGGGCTGATCGCGAACCGCTGATCGGCCATCGCCGGAAGAAACCGTCTCTGGCGATCAGCGAGACGCGATCTGCTCTCGTCCTCTGACGTTCGCAACGACTTATTGCAGCGACCGTTTACTGTTCTTTTTTCGCGTTCCGCGTGTGGTTGTGGCACTCGATGCACGACATCACGCCGTCGACCCAGCGCAGCGTCGCCTGGTCGAAGTTCTTCGCTTTGGCGGCTTCGCTGAGCCGGCGGGTGATCTCACGGAATTCGCGATTGTGTTCGCGGTACTCGGCATCGCGGAAGACGGCGAGCAGTTCGGGCTTCCCCATCGCTTCGCCGAGTGAGTTGGCGCCGGCGATGATCATGTCGGCGTCTTCGATGCAGAGTCCTTCGAGGATCTGCGAGGAGGCGTCGAGCTTTTTGCGCATGATCGCAGAGAGTGCTTTGGCCTTGTCGTCCTGATTGGCGCTGGCGTACGCCGCGCCGAGGCACCATGCTGCGACGAGTCCCGTTCCCACTGCCGCCACCGCCACGATCGACCTGATGCGCTTCATCATGCTGCTCCCGAAACACGTCCATGAGGGATTGCTGGAAACCGCGACGACGGCTCGCGCGGCGATGTTGGAAAGATAGCGGATTGCCGACACGTGCAACAGGTCGGGAGCTGGCGACCTGATTCGATTCGCGTGAAATCGGGGCCGGGCCGAAGGGAAGCTCCGGTGTCCGGGCGACTCCGGGGCATTGCGACGACGCTGCTGTCCCGGCCACCCCGGTCTCGCGGACGGAACGACGGTCCTCGGGGACTCATGGCAGAGGGACATTGCCGTCCAGATAGCGCCAGTTCTTGAGAAAGGCGATCAGGTCGGCCATCTGCTCGACGGTGACGTTTTTCTCGACGCCGACCGGCATCAGGGACTGCCCCGAGGCTTTCAGCTCTTCGAGGTCTGTGCGGAGGAGGGTTTCGGTTTTTCCCTCGGGCTGTTTCAGCGTGATCGACGAGGACGTTTCCGCGGTGATGATCCCGGTGAAGACGCGGCCGTCTTCGAGCACGGCGGTGTAGCCGAAGTAGTTGTTGTCGACCGCTTTGTTCGGGTCGAGGATGTTCGTCAGCAACGTGGCGGGGGTTTTGTCGCGCGTGTCGCCGATGTCCGGCCCGACATTGACGCCGATGTTGGCAATCCGGTGGCAGGTGACGCAGTTCTTTTCGAAGATCGCCCGGCCGCGGAGCTCGTCTCCCTTCCGTGTGAGAGCGGCTTCGTACTGCTTGAGGACAGCGACACGGTCGGCATTGCCGGCGGCAAACAGAGCGGCGGCCCGTTTTTTCAGTTCCGCATTGCGATGATTCGACAGGCGGGCGGCGCGGGTCGGCTCGATCTCTGCCACTTGAATTCGCTTCGTCTCGACGGCGGTGAGGATTGCTCCAGCTCCAGTTTCCGTCGCCAGCAGGGCGTCCAGAACGGCCCGGCGGACCGTGGGGGTCTGGCTTCCGTAAATGGCAACCAGTTTGCCGGCCGCCTCGGGAGTGAGGAAGGGGGCGGCGGTCTCCAGTGCGGCGAGTTTGATCTCCGCGGGTTCGCTCCCGGAGACGAGATCGAGCAGGAGCGGGACCGCATTCACGGGAAGTGGGTTCCAGCGAAACATCCGCAGCGCTTCCGTTCGCAATTCCAGCGAATTACCGGCGTGCTTCAGCAGTGCACCGGGGAGCAGGAACAGGCCTGCATCGGCCGGCTTCAAATGCTGCGCGCAGAACGCTTCCCACGACTGCCCGCGTCGCGCCAGCCCGCCGCCAATGCCGCGCACGCACGCGGCCGCCAATCGCAGGCGTTTCAGATCGTTTTCCGAGAGGTCGTCGAATGCCAACTGCAGGATCGGCACGATGACATTGGGATCGCGCTGGCTGCCGACGACTTCGCCGAACTGCGTGGCCAGCTCCAGCCCACCCTCGGGGAACTTGCCGGCAGCGATCCAGCGCTTCAGGGCGGCGGTCAGGATTGCTCCGGTCTGGTCGCCGGCCGAGCTGGCGACTGCGAGTCGGATCCAGGGATCCGAAGGGTCGTCAATGATCAGGTCGCTGAGGGCTGAAATCCGTTCCGCCGCCGGGGTTTCGCCGAGTGACAGCGCCAACTGGAATCGGACCAGCGGATCCCGACTGGCTTTGAGCGGGGCCAGGTCCGCCAGCGCGGCCGGGTTGGATATCAGGATGGGCTCGTAATCTCTCAGTGCAGCCGCTGCAACGATTGGTGAGGAATCATGCAGAGCGGTCTTGATAACATCGACGGGCAACTGCTGCAGAACCTGCAGCAGTCCGAGCGACAGCAGCCGGCTTTCGTGAGTTTTCCCTGACTTGACGGTCGGCAGGAGCTGCGGGATGACTTCGGCGTCGCCGGCGATCGCCCGCTGTAAAAGCAGTCGCTGGGCGGTCTCGCGCTGCCAGGCGTTCGGGTGGGCCAGGAGTGCGATCAGGTCGGAGGTCGCTGTGCCGGGGAGTTGCAACTTTGCGAATTTCTTCGCCGAGGGGCGGATGCGCCAGATGCGGCCGCGGTCGGTTCCTTCGAGCAGATCCCGGCGGGTTTTCAACTCCTCGGGCATGAACTGAGGGTGCTCGATCACGGCGCGATACATATCGACCACGTACAGGGCGCCATCGGGGCCGTACGTGAGATTGACCGGGCGGAACCAGGAATCGGGGCTGGCGAGGAATTCGCGGTCCTGATAGGGACTCTTGCCAGTCAGCGCGACACCTGCCTCGGTGATGACTTCGCGATGGACGAGGCTGCCCGTTGGGTCGCAGGTGAAGGCATTGCCGTAATACTCTTTCGGGAGCGCGTCGCCGCGGTAGATGAGCACGCCACAGGCGGCGGTGAACTGCCCGGCATGGAGCGTCGAGGTCGTCCAGGCATTGCAGATCGGGTAGACACGCGAGGCCTCGCCGGCCGCGGCGACGTCGTGCACGACGCTGCTGACGGCGAGGAACGGATTGCGTTTGAGATAGCGTTCTTCCAGCACCACCTGGATGCAGGGATTGCGGTTGGTGGTCACGAATCGGCGGCCTGCGTCGTCGAAGGTCAGGCCGAACTGGCCGTGGCCGCTGACGGCTTCGAACTCGCCCGTGATGGGGTGGAAGCGGAAATCGTGGCCGGTGATGGGGACGGCGAGCTCCTTGTTCTTCGTCTGCGGCAGATGCGAGCGGACGGTACCGCCGCGGAGGCCGTTGGCGATGTAGATCCAGCCGTCGGGGCCGAGCGTGGGGTGATTGGCGCGGAGCTGGGAATTCTCTTCGGTGAAGCCGGTGAACCAGGTTTCCTGGTGTTCGGCTTGGCCGTCGCCGTCGCGATCAGCAATGAAAGCCACCTTGCCGGACAGGGTGACGATCAGGCCGTCCTGCCAGGGGAGGACGCCGGTCGGAAAGAGCAGGTTCTCGGCGAAGGTGGTGCTGGTTTCGTAGCGGCCGTCGCCGTCGGCGTCTGTCAGTTTGCGGATTTTGGAGAGGGGGGGCTCGCCCGGTTTGGGGCCGTGCGGGTAGTCGCGCATTTCGACGACCCAGAGTTCACCGGCGGGACCGAAGGCGATGGCGACGGGGTCAATGACTTCGGGTTCCGCGGCGACCAGTTCGATGGTCAGTCCGTCGTCGAGACGGAAGATTTTCTGCGCGTCCGCGGGGGAAAGCGGTCCTTTGACCAGGGGCGCCGGGTCGGCGGCGCTGGCCGCACCCGACCAGAGACTTCCGAGCATCAGCAGTGCGTATCGCGCGCGCACGGTCCACAGCATTCCTGCGATCCTTCCAGCGGTTCGGGGGACACCCATCAATAAGTGTGGATCATAGCCGGGGCGGGGGCGGAGCGGCTACCGGGGGGGATTTTCGAATTCTCGGGAACCGTTCCCCGTCGAGCGGTGTTTCTCTGGCAGATTGCAGGGTGTCCATCGGCGGCAGGACATGAGCGACGACGTCTCCATCATTTCACGCGTGCTGGCCGGCGCCGCCGGAGCATTCCGGGAACTGGTGGAGCGGCACGAGCGGCGTGTGTACGGTCTTGCCTGTCAACTGTCGCGGAATGCCGTTTCCAACATCAGTGTGCCCGCAGAGCCGCTTTCACGCAGCGACCAGTTTCCGCACCCGACAACCCCGCATTTCCCCGAAAGTGCAGAACCGGATACACTGAAACATCGGAAAACCCGGCCAGCGACCGGCAACTTCGAAGCAGGGCGAAATGCAGGACCACAAATCACTTCGGTATTCGATCGCCGGGCTGGCGATGGCTGTCGTCCTGATCCCCCTCGGCATCGCGATGATGTTGCCACATCTGCCGGCCCTGGGACGCGCCCCCCTGCGGTACTCCGGTGGATCGTCGTTTCCCCGATCTACGTTGCCATTGCTGAAGCAGCCCATCGACCTGCTTCCCGAGCGACCAGCCTGGATGACGAATGTTCAAATCTACGATTTCGATGGCAACGGTCTGAATGACGTCATTGCCTGTGATGCCCGTCGCCACCGGGTTGTCTGTCATCGACAATTGCCGGGGGGGAAATGGGAGGAGCAGATCCTGGCAGAGGGTCTGCCGGCGCCGGCCCATGCCACCATCGTCGATCTGGACCAGGATGGCGACAACGACGTGCTGGTTTCCGTCCTGGGAAACATCTGGCCCGATGACGGCGTGATCGGTCGGCTGGTGCTGCTGGAAAACACGCCCGCAGGGTTCGGACAGCGCGTGCTGCTGGACGACGTCCGCCGCGTCGCCGATGCCCAGGTCGGCGACCTGAACGGCGATGGAAGGCCGGACATCGCCGTGGCGGTCTTCGGCTATGCGCACGGGGAAATCCTGTGGCTGGAAAACCTGGGCCACCTGACCTTCCGCGACCATCGGCTGCATGTCGCGCCCGGGACGATCCATGTGCCGCTGGCCGACTATGACGGGGATGGCGATTTGGACATCGCCGCAGTGGTCTCACAGGACGAGGAGGAAGTCTGGGGCATTGAGAATCTCGGAGCAGGCCGGTTCGAGTCCCACCGACTGTTCTATTCGCCGAACTTTGACCTGGGAAGTGCCGGCTTGATCGCCGCAGATCTGGACGGCGACGGCGACACTGACCTGGTTCTACCCACCGGCGATAACCTGGAAGAAGAACACGCCTATCCCCAACCCTATCATGGATGCCTGTGGCTGGAGAATCGGGGCGACTGGGAATTCGCTGTGCATCGGGTGGCGGAGTTTGGCGGCGCCTATGCCGCAGCCGTCGGGGATTTGAACGGAGACGGTCACCGGGACATCGTGCTGGTGAGCATGGTCAACGAGTGGGAGAACCCGCGGCACGCGAGCATTGTGTGGCTGGAGAACGACGGCCGCCAGAACTTTCACATCTGGCAGATCGACGAATCACCGACCCATCTGGTCACCGTGGCGTGCGGTGACGTGAATGGGGACGGTCGCGACGACATCGTCGCCGGCGGCCTGCATCTGCTGGGACCGTATGATCGGCTGGGCAGCATCACGGGGTGGTTCAGTCACGTCGAGGAGGTCGCCAGATGATCTTCGTGTGGCGGATCCTCGCCATCGTGGTTGTCCTCGAAGTCCCCTGGGCCGGGTGGCAGGTGTCGCGCTCGCTGTCTCGCGCGCCGGTTCCGAATCCCAACCTGAGCCGTCTGGATGACTCGACGGCAGCGGATCTATCAGCCTTGCGCGAGGGGCTCGACGAATCGCAGGCCGAGTCCTGGCTGGAACTTGCCGAGGCCTACCTCGCACACGGCTGCCATCCCGAAGCGGAATTGTGCTTCCGCCGGGCCGCGGAACTGGACCCGGCATCGGGTCGGATACTCTACGGCTGGGCGAGCGCACTCGAGCGACTGGGGCAGATGCAGTCCTCCCGTCAGCGGTATGCGCAGGCGTTGGCCCTGGTGTCCGAATCGCATGCCCAAAGCTGTCACTACCGGATCGGGCGAAACTTCCTGCGGGAAGAGAACGTGGAGGAGGCCAACGCGGCCTTGCAGCGCGCCGGTGATTTGCCTCAAGCCCTTTACCTCCAGGCGAAAAATGCCCTGCGCCGCGGGGATCTCTCCGAAGCCACCCGATTGCTCGACCGGCTCGAGAGACAGATGCCAGACGCCATTCAGACGATTCAGCTTCAGGCCGAATGTCATTCCGCCCTGGGGCGAACCGAGCAGGCCGCCGAATTCATCAGCCGGCTTGAACGGGTGCAGGAGCGCATGGATTTGAACGATCAGAACATGCACATCGCGATAATCGCCACACGCTACGGAATGTTGCGCAGGCTCAATCAATGTTCGCAACTTGGCGACCCCGGCATCGCAGCCGAATGCGTTCTGGCCGCCATCCCCGGTCATCACCAGGAGTACTCCTTCCTGCCGAAAGCGGCGGAACTGCAGCTCAACGCGGGAAACCCCGCCGCAGCCCTGGATCTGTTGCAACGGGCCGTCCAGCAGGGTGTTCTGAAACCCGCCCTGCTCGAACGGATTGGCGACGTGCACATGTCCATGCACCATGTCGATGAGGCGCTGGACAACTGGCGCCGGGCCATCCTCCTGGGGGAAACCGCGACGGTCCACGGCAAGCTAGCCGCCGTGTATGAACAACGTGGGGATCTGGAAGCGGCCCGGCGCCATGCCGCGCTGCAGCTCGAGGCCACGGGAGTCGCGGCCTACCGCAACGACGCCCTCGATTCGGCGAAGTCAGCCCTTCAGGACGCCGTGATGCAGAACCCCGCCTCGGCTCGCTCGTGGTTCTACCTCGGCGAAGTCTACAACGCCCAGGGAAACCGCTCGAACGCTCAAGCAGCCTACCAAGACTGTCTGAAGCAAGACCCGAACCACGGCCGCGCGCTGGCGGCGCTCAGCCGGCTGCGGCCCGGCCAATCAGATTGAGCCTGCCCCCAGCGTCTCCGGGGCGAGGATTCTCAGTCACTAAAGACAGCGCAGCAGACCATCGCAGCGGAGAAAGTTTTGGGGGCTCCCGGAGCGATGCGCCGCGATTCGGCCAATTCATCAACCGACAGCTCTCCGCGAGTCGCGTTCGGCGGGGTGGCACAGGTTGATTGGGGGATTTTCGAGTTTCCGGGAACCGTTCCCCGTCGACCGGTGTATTACTGTCGGACGGCAGGATGACCAGTGGCGGCAGGACATGAGCGACGACGTTTCCATCATTTCTCGCGTGCTGGCCGGCGATGCCGGGGCATTTCGGGAACTGGTGGAGCGGCACGAGCGGCGCGTGTACGGCTTCGCCTGGCAACTGCTGCGGGATGCCGGGGAGGCCGAAGACGTTGCGCAGGAGGTGTTCGTCGCGGCGTACCGCAAGCTCGGGGAATTTGAGGCAGGCCGGGCGCAGTTTTCGACGTGGCTGCTGGCGCTCACCCGCAACCGCTGCTGCAACGTCCTGCGCGGCCGGGAGCGGCGGGAAAGAATCGAACGACAGGTTTCCCGGCCGTTGCCGGCGGCGGAGGCCGCGCAGGCGGATGGCGAAGTCTGGCAGGAACTCGACCGGGCGCTGGAGCGGTTGCCGCTCGAACAGCGGACGGCGTTCGTGCTGGCGGAGTTGCAGGATCTGCCGTACGCGGAGATTGCGGCGATTGAAGGCGTGGAGATCGGCACGGTGAAGTCCCGCGTGAGCCGGGCGAGAGAGCGATTGCGTGAGGCGCTGCAGGACTGGCAGCCTGCTTGCGCGAAGCGAGAGTCGACATGAATCACGAAGAGACCTGGGAACGCTGGAAACAGGTGCAACGGGAGGTTCGCCCCCCGGAGGGGCTGGCGGATCGCGTGCTGGCGCAACTGGGGCTGGCCCCCCCTGCTCCGCCGGTCCGACGGAGTCGGTTCTGGCCGGCGCTGGTTTGCACGGCGGCGGTGGTGGTTTGTGCGGTGCGGCTGGGGAGCGTGCTGGAGTTTGTGCTGGCGCCGAGCGTGGAGGCGTCCTCGGACGCAACGGTTGTCGCGGCGAAAGACGTGAAGGAATTGAAGCATGTTGAACCCGGTCATCAAGGCTCGTGAGCCCTGGCTGGCGATCACGCTGTCGCTGTTGTGCGGCGGGCTGGGCCAGATTTACTGCGGGGCCGTGCGGCGCGGCCTGCTGATCAATGGCGGCTGCCTGCTGCTGGGGCTGGCCATCGTGGGGCTGGCGGCGATTGCCACTTCCACGCTGGCGGTGGCGGTGTTTGCCGTCGTCGCCCTGGGGCTGGTCTGGCTCGCGCTCTGGTCGGTGCGGGATGCGGGTCGGCTGGCGCGGCTGCCGGAAATGCGGGAGTACGCCCTGCAGGAATACAACGACCCGTGGGTCTATACGATCCTCATCCTGCCGACAGTTCCGCTGGCGATTGCGCTGGCGCTGTTTCTGCGGTCGAACGTGGTGGAGGCGTTCGTCATTCCCAGCGATTCGATGGCCCCGACAATCGTCGCGGGAGACCGGATTCTGACGAACAGACTGGGAATTGCCACGCGGACGCTGGAACGCGGCGACCTGGTGGTCTTCCGTAATCCACTCGACCGGCGGCAGAGGTTCATCAAGCGCATCGTCGGCCTGCCTGGCGACACCGTGTCTCTGAGCCGCGGGACCGTTATTGTCAACGGGCAGGCGCTGACGCAGACTCTGATCGCGCCGCCTGAGGCGGATCGTGGGATTGACGTGCTGGAGCGGCAGCCCGATCGGCAGTACGCCATCCGCCCCGATCGGGATGGAGAGTTCGCGAACGTGTCGCCGGTCACTGTCCCCCCCGGAGCCTACTACGTGCTTGGCGATCACCGCGGCAATTCGAATGACAGCCGGACGTTCGGGGCGGTGTCGCACGGAGAAGTCGTCGGCGTCGCCACGTACCGCTACTGGCCGGCGAAGTCCTGGGAGCGATTGGGGGCAGTGCGGTAATCCGCGTTGGTCCGGCTGATGCAGGGATCAGTCCGCGGCGGAAATCCGCACCACATCATCGTACATCCGACGTTCCCAGCCGACCACTTTTCCCTCGGCGTCCATCTGCGGAAAGGCGTGGACGGGGGTGAATTCGGCGGCCCAGCGTCCGCTGGCGTCCGGGGCGACGTTGACCTCCAGGTGGCCGTAGTGCTTGCCGCCCGAGACGAGCCGGCGTCCTTCCCAGACTTCGGGGACGTCGTGGGCGAGGAATTTGCGGTGGGGGTTGTCGAAACCGGTCGAGGGGCCGCGGAGTCCGTCGCCGGCGATGCCGACGTCGAAGAACTGGATGAGCTGCGGCCGGGTCGAGCCGTCGGGCCGAGTTTCCGTTCCGGCGACCTCGGATCGCTCCAGGAGTTCGTCGTGGCCGGAGATGACGGCGTCGACTCCATAGCGGAAGAAGAGGGGCAGCATGATCCGCAGGGCGATGCCCGACTGGCCGGAGAAATTCGGGCTGCCGAAGGGGATGCTGTGAGGGCCGGAGCCGAACATGGTGTGGTGGAACTGCACAAAGGTGAAACGACTTTTCTGCTGGGCGTCGGCGAGCTGAGTTTCCAGCCAGCGGTACTGCTCGGAACCGGGGTTGAAGTCGGGGGCATGGCTGCCGGTGAGATTGTGGTTGGTGTCTGCGGCGGTGTTTTCGGGGAGACCGTCGCTGGAGTCGACGGTGATCAGCGTGATCGGGCCGTGGTCGAGCCGGTAGTAGCGGCCGTGATGTTGCGGATTGGCGGCGTCGTTCGACGGGACTTCGAAGTACGTCAGAAACTTGGCGGCGCCGAAGTTGGCCCCTTCCGCGCTGTAGCCGCCGCCCGGGCCGGCGTAGTTCTCGTGATTGCCGAGGGCGGGGAGCACGGGAATCCGACTGGCGATGGCGCCGTATTCGCCGGCGTTGTGGCGCCAGAATTCGTCCCAGTCGCGCTGTTCGCCGCCGGTCTCGACCAGGTCGCCTGTGATGAGAATGAACTGGGGTTTGCGGGCGGCCATGATGTTGAGGTTTTCACGATAGCCCGTGGTCTGGTCGACGACGTACTTCGTCAGTCCTTCGGGGCGATTGTGAACCGGCGGCGCGGGCCAGTCGACGGGGGGGCTGGTGGAGGATTCGGGCTCGGTTTCGGAGTCCGAACAGGCGAGGAAGCGGACGGGTTGATCGGGGCCGGGGGCGGTGGCGAAGCGACTCTCGTACGTCTGGTCTCCCTGACGGACTGCGTAGCGGTACTCCGTTCCGGGCTGAAGCTCGGTGACGCGGATGCGGTGCAGCCAGGGGACGGCGGGATGCGGGCCGCCCGGTTCGGGTTTGAACGGATTGTACGCCAGCGCCGCGGCCTGCACAGGCTGAGATGAGAACGTACGGGGGCCGCCGGGCATGTCCACCGTGAGTACGCCTGGCTGGTTGTCCTCGGAGAGCCATCGGACGGTGATGGCGTCGCGGGCGGGATTCTGCAGATAGGGCCGGACGCGGAATTCTTCGGCGCGGACGAAGGCGGAGCCGAGGAGTGCGGTTGCGAGCAGCAGAAATGCGCGCCATTGGGGCATCGAATACGTCCTGAACTGAGAGTGGGGAGTCTGCGGCTCGGAACATGGAACCGCGGTCCTACGGTTCGTCGATCGAGTCCGTGAAGAATTCGAAGCGGCTGACGCCCGAGGAACTGTTTCCGCCGAACAGCAGAACTTCGGGGTTGCCTTTCGAATTGATCCCGAGCAGCGATTCGGTGTGGTCGTCGTGGACAAAGGGCATGGGGCCGACATTGACGAATTCGTTCTTCGCGGCGTCAAAGATCAGCGCGGAATTCAGCTCGACATCCGGCCCGGTGGGGGGATCGTGTTCGCCGCCGGCAATCAGGATGTATCGCCCGTGCAGCTTGTGGTCGGCGGGGAACAGATCGAAGGCGGAGTAGTCGCTGCAGCCGACCTGCACGCCCGAAGGGGCGGAATTGAATCCGGCAAGGCTCGGCCCCGGCGAAAACTTTCCGGTCGCTGTGTCGAAGAACCACGTCGCGTCGGACGTCACTCCATCGACCACGTTCTGGCCGCCCGGCAGGAACACTCGACCGTCGAAGAGTTCGAAGGCTTTGGTGTCTTTGAGAGACGTCGGCAGACGGCCTGCGGCGATGGTCCACGTATCCTGCACGGGGTCGTAGATTTCGGCGCTGGTTTGTGCGCCGCCGATGACCACTGCGCGGCCGTCGCGGAGCGTCAATTGAGCGTGCAGCGCCCGCCCCTCGTGCAGCGGGGCCGCGGCCTGAAAACGATTCGTCTGCGGATCGTAGATGTCGACGGCCGTGGCACCCGCCCCTGACAGATTGTTTCCGGTCGGATTTCCGCCGGCGATCAGAATGCGGCCGTCGCTTAGCGACGAGATGCCATAGCTCTGACGCGCCACGGAGAGAGTGTTGGCGGTCAAGGAGAATTTGCCGGTCTCCGGATCAAAGACCTCGGCGGTGTCGAGAGCGGCGTTTGGCAGAAAGCCGCTGGCGCCGCCGGCGAACAGGGCTTTGCCGTTGTTCAGCGTAATGGCGTCGAGCGACCAGCGCGGCGAATTGAGCGGGCCGGCGGGCATCCAGCGACCGACGGCGGGATCGTACAACTCGGCAGTCGCAACGGCGGCGAAATTCAGGGACTTGCGATTCAGCCCCCCTGCGGCGATGACCGAGCCGTTGCCCAGCCGCGTTGCCGCTCCCAGCAGATGAATGCTCTGGAGAGTCTGCCGGGGATCGCCATCGGTCCATTGGCCGCGAATCTCGCCGCCGGCGGCCACGGAGGCCAGGGACAGGATTGCAATGCTGCAGATGACGCTTCGAAGGAATGGAGAGCACGCTTCCATCTCGATTCCGGTCCTTGCGAGGGGCGATATCAAAGAGACAGAGATTGGCGAGCTGCGAACGAAAAGAGCGTCCCGCGATCCGCCTGCGGACCACGAGACGCTCGATCGCATTGAGGAGTTCTCCATCCGTCCCGGCTTAGAATTCGCCGATCACGTTGCCGTCGTTGCGGCCAATCAGGTACTCGAACACGCTGTTGACGTAGAGCGGGCCGGCGTGGGAGGGGGCCGCTCCGCCGATGCTGTTCGGCTTGAAGTCGATGTTCTCGCTGATGAACCGGACCGATCCGTCGCCGAGAACGAAATGGACGCCTCCGGTGTGGTTACTGGAGAAGCCGCGCGATTGGTGGCCGGCATTGGTCACGGTCTGATTGAGTCCCCAGTAGGAAATGCCGACAGCGGCCAGGCACGAACGGCACTGCTGATTGGCATAGCTGCCAACCGATGTGGCGGGGCTGAAACCGAGGGCATTGCCGGCGCCGATCGGCAGATTCTTGATGCTGAATGCGCGTTCGCCGATCAACAGTGTGTTGCTGGTGCCGTCGGTGATGTCTTTGAGGCCGACCTTGGAATCGTTCCAGGCCACGCCGAGCGGCGGACCGTAATCGGATTCTCTGACGGACGGCGTAATGCTGTCCCCCGCATCGGCCACCATGACGTAGTTGGAAGTGGCAATCGCGACGTTCGCCGTTCCATTGGTGGCGTTGCGATTATATGTGTCAAGGTCTGTGGCGGAAGCCGCCGCCGTCGCCATGGCGCCGGAGAAGTTATTCAGCCCCGGGCCGGTGTCACTGGCGCAGCGGAAGGCCGTCAGGGGAGTGGTCAGCGCCTGGGCGCGGGCGCCGCCCGCAGCCAGATTCTGATCGATGCGCGACGTGCCCGGCTGGACCAGATTGTAGAGCGGGGCCTGGTCGATGTAGGGCAGAACCATGGAGCCCCAGCTCCAGATGGTGGGTTCGCCGGTAAACACCTGGTAATACTGGCTGACCCATCCGGGGGGAAGGACGCCGAACACATCGTGGTAATTGTGCAGGGCCAGTCCCATCTGTTTCAGATTGTTCTTGCACTGTGTGCGTCGGGCCGCTTCGCGCGCCTGTTGAACGGCGGGGAGCAGCAGCGCGATCAGAATTGCGATGATCGCAATGACAACCAGCAGCTCAATCAGCGTGAAGCCGCGTCGAACACCTTGTCTCGAACTCATCAAACATCTCCCTGAGAACAGAAAGGGACCATTGAACCAGAAGAATTGAAAGAACTGCGGCAAAGAATCCGGACCGGCGGGACGGCCGAGGACTTCAATCCGCCATCACCGGGGCGGCCTTGGCGCCCGACTTGGCGGGACCGCCGTCCGGCGATGACTTCAGGTCGAAGTCGAATGTGTTGCTGCCGCTTTTGACGTCGGCGGACAGTTCGGACTCGGCCTGATATTTGGGGGGGATGGCGTGGCTCATGGTGCCGCCGGTCGGGGCAAAGAAGACCACTTTGCTGGGGCCGACTTTGCAGCCTTTGACACCCTGCACGTACTCCAGCGAGTACCGGCCGCTGTCGTCGGAGATGCCAGTGGCGGGCCGGCCGCTTTCGGGCATGAAGGAGACGATGACTCCGCTGAACGGCTCGCCGTCCATCGTGACGGTGCCCGAGACGGTTCCGATCGGCGGTCGGTCACCCTGCCCACAACCGGACACCAAAAGTGCAGCGCCAAGCAAGAGGTACTGCGAAGTCAGCCGGGGGCACCGGGTACGAATCGGCAGCATCGAGAGTCGACCCTTTCGAGAATGTTTCCAGCAAGTGAAACGATTGACGAGTTCGCCGCACTGACGTTCGCCCGCCCTCGGAATTGCATCAGTCGACGTTGGAACTGCGAAACGAGAACGAGCGTCGAAATGCCCGACTCGACCGGCCTGCTTTAGAACCCGCGGCTTCGGCGAATGTTCTGGGGAATCAGCAACTCCGATGCCATTTTTTTCGGAATGCGAATGCCACTGTGATGCTGATGCAGTCTCATTGTGTGCGGAAGTCGAGGTGTCTCTGGGGGCCGAGGGCCGACCCTCAAGCGACGCGTCAGTGCTAAAGGCTGAATCGCCGGAAACACTCGGCCACGGAAGTTCTCTGCTGAGATCGGAGGAGGAGCGCAAAGTCTCCAAGGCCGAAGCAGGCGGGGTGTACGGACCGAGCCGCCGTTCGCCAGTCTGCGACGGTGATTCCATCGGGCTGAAAGTTCAAACAGCCAAATCGACCTCCTGAAAGGTCAGAGCTGGTCACGTTGAAGCAACGACTGAAACGGCAAGGACGAATGCCGCGCCGACAAATGAAAATTGTGTGAATTTTTGATGAGCGTCAATTTACAATACGGAGAAGTACCATCGCTTTCAACCAAGTTGTCTGAGAAGTCTGAAGGATTTTGCGCGAAGTACTGATGACGAAGGCTTCCGGAATGAATTCGATGAGCAGCGTCGCGCGAATTCCGGGTGGCGAATCGGACGACATTCCGCAGCGATTCGAACAGAACGGACTGGAAACGCCGCCGTCGTGGAGAGGCGCCCGTCGTTCGAATTGAGCCGCTTCTCGACGACTCCGGGAACGGCGGCGGGGATGGAATCGTCGAATTGTCGTGCCCGCCTGCCCCGCTGCCGCGGCGGACCGACGGGCGTGTCTCACGGTCGAGTTCTTCCAACAGTCATTGCGCGGGCCGGATGAACGCGGGGCAGAACACCTCGACTCGATTGTGTGGTCCGGGGAGGCGACTGGTGACTGCAGTGCTGATTGCGGGAATCGTCCTGGCGGGAATCCTGCTGCGCGGACGTCAGTTGCCCTCAATGCCGCCGCGTGAGTTGACGCCGGCGGAGCATGCGGAGATCGCCGAAATCATCCGGCGCGAGACATCCCGCCCGGTTCGCTGGATGACGCACGGCCACGACGGGACGGTGCAGGTGCATGCCGGTGGGGATGGCGAACTTGGAGGCGGGATGTTTCAGATCCGGAACGTCGACGGAGGCTGGAAGGTCCTGCGCAGCACGGTGCTGTTCTGACGACTGCGGCGCTTGAGAACTCGTGGCCCACAGCAACTGGCCTTCGAACCGGATCAACGGTCCTCATGGAATGATGGCGGGGCTGAGGTCCGCCGTCGAAGTGGATCGCGAAAACGAAGCCGGGCTCTCCATCATGACCGGGCGCAGCCAGTGAAGCGGCCGTGCGACACTCCGGTCGCCTGGAAGCATTCCTGGCGACGAAGTCTCTGGTGGACTTCAGTCGTGACTTCGCGCGCCGCGCGGAGCTCGGACATGAGACGTGCGGCCGCGCGCGGATGACATTCGTTCCGGCGCCGACTAGGATCACTCCCTGTCCGCCGAGTTCCATTTGAGCTCCTCGACGCTTCCACGGAGGTTCCTCGCTTGTCCCACGCCGTCCTGTTCCAGCTTGCTGGAATCTTCGTGCTCGGCATCGTGGCGCAGTGGACTTCGTGGTGGGTCCGGCTTCCGTCGATACTGCTGCTGCTGACAGCCGGCATCCTGGCGGGTCCCGTCACGGGCTGGCTGCATCCGGACGAGCTGTTTGGCGGACTGCTGCTGCCGCTGGTCTCGCTGTCGGTGGCGGTGATCCTGTACGAGGGGGGGCTCAACCTCAAAGCGCGGGAACTCCGGTCGATCGGCGGTGTCTTCGTGCTGCTGACGACCGTGGGAGCGGGGGTCTCCTGGGTCGTGGGGACGTTGTCCGCTCACTGGATTCTGGGACTCCCCTGGCCTGTGGCGACGCTGCTGGGAGCGATCCTCGTGGTGACGGGGCCGACCGTGATCGGGCCGATTCTGCGCCATCTGCGCCTGCGGGGCAAAGTCGGGGCGCTGCTCAAGTGGGAAGGGATCATCATCGATCCCCTGGGAGCGACGCTGGCTCTGCTGGTGTTTACGGTCATTCAGGCGGGACCCGGACAAGGGGGCTTCGCGGAGGCCGCTCTCGTGCTGGGCAAGACGCTCGGGATCGGCGTTCTCTCCGGCGGTCTGGCCGCGGGAATCCTGATTCTGGTGCTGTCGCGGTTCTGGGCCCCCGACACGCTGAACAATCCGATTTCGCTGATGCTGATGTTCGTGGCCTTCTCGGCGGCCAACGCGGTTCAGGCGGAGTCCGGATTGCTCGCGGTCACCGTGATGGGGATCGTGCTGGCCAATCAGAAATGGGTTTCGATCAAGCACGTCGTCGAGTTCAAGGAGAACCTGACGGTGTTGCTGATTTCGAGTTTGTTCATCATTCTGTCCGCGCGGTTGCGGCTGGAGGATCTGGCGGGGCTCGGGTGGCAGAGCCTGGCCTTTGTGGCGGTGCTGGTGTTGATCGCCCGGCCGGCGTCCGTGCTGATCGCCGCGTGGCGTTCCAGCCTTTCCTGGCCCGAACGGGTCTTTCTGTGCTGTATGGCGCCCCGCGGCATCGTCGCGGCGTCGATTTCCTCGGTGTTTGCCCTGAGTCTGACGAGCGTCGGTTATCCGGAGGCGGACGCGCTTGTGCCGGTCACGTTTCTCGTGGTGTTTGTGACGGTGCTGGTTTACGGCGTGAGTGCGGCGCCGCTGGCCCGGCGGCTGGGGCTGACGCAGTCGAATCCGCAGGGGATTCTGTTTGTGGGGGCGTATCCCTGGGTGCAGGCGCTGGCCCGCATCTTGAAGGAGGAAGGCTGCCCGGTGTTTCTGATCGACACCGACTGGGCGAAGATTTCCCGCTGCCGGATGGCCGGGCTCCCCTGCCACTACGGCAGCGCGCTGTCGCACGCGACGCGGGAGGAGCTCGACTATACGGAGCTGGGACGGATGCTCGCCGTGACCGCGAACAACGAAGCCAACTCGCTGGCATGTCTCAACTTCGTCGAGGCTTTCGGTCGGCAGGAGGTGTACCAGTTGCCGTTTCCGCCGACGAAAGCGGGCGTGCAGACCGGCGTTCCGCTGGAGCATCGCGGACGGCTGCTGTTCGGACCGGACTGCACGTTCGACCGGATGGAGGAGTTGCTCTCGGGGGCCGCCCGGATCCGCAAAACGCGGCTGACGAAGGAGTTCGACTACGCCCAATTCCAGTCCGAGCACGGCGCCGCCGCCCTGCCCCTGTTTGTCGTGAAGCCCGACGGGACGGTGCAGGTCTGCACGGCGGACGGCAAGGTCGATCCGAGGCCCGGGGATCTGGTGATCAGCGTAGTGGATGAAGTGAAGAAGTCGGAAGGGGAAAGTGCAGCGGCTGGTGGAGCGAGTTGAGGGGCCGATCGGGTCGGCGAAATGGCTGCTCGTGACGTTTCACTTCGCGTGCGGCTGGCTGATTTCATGCGGATCCACGGTCGGGCGTGCAACTCGGGACCGCAGCGTTCGGCCTCTTGATTGGAGACCGCAGGCGGACAATGCTTGTCGATCGCGGTTCGAATCTGGAGAGCTGGAGAGCTTCGCATGACATCGGTCACGCCGCTGCCGCCGGAAGTTCAATGCGACACGTCCTTCGGCGGCGGAGCCGTTTACATTTTCCCGCGGCGCGATCTGGGGGGCTTCCGCTGGGTCGGGCTCGCGCCGATCGCCGGCGGTTGCGTCGCACTCGCGTTTCTTGCGTTCTGGGTCTGGGGCTTCGCCGGCGGGATGGTGCAGATGTTCGGCCCCTGGGGAGCTCTCTCAGGGTTGCTGATCCTGCCAGGCGTGGCCGCGGCCGTGGGAGGGGTGCTGCTGGGAGGGGCGATTTCGTTCGGGCACGCCGAGATTCATGTTGCCAACGGGGTAATTCGCTATGGCGAGCGGATCGGCCCGATTTTCTGGAGGAAGTCCGTGCGGCGCGAAAGGATCGCGCGGCTGGCCGTCCACAGCATCCCGCGGAACGAGCAGCGGGCCCAAGCGGGCCTCGCGCGGCGCGTCGCCGAGATGGCGGCGTTGAAGGCGGAGGTCCACCAGGGGAAGCCGCGGTGGCTGGCGATCGGGTATCCCGAGCCGTGGCTGAAGGCCGTTGCCGACCAACTGGCGGCGGAGGACGCGCTGGATGTCGCCGCCGTCGCGGCGCCGCCGTTGCCGGTCGTGCTGGTGGAGAGTCCCGTCCGATTCGGCGCCGGAGATATCGACCGTTTCGAGAAGCCGGCGGGGAGCCTCGTTGAACATCGGGAGATTCCGGGGGGCTTCACGCTCGTCGTTCCCGCGCTGGGCGTCTGGAGAGGGAGTGCGGGGCTGTTCCTTTTCAGTCTCTTCTGGTGCGGATTCATGACGCTGTTTACTGGCGGAGTGGGCTTATCGCTGCTCAACGGCAAGATGCCTGCCGGCGGGGAAGTCTGGAATTTTGCGATGGTCATGGCGGTCTTCTGGGCGGCCGGCTTGGGCATGTTGCTGGCGGCGATCAACATGGGCCGCCGTCAGGCGGCGATCGCGGTCGCCGGTGGCCAGCTCAAGTTGATCCAGTTGGGCCTGTTCGGCACGAAGCGAAGGGAGTGGCTCCTGGAGGAACTGGCCACCGCCCGCATAGGGAAGAGCGGGATGGAGGTCAACGACGTGCCGGTGATGCAGCTCCACATCGTTCCTCGCGACGGGAAGCCCTATAGTCTGCTGACAGGCCGCGATGACGAGGAACTGGAGTGGATCGCGACGCTGCTGAGACAGGCGATTCCGCCGCAGCAGGGGGGCGGCGAGCAGTGATCGGCGTCAACGGCGGTTGAAGATTTGACTTCGAGTGCCAGGGCCGTGTCGGACGTGACGCAATTCCAAGTGAGTTGGAGCGCTCGCGCGGCTGGCACAGCCGTGGCACACAATAGATCAGCGGACTGCCAGGAATGCCGGGTGCGATCACTGCCCAAACTCAATAAACGCATCCCGTTCGAAATAGAACAGAAACGCTTTCAGTAAGTCGTCCGGAGAACAGTCGGGTCGCTGCTTTCGGGCGTTGTCGACAATGTCCTTCACGTCAGCGATCGAGAGGGCGTAGCGCATCCCCGGTGCAGGAATGGCGTCCGTGCCGGTCATCGGGATTGCAAATAATCGTGGGAGTATTCAGTTCCCAGCGGATCTCGACTGGCAGATAGAGCGCCGCTCTCCACGGTAATGATGGAGCCGACTGCAACGTCTCTGCGAGTGTCTTTTCCATGGTATTCATGTCGCGATCCTTCAGTTCTCGATCCCAGCCTCTGCCAGTGATCGACTGATTGCTTCGCAGACCGCTGATTCGGACTGCGTGAGGTCAATCGATGCGAGGCGGAGCCTGGGCTGCGCGAAATCGTCAATTGTTGGCGGTCCCGGTTGATCCGGCTTTTGTTCCTGGAAGGACGGGGAGGGCCTGGCGGCGCTGGGCTGTCAGCGACTTGCCTAAGTGGTCGTCGATCCACGCGAGCAGGTCGCGATGCCGCACGGCGTTCAGGGCTTCGCAGATCTTTTCCTCGCTGATCCGCACGACCGACGCGGCCATCCCCAGAATCAGTTTCGTAAAGCCGCCGCGGCTGTGCTGGCCCTGCAAACGCTTGCCCTTGCCGATCAGCGATTCCAGCACTTCGCTGCTGGCCGGCAGACTCTGTCCGGGGAGCACGCCGCTCGACTGCTCGCTCACGAACTCCACCAGCCGCGCCGCCGCACGCTCACCGGCAGGCGTTCGGGCCACCGTCTCCAGTTGCCGGCGCAGCGTCTCGCCGGCGGCGGCGTGGTAGCCCGCCACGCGCAGGAACTCCAGCATGTGGTCCTTGACCGCCTGCAAGTCGTTCCAGTCCACGAGCGCCTCCCGGAAGTCGCGGATCCAGCCGAACTTCTCCTCGAGCCGCGTCAGGTCGAGACCCGCGGGACGTTCGGCCGCGGGCGTGTCGATCAGCCGCAGCATGCGGGCGCCCCAGCCGATCAGCGGCCCCAAGTTCAAGTAACGCCCTTTGACTTTCTGCGTGGGGGGAGCAAGGTGTCCGAGTTCCGTCTGCTTCACCCGTGGCTGCGTCTGCCCGCAGTGTTTGACGAACGCGATCCACCGCGGATCGGCGAGCAGTTCGTGCTTGAGCACGATCGCCGTCTTGTGGGCGATGTCGTGCAGCACCTGCGTCGTCGGGTGCTGTTCGCGGAAACGCTGAGCGCCGCCGAGAAGATCCGAACCCTCGTCGCTGAGGATGGCGGCCGGCACGCCGACCAGCCCGGCCGCAGCCGCGAGCTGCCGCTGGACGATCTCGCCGCTGGATTTTTCGACCGGCTGCAGCGCCAGCAGCGTCAGATCCTGGTGCGTCAGCGGCGCCGTCAGCGCTTTCCACGCCGACAATCGCAGCCCCGCGATGACCAGACACTTCCGCGACCCCAGTTGCAGCGTGTGGTCGACGAGGAACACCCAGTCGGCGGCGAATTCCTTGGGCCGCCGCAACTCGTGCAGTCCCAGCCGCAGCAGCCACGCTTCCGCAGTATTGGCCGCAGGAGCCCCCCGGAACTGGGGCAGGCTGTCCCGCAGCAGTTCGACCACCGCCCGGCAGCCGCGAAAGCTGACCGCTCCGGCCAGACAGAACTGCAACGTCAGGCCGATGGCCGCTGCCGAATACGCATGATGGGCCGGTCGGACGGCGTCCGGGAGGGGGCCAGGGGCTGCGTCGGCGACCCGGTCAGCGCCCGGATTTTAAGGCGGCGATCTCACGTTCCAGGTCCGCCGCGCGGCGTTCGGCCGCGGCGGCCCGCGTGCGCCACATCGCGCGGCTCTTCTCGACGGCGCGGGTCTGGTTCTGCAGGAGCTTGCAGGTTCGCTTCCACTGGCCGGACTTCGCCTTCCACCGATTGCGACTCCGCTCGAAGAACCGCACCAACTTGCCCGCCGGCGACGAATACCGGGCGACGGCTGTTTCGCTGGTTTCGCAGGTCATGACGTTCCTCCTTGAACAAAAAGCCCAGTGGAACAAAAACGCGACGATTCGCCGAGGCCAATTGCCCCTGAAAACGACGGATTTCGCGCAGCCCAGGCGGAGCCTCGCGGCCGGACGTGCCCATGCAGAGCATGGGTGCCAGGAACATGGTCAGAGATCCGTGCTTCACGCCTGTCATGCCGAACGTTGTTGTCTGCCCCGTGGAATCAGGCTCACCAGGCTGCCGGCAACGACCCCGGCGACGAATGACGCCGGGGCGGTCCAGAGGAATTCCAGGCCCCCCAGTTTGAAGAACGCGATCCCCACCGCGACGCCGATGCTTGCCACCGTCGCGGCGACGCCGCCGGCCGGCTTCGCCCACGGCACGAACAGCGCCAGGAAGAAGAGCACAAACAGCGGGGCGGTCAGCAGGTTGACGACTTTGATGCATAGCTCCAGCAGGTTCGTGGCCAGTTGCCCGACGAACATGCTCAGCAGCACCGCGAGGATGCCGATCAGCACGGAGGCGACCCGCGCGACGCGGACCGTTTCATGCGACGTCCAGCGGGTCCGCATGAGTCGCCCGATGAAGTCGGTCGTGATCACGGCGCTCGCCGAGTTCATTCCGGACGACAGGCTCGACATCGCCGCGGAGAGCATCGCCGAGATGACCAGCCCGCCGAGCCCGGCCGGCAGGACCGTCACCACAAAGCGGGGGAGCAGTTCGTCCGCCTGATCGAACAGACCTGCAGCGGCGGCGGGGCTGTCGGCACGCGCCATGAAGTAGCCGATCAGCGCCAGGCCCACCGCTCCCAGCAGCAGGGCGATGAAGACTTCGGTGATCAAATGGACGCCGAACGACCGGCGGGCGGACCTGGCGTCGCGCGTCGACAGGTAGCGCTGAATCGCCATCTGGTCGGCCCCGCAGGTGCAGGTCATCCAGACCAGCATGTTGAGAAACGCTCCCATGAACGTCACGCGGACGTCGGTGCGGAACCAGAAGACCGGTTTCTGCCAATGCGTCGCCCAGGTCTCCGGCCACCACGCGCCCACGCCTCCCAGGTCGATCGACACCACCACGATAATTACGATTGCGCCGACGAACATGATCAGCGACTGCAGGGCGTCGGTCATCACGACGGCGCGCATCCCCCCTTCGGCGGAGTAGATGAGGGTGATGATTCCCATCGCCGCGGCGAGGAACGGCGCCCAGAAAGGATCGAGTCCCAGCAGCGGAACGAGGACTTTGCTGGTGGTGGCGTAGAGGATGGCGGCCATCCAGACGATGCGGAGGGCCATGAACATCGTCGCGCCGAGCAGCCGGCCGGTCAGTCCGAGCTTGAGTTCCAGCAGTTCGTAGCCGCTGGTGACGTTCTCCTGCCGCATGATCCGCGGAATCAGCCCCCAGCCGACGATGGCCATGACGAACGGAAACGCCGTGAGCTGGGCGAAGATCATCGGCCCGTTTTTGATCATTTCCCCCGGGTACGCCAGGTACGACAGCGTGCTGGTCAGCGTGGCGAACAGGGACAGACCGATCATGAACGGACTCATGGTCCGCCCGCCGAGCAGGTAGTCGTCGGAGGTCTGCACGCGCGATTTGTAGTAGCGGCCCACGGCGAGCATGGCGAGGGCGTAGAGACCGATGACGGCCAGGTCGAGTGGACGCATAGAGGGAGCTCGGTGGAGGGCCGGCAGTCGGCGGGCGGGTGAGTCAGTCGGAGGAATGGCGAGTGCGAGGAACGATTCGCCGGGGGCCGATTCGTCAACGGCGGAATCGAGCCGGCGCCTGAGAACGCGGCTGAAGGTAACGCAGCGGACGAACCGTCACAACAACCATTTTCGGACGCGCGGTATCTACTTCACCGTCAGCGTCTCCGTCTTCGCATGAAACGCCTGCTCTGCCGCCAGTTCTGTCTCGCGGGCGTGCTTCAGTTTGGCGCCGAGGGCTTCCAGCTCGTCCTCGGTCTGACCCAGCTTCTTCACGTACCGCTGATGCAGCGCCTCGGCTGGGCCGACGGCCCGCAGGCTTTCCCGCAGCCGCTGCTGCTCGGCGATCAGCTCCCGGTTGCGCTGTTCCAGCGGTTCCCGCTCCGCGGCGAGCTTCCGCAAGGCTGCCTGTTCCCGCTGCAGGTTCTTCAGCGCCGCCTGCACTTCGACCGAGGCCAGCGCCGAGTTCCCGTACGTTTCGAACTGAGCCTGCGACATCTCACGGAGCGGAAGTCTTTCATCGGCCGGCTTCCATTCCGTCGCGGCGAATGTGTCTGTTCTCCCGGCCGGGACTGTGAAGGCGAACCGGTACGACTCTCGCGTCTTCTCGGCCGGGGCCGGTTCGACGGTCGGCCAGTTGGCGTCGAGTGGCTGTTCCAGCAGCAGCTTGCGCGGCTGGTCGCTGGAGTTCTTGACCGTGTACGTCGTCCGGCGGGCGTCCCTGCGCTTGAGCAGCACCCGACCTGTGTCGATGCTGACCCCGATCAGCTCCGGGGGCTCGGTCGCCGTCGCGGTGACGACTTCGGTCTTCAGATCCAGCGCATAACTGATGAGGCGCTTTGTCCCCGACGGAACATCGCCCAGCCGGGCGTCTCCCGCGTATTCGCCGTCATCGAAGACGGTGATCGGCCCCGCCTGCAGGTGGAGCTTCGTCGAGTTGGTGAGCTGTACGCCGGCGAGGGGATGGCTGGGGTGGACCCGGCTGTCGAAGATGGCGACCTGTTCGCCGGTGATTTCGTCGTTGACGATCGGCAGCATCGCCGACTCGTGCCGCTTCAGCGAAACGGGCGTGGCAATCGCATAGCGGAACGAGTGACCGATTTCGGCCGTTTGTGCGACGGATTCCATGCTGGATGTGTGGGCCGCGAAGCCGGGCGTGTTGTCCCCTCCCCCGCCGAAGAACCCGCCCCCCATCGATCCGCCCATGCCGCCCAGCCCGCCGCCGAAGCCTCCCAGGCCGCCGTAGCTCGGCAGCCGGGCGGGCTTGCTGGCGCCGGCGAGGAACTCGTCGACCTGCTGATAGAGATTCTGCTGGTACGTCCGCGGCTGGACGGCGGTGGGCGTTTCCGGCGCGACTGTCGGCCGGGTGGCGAACAGGGGCGAATAGAGGTCCATCTGGAACGAGATCGGCTGGCCGCCGAGCAGCGTGAGCTGAATCTCGCTCCAGTCCTGCGACGTGGTGTTTTCAACGATCGCCCAGCCCTGCAGCCTGGGCGGATCATTGTCGTCCAGCACCAGCCGGTAGCTCGTTTTCCAGACGGGGACTTCCTGCATGTAACCGACGCGGATCTGACGGGGGCCGTCGCCGCGGAGATCGAGCTCGACCGTCTTGCGGCTCTCCTGGTGGGCGCCGGCGAGCAGGTCGAGCGCCTGCTGAAAGTCGCGGTCGATTTTCTCTTCGGGGAAAGCGGTGGCGAGGATCGACGCCACCGGAACCGAACGAATGCCGGTCGCCGTCCGCACCGTCAGAATGTCCGTGTCGACGACCTGCGCATTGGCGGCCATCGTTCGCCGTCGTTCGACGCCGACGATCGTCCCCTTGGTCGTACCGTCGAGCCCGGTCGAGCTGAACTCGATCTGATGCCCGCGCAACTGGTGGAAGATCTGCGACAGGGAGGGATTGGCGGTGAGATCGACCGAGAGCTGCCGGAGCGTCTCCGAGACCGGTTCCGGCGAGGCGTAATTGACCGCGGCGATTTTGCCGCCCCCCAGATCCTGCACGACCAGACTCTTGAGGAGATCGTTCAATTCGCCCGCGCCGACGGTGAATTCGACCTTCCGGTTCCCTTCGACCGGGCCGCCATGCTCGAAGAACCCGATCCCCGAGTTGACCATGACCACCCGGCGGAGGGGGAGCGGCTCGGCGGCGGGTACGGTTCCCGCGACGGCGAATCCCAGTCCGCAGGCCAGCCCCAGCCGAGCCAGGGGGCGGGAACGCGCGAGGAGCAGTTGCGGCAGCGACATGAAAAGATCCTCTGGGGAGTGTTGATTTCGGCTCAAAACGGCGTTCCGGACATCAGGGACCGTCGACGTCCGTTCTCCAGCAGGAAACGTCAGGCAGGCGCGGGTTTCAACGGAATGCCGTCAGACAGAGGACGCAGTCCCCGCCAACATCGTTCCCTTGTGCAGAATTTCGCGTCTCTTGCCTGTTTGGAACTTGGCGTTTGTGATTTGGAGCTTTCTCGGTCCCCAAACCCAATTTGCAGTTCCTGGATCGCACGCGGTATGGTGATAACCTGTCACTGAGATGCTAACTCGGGAGAACGACCGATGACCAGCCGCGTGTGGGGTGTCCTGGCGATTTTGGCCGTCGGCAACTGCGTCGGCAGCGTGGGCCGGGCTGAGGTCGAGACGGCGGGGACGGCTGCAGGGACGCCGTCACCCGAGGCGGTTCTCCTGCTGCGTGCCGATTGGGATTGTGACCAGACGCCGCTCGACGAGTGGCTGCGGTTTGTCAGCCAGCGCTGCCGGATTCCGGTATTTCTGGCCGTCGAGAAACTGCGGGACGCCGGGATCGATTCGACCACGCCGGTCTCGCTGGAACTGGGCGATGTGCCGCTGCATGTGGCCCTGACTCACGTGCTGGAGTCACAGGATCTGGATTTTGCGCCCGAGGAGGGCATCTTCGTGGTGAGCACCAGGGAGGAGCTGGAACTGCGGCTGTCGACTCGCGTCTATCCGGTGCAGGATCTGGTTCCGGGGGAGGAGGACTGGAGCAGTCTGATGATGGCGATTCAGGACTCCACCAGTGCGATGTGGGAGCAGGTCGACGGCGAAGGAGGGGCGATGACCCCCGTGCCGGCCACGGGGTCGCTGGTGATCCGTCAGAACTGGAAGACGCACCGGCAGATCCGCGCGCTGCTGACGGCCCTGCGGCGTGCGGCCCGGCTGCAGGACGTGCCGTCGATCCCCGCGACGCCGCTGGGGGCCGACGATTTTGAGATCCTGCCGCCGGTTGCGCTGGGTCAGGCCGAGAAGCCTGAACTGACCAAGCCGGCTCCCGTTCCGGCGTGGCGGGTTCCGCGGCGGTATGACGAGCAGCGGCCGGGGCGGGGGAAGCGGTAGGGGGTGGGGTTGTCGCAGCCGTGGCGTCTCGGCGGGCGAACAGGCCCGCGTCACCTGGAGCTACGACCCCACCGGACAGCTCCTCGCCGAGGCCCGCAGCGGGGCGAACGCCTACCGCACGACCTACGTCTACGACCCGTCCGGCAACCGCACGGTGGAAATCACCGAGACGAATCGGACGACCAGCGTGTATGATGGGGCCAGTCGACTTCTCGCGTCGAACTCGTTCTCTGGCAACACGACTGCCACGGGCAGCTTCTGCCTCCGGCAGGAAATTCACCGCCTGTTCCGTCGTTAGTGCATTGCAGGCCCTGTGCTCCGGCTGCCGCAGGCACAAAGCGGCCGTGCCGCACCGGCGGGGAATCGCACCCGTCTGGAAACGCCGGCGCTGGAGCTGACCACCTACACGTGGAACGCCGAAAACCAGCTCACGCAGATCGCACTCCCTGCGGGGGACGTCGTCACGCACGTCTGGTCGCCGGTCAATAAGAACGCCGAGGAACGGATCGTCGAGCAGGACGACGGCGTGATCGTCACGCGATTCCTGTGGGACAACAACAACGTCGTGCGGGAGACCGATGACGTCGGCGCGGTCGAGGCGGAGTACACCTACCAGCCGGAACCGTTCGGCGACCTGGTCAGCCAGCGGCGGGATGCGGACAGCTCGTTCTACCGCTTCGACGCCCTGGGGAGCACGACCGGCCTGACCGACGCCACCGGAGCCGTCACCGATGACTACCGCTACCAGGCGTTCGGGGAGCTGGTTGAGACGACCGGAGCAACCGAGAACCCGTATGGCTGGGTGGGGCGGGTCGGCTATCGCTACGAGCGCGCGATCTCGCTCTATAACGTGCGGTGGCGGGATTACGACCCGGCCAGTGGGCGGTTCGTGTCGCCGGATCCGTTGGGATTGGCGGCGGGGGATGCCAATCTCTATCGCTACGCCAGAAACCGATCCATCCAGCATTCAGACCCAACTGGCCTCGGCCCAAAGCCTAACTCACAAGAAGACCTCCTCCTTGGATTGTTCGCCTTTTTCCTACAGTCTAATCCCAGTGAGTCCCAAGTTGCTGATTTCATCGCTGAGCACGCACAAACTGGAGAGCAGACTGAGGCACTATGGAATTACTACGCCGCGCATCTACAGGAACACACTCCCCCCAGCGGACAAGAGCCCAATCCCCCGCTCGGACGCCCTTACATGCCACCGGCTGTCGGAGCTCTCGACGACGATCCTTTACAAAGGTACTACTGCAAACTCGAATCGCTTGGTTGGACACTCTCCCGCCCGCAAGACCCCTACGAGTTGGCTTGGCTTGCCGGAATCGACCAACACATCGTCAAACAAATAAAACCCGCACCTGCTCTGTCCGGTACCTTTATGCCTTGTTGGAACGCGTTAATTGGAAATAGTCTTCGAACTCTCATTCTTCGCCGAGAAGAGATCCTCTTAAAGGCACGACTCGACCGCCGCGGCGAGTACACGGCGCCGCCCGAGTTTCATCGAGCATCGCGGGAAGCAGCGTGCGAAGACGCCGGCTCGGTTATGGACTGTGTCGAAGTCGTATTGCTTGTATGCGATGTTGCCGCTGCTGCTCGCGCGGTATCCTCATTAGCAAGGAATGCTGGGCGAATCGGGCGGTGCGCGCCTCGTGTTGGTAGTTCGCGACCGTTCCGATGCATTCAAGGTGGTTCTGATTCACCTCTTCCCTCAGGAATGCTTGACGACGATCTCGCTCACCTCCCGGCCCCCTCCGGCCCCGGCACGTCGGCTCATACTCCGGTGCTCGGATCGGAGTGGTACGAGCATTTCGTTGCGAAGTACGGTGCAGACAATGTACAGTGGTCGCGACTGCCGGCATTTACAGGTGGAAAGCCAGTCGGAGTGTTAAGAACGGCTCAGGGAGAATTTGACTTAACGAGCTGCCTAAAAGGGCCTGCTCGCACTCTGCCACGGTTGCCTGGTCTGACATTGGTTCCAAAGACTCACGTTGAAGCACATGCCGCAGGCATTATGCGTCAACTGGGAGCAGAAGAAGGAATATTGTTTATTAATCGCCGCCACTGTCGCTATGAGTGCCGCGGGAAAGAGATGGGTTGCGATGTTTACTTGGGAGATTGGATTCCAGAGGGGGCTCGCCTGCGAGTTATCGGTCCTGACGGGTACGTAGGCGATTTTTAATGGTAGAGGCGGTGAAAAATGACCACATGGACGGTGACTGACGGTAGTCGTGACGTTTTAGTAGCGACCTCGTGGAGGGACGTCGAGGCGTGTCTCACGAACATACTGAATGCGGGAGACAAATCTCCGGTGTTAACGCTTGCGCCGAATGATCAGCCTCATTTTGCTCAATTTGGGTTATCGAACTCTGCCTGTTTTCTCGAATTTCATGAAGATGTGGGGGCGTGCGATACATTTATTGCACAAGATGAGACTTCAGAGTCCAATGGCATTGCGGTGTTTGACTACGTCGGCGAATTAAGTGAAGTAGACTGCTCCATGTGTATTTCGCGCGATACGCTTCTTGCTGCGTTACACGAGTATGTTGAGACGTGTTCGCGCCCAAAGGCTGTGTCTTGGATCGAGATTCCGTGAAAGTGCGGCGGAGAATGTAGTTTCCCCGAGGCGGCACAGGTTGGGCGCCTTCGTCCTACCTGTGCCGCAGAGCGATGGGAGGTTGACCGCATGTTGCGGTCATTGGACTTGCCTGGGGCGCCAGCTTGCTGTAAGCCAGTGAATGCGATGACGACTCTTGTTGGAGCGGTGGGATGCCTTCCAAGCGACGGATCATCGACGATGCCCTGTACGCTCACTTCGTGATGTGTTTCGTCTATCGTCGACGGTGACTGCTGGACCATGACCACGCGAAGTGGATCAGTTTCTGGAGCGACTCGATATTGTTCTGGAGCGGGTTATAGCGTGTTCCGTCGTCTTCGAGATTTGGAGTTCGGAACAGGCAATTGAAGTCTCTAATGCAAACTGGCGGGGCCGACGTTGTGGATCGAATCCGCATTGCAGCACATTGGGAAGGCAGCTTGGCGCATCTTGCCGCGCAGAGTTGGAGATCGAGCGGGAGGGGTGCCGATGCGGCGACTGGTGTGCCCACTATGGCGCTTTCACACGTCGTCTCAACACTCTTCCGCACCCACCGCTGCCACCCGCTCCTCGTCGGCCTCCCCGGCATCGGTCGCACCCATGCGGTCCAGGACTTGGCCCGGCAGGCATCCTCCGGCGAAATCCCCTTCCTCTCTGAGCACAAGTTCCGCAGAATCGACTGCCGGTACGTCAGCCCAGAGGACAGCCGGGCCTGCCTGGAATCGATCTTCGCCTCGGCGGTCAACGAACCGAAGCTGGTCCTCTGCCTGGACGGCATCGCGTCGTTGTTGCGGCGATCCGGAGGCGGTTCGAATCGGTCGCACCTGTGCGGCCTGCTGGACCGGCCGGGCCTGCGGGTCATCGGCGTGATGACGCCGTGGGAGTACGCCGACCTGGTCGCCGGTGATGCCGAGATGCTGCGATACTTCGCGCGGGTCGATCTCCACGAGCCGGACGAACCGACTGCCGAAGCCATCGCGGCCGAGCATGCCGCCGAGTTCGCGCAGTCACACAATGTCGCGATCGCGCCGGAGCTGGTTCGCCGGACGGTGCAATTGACGTCGCACTTTCTGCTCAACGAGTACCATCCCGCCAAGGACATCAATGTCCTCCGCGAAGCCTGCGAACGGCTGGCCTTCGAGCGGCTGATGCACCACAGTGACCGGCAGACGCTGGAACTGGCCGACATCGCCGCCGTCCTGCACGAGCGGACCGGTATTCCGGCCGAGACGCTGCTGGGATGCGGCGACGAAACCGACTTCGCCGCCGCCCTCTCCGCGGCGGTGGTCGGCCAACCGAACGCCGTCGAAACGGCCGCCCGCGAACTGCGGCTGATCAAGGCGGGGCTCTCCGCCCCCGGCAAGCCGGCCTCGGTGATGCTCTTCGCCGGCCTGACCGGCGTGGGGAAGACCGAACTGGCCAAGCGGATCGCCGAGGTCTACTCGACCAGCCGCCGGCTGCAGGTCTATTCGATGGGGAATTTCACCGAACCCCACAGCGTCTCGGGCCTCATCGGCGTCCCGCCGGGCTACGTCGGCCACGCCGGCACTGCCGGTTCGTGCCGACTCAGAGTTGGGTTGGGGGTGGATGGTCGATGCGGCGGCGGTGGGAATGCCCACGCCGACCGGGCGATTTTCTCCGTCGTTCGACTGTCGTTCCGGGGCGATCGCCATTTGCGAGAACCGGAATAACCCTCACGTCCCGTTCGGGGAGCGTGGATCGGCGGATTTCCCAGGACGCGCGGCCGATGCCCCGCTTCGTGGGTTTGCGATCGGTGATACGGTTCGGGGAGGAGTGGCCGAGGGGCCAGTTGTACCCGTAGTGTCTTCGGCAAGAGAGTCCATCGTGATGCGATTTCCGCGGGGTCTGGCGGCGTCCGTCCGTCTCGTCGTCGCTGCAACGCTGTTGGCGGCGTGCGGCAGCTCGTCGGCCGGGGCCGGCGTGCTGAGCGGCACCCTGAAAACGAGCGCCTCCGGCTGCGACAGGCCGCTCGCCGGGGCCGAGATCACCTTGTTCGAGGCGACGGAAACGCAGCCCGGCGAACTCGGAAAGGCCGTGACCAATAAATCCGGGCGGTTTGAGATCACGTCGCCCACGGACACGTCATCGAGCATCTTCTTCGTGACGGCCAATCTCGGCAACGGGGTCGAGTTCGTGACGATTCTGGGGCCGGATCTGCCGCCGTCGACGACGATCAACGAGCTCACCACGGTCGCCGCCGCCTGGTCGATGGCGCAGTTCTACCGGACGGGGGTGATCGCGGGAGACGGTTTCGCACTGCAGCTAGCCGCGGGGATGAATGACAACATCGTGTCCTCCGCGACCGGGGAATCGTCGCCGGTCCTGCAGTCATCGCCGAATGCGGATGAGACCAACTCGCTGCGTCTGACGCGCTCGCTCGCCAATCTGCTGGCGGCCTGCGTGAATCACCCGCTCGTTCGAAGAGTCTTTTTCGAGCTCACGAGACCGCCGGGCGGTTCTACGCCGGTGAATACGGTGCAGGCCCTGGCGAGTCTTGCCAGGAATCCCGGTCAGAACGTGGCGACGATTTACTCGTTCACGAAGCTGCGCAATGCGTATTGCCCGGCGTTGGTGAGGATGCCGGACGCCTGGACGGTGACCGTCAAGGTGAACGACTCGGGGAATGACGCCTTTCTGTTTGGCGGACCGGCCAACATTGTCTTCGACGCAAAAGGGTATGCCTGGGTCGCGAATAACGTGGTCCAGGGGACGACCAAGTCCGCGAAGCATATCATGGTTCTCAAGCCCAACGGACAACCGGCCGATGGAGCGAACGGCACGCCGACCTCGCCGATCAGCGGCGGCGGCATTCTGGGGGTCGGCCTGGGGATCACGCTCGATCCCAGCGGTTCGGTCTGGGTCGGGAACTTCGGCTGGGGAGGCGACAACCCGACCACGTCCGGGAACGGAAGCATCTCGAAGATTTCGGGATCGGGAGTGCCACTCTCGGTTCCCAACGGCTACCAGGGGGGGCCGCTCCGAGTGCAGGGCGTCGGGACGGACTCCGCGGGGAATCTCTGGATCTCCAGTTTCGGGAACGACAGCGTCTACGTGTTCCCGCTGGGCAATCCGGAGCAATCGAGCGGCGTTCAGCAGTACAAGGGAAGCCAGCCGTTCGGCATGCATGTCACCCGCACCGGCGCCGCATGGGTCACCAACGGCGGCGGATTCGACGGCAGCTATCCCAGCAGCGTTGCAAAATTCGAGCTGAACGATCAGGGCGCCGCGGAACTGAAGTTCCGGAAATTCGTCGGCAAGGCGCTCAAGTCGCTGGCCTCCGACTCCTACGGAAACGTCTGGGTCGCCTCCCAGGGGGACAGCAAAATCTACGGCTACCGGCCCGACGGCACGCAATTCGGCAGTTTCAGCGGCGGCGGAATCAATGGTCCGTGGGGCGTTGCGGTCGATGGCGAAGACCACATCTGGATTGCGAATTTCGGACCGCTGCAGCCAGGCAGCAATTTCACCACCGGCCGCGTCTCAAAACTCTGCGGCGCCAATCCGGCTGCCAGGCCTCACGGCAAGGCCACCGGGGCGCCTCTTTCACCTTCGACGGGATACACGCTGCCATCCGCCGGCAGCCAGGTCTTGCTGCACGATGGCACGCCGCTTTATGGATCGAGTGGTCCGCGCAGTTTCACTCCGCTGATGCGGCAGACGGGATTGTCGATCGATCGGGCTGGCAATCTCTGGACCGTCAACAACTGGAAACCGAACTTCAACACGGATGTCCGATCGAACCCCGGCGGGGACGGCATCGTAATCTTCGTCGGACTGGCAGCGCCGCCTGCAGTTCCCCAATAAACTCGCCTGCGATCGCCGTCGGCGCCGCGCGACGCCGGGGAAATTCCCGGCAGGGCCGACAACGGCTCAGCCATCCCTGTTCCGAGTCGCCCCTACTGTCCCGACATCGAGACCGCCCCTGCCCCGCCGACTGACTGCTCGACGGCGCTCATTCGGGCTTCCAGGCTCGACAGTCGGGCCTGAGTGTTCGGACTGTCTTCGAGCGCCAGCTTTCCGCCGATGGAGAGGCAACCGGAACAGACGACCGTCAGCGCCAGGGCCAGCAGCAGGCTGTCGATGGGGTGTGAACGTGGAAGCACGGCGGGGTCTCCGGGGTGGCCAGAGCGAGTGGCGTCAGGGCATGGCCTGGGGAAGCGGGGATTCCAGCGGCACCGGCGCGACGAAGTTCTGTTCGGCGGGGAGCATCAGCACCGCCGGGGGATTGACGGATTTTTCGAGGCCGTTCACCCGGGACTCCAGTTGCGCCATCCGTGCTTCGAGGTCGGGACAGGTCTGCTGGATGGTCCGGCCGCCGATGCTCAGGCCGATGCAGCCGGACAGCGCGGCACTGCCGCAGCAGGCGATGGCCAGACGGACAATGGGACGCATAGCGACTCTCCGAGCGCTTCGCCGGACTTGCTGGCGGACCGTGGTGAACAACTGGCGTGTGATAGATCCTGCCCGCCGCCAGCGTCCAGAGGGACCGCGCCGGCGGAGGCTGCTGGAACCGGCCCGGCGTGACAGATCCTGCGAACAACGGCAGCCGATGCCGGTTGGCGGCCGTTGGTCCGGAGCCCGGTCCTGGTAGAGAAAACGCAGGATGCTGTGTTACGCTCTGGCGGATCTGGTAGCCTGTGGCCCGTTCGTTCGCAGGATGTTGCACTCGGGAAATCGCCGTGAAACGCTTCGCCATCGCCTGGGCTCGCTTTGCCACGTCCGCCTGGGTCGGAGCGGCGACGCTGTTTGTCATTACGTCGGTCATGGAAGTGACTGACCCGCGGTTGGAGTCGACTGTTCGCGATATTCTGGTGGCCGTCCGTTTCCCGTCGTTCTACGCCACCGGGGCCGCGCTGCTGGGGACCGCCTGGCTGGCGACTCTGGTGGGGCGGCGCTGGTTCACAGCGGCCCTGCTGGGGGTCACGCTGGGATTGATGGCGGCGGATTATGTGGCGGTCTATCAGCCGCTGGTGGAACTGGTGACCCCTCCCGGCAAGCCGCGGACCGAGGCGTTTCAAACGTATCACCGCTGGTCGGAAGGGCTGAACGGCGTCGAACTGCTGCTGTCGCTGGTGGCGGCGCTGACGCTCTGCAGCCGGAATGTTTCCCCCGCGCCGACCACTGCGCCCTGAGGCGGGGGGCGTTGTCTGTCGTTAAGAAAGTCCTCCCGATGCAGAAACCGGCCGAGTCGCCGTATCCGTTGCACGACCTGATCCGCCAGCGGTGGAGCCCGGTCTGTTTCGAGCCCCGGTCGATTCCGGAGGAAACGCTGCTGACGCTGTTCGAGGCCGCCCGCTGGGCCCCGTCGTCCTACAACGAGCAGCCGTGGTCGTTCGTGGTGGCGACACGGGACCAGCCGGACGAATTCGCCGCCCTGCTCGCCTGCCTGGCGGAACCCAATCAAGTCTGGGCCCAGAACGCCGGGGCGCTGCTGCTGTCGGTGGCGGCATTGAACTTTCAGCGGAATAGTCGCCCCAATCGGCACAGTTTCCACGATGTCGGCCTCGCGACCGCGAATCTTCTGCTGCAGGCGGAGGCCCTGCGGCTGCACGGGCATCCGATGGCGGGCTTCGACGTCGAGCGGTCGCGAACTCTGTTTGGCATCCCGGCGTCCCATGAACCGGTGGCTGCCATTGCCATCGGGTTTGCGGCTGTCGATTTTGAGAACTGTGCGCCCGATCTCAAGAAGCGAGACAGTGGAGCACGCGTGCGTAAGCCCTTGAATGAACTGGTCTTCACGGGCCGCTGGGGCGCAGTGCGGAGTGGCCGCTGACTCATTCGCGTGGACGTGCTGAGATAATCGGAACAGCCCGTATTTTCGTCAGAGTCCGGGGGCTGGCGTGGTAAGGTGGACTGGCAAGGGGCCGATTGTTGGACGCACTTGTGCCGATTGACGATGCGACAATCCGACACCCGGCGTGGATTCCCTGCGCTACGGTGGGAATTCCGTTGTCAGCCCCGGTGTCATCCCTCTACCATGAGCGGGCAATTCCGGAGGTTTGGTGAGTCTGCGTTTGTTTGGCAGGGCCTGGCGGAAGCTGCACGTCGCCCCAAGCGGAGTGATCGGCATGCCCCGATTTGTTCGCACGATTCCGATCCTCCTCGCTTTTGGGGTGTTCGCGTTCGTGCGCACCGAGCCAGCGTCTGCTCAGGCGCCCGATCCCGTCGCGGATCCCGCGGCCCCGGCGCCGAACGCCCCGGCGGACTCGCCGCTCCTGAAGGAGCCGCAGACTCCGGAGGAATTGTTCGCCGCCACGTTGCTGATGACTGATCTGGCCCGGATGGATCTGGCCCGAAAGTACCTTGATCTCTTCGCGGCTGGAAAACCGGACGGCGAAGTGCTGCTGCAACTGCGAGATAAGCACGGAACCGCTGAATTCGTGCGGCTATCGCGGATTCCGGAGTTGCGGCCGACATCCTCGAAACTGCTGACGGAGCTCGAGGTTGCGGCCCGTACCCGGGCCGCCGATCCGGCCTTTGTCGACGGCCTGATTACGAAGCTGGCCGGCGATCCGGTTGATCGGGAGCTGGCGATCCGGGATCTGACGAACCTGGGACAGCCAGCGGTTCCGGCACTCGTGGCCCGCTTGGCGGCTCCAAAGTCTGACGAAGACCGGGACCACATTACCTACGCATTGATTCGGATGGGTCGGCAGGTCGTTCCCCCTGTGCTGGGGACGCTGGAGGCCCCCGACGAGGCCGTTCGAACGGCGGCGATCAGCGTGCTCGGATGGCTGCGTGCCGGAGAAGCGGTCCCCTACCTGTGGTATCCGGCGTTCGGTTCGGAACAGCCGGAAGGGGTCAAGATTGCAGCGGCCGAGGCGCTGGCGCGAATCCGATATGGAAAGCCGCAAGCCGTCGACCGGATCTCTTCGATCGAAGCCGCGGGAGAGCTGCGGAAGCTTGCCGCCGGGTATTTCGACCAAACGCAGGAAGCACCCCTCGACGACGACGGCCAGGCCGCGGTCTGGACGTGGGACGCGGGTGCGGGAACCGTGGCGAAGCGTCTCTGGCCTCCCCGGCTGGCAAAATTGTGGTACGCGACGCGATTTTCGCGCGAATCGCTGGCGCTGTCGCCGACGATGCCGGAAGTCCAGGAGCAGTTTCTGGCGGCGCTCCTGGGGCTGGAAGTGGAGTCGGTCGGCATCGACCAGCCATTGCCTGAATCGCCCGGTTCGCCGATGTATCTGGCCATGACGGCCGGTGAGGCGATGCTGGTTGGCGTTCTGAAAGAATCCTTGGCGGCCCGCCAGACTGGGGCGGCCCTCGCGGCCGTTCGCGGATTGAGCGCTGTGGGGACGCGCGATGTCCTGAATCCCAAGGGCGGTCTGCGATCTCCAGTTCTGTCGGCGCTCAACTATCCCGACGATCGCGTTCAGTTCGAAACTGCCGTGACGATCCTCCGACAGGAGCCGACGCTTCCGTTCACCGGGGCTGACCGGGTGGTGGATATTCTGCGTCGAGCACTTCTGGACGGCAGCGAGCCGAAGGCCATTGTCATTGATGCCGACCAGACTCGATCCAGTCAGGTAAAGGGTTTCCTTGCGTCCTCGGGCTACGACACTCAGGTCGTGCGGAGCGGCCGGGAGGGGTTTCTTCTCGCCGCCGAGATGGGGGCCGTCAACTTTGTCGTCGTTCAAGTCAATGTTGCACGCTGGGGCCTTTCGCAGACGATCGCGAATTTTCGAGCCGATGCACGAACCGCTGCGATTCCGCTGGTCATCTATGGCGCGGAAGAGGATCGCTCGAAACTGCGCCGGCTGGTTTCCGAGAGCGCCCCCGCCGTGTTCGCCGCGGAATCGCCCTCTGAGGCGGACTTCCTGCGCGAGGTGAAGCCGTTCCTGAAGTCGATTGCCGTCGCTCCCCTGTCATCCGCCGAACGGCAGACTCGCCGGACTGTGGCGGCGTACTGGCTGGCGGAAATCGCAAGTTCGGGATCGCGGGTGTTTCACCTGACACCTGCCGAGCCAGCGCTTTCGAGCGTCGCAGAGGACGCACAGCTCTCGACCAATGCGTTGATTGGTCTGGGGGGCATCGGAACCGCGGAGTCGCAGCGAAGGTTGTCGGAAGTTGCCTTGAACGGACAGCTCCCCGAGGCGATGCGGGTGAATGCAGCGCTGCAACTCGGCCAGCATGTTCAGCGCTACGGGCTGCTGCTGAGCAAGTCCGAAGTCGAGGGTCTGCAGGCAGGCTGGAAGCTGGTGGAAACGCCCCGGCTGAAGGCCGCTCTGGCCGCCGTGATCGGTTCTTTGCAGCCGGGTTCCCGCGTGCTGAGTGAACGACTGCAGGAATTTCCGTGGCGGACGACCGTCGGGCAATAGCCGCCACGGATCTCCGATTTCGGTTGCCTGGCCTCCGGTCCGTCCATTCGTATCGGACATCGCTGTCGGCTCGTCGAGATAGCTCGACTTGAAGCCGGGGACAGGCAGGCTCAGCCCACTGCCTGCTAATTGCTCAATCACCGCTTGGACCCCAGATCTGGTGTCTGTTGGCGTCGTGAGTCCGGTAGGTTGTGGGTGGGGCAGGTTCGGATCGCTGGCGCGACCTCAGTCCGGCGAGCGGTGGGAATCGAGCGGACGCCGGATGCGACTCAAATCGGCATGATTCGTGCGTAATCTCTGCGGAGGCGACCGGAGTATGGAGGTTGTGCCCGGAAAGCGGGCAGCTCTGTCTGGTTGTTGGGCGGATTGGTTTTCGTGGACTTGGAATCTGCGAGGTCGATCGCCGGAAAGTCCAGGATACAATAGCAGGACGCACAGGGGGCCGCCCATGATGACCGCATCGCGACCAGTCAGCGTGCAGAGGCCACCAGCGAACTCAGTGAGGCAGCAACCTTCCATGAGCACGGCGACCGCGACGGATAGCACACCGCGGATGGATGCTCCCCTGCTTGAGGGGATGATCGGCGGCAGCCCCGCCATGAACGACGTGTACAAACTGACCCGTCAAGTGGCGAGTTCTTCGGCGACGGTGCTGCTGCTGGGGGAGACCGGCACCGGCAAGGAGCTTGTTGCGCGGGCCATTCACGAGCTCAGTCCGAGATCGACCGGACCGTTTATTCGCGTGAACTGCGGCGCCCTCAGCGAGAGTCTGCTGGAGAGCGAACTGTTCGGCCACGTGAAGGGGGCGTTCACCAGCGCCCACGAGAATCGGACCGGCCGGTTTGAAGCGGCTCATGGGGGTACGATTTTCCTGGATGAAATCAATTCCATGAGTTACACGCTGCAGGTGAAACTGCTGCGTGTGCTTCAGGAGCAGGAGTTTGAGCGTGTTGGCGATACGAAGACCATTCGTGTCGATTGTCGAATCATCGCGGCCACGAATCGCGATCTGCTGGATGAAATTGACGCCGGCCGGTTTCGGGAAGACTTGTATTACCGGCTGAATGTGGTGCCGGTGTACCTGCCGCCGCTGCGAGAACGAGCCGAAGATATCGGTCCGCTGGTGAAGTTCTTCGCCCGGAAATATGCGCATGCCAACAGCCGGTCCGTGCCGCGACTCCCGGATGATGTGATCGACATGCTGCAGAAGTATGCCTGGCCCGGCAACGTGCGGGAACTGCAGAATTACGTCGAACGCGCGATCGTTCTGTGCACCGGCGAGATTCTGCATCTGGATCTCTTTCCGCCTCACGTCCGGGGGCTTGCGCCGATCCGGCTGAGCCGCAGTCGCTCCAGCAGCCTGCAGACCCTTTGCAGCGAACTGGTCACGCTCGGGCTGATGAACGCCGGCGACGATGCCTCCGATCTGCACGAAAAAGTAGTCTCGCTGGTCGAGAAGGAATTGATCCTTCAAGTGTTGCGGACGTGTCAGGGTGTTCAGACGAAGGCGGCGTCCCGCCTGGGAATCAATCGCAATACGCTCCATAAGAAGATCGACGACTACCACCTGCAATCGGAAGCCCGCTAAACACGGGCGTTCGCGAACGCCTCGGCGGGAAATTGGGTGTGGACCGAGGGGGACACCAAGACACGTTCTGCGTGTCGGTCCTGCGGACGATGCCGTCATCGAGTTTGCGAGTTCTGCCAAAGTTAACGGGAGACGGGTTCAGGCATTTGCACAGGTCGCCGCACCGGACAGAATTGAATCACGGGAGCTGCGCGAGATTGTCTCGCGTCGCAGCCCGGGGTTCAGGCGGTGGCAGCCGGCGTGCCGGTTGTATCGCCTGGCAGTCAATCGTCTCTGGATGCCGGGCCTGTGAGCGACCCCAAACCAATCATCGTGACGCCGCCCTCTCCGGCCGACGTGATAAACAGTCTGAGGCCGGGAATTCACGTCAACGTTCCTCTGCTGGTGGGGACCGTTGTTCTTCTCGTCGTGATGGCGGGGGGCGGATGGTTTATCCGCGGCTACTTCCTTCACGCGAATTCCGCGGTTTATCTCGAAAAGGCCCGCCGCGCCGAAACGCAAGGCGAGATTGACGCCGCACTGGGATACTACGGCGAGTATCTCGAATTCAGCCGGATCGCCGGTCGGAAAAGCGACGAGGAATTGCGACACCGGGCCGACATCCTGGCGCGGATGGCGGCCCTGCTCGAACGACTTCCGGAGAACGAGTCCCGGATCCGCAGCCTGTATCAGACTTACGAGGAGTGCCTGCGGCTGAATCGCGATCAGCCTGAGATGCGTCTCAGGTTTGTGGCGCTGCTGATGCAACTGCCGCGGTTTGGGGATGCTCTGAGCCATCTCGCGATTCTGGAAGAAACAGTAAGTCCCGGATACGACCTGGCGGAGGTGTTGTACCTGAAGGGTGGCTGCCTCGAAGCCGAGCGAAAATTCGCCGAAAGCCAGCGGGCGTTTCTGGGGTCCATTCGGAACTGGCCGGAGCAGGCCGCCGCGTATATCCGCCTGGCGCAATTGTGGGCCGCTCACCCCGATGATGTCTCGTCCGTTGCGGAGGCAGATCTCCCTTCCGGGGACGAATGGCAGATTGTTCAGGAAATTCTCCAGCCGGCGCAGAAGCAGAAGTCAGTTGCCGTGGATCAGGCGACCGAAGCCGTCCTGACGGCGCTGCTGGAGCATCGCCCGGGGGCAACCGGGTCGGTTGCAGCGGCACGTTTTCTGATGGTGATGCAGTCCGTCGAAGACCGATTGCCGCTCACGGCGGCCGAAGCCGGCGTTCGGACGCGGGCGGTGTTTGCCGCCGCCGAAGCCAGCGTCGAACCCGCCGATGGAACCGGAGAGAGCGGCATCGAGCCGTTGCCCTGGCTGGAACGCTGGACGCCGGGAGTCCCGGCATTCTCGGACGCCGACTTCGACGGACATGTGACACGGGAGGAAATGCAGCAGCGTTTTGTCGATGGCGATGCCCTGACGCGTCTGGGCTGGGCCGAGAAACTGCTTGCCAGGCTGCCCGAGACTGTGGAATCGCAGCAGGAGGTTTCGCTGGCGCTCGTCGAACTGCTGACGGCCAGAATTGACGTGGTCAGGATGCTCCGACCGGCGGATCTGCCGGCGGTCGTCGAACAGGTTCGCGAGCAGTTGAAGGCTGTTAAGGACGTCGCGGACGACGACTTGCGGTTGCTGTTCGCCCGCATGTCGCTCGATCAATACGAACCGGAGACTGGCGAACCGCGGGATTCGCTTGAGAAACTTCGACATGCAGAAACGCGTTTGCGAAACGTCCTGGAAGCATTGGACCGAACGCGCGGTTCCAGGGGCTCCGACTCGGAAGTCGACTGGTCGGTCGGCGTCAAACTGCTGAACACGCGGTGGCTCGAAATTGAACTCAGGTATGAGCTGGCCGGAATACTGCTGGATCAGCTCGCGTTGCTGGAACCCGATCAACATTCGCCGATGCTCGCTGCAATCCGAGCAGAGTCCACTCGACTGGAAGAAACCGGCGCCCCGCAATCCTATCCTGCGGCGATCCATGTCCGAGAGCTGTTGTTGGATGGAAAGTTCCGCGAGGCTGCGGTTCTGGCCTCGGACGCCGGCAAGGATCTGGCTCCGCAGTCGCCGCTGGCTCGTCAGCTTGCGCTGCTGGCGGTCGATGGCTGGCTGCAAATTGGAAATCGGGTTGCCGCCATCAACGAACTTCGCAAGCAGCTTCAGCGGGATCCGGCGTGGATTGCCGGTCGGGAACGTCTGGCCGAGACGCTGTTCGCCGCCGGTCACCTGGAGGAAGCCATCGCCGAGTTTCGTCGACTGTCGGCCGTTCCCGGCTTCGGCGAACGTCTGCTGGAATTGCTGCTGATCCGCAATGCGGGAGTGGCGCCGGCGCATCGCAAGTGGGACGAGCCCGAGGCGATCATCGCGGGGTTGGGCCTGGATGCGAACGCGACTCTGCCGGACCTGTTGCTGGGAGTCGAATACCATATGCTTCGGGCGGCGACCGATCACGCTCTGACAGAGAATGGAGACAAGACGAAGGCCGTCTCGCAACTGGCGGTCGCCGAGGAACTGCTCAAGTCGGCGCAACGGCGATTTCCAGAGCAGCTTCCGGTTCTCATTGCCCAGGCCCGCTTTGAACTGCAGCGGTTCGACGTGCCGCCGGACGAGCGCCGGACCCGAGCGGAAACGCTGCTGAGCGAGTATCGGATGAAGTCCGGTCCGCCGGTCGACGCCGCTCTGCTTGAGGCTCAGATCGCGGTCGATCGAGACGGTGCCGCCGCCGTGGAACAACTGCTCCGGTTGTCCGAGCCGACGGCCGAGATTGCGGGAGACGAAAAAGTCCGGCTCTTGAGCGGTCTGGCCCGGTTAGCCACTCGGATCGGCAACCTCCAGGCAGCTCGCGATCTCTGGAGCCGCGCCGCAGAGGTTGACCCCGAGGACCTTGTCTCGCGACTGGCAATCTTGCAGTTGCTGCTGGAACAGGGCGGAAACTCCGATTTTCCGTTTCCGGAACAGCAATGGAGCGAGATGCTGGAAGACGTCGGCCGAATTGAAGGAACGGAATCCGGTTGGGTCGCAGTTTTGAAGGCGCGACGACGACTGGAGTCCCTCGCGGAAGATCTCGGGGAGCGGACGCAGCAGTTGGCGGAAGCGGCCGAGTGGTTGAAGTCTGTCGAAAGAACTCGCCCTGGCTGGTCCGAGGTTTCCCGTCTTCGAGGACGGATTGCCGACCTGCTCGGGCAACCGGACGTTGCAATTGCTGCTTATCGGGAGGCGATCGCACAGGGGGACCGGTCACCGGACATCATCCGGCGAGTCGCAATTCACCATTTCCAGCGACAAGAATATGGAGAGGCGGATCGCCTGCTGCAGAAGATCGCCGAAGAGAGCGCCGAGCCGCTGACTGGCGACCTGGCGCGACTGGCGTGGAAGGTCACCTGGAATCGGCACGAGTTTGACCGCGCGATCGGGATGGCCCGCAAGCTGACGGCGGAATCGGAGTCGGCTGAAGATTACATCACCCTGGCTCTGCTCCAGTTTGCCCGGGGGCAACACGGGCCGGAGACCGAGGCGCTGTTGCGCAAGGCGGCCTGGGATCTCGCGCCGCAGACGACCCCGCCCTGGGTTGCGCTGGTCGGCTATTACGCGCGGTTGCAGCGCTGGTCCGATGCCGAAGTCGCGATCGCCGCGGCTCTGGAACGACTTCCATCCGCTCCCCGTCCCGATCATCTGCTGGCGGTCGGAAGTCTTTATGACATCCTGGCGGCGGCGAACTCTGCCGATCGATCGAGTTTCGTGGCGAAAGCCACAACAGCATTCGAGGCCGCCCTCGTCGCGGCGCCCGACGATGAATTTGTCATCGCCGCGACAGCCGAGCACTTTCTGCAGCACAACGAGGCCCGTCGGAGCGGACCTCTCCTTGAAACGCTGCTGAAACCGGATCGTCCGACAACGCCCGGCGTGCGCACCTGGGCTCGCATGCGGCTGGCTCGCCTGGTCGCGTCCGGAGGCCGATTCGAAGATTTGCGACAGGCCATCGAGCTGCTGAAAGCTGCGGTCGACAGCGGTGAAGACGCCTCCGCAGAAAATCTTCGGCTGCAACTGGAATTCCTCGAACGACTTCCGGGCGAGGACACGCGCGGACCGCGACTGAAGCTGCTGCAGACGCTCAAGAGCCAGTCGACGCTCAGCCGAGAGGAATCACTGCAGATTGCGGAGCTGCTGGACGCCGCCGGCCAACCGGCGGAAGCCCTGCAGGCATTTGAAACGCTGCTTGAAACCCAGCCAAAATTCACCCGCGCGCGAGTGGCCTACATCGCCAGTCTGTTGCGGCAGAGGACTGACGATCCCGTTCTGCTGGAAGCGGCGCGGGTGCAGGCATCGTTGCTGAACGACATGGAGCCTCGATCGTGGCAGACGGCGCAGATTCGCTCCCAGATTGAGGCGGCCATCGGAAAGAATGAGCAGGCGCTGCAGATCGTTCAGAATTTTGTCGAACGTCGGTTTGATCTGGCCGGCGAACAGCCCCTGGCGACATATCTGGAACAGGAGCCCTTGAACGATCTGCTGTCACGACTTGCTCAGGAATTGTCGGTTCGCGGTCAACGCGAGGACGGAAAACTTCTGGAGAACGCGGCCGACCTGCTGAGTCAGGGGCAGAGAGAGACTGCGTTTCAGCAACTGCTGACGGGGCGCAGTGCGGAGTTGTTGAATGAGTTGCGATACGACTCCTTGCGACAGGCGGCTCTGCTGCTGGAAGAGTTGAAGCTGGGGGACCCGGAACCTTATTTTCGACGATTCGCCGCGGAGTCCCCCGCACCAGGAGCGCGACTGGACCTCGCCAGTTTCCTGGTGCGCCGGAACCGCGCTGCGGAGGCGCTGCAGATCTGCGAGGAAGTCTGGAATCGGGGAGCCTCCGGGCGCGCGGCCGCCGTTGCTGTGACTGCATTGCGACTCGTCCCGAAGGAGCCGCCGGGCGAATTAGTGGCCTGGCGGGAACGTCTGGCAATGGCGGCCGACAATCCGGCGATCACCGATCGCTGGATGGTCGCCAACCTGCTCGGAGAGCTGGACGGTCTGATGGGGTCGGAGGCGGCTTCGATCGAAGGCTACCGAAAGGCGGTCGCCGCGAATTCTCGGGATGGGATCGCGTGGAACAATCTGGCCTACCTGCTGGCCCGTCGAAATGCGTCGTCCGAGGATCTTCAGGAAGCGGAGCGGGCGATTGCCGAGGCGATCCGCGTCGCGGGGCCTGATCAGGCGGCACTGGACACAAGGGCCGTTGTGTACTTGGCCCAAGGGAAGGCTGCTGAGGCGCTGGCGACGGTCCAGAGCTCGGTCGGATCCGAGGCCGCAGGCGCGCTTCATTTTCGTCAGGCGGAATGTCTGTGGCGACTTGGAAGAATTTTGGAAGCCCGTCAGGCTCTAGACAGGGCGCACCGCGATGGATGGCGACTTGACGAACTCTCCGGAAGTGATCGTCGCGTCGCGGAAATGTGCGTACGAGAATTGCAGTCGACCGAGTAGGGGGTGGTGTTTTTCGTAAGTGATTGTGTGTAAATGGCTTACGCTGCGTTCCGTGGCATTCGCCTGCCGTCGAGGATCGTCGTTGAGCTGATTATCGGCATACTTTGCGCATTTGTCGCAAATGGGGAATTGCGAACGGTCCGTGCGGGATTTATGATCACGGTTTGATGTTGTCTCGGTTCCATCCTGAAATGCGGATTTCTTCGGGACGGATTTAGAGGTTCGAACGGAATTGGGCAGGCGGATGAGTAAGTTACGACTCGTGACATTGGGTTTGATTGCTGCTGCAATCGGCCTCGGTTCCATGCAGACTGCATGTCAGGCCGCGCTGAAGAGCTTTGCCACTTACGCGGTGAGCGACGCGTCCACTCACTCGGCTTCGGCCACATTCTCGCTTTACACAAACGGGACGCTGAAGATCGTCGTTACGAACACCTATACAGGGTATTATTCGGCGCCGACTCGAACCGACGTTCTTGCCGGGCTCCTGTTTAGCCTGGATTCGGCGACAAAGCCCATGCTCGCTTACGCAGGGGCTTTTGTGAACAGCAGCCCGACCGTCGGCGAGTCGAGCGGATCGACCATCACGAACGCGACGACCGTGTCCACTTCGACGATTTCTACCGGGAATGTGACCGCGCCTCAACCGACTGTCGGTGGCTGGGAGTATCGGCAGGGAGCGGCCGTGTCATCGAAGCTCAACTCGGCATACTACGCCTTCGGAACAGTTGGCTACGACATTTTTGACCGCGGTACCAAAGGGAGCACAAACAACAACATCGACTACGGGTTGATTGGCCACAATTATGTTCCCGGTACCGGGAACGGCGGAATTGTGAGGAGGGAGATCTCTGCGCCGCTGATTACAAATTCGGTCGTGTTTACTTTGACGGGCGTGCCGAGCAACTTTGATCTGACAAAGCTGAAGAATGTGCAGTTCCAGTGGGGAACGGCTTTGAGCGAGACTCGATTGACGGGGACTTTGACGGGTTTTAGCGGCCAGGGTGGTCCCGTCGTTCCCGAGCCCACTTCTCTCGCCCTCGCCGGCTTTGCCGGCCTCGGACTCGCCCTGCGGGCGCTCCGCCGCCGGCGAACGCAAAAGTCGGATCAGACGGCTTGATCTGCGGTCTGGCCTCGCGAAGAATGCCTCTAGGCGACCTCAATCGGTCGCCTTTTTTCTTTGACGCCTGGCAAACGCCGGAAACGTCGCCGCGATTGTCCCGGTTGTCCGTTCGATGGTATTGTCGCTGATTGTCAGCGGCGGGCCGGAAGTGGCGACAGCCGCGTTGACGCGTGAGACCTGCGGGACGGCGGCATGCTGAATGTCAGTGTGATGTGCTTCTTTGCCAGCTATCTGCTGGCGCTGGCCTTCGAGGTCGTGCGCTTCTACCGCCGGAGCACGCTGGTGGAAGTGCTGCATCTTGGCATGACCGCCGCGGGACTTGTGGCTCAGACGCTCTATCTGGGGCTCAGGTCGCGCGAGACTCAGCTTCCCCCTTTGCTCAGCTCGCTTTCGGACTGGCTCCTCGTTCTCTCGTGGCTCGTCGTTCTGCTGTATTTGGTCTTCGTCCTGTCGGATCGAACTTTTCGAGCCGGAATTCTCGTTCTGCCGCTCGTCATGGCTCTGATCCTGGCGGCCTGGTTCGGCGGCGGACGTTCAAGGCCGCCTGAAAATCTCCCAGTCTCGAAAAACTGGCTTATGCTGCATGTTTCGCTGCTGGTCTTCGGAACGGCGGCCATTCTGGGGGGGCTCGTTCTCAGCCTGTTGTATCTCTGGCAACACCGGCGATTGAAGCACGGCAGAGCCCGGCACGGAGGATTGGCCCTCCCCAGTCTGGAGCGCCTGGAACGCTTGAACCGCTGGGCGCTGCTGACCGCGGTGCCGCTGCTGACTCTGGGGTTGATCATCGGCGTCGGGCTGACGACTCAAGAACCGGCGAGCTGGGCGACCTGGGCCGATCCGGTCGTGCTGACCGGTTCCGTCTGCTGGCTGATGATGGTCGGCGTGTTCGTCTATGTTCTTGGGCGGCAGCGAGCGCCGGGTCGGCAGGTCGCCTGGCTCACGGCCGTGTCCTGCGGATTTCTGCTGCTCACGGTCGTTGGTTCGCAAGTTCTGACGGGGGCGACGCATCTTCAGACCGTCCACGGACGCACCCCTCCTCCCGCCGCGCCATAACTGCCCCGCCACGTCGACTCCCCTGCCCCGGAAGCTGCACCGTTGAATTTCCTGGTTGTTTACTGCACGCATCAGACCGCCGGACTGGCCGTTCGCGAGCAGTTGGCATTTTCCAGTCGGGAACGGCTGGATGCCGCGTATGCGGAAATTCAACAGCGCTTCTCCGGCGTCGAAGCCGTGATCTTGTCAACGTGCAACCGGGTCGAGCTGTATTTCGCCTGGTCCGAGAACGCCGGGCTGTCCGCGGAGTCCGTCCATCGTTTTCTGGCCGACTTCCATCAGATTTCCGCGACGAACTTCGTCTCCGAACTGCGAGACGAAAGCGGCCAGGCCGTGGTCCGGCATCTGTTTGAAGTCGTCTCCAGCCTTGACAGCATGGTGCTGGGGGAGCCGCAGATCGTCAGCCAAGTCAAAGAGGCTTATCGCACGGCGGAAGAGCACTCCGCATGCGGACCGCGGATTCACGCTCTGTTTCAGAGCGCCATTCGGGTTTCCGGGAGGGTTCGCACGGAAACGGGGCTCGCCGAAGGACGCGTCTCAATCGCCAGCGTGGCCGTGGGTGACTTCGCCAAGAGCGTCTTCGACCACTTCGTCGACAAGCAGGTGCTAGTCATCGGGGCCGGCGAAATGGCCGAAGAGACGCTTCGTTATCTCAAAGACGAAGGGGTCCGCGATCTGGTTGTGGTCAATCGCAGCCCCGAACGGGCCGAGCGGCTAGCCGCCGAGTGGGGGGGCGTACCGGCTCCGTGGGACGACCTGGACCGCTGGCTGGGTCAGGCGGACGTGATCGTCAGCACCACGGGCGCGGATCGGCCGGTGGTGGATCGGGTGCGCTTTCAGGCGGCGCGCTCGACCGGCAGCCGGAAGCCCGCGATTATCCTCGATCTCGGCGCCCCGCGCGACTTTGACCCCGCCGTCGGGACTCTGGAAGACGTGTTTCTCTACGATATCGACAGCCTGGCAAGGACTTGCGACGACAATCGCCGGGCTCGCAGCCGGGAAATCGAACGCGCACGGACCATCATTATCGAGGAAACCGCCCAGTTTACCGCAGACATCAACCGCCGGGCGGGGGGCGATCTGGTGACCCGGCTGCGTGAAGGCTGGCATGAAGTCAGTCGGCAGGAGCTGGAGCGGATGTTCAAGAAGATGCCGCATCTGGAAGGTCGCGATCGTGAAGCGATTGAACGGGCCGTCGAACGGATCGTGAACAAACTGCTCCACCCCCCCCTCGAAGCGCTCCGCGACGAATCGAAAGACGGCGCTCCCCACGGCCTCCTGAACGCCCTCCGCCGCCTCTTCCACCTCCCCTAACCCGCCACACGCGGGGCGGGTGCAGGCTCAGAGATGGGTTGGGCGTGGATGTCCGATTCTGCGGCGATGGAAAAGCGCGATGGGGGGGGCATGCGGCATGACGGAATTCCCGCAGCTCTTTCTGCGAAGCCCGAATCCGGAATAGCCCGCCACACGCGGGGCGGGTGCAGACTCAGAGATGGGTTGGGCGTAGATGCCCCATTCTGCGGCGTTGGAAAAATGCGATGGGGGTGGGCATGCGATGTGACGGAATTCCTGCAGCTCTTTCTGTGAAGCCCGAATCCGGAATAACCCGCCACACGCGGGGCGGGTGCAGACTCAGAGATGGGTTGGGTGTGGATGCCCGATTCTGCGGCGTTGGAAAAGCGTGATGGGGGGGGCATGCGGCATGACGGAATTCCCGCGTTCTTTCAGCGAAGCCCGAAGCCCGATACCCGAAGCCCGATTTTTCCGCACCATCGCTGGTGTCTGAAGTTGGCGACATGCTACACTGCCCGACTTCATCCGACACGGGGCGGGGGACGCGTGTTTCCCGGTGGCGGTGGAAGTCCTCTATTTGTCTGGCGATCGCAGTCGAACGGTCGGCTGCGGTAGTTGTTGCGGGTCGACGGACCGCCGCGACGGCTGCCACGGGAAAGTTGAAGCACGCATGGTTGATCGGAACCTCCTTCGAGATTTTAACGTCAGCGACGACGAACTGGACGACGTCTTTGCGGGGACGCTGCAGCACGTTGACGGCGAGGAGTTTGAAGGGGACGGCATCGACTCCCTGTACACGAGCATTGCCGCCTACGATGTGAATTCGATCATCGAGGGCTCGGTCGTACGGGTCGAAGGCGAAGAAGTCCTCATCGACATCGGATACAAGAGCGAAGGCATCGTTGCGATCGACGAGTGGGATGGCGAAGAGCCTCCCAAGCCCGGCCAGCGCGTCGCAGTGCTGCTCGAAGAGATTGAAGACGAATTCGGCCTGATTCTGCTTTCCAAGCGGAAGGCCGACCGTATCAAGAAGTGGATGGACATCACCAGCTCCAAGAAGGAGGGAGATGTCGTCACGGGCCATGTCATCCGGAAGATCAAGGGCGGTCTGCTGGTCGATATCGGCGTGAACGTCTTCCTGCCCGCCAGCCAGGTCGACATTCGCCGTCCGCCCGACATCGGCAACTACATCGGCACCGACATCGACTGCCTGATCCTGAAAATCGACGAGAGCCGCCGCAACATCGTCGTCTCCCGTCGCCGGCTGATCGAAGTCCAGCGCGAGGAGATGAAGAAGAACCTCCTCGCCGAGATTACCGAAGGCCAGATCCGCAAGGGGATCGTCAAGAACATCGCCGACTTCGGCGCGTTCGTCGACCTGGGCGGCATCGACGGCCTCCTGCACATCACGGACATGAGCTGGGGCCGGATCGGCCACCCGTCCGAGATGGTCAAGATCGACGACGAGATCGAGGTCAAGATTCTGCATATCGACCGGGATCGCGAGAAGATCGCGCTCGGCCTCAAGCAGAAGGAAAAGAGCCCCTGGGACGACGTCGAGACCAAGTACCCGGTCGGGACGAAGATCAAGGGGGAAGTCGTCAACGTCATGTCTTACGGCGCCTTCGTCAAGCTGGAAGACGGCATCGAAGGCCTGGTCCACATCAGCGAGATGTCCTGGACCAAGCGCGTCAACCACCCGACCGAGCTGGTGAACCCCGGCGACGAAGTCGAAGTGGTCGTCCTCGGCATCAACAAGGACAAGCAGGAGATTTCGCTGGGCATGAAGCAGGCCCTGCCGAACCCCTGGGACCAGGTTGCCGAGAAGTACCCGCCCGGGGCGATCGTCAACGGCACGGTTCGCAACCTCACCAACTACGGCGCGTTCATCGAGCTGGAAGAGGGCGTGGACGGCCTGCTGCACGTGAGCGACATGTCCTGGACCCGCAAGATCTCCCACGCGAACGAGATGCTGAAGAAGGGCGATCCGATCACCTGCCAGGTGATTTCGGTCGACCAGGAACGGAAGCGGATCGCGCTGGGGCTGAAGCAGCTTGCGGAAGATCCGTGGGAAAATCAGATTCCCAACAAGTATCAGCCGGGCGAACAGGTGACGGGCAAGGTCACGAAGATCACCAACTTCGGCGTCTTCGTGGAACTCGAACCCGAGCTCGAAGGCCTGCTGCACGTTTCTGAGCTCTCCGATCAGAAGATCGAGAACCCCGAAACGTTCGTTAAGGTCGGTCAGGACCTGGACGTCCGGATCCTGCGGATCGATCCGGTCGATCGCAAGATCGGTCTCAGCCGCAAGACCAGCCCCGACTATGCTGCGGCCGCCGCGGAAGACGGCGGCAAGGGAGCGGCAGCCCCGGCAGCCGGTCCGCGTCCGCGGACCGAGCTCAAGGGAGGAACCGAAGGCTCATCGGGTCCATTGTTCACGCTGGGTGGCGGAGCGGCGGAAGAACCGGCCGCCGAGGCCAAGGTCGAAGACGAAACGCCGACGCCGGCGGAATAGTCGCAGTTCTGTCCGATTTCGGACAGGTTTCAACGATGTCTGGTGCAGACGCCCGCGGAGATCCGCGGGCGTCTGTTTTCATTGACTGTCGGCAGATGGAGGGATCGCCCTGTCTGCCGGAGCATGCGTTGTAATGCGCATGGCCGGATCTCTACGGCGCAATCGACATAACCCGCACTCCGTGCTTTTTTGCGCCAATCGGAACTGGCGCGGAGATGGCGCTCCTCCAAGCGTGTCAGAATCGCGACGGAGGGCTCCACTTCTGCCGCGACACCTCGATGATGACAGGATGGAATGGGGCTTCGAACGCAGCAGCGTTGCCGGAGTGCAACCTTGCAGCGCGTGAGAGTTTGGAGCTGCGTTTCACGGAGGCTGCCGGAGAAAACCGAGTGCCGCGTCGTCGTCGGCACGGCGGATGCATACTTCAGGATTGTGTCGCGTCAAGGAAATCGGACGCGAGAATTGGGGGAAAGTTTGCCGGTTGATGGCATTGTCCGAAGCGCCGTTACGACTGCGCCTCTTACCAGGTTTCGCTGATCGAAATTGTTTGCCAGGGCCGTTGGGTTTGGAAATCTTGCATTGCGCTACCGATAACTACAACACACAGGACGAACCGCACCCCCGCGGTGAAACAGGCCCCGGACGGCATTCGGTCGCGACGTCACCCCCTAAACACGAGACACGGCTCATATCGATGCGCACGACCTCCCGTCCCCGCACTCCCGCCGCCGCCGTTCAGAATCCGCTGGAGACGTACCTCCGCGAGATTAACGAGACGGCACTTCTGACCGCGAATGAAGAAAAGGAGCTGGCTTATCGCATCGCCGACGGCGACAACGCGGCCCGGGACCGCATGGTCCGGGCCAACTTGCGGCTGGTGGTGAACATCGCCCGGGCCTATACCGGCAAGGGGCTGCCGCTGCAGGACCTCATCGAAGAGGGAAACCTGGGGCTCATGCGCGCCGTCGAAGGCTTCGATCCCGGCATGGACACCCGGTTCAGCACGTACGCCAGCTACTGGATCAAGCAGTCGATCAAGAGGGCGTTGATCAACAGCGGCAAGACGATCCGCATTCCCGCCTATATGGTCGAGCTGCTGACCAAGTGGCGCCGGGCGACGGCCAAACTGGAAGATGAACTCGGCCGTCCGCCCACGCAGGATGAAGTGGCTCGCGAGCTGGAACTTCCCCGCAAGAAGCTCAGCATCGTGCGCAAGGCGATTCAGCTCTACAACAGCACCCCACAGCACGACGACGATGACGGCGGCTGGACGATGAGCGACATGGTCGCGGACACGCGAACCAAGGGGCCGGAAGACGAACTGCTCGACACCGACAATCTGAAGCATGTCTACCGGATGCTGGACACAATGGATCCCCGCGAAGCCACCATCCTGCGGATGCGGTTCGGCCTCGATGACGCGGAACCCAAGACTCTCAAGGAAATCGGCGAGTCGCTCGGCTTGACCCGTGAACGGGTTCGGCAGATTGAAGCCGAAGCTCTCAAGCGACTGGCCAAAGGCATTCTGGGCGACTGAGCCCCGGCTGATTCGACAGCGAGATCAGGAACGTGAGACGCGCAACGACCCCGGACGAGGATGTCCGGGGTCGTTGCGTTTGTGCTGCGCAGTGAGGGCGGGAATCGGGAGGATTCACGCGACGAAGAAATGTCGAATGTCGAAGGCGGAATGTCGAAAGGACGTTGAGAGTTATTCGCGTTGCTTTTCACCACCGACAAATCACAAAGAACCCAATCCCGATGTCGGAACCGTGTCCTGCGGGATGAGACTCCAACTGCGGCCTCTTGCGGCTGCGCCGTCCGGCCTGCGGCCGGACCACCCGAATGCTGCGTGAAGTGCTGAGTGAAGTCGCGTTTTCGGGAAGTCGAAACGAACTTTGGCGTTCGTGGGCGGGAGCGGTTATGGTGGCGATGTCTCGGCCTGTTGCCGCTTTCGTTTTTCCGCCAGGGAGCCGCCCCCTATGTTCCGCTGCACCGGATTGGCCCTTCTGATGTCGCTGGCCGTGTCGGCCGCGTATGCCGCCGAGCGGCAGGTCGTTCTGCTCTGGACGGGCGAGATGCCCGGGCCGGGCGTCGACGCTCCCGACGGGGAGACGACGATTCCTCTCAAGCCCGGCGCGCCGGTCATCACGCGGACGACGAACATTGCGCACCCCTCGCTGGTCGTTTTCGAAGGGGCAGCCGACAAACGGACCGACGTCGGCGTGATTGTGCTGCCTGGCGGCGGCTTTCGTTACCTGACGACCGACCTCGAAGGGAGCGAGGCCTGCGAATGGCTGGCTTCGCAGGGGATCACCGCGTTTCTGCTCAAGCATCGAGCCCCGACGCACGAGCATCCGGCGCCGAATGCCGGGCCGGCGATCGATACGCATCAGGCGCTCAAACTGGTGCGGCAACGGGCCGCAGAGTGGAAACTCGATCCGCAGAAGATCGGGTTGCTCGGGTTCTCGGCGGGGGGCCAGATCGCGGCAGTCGCGACCTCCGATCCAAAGACCCGCCCGAATTTCCTGATGCTGCTGTATCCGTGGGGACTGTACCAGGCCAAGGAGGGGACGCTGCGTGAGGATGTCCGCGTCGATGCCCAGTGGCCGCCGACGTTCATCGCCCAGGCGGCGGACGACGGTTCCTCCCTGCCGCAGGGGAGCCTGTTGCTCTATACGAGGTTGCTGGAGCAGAAGATCCCGGCCGAACTGCATATCTATGAAAAGGGGGGCCACGGGTTCGGGATTCGGCCTGGCAAGACTGCTTGCCCGACCGACTGGCCGCACCGCGCTGAAACGTGGCTGCAGGGGCGGGGACTGCTGCCCGCGGCGAATTAAGTCTCGTTCACGGACGGAGTCCGTGGATTCGTCGATCTGCTCTTTGCGAGAAAATCTCCATGAATCGTATGACCTGGGTCATTTCGGCCATCGTTGCGACAGCGAGCTGGACTGCGGGATTCGCTCGTGGAGACGACCTTCATGCGATCTCCGCCGTCAGGAAGACCGTCTCGCCCGAAGGCGCCGCGTATCTCGAAACTCTGAAAAAGCGGACGCCGTTCGGCACAGTGGACTTCAACCTGGAATCGCTGCGGTCCGGCATGGGCGCACGCAACGAGCCTCGCGTGGAAGGAGTGCGGCTGATCCGCCTGAAGATCGGCGAGATTCCCTGTGAATGGGTGCTCGCGCCCGGCGCCGACCCGGACCTGCGGCTGCTCTATCTGCATGGCGGCGGTTGGGTCTCAGGATCCGGGGGAAACTATCTGCCACTGGCGGCCGACATCTCGGCGGCGGCCGGGTGTGCCGTGCTGCTCCCCGACTACCGACTGGCGCCGGAGCATCCGTTTCCTGCCGGGCTGGAGGATTGTGTCGCGGCTCATGACTGGCTGGTCTCGAACGGGCCGGCCGGTCCCGGCCCGGCGAAAGCGACGTTCATCGCCGGGGATTCGGCGGGGGGCAACCTGACGCTGGCGACATTGCTGGCGTTGTGTGACCGCAAGAAGCCGCTCCCGGCGGGAGGCATTCCCCTTTCGGCGGCGACAGATTTCACGCTGGCGAGCGATTCGCTCAAGACCGTTCACGATCCGATTATCAGCGCTCGAACGATGCCCGAGTTTCGGGATCGCTATCTGGGGAAGTCGGATCCCCGCAATCCGCAGGCTTCGCCGGTCTTCGGCGACTATCGCGGCCTTCCGCCGTTGTTGATTCAAGTCGGGGAGCACGAAATGCTCCGCGACGACAGTGTCCGGGTAGCGAAGAAGGCGGCAGCGGATGGGATCCCGGTGAAACTCGAAGTCTGGCCCGGCATGGTTCATGTGTTCCAGATCCGCGGGCTTCCGGAGTCCCGCGAGGCCATCCAGCACATCGCTGATTTCATGCGCTCGCACGTGCCTGCGCGGTAGAGAAACGAATGTGTCGGGAGGAGTTTCGAGGATAGAAACTTGGCGAGTCGATGATCCGAATCGTCGATGTCGTCGTTAACGGTTCACTCGATCGCGAGTGATAACGGAAGACGCGAGACAGAGCCTCGCCGGGATTGGGTTCCCAGGCAGTGCCTGGGAGCCGGTGGCCAGTTTACTTCAGCCAGGGAAACGCCAATGTCGGGCCGCTATACGCTGTCGGAGTTTGTCGAACAGACGAAACAGGAAGATCTGGGCCAGGGGCTTTTCGAACTGGAAAACGAACGCCTGCTGGAGATCAACCTGAACGGTCTGGTCTGGATGAAGAAGGGGGCGATGGTTGCCTATCACGGCGATGTGAAATTCACGCGGGAAGGAATGCTGGAGCACGGCCTGGGCAAGCTGCTCAAGAAGGCCGTCAGCGGCGAAGGGACGCAGCTCACGAAAGCGGAAGGCCGGGGGAAGGTGTATCTGGCCGATACCGGCAAGAAGATCACGGTCCTGCAGCTCGAAGACGACGCGATCTATGTGAACGGGAACGACTTGCTGGCGTTCGAGCCGCAGATCAAGTGGGACATCAAGATGATGAAGAAGATCACCGGACTCGTCGCAGGGGGGCTGTTCAACGTCCGTCTGGAAGGGACCGGACTGATCGCCATCACGACGCACTATGACCCGGTGACGCTGCGGGTGACGCCGAGCCGGCCGATCATGACCGACCCGAACGCCACTGTGGCCTGGTCGGGCCACCTGATGCCGGATCTCAAGACGGATGTGTCGCTGAAGACATTCTTCGGACGCGGCAGCGGGGAATCGATCCAGATGAAGTTTCAGGGGGACGGGTTCGTTGTCGTGCAGCCGTACGAGGAGGTTTCGTTTCAGACCGGTGGGGCGGGATGATGGGGAGTTGAGAGTTGAGAGTTGAGAGTTGAGAGTTGAGAGTTGAGAGTTGAGAATGAGAATGAGAGACGCCGCGTCCTCCGTTACGATTGAGGCTTCGAAGGATCGATGATGCTCCCAATTCTCCGGATGAGTTGTGTCCTGGTCACGTTCGCTGCCTGTCCGCTGATTGGCGACGACCAGACTCCCGTTCGCATCGCCCTGATTGGCGATTCGACGATGGCGTCGTATGCGAAGCCGCCGGCGGACCGGCCCGATCTGACCGGCTGGGGGCAGGTCTTTGAAGAGCAGTTCGACGGAACAGTTGAGGTGCTTAACCGCGCAGCGTCGGGTCGCAGTTCGAAGAGTTTTCTGAGCGAGGGGCGCTGGGAGCCGGTGCTGGCGGAGAAACCGGATTATGTTTTCATTCAGTTCGGGCACAACGACCAGCCCGGCAAGGGGGATCGGGCAACCGATCCGCGGGGGGATTTTCAGGATAACTTGCGGCGGTATGTCCGAGAGGCCCGGGCGGCGGGCGCGAAGCCGGTCCTGGTGACGCCGGTGGCGCGTAGGACGTTTGCTGACGGCAAGGCGACGACGACGCTGACACCTTTTGCCGAGGCGACTCTGCAGGTCGGCAAGGAACTGGAAGTGCCCGTCGTGGATCTCCACGCGGCGAGCTTCCAGCTTTTCGATTCACTCGGCGACGCAGCCAGCGCCGATCTGACGGCTTCCGCCAGCGACCGGACGCACTTTTCCCGAAAAGGGGGGCTGGCCATCGCGGGACTGGTGGCGGCGGCGCTGCCGGATGCGGTTCCGGAGCTGGCGAAACGGCTCAAGTCGAAGAATGCTGGCTGAGTGTGTTTTCTGGTTCCCAGGCTCTGCATGGAAACCCTCTTTCGCGCAGCCCCGATTCGCATTCACAGCCATCGAACGTCGATGTTGAGCGGCGGGAACAGACGTGCCCAGGCAGAGCCTGGGCACGAGGTCTTGTCGACGTTTCGACCGGGCGCGCCCGGCCCGGCGCACGATGGGCGGAGCAATTCGGCCGGTGGAACCGGCCCTACCTGATGGCTTTGTCGGAAATATCCTTCCGGCACCAGGCGCCTTCCCAGCGGATGCACTTGACCGTCTGGTAGGCCCGTAACTTGGCCTGCGAGATTGTGTCCCCCAGCGCCGTGACGCCGAGGACTCGGCCGCCGTCCGTCAGGATCTGGCCGTCTTCGCCGCGGACTGTCCCGGCGTGGAAGACCTTGGCGTCTTCGATCTGGGCGGCGTCGTCGAGTCCGCGGATGGCCTTGCCCTTCTGGTACTCGCCCGGGTAGCCGGCCGAGGCCATGACCACGCAGACGCTGGGGCGCGGGTCCCATTCCAGCGGCGGCATGTCTTCCAGCGTTCCGGTCGCAGCAGCCATCAGCGCCAGTCCGAGGTCGGACTTGAGCCGCATCAGCACCGCCTGGGTTTCCGGATCTCCGAACCGGACGTTGAATTCCAGGACTTTCGGTCCCTGGCTGGTCAGCATCAGCCCGGCATACAGGCAACCGCGGAACGGCCGGCCTTCCTTTTTGAGCTGATGCACGACCGGCACGAGCACTTTTTCGACGGCGAGATCGATCAGATCGGGCGTCATGATGGGAGTCGGACAATAGGCGCCCATGCCGCCGGTGTTGGGGCCGGTGTCTCCGTCGAAGGCGGCTTTATGATCCTGGGCCGCTTCGAGGGGGACAATGGTTTTTCCATCGACCAGCGCCAGCAGGCTGGCTTCTTCGCCGACGAGACGCTCTTCGATGACGATTCGTGCACCGGCGGCGCCGAACTCCTTCATGATCAGCATCCGCTTGATCGTGTCGCGGGCTTCTTCCCGGCTCGAACAGACGACGACGCCTTTCCCGGCGGCCAGCCCGTCGGCCTTGACCACGCAGCGTTCGATTTCGCGTTCGTCGAGGTAGCTGTTGGCCTCGGCGGCGTTCGTGAACGAACTGAAGTCGGCGGTCGGCACGTTGGCCCGCTTCATCAGTTCCTTCGAAAATCGCTTGCTTCCCTCCAGTTCGGCGGCCTTGCTCGTCGGCCCGAAGATTTTGTGTCCGGCATTCAGGAATTCGTCGACGACGCCGGCGACCAGCGGAATTTCCGGTCCTACGACGGTCAGATCGATCTGTTCCTTCGCGACGAATTTGAGCAGGCGGGCCGTGTCGGTCGACGAAATGTCCACATTCACGGCATCGAGACCGATGCCGGCGTTGCCGGGCGCGCAGAAGACCTGCGTCACCGACGGGGACTGCTTGAGCTTCCAGACGAGGGCGTGTTCACGTCCGCCGGAACCGAGAACGAGGACTTTCATGGGGCAGGCTCGATTGCAATTCTGAGGCTGGCAGCCGGGTATCCAGGAATTCGTCGCGTCACTGCCCCGGCGGCAGTGCGGGTGAGGCGTTCAGGTCGACCGCAGTCGCCGCGAACTTCACGAATCGCTCAGTATATCGCCCGAGGCTGGCGGGCTGTAGCGGGATCGCGAATGCGGTCGAAGTCTCAGTCGACTGGCAAGAGATCGGCGAAGACAAACCCTTCCCGTTCGACGATCTCGCCTGACTGGCAAGCGACCGGGCGGTGAAACATCGGTCCGTCGGTGACGAATGAGTGAAACTCGCCCCGCTCGCCGCAGGGATCGACGCCGGTTGGCAGCTCGGCGAGCAGTTCGGCGTCAAAGGCTTTTCCGGCGAAGTGTCGCGGCAGGACTTTCGGATCGACGCATGTCAGCCTGGCTTTCAGGCCCCCCGCCAGCATTTCTTTGGCCAGCTCGGACGTCGGCCGGCCCCAGAGCGGAAAGAGGGGCGTCAGTCCCGTTCCGTCGAGCATCCGTTCGCGATAGGCCCGCACGTCCTCCAGAAACAGGTCGCCGAAGGCCATTGCGGCGACGCCGGACTGCACGGCTTCATCGACGATCGGTCGCACGGCGGCTTCATAGTCGGCGTTGCTGCAGGGCCACGGGATCAGAATGATCTTCAACGGGAGCCCCGCGGCTGCGGCCTGCTGCCGAAGGAGTTCGCTGCGGACGGCGTGCATGGCGACCCGGTCGAAGGTGGCATTCACGGTGGTGACCAGGGCGGTGACTCTGAACGCGGGATTCTGACGCAGGACGTGCAGCGCCCAGGCGCTGTCCTTGCCCGAGCTCCAGCACAGCCAGACATTATCGAAGTTCATGACTCGTTCCTGTGCGGAATGCGACCTCTTTCGGCCTCAGACCGGAGTCCCGTCGGGGGCCTGTCCTGCCACACAGATTCTGTAAAGGACCGATTGCATCTGTTTGAACAGAAACGACTTGCGGAAGTGGAAGGCTTGCCGCCTATGCTGACGGCGACCGCTGCCATAGACTTACCCGACGGGTCGGGTGCAATGGACATTGAACGCAATCCGGGGGGGAGAACATCATGAATTTGGCACACATGTCTCGCGGACTTTTAGTCTGGTCTCTTTTAGGGCTCGTCGCAACCGACAGTGCCTTCGCTCAACGTGGCGGTGGATACTACGGTGGTCGCGGCGGCGGATACTACGGCGGCGGCTATCGCGGCGGAGTCGGGATCGGCATTGGCTCGGGCTATTACGGCTCCGGCTACTATGGCTCGGGGTTGTCGATCGGCATCGGTCGTCCATACGGATATGGTTACCGCGGATACGGCTCTGGAGGGTATCGTCCGTATGGGGCTGGATACGGCGGATACTATGGGGCGCCCCAGTACTATTCGACGCCGACCTACATCCAGCCGGCGCCCGTTTACACGGTTCCGTCGGCCCCGATCAGCACCGGCGACGTGACGATTCTGTTTCCGTCCGACGGCACAGAAGCCGTGGTCGACTATACGCTCAACGGGAATTCCTACTCGATGCGGACCGGTCAGTCGCAGAGATTCCCCAACGATCGCCTGTGGACGATCGAATTCGACCGCGGCGGGGACTTTGGTACGGCCCGCTATTCCCTGTCCCCCGGTACCTTCAAGTTCAAACTGACGGACAGGGGCTGGGAGCTCGTGCGGGCTGCCAGTGATCTGCCGACTCCGGCGCAGTAGCCGCGGTTGGTCATTTGCGGCCGGCCGGCGAGAACGTCGGTTGGGGCTCGCGGTGGATCGTCGGCGTCGCAGTTCCCTGCAGAGTCTCGACGCGTCCGATGAGTCGTCGGACATCGTCTGGCGTGGCAGCCGCCTCCAGCCGCAATTCCGACCGATAGGTCGCACCCGGCGGCAGCAGCGGCAGCCGGCCCTGCTCCCGTTCGAAGCTGCGGAAGTTCGGGAAGTTGACCGATGGCTCCAGGCCGGTGACGTATCCGTCGGACTCGGCGATCGTATTTTTCCAGACGGTGAAGTACGGCAGTTGATGCGTGTTGTAGTGGACTGCCAGCGCGGCGGAACCTCCAGCGTTCTCCAGGACCGCGGTGGACCAGCCTTCGCCGTCGGCGAGCGGCCTGAAGAAATAGGCTTGTTCGGCGTAGTCGGGGTCGGGCGAGCCGTAGACCGGGTAGTTGTCGATTCCCTCGGCGGCTCGCGGATCGCGGGGCGCCATTTCGTGGAAGGGGACGTGAAAGCGACCGCCGGGTTCCAGGAACGGGCGGCCCACGTTGATGTGATACAGCAGCGACAATGTCGCTGGCCTGCCCGCGAGGTTCGTGATTTCGTCGGTGATCGAACAGTGAGTTCCGCCGAACTGGACGGTGTACGTCGAAGTGAGGCGCAGCCGCGTCCCGAACATGGAGGCCTCGTCGACGACGCCCCGCACGGTCAGAAGATCTCCGTCGATCGACGCCGTCACCTCGTGTGCGGGGAGGTTGGCGATCCGGCCGTGCAGCGTGATCTGCTCGCCCTCGTCCTGGCCGGGGGGGCCGTTGAATCCCAGTCCGCAGCGACACAGCAGTTCATTGAAGCCATGCAGCCAGCCCAGTCCGTTGCGTTCCGTGAGGTTGACGAAGCCTGGATGAACGGGTCGTTCGACGGGGGAATTCCAGCCGATGGGCAGGTCACCCAATCTGCCGCGCCAGAGTCCCATGCCGCGGGAGGGGAGAATGGAGAAGTTCAGGCGTCCGCTGTCGATCTCAACGACTTGCACGCCCTCCGAAAGTCCGCCTCGAAGCGTCGTCCAGCGAATGCCGGCGCTGGACGCCCCTGCCGGTCCAGTGCAGCGCAACTCGCCAGCAGGCAACGCCATCCGGCGATCGGCATCGAGAATCGTCACCACATTGTCCGTCATGTAAGTCCCTGTCGGAAAATCAGCCTGTGAGGGGGCGGGCACGGATGACAGTCAGCCGCCTTCCGGTTACAACTGACCGCGATCGTTCATTTTATGAACGGCCGGGATGCGGGTTCCGGATCGATTCTGATCCGGGCGCGCCTTGCGGAGCGTTCGCGGAGCGACTGGTAGTTTAGCGCCGTTTCCATAGCCTCGCCACTGCCCCCGCCGCCGCGATAGAGCTGTCTCGAAAAGTCTTTGAAGGAACTTACGGGGATGACTCCAGGCCAGCACGAAGCGGTTGGGAAGCCGTATACCCCGGAATGGTACGAGACGCTCCGCAGGTCGTTGGGCGAACTTGTCTGCCGGAAACTGGGGTTGTACGCCGTCCCGCCGGATTTCGTGCTGTCGGTGGTGATCCCCGTCTACAACGAACGAGATTCGCTGCGGTTGATCCTCGATCGCGTCAAGGCGGTGCCGATCCGCAAGGAAATCGTCCTCGTCGAAGACTGCAGCAAAGATGGAACGCGGGACATTCTCCGAGAAATTGAAGCGGCGGCGGCCGCTTCGCCGGACCCCGACAATCGAATCGTCGCCGCCTATCACGACGTCAATCAGGGGAAAGGGGCCGCGGTCCGCACGGGATTCTCTCGCGCCACCGGGCATGTGGTCCTGATCCAGGACGCGGACCTTGAGTACGATCCTTCCGAGTATCCGCGACTGCTCCGCCCCATCATCGAAGGGCGTGCCGACGTTGTGTTTGGCAGCCGGTTCCTGGGGGACCAGGAGCACCGGGTGCTCTATTACTGGCACTACCTCGGCAACCAGGTCCTGACGCACTTCTCGAACTGGTTCACCAACCTCAATTTGACCGACATGGAAACCTGCTACAAGGTCTTTTCCCGTCCCGCCATCGACAGCATCTGGCCCACCCTGAAGCAGAATCGCTTCGGCATCGAACCCGAGCTGACGGCCAAGGTCGCCCGCCGGGGATTCCGGCTCTATGAAATGTCCGTCAGCTATGACGGCCGGACTTACGAGCAGGGGAAAAAGATTGGCTGGAAGGACGGTGTGCAGGCCTTGTGGTGCATCCTACGATACTGGTGGGCGGACTGACGCCCCTGGCGATGCGAGAGGATTTCCTCTCTCCGCCTGAATTGACCCCTGGCAATTCCACCGGCGACGCGACACATTCCGCCGATCGCCGTTGCAGAAAGCGAGCCCATGGCGAATCCCTCCAGCGACGAACCGAAGCCGAACCGTCCCCCGCGCAAGCCCGCGCCGAAGGGAGACGGCAGCGAGGACGGGCGTCCGATCTTCTCCGGCTCCTGGCTGCTGCTGTTTATCGCCGTGGTGATCATCACTCTCTTCATGTGGCGGCAATCCCCCGCCAACACCGGGTCCCGCGTCGACTATACGTTCTTCTGGAAGCAGGTCGAAGCCGGAAATGTGGATCGCGTCGCATGGTACGGCGAGATCCTGACCGGCAAGTGGAAGAAGATCCCCGTCTCCGCGGATAAGGGAGTTGAGCTCAAGGAAGAGTTCAACACCGTTCTGCCGATCCGCGACGACGCCACGCTGAAGCAATTGATGATCGACAAGGGGGTCCGGTTCAAAGGCGAACCCCAGGAAGTCGGTCTCGGAACGGTCTTTTTCCTGTGGGTTCTGGCTCCGAGCGTCCTGCTGATCCTGTTCCTGTGGTACATGATGAAGCGCAGCTCCGACCCGGTTGGCTCGGGAATGATCGGCAACTTCATCCGCAGCCCCGCCAAACGCTTCCGGCCTTCGGACCATCAGACGACGTTTGACGACGTCGCCGCGATGGAGCAGGCCAAGCAGGAACTTCAGGAAGTCGTCGAGTTCCTCAAGACGCCGGCCAAGTTCCAGCGGCTCGGGGCGCAGATCCCGAAGGGCGTTTTGCTCATGGGACCTCCCGGGACCGGCAAGACGCTGCTGGCGCGGGCCACCGCCGGCGAAGCGGGCGTGCCGTTTTTCTCGATCAACGGTTCCGAGTTCATTCAGATGTTCGTCGGCGTCGGCGCCAGCCGCGTGCGGGACATGTTCCGCACGGCCAAAGAGAACTCCCCGTGCATCCTGTTCATCGACGAAATCGACGCCGTCGGACGGATTCGCGGAGCGGGCCTCGGCGGCGGTCACGATGAACGCGAGCAGACGCTCAATCAGATTCTGAGCGAGATGGACGGCTTTCAGCAAACGGAAGCAGTGATTGTGGTCGCCGCCACCAACCGGCCGGACGTGCTCGACCCCGCCCTGCTCCGTCCAGGTCGGTTCGATCGTCACGTGACCGTCGACCGCCCGAACAAGACCGGTCGCGAAGCCATCCTGAAGGTCCACTGCCGCAAGGTCCCCCTGGCGGACAATGTCAATCTGGCCGATGTCGCCTCCGGGACGATCGGGTTCTCGGGGGCCGAGCTCAAGAACCTGGTCAACGAGGCTGCGCTCAACGCGGCCCGGATGGGGCGGGACGCGGTCACGCCCGCCGATTTTGACGACGCCCGCGACAAGGTCCTGATGGGACCCGAGCGCGAAGATGTTCTCAACGAGAAAGAGAAGGAGATGACGGCCTATCACGAGGCGGGGCATGCGCTGCTCGCCTGGCTCCTCTCCGACGTCGACAGTGTGCATAAGGTGACCATCATTCCCCGCGGCCGGGCGCTGGGGGTTACGCAGCTCCTGCCCGCCGAGGATCGGTACAACATCGGCGAGCACCGTCTGCACTCGCAACTGGCATTCATGCTCGGCGGTCGGGCCGCCGAGAAACTCGTCTTCAACGAATACTCTGCCGGCGCGTCCGACGACCTGAAACGCGCCACTCAACTTGCCCGCAGCATGGTTGCCAAGTGGGGGATGAGCGAACTGATTGGCCCGGTGGCCTTCCGGGACAGCGAGGAGCACCCGTTCCTCGGGAAAGAGATCCACGAGGCCCGGCAACACAGCGAAGAAACCGCACGGCAGATCGATGTGGAGATTCAGCGGTTCCTCCGCGAAGCGGACGTCAAGGCGACCGAAACGTTGCAGGCGCACCGTGATAAACTCGACGGACTGACCAAGGCGCTGATCGAGAAAGAATCTCTGGGAGAAGACGAGATTCGAGCGATCATCGGCAATCAGGCCGATCGTTCGGCGTCCGTCCCCGACAAGTCTCCCGACGCCTGACCGCCAGGAACCACGGATAACTCACCGCCAGGCCGGGATCGGCGCCAAGTCGTCGATCCCGGCCACTCCGATTCCGATCGCAACGACACGAGACTCGCCCCTTTTCCGGGTCTTCTCCGGCTCCAAGCTCTGGACTCTCGTCTCTCGACTTTTTTAGCATGTACGTCCGTTCTGATTTGACCGGCGCGTATTTTGCTGTATAGTTTTCATGCATGTTGGTGTGATTCAGGTGTTTGCGGCGATCAAGCTGGCTTCCTCTCTCATCGCGGTTGAGCCCCCCTGCTCGTGCAGGACGGCGAGACTCCCGGCGGAGATTTCGAAAAGTCGTTACGGTCGTCCCAGTGGAAGGGTACCGGACAGGGTATGGAGCAGGATCAGGTAAGTTTTGACAACCTTGGGCTCAGTGAGGCGACTCTCGCCGGCATTCGACAGGCAGGCTTTCAGTCTCCGAGCCCCATTCAGGCCGCATTTATCCCCATCGCCATCACTGGCGCTGACTGCATTGGACAGGCACAGACAGGCACCGGCAAGACGGCCGCGTTTGTGCTGCCCATTCTCGAACGAATCGATTTCAAGGACACCCGGACTCAAGTCCTGGTCCTGACGCCGACGCGGGAACTCAGCCAGCAGGTCGCCGACGAAGCCGAGCGGCTTTCGGTGCATCATCCGGTGCGAACGGCCTGCTGCGTCGGCGGTCGCCCGCTCCGGCAGCAGATCGCGGCTCTCCAGCGCGGCGCCCAGATTGTCGTCGGAACGCCCGGTCGCGTCATCGACCTGATGGCCCGTCGCGATCTCAATACGAGCGACCTCAAGATCATCGTGATGGACGAGGCCGACCGGATGCTCGACATCGGCTTCCGGCCGGACATCGAGAAAATCCTCCGACAGTGCCCGAAGGATCGACAGACGCTGCTGCTTTCGGCGACATTGCCCGCCCCGGTCGAGCGGCTCGCCCAGAAGTACATGCATAATCCGACGCGAATCGATCTGTCGATCAAGAACATCGGGCAGAACTCGATCGATCAGTATTACATCCCGGTCGACCACGACCGGAAGTTCAAGACGCTGGTTCAACTGCTCGTCCAGGAGCGGCCGCAGCAGGCCATTGTCTTCACCCGGACGAAACGCGGAGCCGAGGAAGTCTTCCGTCGATTCGCCGACCGTCTCGCGGGCACCGCCTACCTGCACGGCGATCTTGCCCAGTCGGCCCGCGATCGGACGATGAAGAAGTTCCGCGAAGGACGGATTCGTCTGCTGATTGCGACCGACGTGGTGGGACGCGGCATTGATGTGAGCGGCATTTCGCACATCATCAACTATGACGTTCCCGAAGACTGCGACGACTACGTCCATCGCGTCGGCCGGACCGGCCGACTCTCGACGCAGGATATTCGCAACGCTGCTTTCACGCTGGTCTGCCGCGACGAAGGTCAGCAGCTCACCAACATCGAAGTCCGCATCAATCGCGTTCTCCCGGCGTATCACATCGAAGGGATCGAAACGCAGCGACCCGGCCCGAAACGGGCTGTCGCGACCTCCGCCGCCCTGGAGCACACCGCGCTGCAGCCGGAGGAAGAAGAAGAATTCGGGGCCATGCTGGTTTGAGCCAGGTCGCAGAACCCGAGAGTCATTCAGAGACCGGAGCCCGCGCTCCGGTCTCTCGGCATTTCAGCCTGCGATCGCCGCCCGAATCCCATCCCACAGCCGGATCCGGTGCTCCAGCGCCAGCCGGGCGACCTCCAGCGCCTCCCGCCGTCGTCCCGGGTCGTCGCCGCAGAGCCGGTTTAGCAGCCGTTGCGCCAGGGGACCGTGCGAATCTCCGTCCAGCTCGATGTGCCGCCTCAGGTAGTGCCGCAACCGGTCCACCTGCCGGCCTTGCGATTCCAGCGAAGGAATCAGACGGGAAAACATGTCGGGAATTACGTCCTCGCGGCCGTAGAAGAATGCCGCCGCCACGGCGTGCGGCGGACCATTGATCGCCACGTCGAGCGTGAACCGTACAAACTCCTGCGTCGAATCGAGCACCGCGGCGCTCTTCAACCCGGCATCAGCGCTCCCGCCTGCGCTCAATGCCTCCACGAAGCTCTCTATGGGGCCGGCGTCGGCTCCGACTTCGTGCATTGATTGCAGATAGAGATCGAAGTGGCTGGCGTAGCCCCCCTGCCCGTCTTCGTCGCATTCTTCGCCCAGCACGATTTCGAGGATGAACCGCGCCGAGGTTGGATCGCTCTTCGGCAGCCAGGGGACGTTGCAACAGGTCACGACCTGCTGCAATCGCTTCAGCAGCGTCATGAAATCCCAGACGGCGAAGACGTGCTCCCGCATGAAGATCTGCAGCCGGGGCAGATCGTTCACGGCGGGATAGAGCGGATGATTCAGCAGACGATCGCGCAGGTCGGCAAGTTCAGGCAGCGGCTCAGAAGTCACGGACGGTACCTTGTCGCAGATTCCGCAGTCAGCTCGGTTCGCCTCGCATTATTGCGATTTTCGGGGAACGGAAGAAGACAAGGCGGCAACCACGAATGACACGAATCCGCACGAATGACGGAAGAAAACGATTGGGAACCACGAAGGACACGGAGATCACCGAGGAAAGAGAACTGCGAACGTTGGACGCCGTATCTCGAAGCCTTGGCGTTTCTCTCTGCCCGAGATTCTCCGTGATCTCCGTGTCCTCCGTGGTGGAACGCCTTGATTGCATTTCTCCAATTCGTGCTGATTCGTGTCATTCGTGGTTAAGCTCCTGATCTTCAGCGTCGCCCAACGACCTCTGCGATTGCTGTCACGAGTCCGGACACATCTTCTTCGCGGTGGACCGCGGACACCGAAATCCGCAGTCGCGCAGTTCCCTGCGGCACTGTCGGCGGGCGGATTGCGCCGACCAGATAGCCGCGATCCTTGAGCTGCGCGGCCGCTGCCACTGCCGCTGCAGGGGATCCCAGCACAACGGGCACGATCGGTCCCGTCGAACCGGGGTACGGCTCGATCCCCCGTTCCATCAACCCCTGTCGAAGTTGATCGGACAACGCCCATAGTCGCTGCCGGCGTTCCGGCTCGCTCTGCAGGATTTCGAGGGCCGCCATCGCCGCGGCGCAGACGGCTGGGGGGAGTGCCGTCGAATACACCTGTGTCCGCGCCCGGTTCCACAAGTACTCAATCAGTTCCGCCGGTCCGGCGACAAAGCCGCCAAGTCCCCCGAGCGCCTTGCTCAACGTACCGATCCGCACGTCGATCTGGTGTTCGACTCCCATCAGTTCGGCGACGCCTCGGCCGCGCTCGCCAAAGACGCCCGTGGCATGCGCTTCGTCGACGATCAGTCCCGCCGAATACTGGTCAGCCAGATCGGTCAGTTCCGGCAGCGGCCCCAGATCGCCATCCATGCTGAAGACGGAATCTGTCACGATCCACCGCCGTCGGGCGTCTGAGGCCTTCCCCAGCGACCGCGCTAATCCCGTCAGATCGCTGTGTCGGTAGATCCGCAATCGAGCTCCAGACAGCCGGCCGCCGTCAACCAGGCTGGCGTGGTTGAACCGGTCGCAGAAAACAACATCCTCGGGACCTGCGAGGGCGGCAATCACGCCGATATTCGCCGCCAGGCCCGACGGGAAGAGGACCGCCGCTTCCTGGTTCTCGAAGGCCGCCAAGGCCGCTTCCAGCCGCTCGTGCAACGGCGTGCGCCCGCTGACCAAGGCGCTCGCTCCGCTGCCGACTCCCGCATCCCGCAGGGCCTCGATCGCCGCCTCGCGAACACGCTCGTCCTGGGCCAGTCCCAGATAGTCATTCGCCGCGAAATTACACAATTTCTTTCCATCCAGCCGGCAGCGGCCCTCAGGCAGCGGCGTGCAGACGCGTCGCGGACGACGCAGCCCGGCGGCGTTCCAGTCTGCCAGTTCATCGTTCAGCCAGGCCAGTCGCGGCGGAAGTTCTCTCATGAAAGTGCGGCGGCCTCTCGTCCTGCAGTGCCCGGTGACAATTCGACGAGTATGATGGTCCTCCGTCTGTTGATCGAGTCTGTGAACATCCTCCGGGAGCAATCCGATGCGAAGTCGTCTCTGGTCGGGGCTGTGTCTGGCTGTTGTGTTGACCTTTGCGAGCGCTCCGGCGAGCGCGGCAGAACCCGCAAAGCTGAAGGGACTGCTCATCACGGGCGGCTGCTGCCACGACTATCAGACCCAGAAGCAGATTATCGCTAAAGGCCTGGCCCAGCGGATGAATATTGCCTTCGACATCGTCCACGAAGGGGGAACGTCGAAGGATCATCGGGTCAGCGTTTACGAAAAGCCTGACTGGTGGAAGGGCTACGACGTCATCGTGCACAACGAGTGCTTCGGCGACGTGCAGGACGAGAAATTCCTGGCAGGAATTCTCGCCGCCCATACCAGCGGCGTCCCCGCCGTCTTCATTCACTGCTCAATGCACAGCTATCGGAAGTCTCCCGCCGCCGACCAGTGGCGCGAAATGATCGGCGTGACGTCGCAGCGGCACGAGAAGCAGCGAGCCGAAGATGTCAAAGTCGTCGTTGCCGACCATCCGGTGATGCGGGGCTTCCCCGCCGAGTGGAAGACGCCGAACGGCGAACTGTACGTCATCGAAAAGGTCTGGCCCAACTGCACCCCCCTCGCCCAGGCCTTCGGCCCGGATACGAAGCAGCAGCATCCCGTGGCGTGGGTCAACACCTTCGGAAAGACTCGCATCTTCGGTACCACGCTGGGGCACCACAATGAGACGATGAATTCCGAAGAATGGCTCGGCCTGGTCTCCCGCGGCACGTTGTGGGCTGTCGACAAGCTGACCGACGATGGCCGGCCGGCGGCGGGATTTGCGGGAACGGGCATCGGTCCGATCACGATCGATCCGCCGCAGCCGACGCCCGATCCGAAGTTCTCGAAATAGTCGCAGATCGACAAGTTGGCGCGTGGCTCGCAAGTGTCGCGCCACGCTCAGTCTTCCGTCGGGACGGCGTGACGCTGCAGATCTTCCAGGTCAACGAACTCCAGCGCCGACATATGCGTCGCCTCCAGGTGGACCAGCGGCGCCATGTCCGCTTCCAGGGCTTCCTTCCAGCGCGTGACGCACAGGCACCAGCGGTCGCCCGGCTGCAGTCCCGGGAATCCGAACTCCGGCATCGGCGTGCTCAGATCGTTCCCGCGCTGCTGCGAGAATTCGAGAAACTCGGCCGTCACCTCGGTGCAGACGATGTGCAGCCCGAGGTCGTCGGCGCCGGTATCGCAACAGCCGGTCCGGTAGAAGCCGGTGAGCGGCGACAGGCTGCAGGTCTGCAGCGGACTTCCGAGGACGTTCTTCGCCTGACGAGTCATGATCGGACGCCTTTTTTTTGAGGGGAGAGGCCGTCCATTATGTCGATGGAGATCGCGGACTGTGAGGAGGTCGCAGGAAATCGAGGCTCCGACGCCAGAAACCTCGCCGGGTGAGCCAATCCATCGAGTCCGATCAGACTCCGCCGTGACTTCGCTCGACTGCGGAAGACGGACTCCGATGGGCTGCCGTTACAGGCGGACCTTCGCGAACTTCCGCGACCGTGTCACCAGCCGTAGTAGCCGTATCCCAGTGGGAAGGGAGTCCCGAATGTGCCGTAGCTGTAGTATCGGTAGGAGGGGTAACTCCAGCCGAAGTACCCCGGGCTGCCGATGGAGACCCCCAGCGCAATTCCTGGCAGCGCCCGCTGCACATAGGCCATCGTGGGTCCCACGTAATACGGCGCCGGAGTGACGATCGACTGGTAGCCGTACCTGACGTAGGCCGGGGAGTAGTAATTTGCGTAATTCGAGTAGTTGTAGGTTCGGTATCCCGAGGTTCCCAGGCCGTAGCCGTAATATCCGCTGCCATAGTATGGGCGATAGTACGTCGAGGCCGCCGCGTAGCTGTAGCCCGGGCCGTAGTAGCTTGACGGCTGATAGTAGAACCGGGCCGGTCGGTAGTAGTACGGCCGATACGAGTACGCATAGCCGTTGTAGCGAGGCGCCCCGAGCGGGTAATGTCCGTCGTAGCCCTTGTAGCTGTAGTTGAAGTAACTCCCGTAGCCGTACGGTCCGAACCGGCGATAACCGCCGTACCGGTATTGGCTGACGGTCGCGACGGACGCTTTCGCTGCTTGTGAGTCCGTCCGATAGACTGCCGGCGCGACGGTCAGCGGCTCCCCCGCGTCCAGGAGTCCCGGCAGACTTGCCGCGACCACGCCCAGCACTGCGATCAGATGGCTGCGCAACATTGTCGACTCTCCGCACGGCGGAACATCGTGGTCCGGCGAGGCCGTTTGCGAGATTTGTTTCGGTCTCGCTCGGCGATGTCCGCCGCATTCATCGTAGCGCGGCCCATTCTGTGAGGTCAAGTCGTTGCACAGCCTGCGACTGAGATCTCTGTCAGATTTGACCACGGATCGGAGGTGGTCGATATCGGTTGGCATCGGCGCGGATGGAAGGTAATTTGGTCGTTACCTTCAGATACGCCCTCCTCAGGATTCCCCCACCGATGTCGGACGCCGATCCAGCCGTTGAGACGTCCCCGGATGAAATCGTCATCTGTTCTCCCAAGTCGTCGTTGAACACCGAGGACTGGTGGGCGATCTGGCTGGGAGCGCTGATCCTGCTCGGTTCGCTGGCGATCGTCTGGGCGTCCCGCCCCGCCGATCTCGATGCGCGGACGGAGAAGGTCGTCCAACTGCGTACCGAAGCCGACGCTCTTTCCATCAAGCCGGATTCCGATCCGGCGGATGTGAAGAGTTTTCGAAAAGAGTTGGATGACGCGAAGAAGAAGCTGGCGGTCAACCCTCTCAAGTCGTGGATGGGAAAAGTCGGCGGCTGGAGCAACGATCCGACCAGGGCGTTTCTTGACAAGTCCGGCCAGAGCGCTCTGCCGGGGCTGGCGGGGATCTGGCTGATCAGCCTGGTGCTGTTCGGGATCGGCCGAGCCTGCATGGGCAAGCCCGTGGCGACATTTCCCCTCGCATTCACCGTCGTGTTTCTGCTCGCGGTCGCCGCTCAACTGCTGGCCGGTCAGAATGTTGTCAAGCATTACAACCTGGAGTACGCCCTCTGGGCGCTGGTGGTCGGGCTGTTGATCAGCAACACCGTCGGGACTCCCGCCTGGCTGCAGTCCGCGGTCCAGACGGAATTTTACATCAAAACCGGCCTCGTTCTGCTTGGGGCGGAAGTTCTCTTTAACCGGCTGCTCGAACTCGGTCTGCCCGGCGTGTTCGTCGCCTGGGTCGTCACCCCGATCGTGCTGATCTCGACGTATATCTTCGGCCAGAAGATCCTCAAGATCGAATCCCGTTCGCTCAACATGGTGATCTGTGCGGACATGTCGGTCTGCGGGGTGTCCGCGGCGATCGCGACCGGAGCCGCCTGCAAGGCGAAGAAAGAAGAACTCTCCCTGGCCATTGGACTCTCGCTGACCTTCACCGTGATCATGATGATCGTCATGCCGGCCGCCATTCAGGCGATGGGCATGAGTCCCGTCCTGGGCGGCGCGTGGATCGGCGGCACGATCGACTCGACCGGCGCGGTCGCCGCCGCGGGAGGCATGCTGGGCGAAACCGGGCTGGCGGTCGCCGCCACCGTGAAGATGATCCAGAACATCTTGATCGGCGTCGTCGCCTTCTGCGTCGCCATCTACTGGGTGACCTGGGTCGAAAAGACTCCGGGCGCACCAACTCCCGGCGTCATGGAGATCTGGCGGCGTTTCCCAAAATTCGTGATCGGTTTCGTCGTCGCTTCGATTGCTTTCTCGTGGCTGCAATCGCAGGGGCTCGAAAGCCAGGCGATCACCGCGGCCGTCACAACGGACGTCGGCGGAGTCCTCCGCGGCTGGTTCTTCTGCCTGGCGTTCGTCAGCATCGGGCTCGAAACCAATTTTCGCGAACTGGCCAAGTACCTCGTCGGCGGCAAGCCGCTGATCCTCTACGTCTGCGGACAAACCCTGAATCTCGCCCTGACGCTGTTCATGGCCTGGCTGATGTTCGAAAAGGTGTTCCCCAATGCCGCCAGCGCCCTCAGCAGGTAACCAGAACGGCCCCTGGCGGCTGCTGGCGGCCGGCGCTGCCATCGCCGTCGTCTGGCTCGTCGTACTGCCTGCGGTGGGACGCATCCCGGCGGTGGAAGCCTACATCGCCCGCAACGAGGCGGCCGGCATCGACCCAAGCGTGAAGTTCTACAGCGAAGTTCCCTGCATGTCGCTTGTCATCGAGCGCATCGACAGCGCCCACCGCACGTCCGGCGCAGTTTTCTGGAACCCGCGCGCAACAGAAGGAAGAGGATTCACCGCGGAGACGCGGAGAAGACATCAGGAGAGTGAAAAGTGAGTAGTGAGTAGTGATGAGTGCGAAGTGACGGAAAGAGTGATTCGCGATTCATCGGCGTTTCATCCAATTCTGCACTACTCACTCATCACTACTCACTTTTCACTTTCCGGGCTCTTCTCCCGCATTTCTCCGCGTCTCCGCGGTGAATCCTCTTCTGCCTTCTTCACTTCGCCGTCGGCAATGTGCCGAATCGCAGGCTGGTCGGGTGCACTGCCGAGCGAAAGACGCGGTGCGTCGCTTTCTGAAAATCCTCTGGCTTCGCCAGAAAGATGTTCGGCACGTACTTCTGCGGGTTGCGATCCACCAGCGGAAACCACGTGCTCTGGATCTGCACCATCAGCTTGTGGCCCTTCTGGAACCGGTGCAGCACGTCCAGCAGCTCAAACTGAATCCGCGCCGGCTCGCCGGGCACGAACGGCTCCGGCTTCGCAAAACTGTTCCGGAACCGGCCGCGGAAGACCTCGCTACGGACCATCATCTGGTAATTGGGCAGCTTCGCTTTGTCTGTGGAATCCGGGAAGACATCGACCAGCTTCACGACGAAATCCGCATCAGTCCCGGTCGTCGCAACCCACAGGTCGACCTGCAGCGGTCCGGCGACTGCCAGATCCTGTTCCAGCACCGGCGTCTCGTAGACCAGCACGTCTGGCCGACGGGCCGCAAATCGCTGATCGTCCACCATGTACTCGATCGTCATCCCATTGGCGACGATTTCCGTCGACGGCACCGGCTTCGCCGGGTCGCTGACGTATTCGTCAAACCCGCCGGCGTCCGGTTCAGAGGGAGCCGTCGCTTCAAGTCCGCCCCCCGCCCTCAGGAAGAACGTTTTCGATTCGGCGTTCTTCGGCGGCCACGCATCGAATGTCCGCCACGTGTTGGAGCCGGTCTCGAAGACTGTCGCCTCTGCCAGGGCCTCCACGTCCTTGTCCTTGAGAGACTTCTCGAAGAACGGGAACTCAATCTCCGCCCGGTAGAACGCCCCGGTATTGGAGCCGAAGGAAACATTTCCCAGCCGGTCGCCGTTGCCGCCCGACCAGCCGCCGTGCGACCACGGCCCGACCACCAGCACGTTGTTGACGTTCGGGTTCAGCTTTTCGATGGACTGATACGTTTTGAAGGACCCGTAGAGGTCTTCCGCGTCGTACCAGCCGGTGACGACCATCACCTTCGGGGCGACGTTCTTCAGGTGCGGCAGGATGTTCCGCGTCTCCCAGAACTCGTCGCGGTTCGGATGGACCATCATCTCCTTCCAGAACGGAATGGCCTCTTTGAGATGTGTCTTGTCGATTTCCTGAATCGTTCCCGCTTCCAGAAACAGCTTGTACCCGTCGAGCGTCGGATACGCCGGCGGCGGTCCGCGCTCGGTCGTCGGCTTCGGGCGTTCTCCGGCATGGCTGGCCAGCCAGCGATAGGCGTGTGCCAGAAAGAACGCTCCGTTGTGCATGAAATCGTCGAAGTACCAGTCGGCGACTGGCGCCTGCGGCGAGACCGCGATCAACGCCGGATGGGCGTCGATCATCCCCGCCGAGCAGTAAAAACCGGGATACGAAATGCCGTACATCCCGACGCGCCCGTTGTGGCCCGGCACGTTCTTGAGGAGCCATTCGATGGTGTCGTAGGTATCGCTGCTCTCGTCGCACTGCTGATGGGTCTGCTTCCCGACCTTGTGCGGCGTGACCTGCACGAACTCCCCTTCGGACTGATACCGCCCCCGCACGTCCTGGTTGACGAAGATGTACCCCGCCCGCGCAAAGTGTTCGCTCGGCCCCAGCCCGGCCGTCATCTTGTCTGGACCATAAGGGCCGACGGAATACGGCGTCCGCTTCAACAGCAGCGGATACTTCTTCGTGGCGTCGGTCGGAATATAGATCGACGTGAACAGCTTCACGCCGTCTCGCATCGGAATCAGATGCTCCTGCTTCGTGTAATGGAGCTGAATGTACGAGGACAGCAGCGCGGGATCGGGCACCTGAGCCAATACCGGCCCGGACAGCCCCGACACGATCAGCAGGCACAACAGCAGACGACAGCGAACCGGCATGAGCAACCTTTCAAGATGTTGTCGCAGGGCCGGCTGTGCCGGCAGAATGTTTCGCCTCCCTCGGCCGCAGTCCGCGGTGGGAGAGGACTCTTCGCATTCCAGAACCACCTTCGCCTCTTTCCAGCGTAGAAGTCGGGATGCATAGGCAGGGATGAAGACCGGGGCTTCGCGAAGACGCTCCAGCCACCGGCCCCCCGCCGTTCGTTTCGGTTCAGTGATCTCCATGCCTTCCGTGGTTCACTCTTTCGATCTTCATTCGCGTCCATTCGTGCGATTCGTGGTTGACTCTTCTGCTCGCGTCATTTGTTCGTCAGAAACGCCTCCAGAAACAGCGCAATCGCCGCCGTCTGATAGTCCCGGTTGTCGCGCCGGCTGAAGCCATGTCCTTCGTTGTCGGCGTAGACTGTCCAGACCGGGACGTCATTCTTGCGGACGATCGGCGCAATCTGCTCGGCCTCGGAAAATGGCACCCGCGGATCGTTCCGGCCGTGAATCACCAGCAGCGGCACGCGGATCTTGTGGGCATTGCCGGTCGGATTGATCTCCTCGAAGACCTTCCGCATCGCGGGGTCGCGTTCGTCGCCGTATTCGGCCCGCCGCAGATCCCGCCGGTAGCCGCTGGTCCGCTCCAGAAACGTAATGAAGTTCGCGATGCCGACGATATCGACGCCACACTTCAGCCGATCGCTGTAGTGCGACATCGTCGAGAGGACCATGAAGCCGCCGTACGACCCGCCGATGACTGCCACGCGCGAGGCATCCAGATCCGGCTGCGCGGCGATCCAGTCGAGCAGCGCCCCGATGTCCCGCACGCTGTCTTCCCGCTTTTCGGCGTTGTCCAGTCGGAGGAAGGTCTTGCCGTATCCCGCGGAGCCCCGCACATTGGGCGAGATCACTGCGATTCCCAGTTCGTCGAGGTAGAACTGCGTGATCCCCGAATAGAACGGCCGGTATTGCGACTCCGGCCCGCCGTGGATCGAAATCAGCACGGGCGACTTCTGTGTGGCGGACGAGGCTTTCGGTGTCGCCAGCCAGCCTGAGATTTCCCGGTCATCGAAACTCTTCCAGCGGATCTGCCGGGGCTTCGTAAACGTCGCCGGGTTCAGTCCGCCGGTTTCGCTGTAAGTCCAGCGGGTCAGCTTGCCGGTCGCCAGTTCCAGCGAATACGCCTCGGACGGGGCATTCGTTGGTGAAAACGTGAAACCAAGTTGCTTCCCGTCCGACGAGAACTCCAGCCCGCCGACATTCCCTTCCGGCAGATCGAGCTTCCGACGTCCACCGGCCGTCTCCAGCCAGACGTCGCTGACGCCATCAACATTGAACACGTACGCCTGCTGATCGGTGTGCGGATCGACTTCGATCTCCTCGCAATCCCACGGCGGGGCCAGCTCGCTCCATTTCCACCTCGCCGAGACCGGGTCGAGCGTCGCGAGCTGCTGGAACTCTCCTCGCGCATCGGTGCTCAGAATCTCCTTGTCTCCAGCAGCGTTGAAACGCAGGTTTCCAATGGAAACCGTACCAGAGATACTAGGGGCGACCGCCAATGGCGTCAGAACTTTCGTCTCAATATCGAGCACCGCCGGGTGACTCTCGTTGATCGAGACGTATCGATTCAGCAGCAGTCGCTTTCCGTTCGGTGACAGGTCTGTCGGAAACCACGTGTCCCCCGCGACCTTGAGAAGTGGCTCCCACTCCCCGCCATCGAGCGGCACGCGGTACAGATCCATATGCTGGGGATTCGCCCGATTGGCGGCCACGATGCAGAACGAGCCGTCCTGCGCCACCGGTCCCAGCAGATTCCGCGACTTGCCGTCGCTGAGCATCCGCGGCCGGCCGGTTTCGGGTTCCAGCAGAAAGATCTGGTTGTTCTCATCCCCGCCGCGCGAACTCGTCAGCAGCAGCGCCCCGTCCTTCCGGCCTTTCACAAACCGGCCGCTGACCGGTTCGTCGGAAAACGTCACCTGCTCGCGCCGCCCGCCGGGTTCGTAAACTCGGTGGAGCTGAGCCACGTTCCCGAGCTGCGTCTGAATCAGGATGCCGCGCCCGTCCGGCGCCCACCCCCGAAATGACGCCGAACGCACGTTCTGGTACTGCCGGAGCCGGTCCCACAGTTCGTCGGTCACCGTTGGCACATGTTCCGTGGCAATCGCCGTTGGCCGCCGGGGATCGGCGTCGGCGGCATGCAATGACGCCGAGAGACCCAGGGGCAGGACCAGCAGCACGCAGAATGGCGTCAATCGCATGGCGAATTCCAGGAACGCTAGGACGGAATGAGACGGCGACAGACTACCACAGCGATTGTGTCAATGCAGTATGCCATCGGTGCGCCACGGCCGTGTCGGCCGTGCGATGGTGGAGTCGACAATTTTCGAAGCCACGGCTCACCGACCCTCGGCACACGCGATGTCGACCAGGCACTGCGCGAACCCCGTCGGGTTTGGTCCTGTCGGTCGAATGCGATAGACTGTCGCTCCCGGGCGGAGAACTGCAGGCCGACGGGACCTGACTCCCCGGCCCCTGTTCGTGTTTGTGGCGGTATGACACCCTCCCTTGTGGATCTGGAACAGTCTCTTTCCGAGACATTGCTCATCGACCGTCACCGGCTGCGCCGGGATTTGCGTTCGATCCGCGATGCCGAGCGCGCCGGCCGCCCGTTCGACCGCAGCCTGACCCGGCTGCAGCAGAACTTTGAGCGGTCTCATGCCGCCTATCTGGCCCGGGCCGCGCGGAAGTGGGAGATTGCCTATGACGACCAGCTTCCCGTCGTGCAGCGCAAGGACGAACTGGCCGCCGCCATCCGCGATCATCAGGTGATCATCGTCTGCGGCGAAACAGGTTCCGGGAAATCGACTCAGCTTCCGAAAATCTGTCTCGAGCTCGGCCGGGGCGTGGCCGGGACCATCGGCCACACCCAACCCCGCCGGATTGCCGCCCGTTCGGTCGCCACCCGCATCGCCGACGAGCTGAAGGTCTCAGTCGGCCGCGAAGTCGGCTTTCAGGTCCGCTTTCAGGACGCGACCGGGCCGTCGACGCAGATCAAGCTGATGACCGACGGCGTGCTGCTGGCCGAAACGCAGTCTGACCGCTGGCTCAATCAGTACGACACGCTGATCATCGACGAGGCCCACGAACGCTCGCTGAACATCGACTTCCTGCTGGGTTACCTCCACGGCCTGCTTCCCCGCCGGCCCGAACTGAAACTGATCGTCACCTCCGCCACCATCGACGCCGAACGCTTCGCCGACCACTTTCGCACCGTCGTCAAAGACGTCCCGGTCTTCGAAGTCTCCGGCCGGATGTACCCCGTCGAAGTCCTCTACCGACCGCCGGTCCCTGACGAAGACACCGGCGAAATCGAGCTTCAGGCGGCGATCGCCGACGCCGTCCAGGAAGTGACCGCCCGCGGTCCCGGCGACATCCTCGTCTTTCTGCCGACCGAACGCGAGATTCACGAGACCGTCAAGACGCTTAAAGGGCGCACGTTCGGCGGAAGCAAGCCCGATCTGCTCCCGCTTTATGCCCGACTGTCGACCGCCGAGCAGCAGAAAGTCTTTCAGACCTCCAACAGCCGGCGGATCATCCTCTCCACCAACGTCGCCGAGTCCTCGCTCACCGTGCCCGGCATCCGTTACGTCGTCGATACCGGCACCGCCCGCATCAGCCGGTACTCGCCCCGTTCCAAGCTGCAACGGCTCCCCATTGAGGCCGTCGCGCAGGCCTCCGCCGATCAGCGGGCCGGTCGCTGCGGCCGCATCGGCCCAGGTGTCTGCATCCGGCTGTTTGCCGAAGAGGACTACCAGAAACGGGAGCGGTACACGGCTCCCGAAATCCTCCGTTCAAACCTGGCCGCTGTCATCCTGCAGACGCAGATGCTCGGCCTTGGCCATATCGAGGACTTTCCGTTCCTGGAAGCCCCCAAGTCCGACGCCATCCGTGATGGCTACAAGACGCTCTTCGAACTTGGCGCCGCCGCGCCACTCCCCGATGCGCCGGGTTCCAACACAAAGTCCAATGTCTACCAGCTCACCGATCTGGGCCGGCAGCTCGGTCGCCTGCCGGTCGATCCGCGCATCGGCCGGATCATCCTCGCCGGAGCTGACGAAGGCTGCCTCAACGAAGTCCTGATTCTCGCCTCTGTCCTCGAAGCCCAGGACCCTCGCGACCGTCCGCTGGAGAAGCAGCAGGCCGCCGACGAGGCCCACGCCCAGTTCCGCGACGAGGACTCCGATTTCCTCGGCCTGCTGAAACTGTGGGACTTCTATCACCAGCTCAAGGAAACCTGCACTCGCAGCCAGTTGAAAAAGGCCTGCCAGCAGAACTTCCTGTCGATGATCCGCATGAAGGAATGGCTCGATGTCCATCGCGAACTGGTCGACGTCGTCACGCAGGCGGGATTGAAGCCGACGCCGCGGAAAAACCAGTTCGAACCGATCCACCGCGCCCTGCTGACCGGTTTTCTCTCCAGCATCGCGCAGAAAACCGAATCTGCCGAGTACCTGGTCGCCGGCTCGCAGAAAGCTTTTATCTGGCCCGGCTCCGGAATCGTCGGTAAGAAGCCGAAATGGATCGTCGCCGGCGAACTGGTCGAAACGACCCGCAAGTATCTCCGCACCGTCGCACGCATCGATCCGAACTGGCTGGAGCCTCTCGCGGAGCACCTCGTCACGCGGACCTACAGCGAACCCCACTGGAGCGCCGAAATGGGGGCCGCGATGGCGTGGGAGAAAGTCACGCTGTTCGGTCTCACGATCGTCCCCCGCCGCCGCATCCGCTATCAGAAGATCGATCCGGCCAACTCTCGCGAACTGTTCCTGCAGCACGCGCTCGTCGAGGGAGACGTCGCCAGCCCCCCCGACTTCCTGCAGTTCAACCGCGAACTGATCGCCGAACTGACCGAACTGCAGGAACGCTCCCGCCGTGGTCAGGCGGTCCGCGACGACGAAGCCTTCTACGAATTCTACGACCAGCGAATCCCCGCTGAGTTCTGCGACCTCCAGCGGCTGACGCAGTGGCTCAAGCAGTCTCCCAAAGCGGAGACGCAGCGGCTCTGGATGACCGAGGACGATGTCTTCGAACCGGGCGCCGCCGCTGTCACACGGGAGGCCTTCCCCGACACCCTCGAAACTCGCGGTCTGAAGCTCCCGCTGGTCTACAAGCTCGATCCGGGCTCGACCCACGACGGCGTCACTCTCACCGTCCCGCAACCGGCACTCAATCAGCTCGACCGCGACCGGCTCGGCTGGCTGGTTCCCGGCCTGGTCGAGGAAAAAGTCTCCGCCCTGCTCCGCTCGCTTCCGAAGGATCTCCGCCGGGATCTGGTCCCGATCCCCGACACCGCTCGGCAGATCGCCGCCGCCCTCAAGTTCGGCGAAGGCGCCCTCATCCCGCAGATCTGTGCGGTGATTGATCGCGAGTTCCGCAAGTCAATTCCCCCCAGCGCCTTCGACGAGACCCGCCTGCCCGATCACCTCCGCCTGCAGGTCGCGGTGGTCGACGCCGCCGGCAAGCCGATCGCCGAAGGGCGGGACGTCGTCGGGCTGCAGAAAGAATTTGGCGGGGCCGCGGCCGCCAGCTTCACCAACGCCGACGATCCCCGCTGGCAGCGCGATGGCCTCACGAGCTGGAACTTCGGCACGCTGCCGCAGGAAGTCTCCGTCAAACGGGCCGGCGTCGTCATGACCGGCTACCCCACGCTGATCGACAACGGCGAAACGGTTTCCCTCCGGCTCGTTGATACGCTCGCGAGAGCCGAACACGAGCTGCGCTTCGGCGTCCGCCGGCTCGCCTGCCTGGCCCTCAAGCGGGAGCTCAAGCAAGCCGTCGACCGCCTGCCGCAGATCAACGCCTGGAGCCTCGCCGCTCCAACCTTCCCGCAGCCCTGCCCGATGCGGCAGCACATCACCGAGCTGATCGCCGACCGGGCCTGCTTCCCGACCGCCGCGCTCCCTCGCTCCGAGACCGCATTTCGCGACGCCATCGTCGACGGCCACACCCGGCTGGCCGCCGCCATTGCCGAAGTGAGCCAGACCGTCGGCCAGATCGTCGAGGCGTTCACGACGGTCCGCAAGACCTGGAAAGCCCGCGCCAATCCAGCGTGGGAGATCAGCCGCAAAGACGAGCAGCTCCACCTGTCCCGCCTGCTGGCGCCCGGCTTTCTGGTCCGGACGCCGTGGCAGTGGCTGCTCCACTATGCACGCTACCTCAAAACGATCAGCCAGCGGCTGGACAAGCTCGCCGCCGGCGGCCACCTCCGCGATCAGCAGCTCCTGACGCAGGTCCGCCCGAGATGGACTCGCGGCCAGGACCGCAAAGACCAGCACGCCCAGCGCCACGTCTACGACCCCGAACTCGAACTCTATAACGGCATGGCCGAAGAATATCGCGTCGCCACGTTCGCCCAGGAACTGGGGACGGCGATGTCGGTCTCCGACAAGCGTCTCGACAAGCAGTGGGAGAAGGTCGCGGAGTAGGGGAAAGATGTCTCGCAGAGGCGCAGAGGGGGCAGTGGCCGCGGAGAAAACTGGCAGTAATGTTTCGCACGTCAAGATGCCTCGTCGACGCTCACGGATGAAAAATGCGTCCATCGAGTTCATTGCCGCGTTCAGAGGTAGCATCTGGCCACAGAAGGACAGTATGATTTCTCCACACGTTGTGAATCTCATCTCCCGGAAAGATCTCAATACGACTGGAGGATCACGGAATGCGAGTGATGATCGCGTTGACCGTCATGGTCTGGAGTTTGTGGATCGGCTTCGCAAGTGCTGAGCCGCCGGAGCTGATTCTGGCGATCGATTCGTCGCAGAAGTCTCGAGTGGGGGTGCTTTTGAAGGAGACTCCTTCGGACCTGACCTTTCGGGACATCAGGGACGGAATGGAAGTCCGGACGCCGAAGTCGGTGCTCAAGAAGCTGGAGCGGCGGATCTCGGACGACACGGCGATCCGCGTGGCGGGCTTGCCGGCCGTGGTGGCGTGGCACGTGGCGGAGAACGCGACCCGTGAGACTTCTGTGGGTAAGATCGCGAGCGTTTCGCAGAACGTGATCTACCTGACGCTGGGGTCGGAGTCTGGCGTTGAGACGGGTCAGCGTCTGGATGTGTACCGGAAGAAGAACGAGATCAAGGACCCGGACACCGGCAAGGTGATCGCCGTCGAGCGTCCGAAGATTGGGCTGCTGGAAATCACGGAAGTCAACAAGGAGTTTTCGAAGGCGCGGGCTGTGAGCGCCCTGGAAATCGCCCTGCAGACTGGCGACGAAGTCGAGCCGCAGCGGGAGAAGTTCCAGGTGGCGGTGCTGCCGTTCCGTTCTGAAGAGGGGGAACTGACAGACGTGGCGGCGGGACTGGCGGAAGACCTGACGACGCAGTTGGCGCGGCAGGAGATCACGGTTCTGGAGCGAAGCGCACTGGATAAGGTGCTGGTCGAGCTGGCGATCCAGAATACGGTGCTGTTCGAGCCGGAGAACGTGAAGAAGCTGGGTCAACTGGCGGGAGCGTCGACGATCGTGACGGGGAAGATTGTGACGAAGGGGAAGCTGGGGACGGCCTACGCGCGACTGATCGATGTGCGCAGCGGGAAGATTCTGTACGCGGCGAGCGGGACGATGTCGCTGGCGAATGCAAAGGTGGTGGGTGAATCGGGCGAGAAGAAGGGCATGTCTTCGAAGTCGGATTCGACGGTCAAGCGTCGGCCGGTGCCGCGGGGTGCGTTTCAGTCGGACGTGGTCGAATTCACCGACAATGCTCCCGCCGGAGCCATCTTCAAACTTGCACGCAACGGCACCCCGATTTTTCCCGACCGCAACTACGTGCTGAGTACGGTTCCAAAGGAGATTTCAGGGGGCGCTCTGCTCTGGCGAGATTCGGAAAAAGCGAATACTTGGCTGGAGCCCAGCATTATCGCTGCTCAGGGGGATTGCACGGCCTACGCGATGATTCGCTGGAAGCATCTGGGAAAAGTCGACGTTGATGAAGTGACGCTCACCAAGCTTGTTGGCGAAGGATGGGAAGAGGTTGATGTGAGGGTTGCAACATCCTTTCCCAACGGCGGAGACTGGAACTGGAAATTGCTGAAGAAAGAACTTTCTGAAGGGGACGTGATCCTCCAGCTGCAGACAGTGAACTGGGGAAAGAATCCAGTACTCTTCATCTTCAAGTGACAGGATCGCCCGACTCGAAGTTGGCCCCGACAATTGAGGAGGTTTACGTGATGCGTTCGACGATCTTCTTGATAGTGACGATGTCGGTTGTCGTCGCTCGCACTGCGCATGCTGAGCCGCCGGAGCTGATTCTGGCGATCGATTCGTCGCAGAAGTCTCGAGTGGGGGTGCTTTTGAAGGAGACTCCTTCGGACCTGACCTTTCGGGACATCAGGGACGGAATGGAAGTCCGGACGCCGAAGTCGGTGCTGAAGAAGCTGGAGCGGCGGATCTCGGACGAGACCGCGATCCGCGTGGCGGGCTTGCCGGCCGTGGTGGCGTGGCACGTGGCGGAGAACGCGACCCGTGAGACTTCTGTGGGTAAGATCGCGAGCGTTTCGCAGAACGTGATCTACCTGACGCTGGGGTCGGAGTCTGGCGTGGAGACGGGTCAGCGTCTGGATGTGTACCGGAAGAAGAACGAGATCAAGGACCCGGACACCGGCAAGGTGATCGCGGTCGAGCGTCCGAAGATCGGCCTCCTGGAAGTGACGGAAGTCAACAAGGAGTTTTCGAAGGCGCGGGCGGTGAGCGCCCTGGAAATCGCCTTGCAGACGGGCGACGAAGTCGAGCCGCAGCGGGAGAAGTTCCAGGTGGCGGTGCTGCCGTTCCGTTCGGAGGAGGGGGAACTGACCGACGTGGCGGCGGGACTGGCGGAGGATCTGACGACCCAACTGGCGCGGCAGGAGATCACGGTTCTGGAGCGGAGCGCACTGGATAAGGTGCTGGTCGAGCTGGCGATCCAGAATACGGTGCTGTTCGAGCCGGAGAACGTGAAGAAGCTGGGTCAACTGGCGGGAGCGTCGACGATCGTGACGGGGAAGATCGTGACGAAGGGGAAGCTGGGGACGGCCTACGCGCGACTGATCGATGTGCGCAGCGGGAAGATTCTGTACGCGGCGAGCGGGACGATGTCGCTGGCGAATGCAAAGGTGGTGGGTGAATCGGGCGAGAAGAAGGGCATGTCTTCGAAGTCGGATTCGACGGTCAAGCGTCGGCCGGTGCCGCGGGGCGCGTTTCAGTCGGACGTGGTCGAATTCACCGACAATGCTCCCGCCGGAGCCATCTTCAAACTTGCCCGCAACGGCACCCCGATCTGGTCCGATCGCCCTTATGGTTTGCTGGGTTTGCCGAAGGAAGTGACCGGCGGGGCTCTGCTCTGGCGTGATTCCGAAAAGACGAAGTTCTGGCTGGAGCCCGGAACCATCACGGCTTTGGACGACTGCACGGCCTACGCGATGATTCGCTGGAAGTACCTGGGCAAGGTCGAGGTCGACGAAGTCACGCTGACCAAGCTGGTCCAGGACGGCTGGGAAGAGGTCGAAGACAATGTTGGCACTTCATTCCCGGGCGGTGAAGACTGGCGCTGGAAGCTCCTGAAAAAGGATGTTGCCGAAGGCGACGTTGTCCTGCAGCTCAACACCGTCAACTGGGGCCGGATACCAGTCCTGTTTATCTTCAAGTGATGTCTGGAACATGCGGCCCCGGCAGGGGCGGCAGAGTCATAGCCCCGCGGCGTCGGCCCGGGGAATGCCGCTCCCATTGTCTCGCTGGCTGCCATCATGTCGCACTCCTCTTGACACGCCCGTTCACTTTCGCGACAAGCAAGGCCCCCATCGTCGATCGCTTCCCGTCCTCGGGACTCTCAGACCATGCTCCGGCGTCCCGTCAAAACCTGCTCGTTCATTGCGGGAATGCTGATCGGCGGAATGCTCGTTTCCTCATGCGCCCCCGCCGCCGACTGGGTGGTTCTGCGTGGCCAGTCGGACGACTCTCCCGGCCGGGTGTCACTCGATCCCCCGCCCGTTCCCGCTCCTGACGACGCGCCAGTCGCACTTCCGGCTCTGGACCCCGCCGCGGAAACGTGGGCTCCCGAGCAACTGCTCCCGCGGTCCCTCACCGAGCCTGCCCTTAAGAACGACACTGGCGACACAGTGAAAGTTATCTCCGAGGCCCTTGCCAGCCTCCAGCTCACCTGGCTGGCCGACAGCGGCGACGACTTCGGGTTTTTCTCCGGTGTCTTTCAAGAACTGCCGAAGTCGGGACACTCGGCTGCAGCCACGGCGATGGCGCAGCCGGGCTGGGGTATTCACTGGATCAATGGCGCCGATTCGCTGAAGCTGGAACCCCGTCTGTACCAGTTCACCATCCCGATTGATATTACAACGGTGGTTGACGGAGGGACTGCAGTCGACATGGGCGTAACTCCGGGCTGGTTTACCGACGGCGTCAACAAGCGGCCCGAAATGTTCCGCCTCCTGGGGCACTTCGTTGTGACCGGTCCAATTTCTTCGGAACATCAACTGACGCTTGGCTTCGTCTATCTGGATCGCGACGACATTCCCGCTCTGCCCGTCGCCGGCCTGATCATCGATCAGCCCCAGCTCGGCCGCCGCTTTGAGCTGGTCTTCCCTCGCCCGCATCTGGCGTGGCGCATTGCGGAATACGGCGAGGCGGCCTGCTGGTTCACGCTGACCGGCGAACTGGGTGGCGGCAGTTATGCCATCAAGCGCTACGACCGCACCAACGACGTCCTCACCTATCGCGATCTGCGGCTGATCGGCGGGTTGGAGTTTCGCAAGGGGAAACGGCTTCTCGGCAGCGTCGAAGCCGGCTGGGTCTTCGACCGCTCCCTCGAATTCCGCACCGAAAACGGCAACCAGAAACCGGGCGACACGGCTCTCGTACGCATGACCCTGGCCTATTAGGGCTCCCCGTAGGGCAGACTCCCGCCTGCCGAAATGCAGTCACCTGACACCGTCGTCGCTCCACAGGCATTGGTTCCCGGTGGGCAGGCCACGCCGACAGTCCCCGATCGCGCCAGTCGTTCGCGTCGACTGCAAACGCCGTAAACGCCTTGTGTTCAGGGCGATGTCGTCGGTGCGGCTGCCGGCGAACGATGCCTCAGCGTTCGACGAAACTGTTGACTCGGTCCGTCGCGACTGATATTGATGGCACAGTCTGTTCAGGTGTTTTGCCGCCGGGGCTCATATCATGCGTGGACTGGTGCCGCTGTTCCTTTCGCTCTGCCTCTCGACCATGTCGTTGCGCGCGCCGACGAAAGGCCCGAAGATCTCAAGCCGCTATACCGCTTCTTCGACAAGGTTCGAAATCATCACATCTACACGACCGACGAGCAGGAACTGGCCGACTGGCGGCTCGATCAGAACTTGAAAGAGCAGGTCATCGTCGGAGAAGTGGCGTCGACGGAGCTTCCCGGAACAGTCAGGCTCTGGCGCGCCCACGCGCCGAGGGGATGGGCGCCAGTTCTACTACACCCAGGCTCCCGGCAAAGCGAAAGGGGTCGTTGTCGACAGCGAAAAGTTTCACGTCTACGTCTGGAAACGGGCGGGTGACGATCGAGTCGGAATCTTTGGCTCCACCTGGATCGACGGGACCGATTCCTTTTTCGACCGCGATCGCGACAAGGTCCGTAAGTACACCGAGGCCACCAGAAAGGCGCTTGGCGTCGAACGACGACATCTCGGCCAGAACGCCGCGTTTTACGTTTACTCTTCCCTGGAGGAAGGCGAAGCGTCCCAGTAGTCGAGGCAAAGTGATGCCATCAGACTTCACTGTCGCCGCAGCAACTCGCCCCGATCGGCCAGCGATTCGCTGACGTGCGCCCCGCCGGCATGCATTGATCGATATGTCGCCACAATTGCATCGGGAGTCGGGCGGTCCCCGGCCTCGACGCGTCGACCGACGACAACCAGAGTCTGCAACTCGTGGTCCCGGTTCCGTCCCGAGGAGACGACGCCCAGGATCTCCCACGGGAAAGGCAGCGAATCCTGCTGCGGGAAGTCGATGAGGTTGAAGCAGAAGTATTCGAAGTCGTCCGGATAAATTGTCTCCGGCGTTGGAAAGTGAACGTGGCCGATGTCTCCGCCATGATAGAAGGCGAAGACATGATTGACGGCCCCGAAACTGTAGAGCCGGACATCGTCCGGGAGTCGCTCCAGCAACCGGGCCATCTGCGTTTCTTTGTCGATGGCGTTCCGGCGCATGGCGTCCGTGGTCACAGTGGCGAACGCCGTCCCGATGAACCCCGCCATCGTTGCGATCGCGATCGCCCCTTCACGTCGGGTGCGGCCGCCGCGCACAACGAACATGATCGCGGCGCACGTCACGGCGAACAGACAGAACATCAGCGCCGAGCCTGTCGGTACGTCAAAGGGAGCTTCACCGGCCAGCGATGCCCCCAGGAGAAATACTCCAGACGCCGCGGCTACGGCAGCCATCAGCGCGACAAACGTCGCCCAGAATCGCTGGAGCCGCACGTCATCCGCAGCAAAACGCTTCTCGACGACAATTGCGCACAGGAGTGCGAAGCACGGAAACAGCGGCATATAGAAGCGTGACCGGGCATCCGCCACCAGCCAGACCGACGGAAACGTCGCCACAATGGAGCACGTCAGAAACGTAACTGCATCGGACATCGCACCGAGTTGACTCAAAAAATGTCGCCGACAGTAGGCCAGCAGCAGAAACGACCAGGGCAGCAGGCAACCGACCAGAATCTCGAAGGGATAGGCCACAATGTGTTCAGCGAGATGCTGCCATGTGTGAACGTGCCCGTACATGGCGACATCGCCGAAATAGACGTGCCGCGTGCCGCGAACACCCACTTCCAGAAAATACGGCAGTTGCCAGGCGCCCAGGGTCACTGCGAAAACCATGATTCCGAGCCCATGGCCCCAGGAAACGAGAAACCGCAGATTGCGAACCCAGAACAGATAGAGCCCGATCGAAGCTGCAAAGTAGACTGGAGCCTGCGGTCCTTTCGTCAGCACGCCGAGCGCGACCAGCAGATAGGCCGCCCCCCAGACACCGGCCGCCGGCCATTTCCGGAGGTAGCCCGCGTACCAGACCAGCAGTGAGCTGCTCACAAACAGGGTAAACAGGAGGTCGGTTTCACCCAGCCGGCCGAGTTGCAGCACACTTCCCATGGTGGGATAGGCCGCCGCCGCGGCGAATGCTCCCAGTCGCGATAGAAACGAGCGGGCGCAGACGTAGATCACCAGCACCAGAGCCAGCAGCGCCACGACGCTCGGAATCCGGACTGCCACCGTATCGATCCCGCCGCGCAACCAGCCGCACGCCGCAATCGACCATGCCTGGAGCGGCGGCCGGCTGCTCATGAAAAACGGATTGCCCTGATAGCGCGGAACAATCCAGTCGCCGTTCCTCTGCATTTCGAGAGCAACGACTCCCCGACGGGACTCCTCGCCCCGAATTGGCAGAGCATCCAGCCGGGTGAAATAAGTTCCGACGACCAGCAGGATGAGAAACATGATCTCGCGTTCCCGGAAACAAGCCCCAAGGGAACTTCCCGGCATCAATTCGGCCCGCACCGGCTCCATCACCCGGTCCTTCGATGATTGTCTGATTGTTTCGACCTCAATCCCGTACGGAACGTCCGCGCCGACAGGGTCTAGCAGGATGCCGACGGGCCTGCAAGACGGGAATGCCGGCCAGGCCGAGCAACAGAACCACGCCTCTCGCGACGCCTTGGGAAAAAATCAAGAAGTTGTGAAGACACCGAGATCGTCGACCAGGTTGCGCAATCTGGAGGTATTCCCAGTGCGAATCCGTGACGGACGTGCAACGTGTCGGCGATCGACAAGCCTGCGGTGATGAGAACTCTGTTCTCCCGAAGCTCACGTAAGGCGCGGCGAACCGGAATCAACTCACCTCAAGTGGCGCCGTACGCCAGAGAGCCTTGTCTGTTGCTTGAATCTTCAATATTCCGTCGCAACTTGGCACTGCGAAATGAACTCCTGGCAGGAGCGATTCTTCATCGTGCTATCGGAATCGCAGAACTCACACAGTTTTGAAAACGTCACGCATTCCGTATGCCTTTGTGAAGAGAAGTTGCAAGAATCCTTGACCCCCCACTGACAAATACGTACTCTCTCTCCGTTGTGTAGGCAGTTTGCTATTCCAGAAAATCGAGAGAAACAATGGCTAAGAAAAAAGCAGCGCGGGCAGATCGTAGCGACCCGAAGACGAACAAGAGCCTGGCAATTCGCACGGTGCTGGGAAAGCTGCCGGCCGCCAAAGCGTCCGAAGTCGTTGATGCCGTCAAGAAGGAGTACGGACACACGATCAGCAAAAACATGGTCTACATGATCAAGACCAAGACCAACATGGCTGCCGATGGTCGCGTCAAGAAAACCAAGATGGGGCCCAAGAATAATCCCATCACCACCAGCGCCCTGTGGGTCGACGCCATCAAGACCGCCCGACATCTGCTCCAGCAAACCGGCAGCGTCGCCAACGCCTCCGCCTTGCTGAAGGCGCTCGCTGAGAAGTAGTCGCGCAGTCCGGAAGTCGATTTCCTGCAGCGGATCAGAGACATGCCCACGTCCGCGTGGGCATGTTCGATTTGCCGCGGCCTGCGAGCATCCCGACTTCGGACGCTACAGGCTCGTTGGCTCCGGTTTTCGTGGAGCCCCCTTCTTGCGACCGGCGTCTATTCCATCAGATAGACGGTCATCGACCGCGGTCCGTGAGCGCCGATGACCAGCGACTGTTCGATGTCCGCCGTCTTCGAAGGCCCCGCGATAAACGCACCGAACCGGGCGGCGTCAAACGTCAGCCTCGCATAAGCCTCGTGCAGGTTATGCACGACCTGTCCGGCCGAAACGACAAGCGCCAGATGCTGGCTCAGGAAGTAAATCACGCGGTGCTTCACCGCCGCATCGGTGACCCAGACTGCGGCATTCTCCGCCACCGCAAAGTCCCCCGGCAGAATCGCCAGGTCGACATCCGCCAGCTCATGCGGATCGGCGACGTTTGCCATTTCGCGGACCGAACGCCCTGCGCCCGGGACCAGCGAAACCATCATCCGCGCCGCCGCATACACAGGGAATGTCGCCAGGTCCTGGTTGATCTCCGCGACGTCCTTGACCCGGACACAGCGACCGCCGATGGCCTCCAGGACGCTCGCGAACTGCGACAGTGGGTCCGGGTACTGGATCCACGGGCCGTCGTGCCCCGGACGCTCCGCTGCCTCAGGCAGATGGCGGCGGATGGAACCCAGGATGGAGTCGCGTGCGGAAATAGTCATCGTGACGCAGGCTTCTGATCTGATGGGACTTTGTGGTTCCGCTTACGCCGGGCATACAGCGCCCGGAAACTCTGGGCGGGCATCTCCGGCAACTCGCGCTGCCGGCCCCAGGGATTCCAGCGGTTGTAAACAAGCATCCGCGGCAGCCACGGGAAGACCCGGCGGGCGATCGCTCCCCCCACCCGATACAGCCACGGCCGAGCGAACACGGCTGCGGCGAGCGACATACCAAGGCGTTTGTCGAACGGCACCAGAAACTTCAGCGCCAGCTCCCGCCGCCATGTCAGCAACTGATTGTGCAGGTCGATCTTGACCGGACAGACGTCGGTGCACGAACCGCACAGGCTGCAGGCGAACGGCAGGCTGGCGTGTTCCTGCGCATCCCGGGTCGGGGCCAGAATCGAGCCGATCGGCCCTGGAACGGTCGTGCTGTAGCTGTGCCCGCCGCTGCGGCGGTACACCGGGCATGTATTCATGCACGCCCCGCAACGGATGCAGTTCAGCGACCGCCGGAACTCCGGGCTGGCGAGAATGTTGCTCCGCCCGTTATCGACCAGAATGATATGCAGTTCCCCCCCCGGTCTCGGACCGTGGAAGTGCGACGAATACGTCGTAATCGGCTGCCCAGTCGCCGAGCGTCCCAGCAGACGCAAGAAATATCCCAGGTCCGCCGCCTTGGGAATGATCTTTTCGATTCCCATGCAGGCGATATGCACTTTCGGAAGCGAAACCCCCAGGTCGGCGTTCCCCTCGTTGGTGCACACCACAAAGCCGCCAGTCTCGGCAATGGCGAAGTTCACGCCCGTCAAGCCGATCTCCGCATTCAGAAACTGTTCACGAAGTTTCTGCCGTGCGGCATTGACCAGATACGGCGGATCGGTGGCCCCCTTCTCCGTCCCCAGCAGGTCGTGGAACAGCTCGCCGATCTCTTCCTTCTTGATGTGGATCGCCGGCATCACGATGTGGCTGGGGGGCTCGTTGCGGAGTTGGACGATCCACTCCCCAAGGTCGGTGTCGGTGACCACGACGCCATTCCGCTCCAGGAAGGGATTGAGGTGACATTCCTCCGTGAGCATCGACTTGCTCTTCACCACCCGCGTCGCGTTGTGCTTCTGAATGATGCCTAAAACAATTTCGTTGTGCTCGGCCGGGGTCCGGGCCCAGTGCACCTGGGCGCCGAGCGCAATTGCGTTCCGTTCGAACTGCTCCAGATAGTCCGCCATGCGGGACATCGTGTGAAGCTTCACCTTGGAGGCCCGTTCTCGCAGTTCTTCCCATTCCGGGAGAGTCTGTGAGGCCTTGTCCCGACGGGCGCGCACAAACCACAACGACTGGTCGTGCCAGTGCGCGCGGGCGTCGTTGGCGACGAACTCGGCGGCCGTCTCCGGATGATCGCGGTGTGCAGTTGCGGAAGTCATAAAGAATTCTCAGTCAGTCTCTCTGGCTTCGAGTGGCGCTGGTGGAGTTTCTTGCCGTAGCCGGCTGTGACGGCCGTCTTCGACTTCAGTCGTTCACAACCTGGTCAAACTCCTTCGTGTCCATTCGTGCGATTTGTGGTTGGAGTCTTTGTCTACGCCGGCAACTGAGGTTTCCGCCCCGCCAGAATCTGAGCCACGTGCATCACCGCCAGCGGCTTCTTCTGCCGCGCGATCAGCCCCTGCAGATGCATCAGGCAGGACATGTCCCCGGCGGTCAGAACCTGCGTCCCCGACTGTTCGTGATCGTGCAGGCGGTCGAGGCCCATCATGCAGGAGACCGCTTCTTCCGAGACGGCAAACGTCCCGCCAAAGCCGCAGCACTCGTCCGGCCGTTGCAACGACACGAGTTGCAAACCGTCGAGGGACTCCAGCAGCCCGCCGATTTTGTTGAAGCCCGGCACGTTGAGCTCGCTCGACTTGCCCGAACGGAGCTCGCGCAGTCCGTGACAGCTCTGGTGCAGGCCCACGCGATACGGAAACGAGCCCGGAAAGCCGTCAACTTTCAGAACGTCGGTCAGAAATTCGCACAGCTCGAACGTCTTGGTGTGGACGGCTTCAAAGTCCGGGTGCTCGTGCACAAGGTCGTGATAGTGATTTCGGACCATCGCCACGCAACTGCCCGACGGTGCGACGACATATTCGTAATCCCGGAAAATCTCCAGGAATCGCCGGGCCAGCGGCTTGGCCGCTTCGGTGCAGCCCGTGTTCGCCATCGGCTGTCCGCAGCAGGTCTGAGCCGTCGGAAAGTCGACGTCGCAGCCGCATTGTTCGAGCAGTTCGACGGTCGCCAGGCCGACGTCGGGATAGAGCTGGTCGACGTAGCAGGGAATAAACAGGCCGACGCGGGGCATGGAGCAGTTTTCCAGCAGTAGATTTCGGCAAAGTTAAAGAATTATAGCCGCCGCCGCCAACCCACGCGACAATGCCAGCTTTCTGTAGAAATCCTCAGAGACTGCACCGAATTTGTCTGCGATACCCGAATCCCGATGCCCGATACCCGGCCTTCCCGTCTGGACGCCTTCACCCAACGTGGTATCCTCAACCCCGTACGACGAGTCTCCCAGCCGTCACAGGACCCTCGGTCGATGACATTTCGCCCGAATCGCGACGCCGGTCGAAGCGCAGTAGCCCTGCTGGCGACAGCAGTCGTCCTGCTGTTCGGTGCGGCGGCGTGCGCACTCCTGATCCTCACCGTCGCCGAGAAGCCCGGTTGGCCCCTCGCCGGCGCAGCGGCGATGTTCGTGTTTCTCTCCGTGACGCTCTTCACCTGGGGCGGCCGGACCGAACGCCCTCGGCAGCGACAGAGTCTACTGGCCTGGCTGCGCGGTCGACAAACGACCGACCCGCTGAAGGACTACCAGCCTCGCGTCCGGCGGCCAGTGGCGCAGCAGTTCGGCACCAACGCCCCCCCCTCCGTCGAGACCGCTCGCGAGGCCGCTGATGATTTCGCCCGCTGGGTGCCGAAAAGCACGGCCGAAGAGTGTCACCGTCCGGCCGGTTCGCCCCGCCATCGCCGATAGGCAAAAAGTCTGCCTCGTCGACTCCGCAGTGTGGGATCGGGCTCGCTTCGGACAATTGTTCCGTAGCGGTTGCCGGGATCCGCCAAGCATGATGCCCCGAACGGTCCGGCGATCGGCGGAATTTGCCGCTGCTGGGCCGTTTCCAGTTTGCGAAGCCATCCGAAAGTCGTCGTTCGGACCGGCTCGTCTTGTCCCACTTGGGGGCCGGAGATACGGTCCGCTTCAGTGTCGGAATTCTTCTCCCAGAGCCAGCGGGAAACATGATGCAACGCCAGATTCTGCATTGGCTGGCGGTCGTGGCTGCGGTCTGGGCGACCTGCGAATCGCTTTCGGCTCAGCCGCCGGCTGTCGACCGCTACGTCCTGCTCAAGAGCGGCCGGGTGATGGCCGGGCAGGTCCAGCAGGACGCTCAGGGCTACCTGGTGACCGGCCGGAACGGGCGGCTCCACGCGCCGTACGAACACGTGCAACTGGTCGCCGATTCTCTGCACGATATCTACCGCCAGCAGCGAGATGCACGGAAAGAACCGGTGACGCCGGAGAGTCGCATCGAATTGGCCCGCTGGTGCATTTCGTATTCGCTCTACGACGAAGCCCGCCTGGAATTGAAGCTCGTGCTGCGGAGCGACGCCAATCACGTCGAAGCTCGGCAGATGCTGAAGAAGTTGGCCGAAGTCCTGAAGCCCGATCGGCTCGAAGAGCCGCCCCCTCCCTCTCGCACCCTCGACGGCTATCTCGTTCCTGAGGCGGAATCCTTGGGAAGCCTCTCCCGCGAAACGGCCGCCACCTTTACGGCCCGCGTGCAGCCGATCCTCGTCAATAAGTGCGGAAACGCCCGTTGCCACGGCGTCGTTTCGGAGAATTCCTTCCGACTGGTCCATGTGCGGTCGAATCTCAACAGCCATCGGCTCCATACCGAGCGAAATCTGGCGGCGGTGAGTCCCTACCTGGATCTGCAGCGCCCCGGCGATTCGCAGTTGCTGACCATCCCTCAGGGAAATCACGGAGGGAGCTCGGTGGCCATCTTCGGCGGCCCCGGAGGAGAGCGCCAACTGGAGATCATTCGAGACTGGGTCTATGCCGCCGCCCGCGATCGCGGCGGTTACGACGCCGAAGCCGAGGCGCTTGCAGCAGCGGCCAGGTCCGCGGTCAAAGAAAAAGCGGAAGTCGCAGCAGCGGCGCCAGACGCAGCGGCGGCTGCCCGGACCGACGCCGAGGCAGATGGACTCGCTGCGACGAATGATGGTGTTCCCGGGGCGCGTCCGCAGTCCGCCGATCCGTTCGATCCGGAGGTTTTCAATGCCCTGGTTCACGGCGGAGCATTGCCGCAGATCCGGTAGGCGGATTCAGGGCTGGATGTGTTGCAAAGAGGATTTGCGATGGACGAATTCTGCAGAAAGTCATCACGGCGTCTGGCTGCAGCCGGTCTGATTCTCGGCCTGGTCTGCGGACCGGCGGGCTGCCGGGGCGCGGCTCCCAAGGTGCAGAGCGACGCCTTCAAGTGCGGCGAATACCACGGACGCGGAACTGCCGGCGGCGTCCACGGGCCGAATTCGATCGTCTACAAAGCCGGCGGCAGCGCGACGACGCTCGATGGTCGGCCGGTCGATTCCCGCGGGCTGGTGATCGGGGCCGGACACGAGTCGGAATCGCCGCAGCAATAACCATGCGGCGCGCTCGATTTCAACCGAGTGCGATCCGCTCTTCAGGATACCGATAGCGGGCGGCATTCCCGCGACCGGCAAGCGCGACGATCAGCGTCAATGGGCCGACCCGTCCGAGCAGCATGGTCAGAATCAGGACCAGTTGCGATGCGGGTTTCAACGTCGGCGTCAGGTTCGCGGAAACGCCGACGGTCCCCAGCGCGCTGGCGGCCTCGTACGCCTGATCGAGAAATCGATCGGCGCGGTCTTCGATCATGACTACCACGATCGTGGCGGCCATCAGCGTCGCCAGCCCCATCCCGATCACCGCCAGGCCGCGAAAGACCTGAGTCTCCGGGATCGTGCGGCCGTAGACCTCGACGTTGTTGCGGCCGCGCAGGATCGAACGGAGGGTCAGAATGATGAGAGCCAGCGAAATCGTTTTCACGCCGCCCCCGGTTGACCCCGGCGACGCGCCGATGAACATCAGAGAGATTCCGAACAACTTGGAACCGGGTGATAAGTGCTCGTGATCGATCGTGTTGAAACCGGCGGTCCGCAGCGTCACGGAATGAAACCACGCGTTGGCGATCTGATTGGTGACCGGCAGTGGATGTCGCGAATTATTCCATTCCAGAAGCAGCAGGACGATCGTACCGACGACAAGCAGCCCGAGGGTCGTGACCGCCACCAGCCGAGTTGTCAGAGTCAGCCGCGGACGAAGTGATCCGGGGTCCAGCGTCAGGAGTCCCAGCCGCCAGCGGACGACGTGCCAGATATTGCGCAGCGGCGTGAATCCGAAGCCGCCCAGGATGATCAGCAGCGGGAAAACGGCCCAGACCTGCCACGACAGCTCCCATCCCATCAGATTGTTGCTGCGCAGCGCGAACCCGGCGTTGCAGAACGCGCTGACCGAGTGAAACAGGCCATAGAACAGGCGGTCAAGCAGCGGAAGGTCCGGCCACAGCGTCGTCAGCAGGCATGCTCCCGCGAGCTCGATGATGATCGTAAAACCGAGAATGGAACGAATCAGACCGGCAACGTCCCCCAATTGTTCGGACTCCAGCAGATCGCGCATCGTCGCATGCTCGCGGGCGAGGAGCTTGCTTCCCATCACGACGGCGAAGAACGCGCCGAAGGTCATGATCCCCAGACCGCCCACCTGGATCAGCGCCATGATCACGACGTGCCCCGTCCGGCTCCAGTAGACGCTGGTGTCGTTCACGACCAGGCCTGTAACGCAGCAGGCGCTCGTGGCGGTAAACAGCGCCGTCAGCCAGTCCGCCGGCAATTCCCCGTCCGGACGGCACCGCGGGAGCATCAGCAGCAACGTGCCGATCCCGATCAGGCCGACGAACGAAAGGACGAGCACCAGCGCAGGATTCAATCCGGCGTCGGCGGCGCCGCGGACGACCGCGTAGATTTCGTACACGCCCCGACTCATCGCAATCAATTCGGTCCAGGCCAGAAGCCGAGGTCCCAGCAATTCGGGAACTCCGTCGGACAATCCGACGGCAGTAACCAGTCCGGCGAGCCAGATCGCTGACAGCAGCATCGGAGGCAAGTTCTGCTGCAGAAAAGACTTGCGAGCCAGGCTCCAGGAGTAGCGACCGAGCGTTGCCGCGGCCGGAATCGCCACCGCCAGCACAACCAGCCAGTTCATCAGCGATGGCAGCGCCGCCGAGACTTCGCGACCGTGCCGGGTGACGGCAAGTCCGAGCCCCAGCAAACCCACGATCGTTTCCAGCCAGCGCAGCGAATGAACCGCGACTGGGTGCAGCGACGTCTCGTGCGGCCGATAAGCGGTTTGAGATTGGATCGACATAGTCCTGAAGAGTCGCGGCGGTCTGCCGCTCCAGGGGGGGGATGGAAGGGAGAAATCCGGATCAAGTCGATTCCGGAGTCGGCGACTCAGCCGCTGCATTCGCCGCAGCGCGTCGTTGACGGAATTGATCGAGTCGCTCTTTCAGCCGGGATTCAAAGCCGCGGTCTTTGGGCTCGTAGTAGGCCTTGTCGACCCCGAGATAGTCCTGTGCGACCCAGCCGTCGGGCGCATCGTGAGCGTACTGATACCCTTCGCCGTGTCCGAGCCGCTTCGCCCCCTGATAGTGCCGGTCGCGGAGATGGTTCGGGACCGGGAGAATTCGCTGGTGCCGCACATCGTCCAGGGCGGCGTCGATCGCCAGGTACGACGCATTCGATTTCGGGGCCAGCGCCAGATAGGTCGTCGCCTGCGCCAGAATGATCCGGCACTCAGGCATCCCGATAAACTCCGTCGCCTGCGCGGCCGAGTTCGCCAGCACCAGCCCGTGCGGATCGGCGTTGCCGATGTCTTCCGACGCCGATATCACCAGGCGGCGGGCGACGAATCGAGGATCTTCCCCCGCCTCGAGCATGCGGGCCAGCCAGTAGATCGCCGCGTCAGGATCGCTCCCGCGGATGCTCTTGATCAGAGCGCTCGCGGCGTCGTAATGATCGTCGCCATCCGCGTCGTAGCGGATCGATTTCTTCTGGATCGACTCCTCCGCCGCGGCCAGATCGATCGCCGTCGTTCCGGGCGGTAGCGAAAGGGCTGCAATTTCCAGCGCGCCAAGCGAACGCCGAGCGTCGCCGTCGCAGATCGTCGCCAGGAATCGGCATGCGTCGTCGTCGATCGTCAGTTGCAGATCGCCGAGACCCCGCTCCACATCCGCCAGCGCCCGGCGATTGAGCCCCTCGACATCCTCAACGCTCAGCGGCTGCAGCTCGAAGATCTGGCTGCGACTCACCAAAGGCGCGATCAGCGCAAAGAACGGATTCGCCGTCGTCGCCGCGACCAGCGCCACAATTCCGTTCTCGACATCCGGCAGCAGCACGTTCTGCTGCTGTTTGTTGAAGTGGTGCAGCTCGTCGATGAAGAGCACCGTCCGCGGACCGCCGACCGAAACCGCTTCCCGGGCGGCGTCCAGAATCTCGCGCAGTTCCTTCACCCCGGCTGCGGCGGCATTCAAGGCTCGAAACGTCCGTCGCGTATGCCGGGCGATGATCTCCGCCAGCGACGTCTTGCCCGTTCCCGGCGGACCGTAGAAGACCACCGATTGCAGCCGGTCGGCGTCCAGCAACCGCCGCAGCAGCTTGCCCGGGCCGAGGATGTGCTGCTGGCCGACGTATTCGTCAATCGACCTCGGCCGCATGCGGGCCGCCAGCGGCTTGGCCGCGTCGCGCTGCCGGGCTTCCAGCCGGTCGAAGAGGCCCATAATAAAAAAGAAACCTCCGCCAATGCCGTTCGAGCGCTAAGGTTCTGAACCCGAAGAGTCCAGGAGGGAGCCGATTGCCCGGGTTGTGTGAGCCGGGGATCGCCGAAGCAATCCGCGGATATACACGCGGCCGAGCGAATCCGACCCCCACTGAAAAAGTTGTAGGGTCAACGCATAATGCCCGTATCGAACACAGCAGAGGTTTCATGAACTCCGAAGAGCTCAACTTCGATGCTATCGCCCGACCCCGCAGATGGCAAGATGGACACCGACCGCAGGAAACGCTGAGTGCAGTTGCCAATGGGCGGGCCGCAAGTGTTGATGCCAGGGGAAGTCTTCCCCGGTCGAGACGCCCCCCGCGAAATCCCCGTACGATGGACGTCCTCGTCCGTCGTAAGCCTCAGCGGCATGGCTTCGCCCGCGGTCGCCGGAGATTCGTCGGAGCGCGGCGGCCACTTCGCCGAATCTCGGTCAGGTGCCGGGAAGCTCCCGGTCGTGGACTTTCCATGACCATCGTCCGACTGTATGCGCCAGCGGCCGACGATGATTGGCGAGTGACCATCGCAAAAATGTGCGCCCCGGCCCGCGATTGAGGATAAGTCGATCGCGAGATCACCGCGGAACTTCTTCGATCAGTCGCGGTTCGAGTTCCCGGGCCGTCACCTCCACGGCAAGCACAAACGTCCGCTCCTCGGTCCCGTCGGGAGTCGTCGCGACGGCGGGAATCACATGCCGCCCCGGCGGCAGCTTCATCCGCAAATGGAACCGACCATCTGTAGCGACCGAAGCCCGCTTGCCGAGCAACGTCAGTGCCGCTTCGGGATGCGTCGAGCCATGGATGTGGAGATCGGCTCCCACCACGAGATGGAAATCTCGTGACCCTTCGGGGGGCGTCTGGCTCGAGCGCGCCGCCGCGAGGTTCTTGAGCTGCAACGGAGTCAGATCCGCGGCCGACCAGGCGCGCGGCTCGTCGTCCGCATCGTAATCGGCGACCGAGGTCAGGTTCCTCGGCGACGACTCTTCGGGCTGCAGCAGGACTGCAACGGCGCCGTGGTCCGGCATCACCAGCGGACGCGATCGGACCAGCACATGGAACCGCCCTCCATCCGCCAGCAGCCCCAGATGCACTGCATACTTGCGTGACGGATGTGGAATCCGGAGGCACCAGCCGGTGACCTCCCCATCCAGTTCGACATCAGTCACGCGGACAGCGGCCGTCTGCCGCTCGTCCTGTTCGGTGATATCGATGAGCCGCAGCACCGGCCGAGCACTATGGAATTCCCAGTCCAGGGAGGTCCGCGCCCGCCGGAGCGTTTCCGCCGAGATCTGCCAGCGGATCTGAACCCAGTTCCGATCGAGCGGTCGCAGGTCCATCACGTCCGGGCCTCGCTCCGCCCCCGCCTTCAGGCGGCTGGCCGGCGGCCCCGCCAGCTTCGCTGCCGGTCGGGGCAGAACTCGGCTGCTCCGTGCTGCCGTTCCCCGCGACTCGCTCCCGGCAGCTCGTGAAGCGGCTGCCGCCGTCGATCCGGTGGAACGGGTGGTTGCCCGGCCGCGCGGACTCGCCGCGGCACGCTCGGACTCGAGGGGCTTGGACCGAGCACCTCCGGAAGGCTTCTTCTTGTTGGTCAGAATGGCGGCAATCAGCTCCTCTTTGCGAAGTGCATGAGCGCCGGAGACGCCGCGGCTGAGGGCGAGAGTGGTGAGCTTCTTTTTGGTGTATGTACTCAGGCTGTCCGGCGTCATCGTCTCGAACTCCGTAGCGTGCCGTGAATCCACCGCAGGGTGAACAGACAGGAACGTTCAGTCGTCCGTGACCAGACTGCAGGACAGCAGCCTTGGATTCGTTGGCCGGCTGTCTCAGTTTTGAGACCGTCGCCAGCCACGGTGGCCCCGGCCCTTGGGCTCATTCCGTGCAATGCTGAAGAGGATCAGCGACTGCAGATATCAACGAATCTGATTATGATATACTGGACTGGACGGTGATTCGCAAGGCGAGCTTGACCCGAAACCCTGCGACTTCTGCCCGGTTTGGCAGTATCCGCAGTCCATTGCTGCGCGATTGGCGCATCCGCCGAAGGCTTGCTGACCGCTACACCCGACCTCATTTGCCGATTTCACAGCTTCCGCGGCGGACTGCACGGCATTCCCGACCGTCTCCCGTGCGGAAATTGGCTTTTCATTCTCCCAACTGAGAAAAACGCCGGTGCTCCTTTGACGGCTTTGACTTCGGAAAGTGGCCCCTGTAGAGTCCCCGGTGTTACGAGTCCGTAAGTCAAGTCGTCGCGCCGCCGACCGTTGCTGGTCGGAGGTCTTTGCCGGCTCCTGAGTTCGGCGTCTGTCGTGGCTGAATCCGGACGATCCCCGCTGTCAGTGGGAATGATGTGGTCATCCCGCATCACTTCGATCGGGTTTCAGTTCGCGGTTCCCGTCGGTTTCGGGTGGTGGCTGGATCGCAGGTGGGGCACGGAGCCTTGGCTCACGGTGGTTGGCGCTTTGCTGGGGTTCCTGACGGGGACTTTGGCGCTCGTGCAGCTCGCCAAAGACGCCGCACGGGCCGAAAAGTGATCTCGCTTCGTCGTTGAAATGACGTCGGGGCGGGCCGGGTGCAGGAAATGCGTTCGTACTGGGGCGATGCTTCGCGACTGACAGGTTTCATGCTGGCCTTCTGGGTGTTGGCCGGCGCGATTTCCTGCGGTTTGCATGGGTTTTCCGGGGTCGAGCTGACCGGCTTCTCGCTGGTTATCTGTCTGATCCCCGGGTGGCTCGCGTTGATCGTTCCGGCTGTGTATCGTGCTCCCGCCGCGGCCTTGGCCGCTGTGGTTGTTGGAATGGTTTTGCGGCTGGCGTTTTGTGGCGTCGGCATCGCCGTCGTTTCGTGGCTCCGTCCCGATCTCGGGCCGAAGCCGTTTGTCTGGTGGCTGGTCGGATTCTATCTGGTTTCGCTCGGAGCTGAGACGTACCTCCTCGTACGTCGAGTCAAGTTGCAGGCTGCCGCTTGAAGTCTCTCCGAAACCGGTCACGCGATATTCAACGGGGTCGTGAATGTCTGCCCAAGATCCTTTTCATCACGTACGCGACTCGGCCTCTTTTGAGCTGCCGCGGTTTGTGATGGAGATCGTCGGTCACGACGCGCTGACGCTGCCGAAGATCTTCGGCCTGCAGATCACCAAGTATATGGTCCTGCAGGTAGTGGCGGGACTCCTGGCTCTCGTCATCTTCCGCGGCCTGGCCGCCCGGATCCGCGACGGCCAGCCGGCCCGCGGGAAGTGGTGGAACTTCTGGGAGTTGCTGGCCCTCTTCATCCGGGACGAAGTCGTCAGGCCCGCCGTCGGAGTTCCTCACGACGACCACGGTCATGGTGACGGCCACGCCGCCCACCACTCCGTCTACGAACATCCCGCTGCGGTCGCTGCCGGAGCTCACGCTGCACCAGTCGATGTCACGCATCCGGCCGACAAGTTTCTGCCGTTCGTCTGGACCATCTTCTTCTACACCCTGTTCTGCAACCTGCTGGGCGCGATCCCGTTTCTCGGCTCCCCCACCGCCGATACTTCGACCACCGGCATTCTGGCCATCGCCGTCTTCGCCGCCGTGGTGATCGCTGGCGTTCAAAGGTCCGGCTTCGCCGGCTTTTTGAAGTCGATCGCGCCGTCGATGGAACTCCCCGGTATCATGGGCATGATCATCATCCCGCTCGTCTGGGTGATCGAGGCCATCGGCCTCCTGATCAAGCACTTCGTCCTCGCCGTCCGTCTCTACGCCAACATGCTGGCCGGGCACACCGTTCTGGGGGTGATTCTCGGATTCATTGCCGTCTCGGCCGATCAGCCCTACGGATTGTGGTATCTGGTCACTCCAGCCAGCGTGATCGGCCAGGTTCTGATCGGATTGCTGGAGCTGTTTGTCGCCTTCCTGCAGGCGTATGTGTTCGCGTTCCTGGCAAGCCTCTTTATCGGGGCTGCTGTCAACCCGCACTAACGCGGGAAGTTGGTGATGTTCCCCGGGCAGCCGTGGCTGAGTGGTTCAGACGCGCGGCGACTGTCCGACGAATCTTCCGGGTTTTGTTTGGCTCGGTACAGAGTACCAGGAGAATCAGAAGTGCGTCAGAGTCTCAAAATCGTTGCGTTGTCGTTGTTCGCCCTCCTCCTGACCGCCGCCCCCGCGATGGCCCAGGACGCCGCTGCCGCCGAAGTGGCCGCCGCCGCACCGCTCTTCGGAGCCAGCATCGGCGCCGGCCTCGCCATCATCGGCGCCGGACTGGGGATCGGCCGGATCGGCGGACAGGCCGTCGAAGGCATGGCTCGCCAGCCGGAAGTCGCCGGCCAGATCCAGACCGCGATGATCATCGCGGCCGCGCTGATCGAAGGTGCGACCTTCTTCGCACTCCTCGTTTGCCTGATTGCCTAGTCCGTATCGGCCTGCATCTGTCAGGTCGATTGATGGTGTTCGTTTCCTGCGACGATCGAGCGTCGTGCGGTGGACTGCGGAGACGTATTCCGATGATTCTGCGCCTGAAGAAATCTGTGGCGACGTCGCTGCTCCTGCTGGCCTGTTGCCTGGCGAGCGGACCGGCGATGCTCCGCGCCGAAGCAGACCACGGGAAGGCGGACCCCGCCCACAAGCACGAAGGCGAAGCGGCCGGGCACGGAGAACATGCCGACGAAGCCGTCCCGGGCCTCGTCCCCTCTGTCGACCTGGCCACCTGGCAGCTCATCACCTTCCTGATTTTCCTCGGGGCGCTGGGCAAGTACGCCTGGGGGCCGCTGCAGTCGGGGCTGGAAAAGCGCGAAGCGAAAATCCGGCAGGATATTTCCGACGCCGAGGCTCAGCGTCTGAAAGCGGAACAACTGCTGAAAGACTACGAATCCCGGCTGGCGAAAACTCAGGACGAGGTTCGCGAAATCCTGGCCGAGGCCCGGCGCGATGCCGACCGGACGAAGCAGGAAATCGTCGCCGCCGCTCAGCAGGAAGCCGAAACGACCCGTCGTCGGGCGATCGAGGACATTCAGCGATCGAAGGATCACGCCCTGTCCGAGTTGTTCGATTTCGTGTCGTCGAACGCGATGGCCGCCGCCGAACAGGTCGTCCAGCGCAGCCTGAAGTCCGAGGATCACGAACGCCTGATTCGTGAGGCTCTGGATCAGTTGAACGTCCGTCGGAACTGAGTTTCGATCTTCGGTGGTGATTGCCGACAGGATTTCGAGGTCGATTGAGCATGGCCGATTCACACTCTACACGTCCTACCACGGTGCTGGAAGATCCCGGCTCGAGGTCTGTGGCCCGGGTCTACGCCAGAGCGTACCTGGATGCGGCGGGCGTGGAGAATGCGCAGACCGCCATGGACGATCTGACCTGTTTCATTCACGAACTGGATCAGACCGATCCCCGCTTCCGCGGGTTCTTCTCCTCCGGTCTCGTCAGCATGGAACACACGCTGGGCATCATCGAGCGCGTGATCGCTCCGCGATGCCCGGAGCTCCTGACGAATTTCCTCCGGGTTCTCACCCGGCACCAGCGGCTGGACGTCCTGCGGGCCGTCCAGGCAATGGCTCAGGAAGAACTGGAAAAACGGCACGGCGAACGACGCGTGCAGATCTCGACGGCTCTGCCGGTTTCCGCGGAGACGCTCGAAGTGGTTCGGCAGTCCCTGGCGAAAGCTCTGGCCGCCGAACCCATCATGACAGCAACCGTTGATCCCGCTCTCCTGGGCGGGATGGTTATACGTGTGGGTGACACCGTCTATGACGGTTCGCTCAGGACCCGGATCAAGCAACTTCGCGCCCGATTGCGCGAGAGGTGTGTGAATGAAATTCAACGCGGGCGAGATCGCTTCAGTTATCCAGAAGGAAATTGAAGACTTTCGCGGACAGCTCCAGACGAGCGAAGTAGGCCGGGTCGTTGAAGTCGGTGACGGCATCGCGCGGGTCTACGGTTTGTCTTCGGCAATGTCCGGCGAAATGGTCGAATTCTCCAACGGCGTTCGCGGCCAGGTGTTCAACCTGGAAGAGAACTCCGTCGGGGTGATCATTCTTGGCGACTACCTGAAGATCGCCGAAGGCGACGAGGTCAAGTCCACCGGACAGCTCCTCTCCGTACCCGTCGGAGACAGCCTCCTCGGTCGTGTCATCGACCCGCTCGGCAACCCGCTCGATGGCAAGGGGCCGATTGTCGCCTCCGAGTCGCGACCGCTGGAAATGCTCGCGCCCGGAATCGCCGCCCGCCAGCCGGTCAAGCAGCCGCTGCAGACCGGCATCATCGCGGTCGACGCCCTGACTCCCGTCGGACGTGGCCAGCGCGAACTGATCATCGGCGACCGCAAGACCGGTAAGACCGCCGTCGCCGTCGACGCCATTCTCAACCAGAAGGGCGGCGACGTCATCTGCGTCTACGTCGCCTGCGGCCAGCGCTCCAGCACCACCGGCGCCGTCGTCGAAGCCCTCGCCAAGCACGGCGCCCTCGACTACACCATCGTCGTCGCCTCCGGCGCCAGCGACCCCGCCCCGCTGCAGTATATCGCCCCCTACGCCGGGGCGGCGATCGCCGAACACTTCATGTACCAGGGCAAGCACACCCTGGTGATCTACGACGACCTGTCCAAGCAGGCCGTCGCCTATCGCCAGTTGTCCCTGCTCATGCGGCGTCCCCCGGGTCGCGAAGCCTATCCCGGCGACGTGTTCTACTGCCACAGCCGCCTCCTTGAACGATCCGCCCGCCTGAGCGACGAACTGGGCGGCGGCTCGATGACGGCTCTGCCGATCATCGAAACGCAGGAAGGCGAAGTCTCCGCCTACATCCCCACCAACGTGATCTCGATCACCGACGGACAGATCTACCTCGAACCCGACCTCTTCTTCGCGGGCGTCCGCCCCGCCATTAACGTCGGTATCAGCGTTTCCCGCGTGGGCGGCAACGCCCAGACGAAGGCCATGAAAAAGGTCGCCGGCGGCCTCAAGCTCGACCTCGCCGCCTTCCGCGAACTCGAAGCCTTCGCTCAGCTCGGCACCGAACTCGACCCGGCCACTCAGAAGCAGCTCGACCGCGGTTATCGCATGGTCGAACTTCTCAAGCAGCCGCAGTATCAGCCTCTGTCGATGGCCGACCAGGTGATCATGGTCTTCGCCGGCACCCGCGGTTACCTCGACAAGGTCGCAGTCAATCGCGTCCAGGAGGCCAAGCAGGTCCTGCTGACATTCTTCACCGACGAGAAGAGCGAAGTTCGCAACGCCATCGCGCAGTCCGGAGAACTCGGCGCCGACGCCGAAGCCAGCCTCCGGGCCGCCCTCGACGAATTCGTGAAGCGCTGGGAATCCAGCTACGCCGCGAAGACCACGAAGTAGCCTCGCTGCGGGCCGATCGCCCGCAGTGCGGATTGAGTGACTGAGACCCAACGGGATTCTGGCGGACGAACGATGGCGAAAGCTCGGGCGATCATCAAGCGGCTCAAAGCGGTGCGCAACATCCGCAAGATCACGCGCACCATGGAGCTCGTGGCGACCGCGCGGTTCAAGAAGGCCATGGACCGCGCGACTCAGGCGGCGGCGTATACCCGCAAGATTTCGGAGATCGTGGCCGATCTCTCCGACACCCTCGCGAAGTCCGGCAGCGCCGTCAGCCACCCGCTTCTCCAGAAGCACGACCACGAGTCCAACGCCATCCTCCTGACCCTCACGTCCAACCGCGGACTGTGCGGCGGCTATAACAGCGGCGTCTTGCGCCAGGCGCAGCACCGCGCAGCCGAGCTTCGCGGCGCCGGCCTGAATCTGGAGATCGAGGTCTCCGGCAAGCGCGGCATCAACTTCTTTAAGTTCCAGAAGGTCCCGGTCGCCGCCACGTACACGCATTTCGAGGATCGGCCGACCTTCGAGCAGGTCGACGAGCTCGCCAGCCGGCTGATCCAGGCCTACATCTCCGGCAAGCTCGACCGGCTCGACGTCGCCTACGTGAAGTTCGAATCGATGGCCCGGCAGCGAGCGGTCGTCGAGACCCTCCTTCCCATCGGACAGCTCGGGGCCGGAACCGGTTCCTCGCCCGGCGCCAGCGCCCGGAATGTCGACTACGAGTTTCTCCCTTCCCCGGAAGAGATCCTCGAAGAGATCGTCCCCGCCTCCTTCAAGGCGCGGCTCTTCAAATGCCTGCTGGACTCCGCCGTCAGCGAGCAGATCGCCCGGATGGTCGCCATGAAGAGCGCAACCGAAAACGCGGACGACATGATCCGCTCGCTCCGCATGAACTACAACCGGGCCCGTCAATCGCAAATTACATCAGAACTGAGTGAAATCATCGGGGGAGCAGCGGCCCTGGAGTAACGAAGACGGCTGATCGCTGATCGTGGATCGCCAGAAATGAAGAGCGAGAATCATCGCGATCTGATTGTCTGGCGCAAGTCGATGGAGTTGGCGGTTTTAAGTTACGGATTGGTTCGGAGATTGCCGGAGTGTGAGCGGTTCGGCTTGATCTCGCAGATCCAGCGGGCGGCAGCGTCGATTCCGGCGAACATTGCGGAAGGAAAAGGGCGAGGTCAATCCAGAGTCTTCCTGAATTTCCTCGCGATTGCGAGCGGCTCCCTCAGTGAGCTGGATACTCACTTCGAGTTAGCGTGCCAGCTCGGGTATTTCGGTGATGACGATTTGCGGGACGTTCGAAAACTGATGAATGATGTAGGTCGCCTGCTGACTGCTTTTCGCCAGTCGATCCAACGACGGCTGAAGCCTTCTTCCGGCGATAAGCGATAAGCGATAAGCGATTCGCCCCCAACCGCGGTGGCGAACACAGATTCGGAAAAAGGCTGCACATGACAACCGCTACCTCAACCAATACCGGCCGCGTCACCCAGATCATCGGCTCGACCTTCGACGCCGAGTTCGACGAAGACAAGATGCCTGAGATCTACAACGCCCTCAAGGTGGAAACCGAGATCAAGGGCGTCAAGATCCGCGTCACCGGGGAAGTCCAGCAGCATCTCGGCGGCGGACGCGTCCGCTGCGTCGCCCTGGCCTCGACCGACGGGATGGTCCGCGGCATGGAAGTCGTCGACACCGGCGCTCCTGTGAGCGTCCCCGTCGGCAAAGCGACCCTGGGCCGCGTGTTCAACCTGCTCGGCGACCCCATCGACGGCCGCGGCGAAGTCGCCGCCGAAGAACGCTGGCCGATTCACCGCGATCCCCCCGCTCTCGAAGACCTCAGCTCGAAGACCGAAGTCTTCGAAACCGGCATCAAGGTCATCGACCTGCTGATTCCGTTCGTCCGCGGTGGTAAGGCAGGATTGTTCGGCGGGGCCGGTCTCGGCAAGACCGTTATTCTGCAGGAACTCATCGCCCGTATCGCCAGCTCGCACGGCGGCTACTCGGTCTTCGCCGGCGTCGGCGAGCGAACCCGCGAAGGGAACGATCTCTGGCTGGAAATGCAGGAGACCGAAATCGGCAGCACCGGCCGGTCGGTTATCGAGCAGACCGCAATGGTCTTCGGCCAGATGAACGAGCCGCCCGGGGCCCGTCTCCGCGTCGCCCTGTCGGCCCTCACAATGGCCGAATGGTTCCGCGACGCCACCGGCGCCGACACGCTGCTCTTCGTGGACAACATCTTCCGCTTCTCCCAGGCGGGCAGCGAAGTCTCCGCCCTCCTCGGACGTATGCCCTCCGCCGTGGGTTACCAGCCGACGCTGGGCACGGAACTGGGCGCCCTCCAGGAACGGATCACCTCGACGAAGCGCGGGGCCATTACCTCGGTGCAGGCCGTGTACGTCCCCGCCGACGATCCGACCGACCCCGCTCCCGCAACCGCGTTCTCACACCTCGACGCGTTCATCTACCTGGAACGCCGGATCGCGGAAAAGGGGCTCTACCCCGCCATCGATCCGCTGGCCTCGTCGAGCCGCGTGCTCGATCCTCAGATCGTCGGCGAGCACCACTACAAGGTGGCCCGCCGGGTGCAGCAGATTCTGCAGCGTTACCGCGAACTGCAGGACATCATCGCGATTCTGGGCATCGACGAACTCGCCGAAGAAGACAAGCTGATCGTCCACCGGGCTCGCCGGATCGAACGCTTCCTCTCGCAGCCGTTCATCGTCGCCGAAGCCTTCACCGGCAAGAAGGGAAAGATCACCCCCCTCGCCGAAACGATTCGCAGCTTCGAAGAAATCTGCGACGGCAAGTGGGATCACCTCCCCGAACAGGCCTTCATGTACGTCGGCGGCATCGAAGAGGCGGCCGAGCAGGCCGCGGCGATGGCCAAGGCGTAAAGTCCGTGTCTGTCTGAGGCAGTTGACGGGGCCGCCGGCTGGGCGGCCGGGAAGGAAGTGGGCGAGATGGCCGGCAAGACTCTGCGACTGATCGTCGTGACTCCCGAGAAGACCGTGCTCGACGAGACCGTCGAAGCGCTCCGGTTTCCGCTGTTCGACGGCGAGATCGGGGTTCTGCCGGGCCGGCTGCCGATGATCGGCCGGCTCGGCTGCGGCGATCTCTACATCGATCACACCGATGGCACCTCGAGAACGCTGTTCATCGACAGCGGCTTCGTGCAGGTCCGCGATTCCGTCGTGACCCTGCTGACCGACCGCTGCCTCCCCGCCGACAAGCTGTCCAAGGAAGCAGCCCTGCAGTTGCAGGAGCAGGCCAGGACCCGCAAGGCGCGGACCGACCACGAAGTCGCCTCCCGCGACCGCGATCTGACCCGCGCCCGCAAAATGCTCGCGGCCCTGAAGAAAATCTAATCCCCGACGAATAGATTGACAAAGCAAAGAGGTGCGTCCCACGACGCACCTCTTTGCTTTGAATGACTGCTCACCGCGGGTGCCACGCCCAGAGTCTTCGATGGGCGTGTCTTCGCGCAAGGAAATGACGCCTTCTGCGTCACTGCAGAGAGCGCCACACCGCTCTTCAGCCCCGCCAGGGGCGATTCAATGGACGCCGTATCGCCCTCCTTCTCCTCTCATTCGAACCGCAATATCCCGAACGAAGCCGCCGTCGGAATCTCCTCCGAAGGCGTCACCCAGCTCTCGAGCCGCGACCCCGGTATCGTCCGGATGATCGCCGCCCCCCAGGCGGTGTTGCGGCCCGGCGGCGTCGGGGTCAGCTCGTCCCAGGGGATCGCCGCCTCAATCCGCCAGCGCTCCTTGTCCGCGTCGACCGCCACGAACCAGCGCGGATTCCAGGTGGCGTCCTCCCAGCAGCGGTCCCCCGTCCAGCCGCGTTGATCGATCTGCAGCTCGTAAGCAGTGGCATAATCCCGGTCGAGATCCAAACACAGACTGAGCCGATCGCATCGGCTCAGGTCCGCATCGTAGCGACGGTCCTTCAGCGCCGGTGCGATATGCGCGAGATCCGCCGACTGCGGCAGACTGGCGGCCAGAAACAGGTATTGAGCGTTATAGGCCAGCAGCACAAACCCGTGATCAGCGCCGGTCGAACGCTGTTCCCCTTCCGGCAGCTCGCCGGGGAGCAGTTCCCGAGCGGTCGGACTCGGCGTCCGCGCATCCGTCAATCGGATCTCACGGGCCGACTGCCAGCAGGGGTCGGACAGTAATCCATCCAGATAAGGCGGCTGGGCCGCGGCCGTCACACGCGCCAGTTGCGGCGGCGACACTGTCTGTGGCTGGACCAGCCACAGCTCTCGCGTCGCAACCTGCCTCCACGGATCGTCCGGCGTGGCGCGACCGAAGTTGCGATAGACCTGATCGGATTTCCCCCCGGCGCCCGTCGCCCGGTAGAGCGCCGCCAGCGGAAACTGGATCTCGGGCTGTTCGAAGATGATCGGCGCCTGCAGTTCGAGCAGCTTGGCCAGCTCCGCCGCCTGCTTGTGCCGCCGTTCGATCGTCGCATCGCCGGTCGTCTTAAGTGGCTGCCGGGGATTGCGAAAGTCCGCATCGTTCATGGGGCCGCGATCGGCCGTGCTGGCGATCCCGGATACCTGCTGAATCCGGCTGGAGAGCGTTCCCGCCGTGTCGATGACGGTGTTTTCCGGACCGTGCTTCCGCCGGCCCCGCTGCCAGGCCAGTTCGGAACTCGTCCAGAGCGAGATCATCCACGTCATCGCCTCGCGCGTCACCGGTTCCTGCGGATACCGCCGCAGCATCTCCATCGCAACGGATTCAGCCAGGTCGTAGCGGGCGTGCCGACGATGTTCGTCCCACGCAATCGCCAGCGTGGCGGCCCCTTGTTCAGGCGGCAGGCTGCCGACCAGATCCTGGAGCTGGGCGAGAATCTGGGCCGCCGCTTGAGGATCGTCAAACGTCTTCTCGGCAATCCCCGCGAACTGCCGCTGGCGCTTGGCCGCATCCTGCCGGCGCGCCAGTTCGGCCTCGTCGCGCACGTGCAGTCGATGGCCCGACCGGCGGCCAGCCGTTCCAGGAGCAATGTCGAGTCCGGCGAACAGATCCTGGCCAGCCTGGTCGGGATTCGCCGCATCGCTCAGCAGTCGATAAGCCTCATGAGCCTGCGTCCGGACCGTCGGCAACCCCAGCCTCTGTCGCGCGGAGGCCGACGCCTGGTCGACCGTCGCCCCGGAATGAAACAGAAACTCGTACGGATCAATAGTGGCGTTTCCCGAACTGCCGTCGGCGACTCGAACGTACACGCGCTCGACCTGCCACGGGGCGAGCTTCGTCAGTTCCTGCAGCGTGAGATACCGATCGGGATTCGCAGCATCCCGGATCGCCTGCCGCACGGCATCCTGCAGCAGCGAGACCACCGCGTCGTCACTGCCCGGCTGATCCAGAATCACCACCCGCGGCCTCCACATCCGCAGCTCGCGGACGAGACTCGTCATCAGCGTCTCGCTGAGTCGACCCTCCGTCCGCGTCTGCCACTCGCGCACCAGCAGCTCCGAATCGCGATCCGAACCGGGAATCAGTACGGGAAACTGCCATGCAATGGCAGAGGAAGAGCCCCCCGACTCGACAACCGCGCCCGCCAGCCGATCTTCCATGTCCGGGCTCGACTGTTTCAGCCCCGCGGAGGATTCGGTCGCCATCCAGGTCACGCCGCGATAGCCCTGCTCGGCCGAGTATTTCGCATACAGCCCGGGACTGAGCTTCGCCGGCCTCGCCTGAAACGTGGCAAACGCCGCGGAACGCCCCCCCCCGCGCAAAGTCTGCCAGGAGTGCCCGCCATTATTGGTGACGAGAATCAGACCGAACTCCCCGACTGCAACCCCCTGCGTCGGCGAACTGAATTTCAAGGAGTTGATCGGAGTGCTGTTGCCGGTCGCCTGGGGCTGCCAGGTCTGCCCCCCGTCGGGACTGTGCCAGACGACGCTCCCCGGTGCCCCCGCCAGCCAGACGTACCGCCCGACGGCGGAGACCGTCCGGAAATCCTGCACTTGTTGCAGCTCGGTCGGCAGCGGCGTCGGTGCGTCTTCCCACACCACTCCGCCAGAACCAGAGGTCAGCACCAGGCCTCCGTCGCCAACCAGCCAGGCCGTTTCATCGTCCTGCAGATGCACCGCTCGGACCGCCTTCCGACCCAGCGCCGGGAGTCGTGTCGGCAGGAGCTGATCCCCCGCAAACAGCATCAGCTCCCCCGAACGCCCTCCCAGAAGCCCCATCTCCGGAGACAGGAATACGCTGCTCTGCCAGCCGGTGCTCCGCGGGCCCGGCAGAGCGGTCCAGGATTTTCCGCCGTCCAGCGTCCGGTAAACGCCCGTCGGATTGGTCGGCGTCGCGGCCCCGACAGCCAGACCGAGCTCCAGATCAAAAAAGCGAATGGAACGCAGCGGCGGAAGCTGCTGCTCATCCAGAGATTGCCAGGTTCCGCCCCCATCGCGTGTGGCCAGCAGGATGCCCCGGCTGAATCCACCCGGCAGGTACTCCTCGCCCGCGACCCAGCCAAGCGTGTTGGTCAGGAAGCAGGCCGAACGGAGGCGTCCCCGCGTTCCGCTCGGTTGCAGACTCCAGCTTGCCCCGGAATCCGCCGAGTGCCAGATCACTCCCCGGTCCCCGACCGCCCAGATCCGCTGTCGTCCGACACACTGCACATCATGCAGACCGGCATCGTCCTGCAGCGGGTCGGCTTCCCTGTCTGTCGCGCGGACCGCAGGCAGGCAGAACGCTCCAAAGCAGAGCACAAGAATGGCGGCAGACAACCGGTGCATAGTCCCCTCCCTGGAGCAGTCGGTCGAGCGAATGCGGACCGGGAGGGATTGTAGACAATTCAGCAGTCAGCAGAAGGTCGATTTCGATCCCGGCCGACAATGCCCCTGTCCGACACTCAGCGGAGAGGAGCCTGCGCCAGCCAGGTCGGAGGCGCCTTCACATCAGAGGCCCGAGTGACGCTCTGTCACGTGTGGCGATCGAGGATTTCGAGAGTGCGAAGTGCTCGGGAATCTGCCCGGCGATTCGCAACTCCCCTCCCTGGATTCTCGTCCCGACCAGCGATCGAGATCGAAAACTCGATCTCGCGACATTACTCGGCGGCGGGAACATTCCCAAATCGCGCCTCGACGCAATTCATAATGTCGCCCAGATGCGACTCGGCGATGCTGTAATACGTGAATCGACCCTCTTTCTCGCTGGCGAGAAAGCCCGACCGCTGCATCAACCGCAGGTGCTCGGAGGCCATATGACTCGGAATCTCGCACGACTCCGCGAGCTCGCCAACCGAAAATCGACCCTGCAGCAGCATCTGCACAATCCGCAGCCGGTGCGGATGTGCCAGTGTCCGCAGGCACTCGGAGGCGCGTTCGAGAGCGTCGAGCGGGAGCAGGCGAAGCTGGTTTGTTGTCGTCATGGGTGTATCCATTAAAAACAATTGACGCAGGCAGTATAGGGGAATTCTGGTGAGCGTTCCAGACCGCCGTCGCCAAGTTCCTGGAGACTAACCGCGATCCGGCGGCGGACAGTTCTCAAAAAAATCCCGCACCCGGCAAATTCTCATCGCGATCTTCAGGGGTCGGGAGATCGGCTTCAATCGCCTGTCGGCCAATCGGTCCTTGGAATTAGTGACTGGTTTTGCCGTAGGTTGAAGAACCCGAAAAAACCGCTGAAATCGCGATGTTCAACCATCGCCCCTTCGAGAATGTGCGACCCGACCGTCCGACCGGAAATCCCGATTCAGGCACTCCTTCAACCCGTCCATTTGCGCCGCAGCAGCATGCAAAAAATAGAGAGGCCCGGCGCCATTTGGTGCCGGGCCTCTCTAAAAGATTTCAGAAAATTAAGCCTGTGCGTTGAGTCCAGGCAAACTGTCCCAGAATCTCGAAATCCCCAGATTCATGGGTATGAGGCGAATGGGTGGCTGGGGATGAGTCCTTGTGTCTCGACAAGTCTTCGCAAATTCGCCTCTCTCAATCGCCTGAGAGCCTGCCGAATCTAACGATTTCCTCTTCCTGGTTCGCAGATCCGTCGCCGCCCGCATCCAGTCTGTGACAGAACTCTACCGCAGAACATAGATCGAAGGGTCGTCGATCACCCAGCGCGTTGACCAGGTCCTCCCATCGTCCTGATTCACGATGTTGTAGAAGAACGTATTCACCTGCTCCGCCCGATACCCGTACGGCGCTGCGGACAGCAGCCGATCCTGAGGCGTCAGGTTGTCGACCCCTTCGCTGGCGTAATAGTGTACCTGCCCGTCCGGCGTGAACGTCATCCCCAGCGTCCACCAGCCCGGCTTCGTGATCATCGGTCCCGAGACGTCTTCGCCCCGAGATCCGCTGCGGATCAGAATCATCGCCGAATCGTCCGTTCCAGGGCGATCGGCTTTGCTGTTGAACTGAATAAACATCCCCGGCCAGTAGCTCTCGACCTCTTTCGCGTTGCCCGCGGTCCGGAAGAACCGCCCCCGAGTCGTCGGCTTGTTGATCGTCGTCTGGCAATCCGCCCGGAACCCGAACGAACTTCCAGTCCGCTTCTCCCACTCTTCAAACGGGGGCAGATAGACCCGGACGACGATACTCGGAGTCCGCTGCACCAGCAGCGACCCCACCGTCGTCACGTTCGTCATGAAATCGTCCTGCTGAAACGTATTCGAGAATCGGCTCGGAACCCCCGAGTTCAGCGTCTGCAGCGCCAGCGCCCCCTTGCTCCCCGGAATCCCCCCCGACGGCGTGGCCACTCGTTTGACGAAGTCAGGCGTCCCGCGATACGTGCTCTCGTACCAGCGGTTGTTCTTGGAATAGCCCGCCGGCTGACGATCCTGACGATCGATGTTGCTGCTGGCTTTCGGAAGCTGCGGATAATACTCCCAGTCATCGGCTTCGAAATCGTCGCCGACGTCGAGCTTGGTGCCAGTGCCGGGAACGACCTGTGCGATGGCGGAGGCGGGGAACCCGCAGATCAACAGAGCCAGCAACCACCGGGACACGGACGTACGAGGCATGGAATCACCCTTCATCCTGCAGTAACGACGCCATCAGGCGACAGACACGCCGACGGGACGGACATCCCCCCGGAATTCCAAAGCGACAGTCTGGGACAAGTTTTCCGGATTCGCAACCTTTTCCGGACCCGACATCCGGTTTCCCGGACTTTGGACCAGCTCCGGTTTCGAGTATCGGACAGGCGCAAAATCCCGGATGAAGCAATTGTGCCGGGAGGACTGGTCGCAGCGTCAGGCCGGTGACACGTCTTACCTGAATTCGCGCAACTCGCGCGGCGACCGGCAGATTCGCCGCCCAAGCCCCAGCCTCAACCCGTGTACAACTCGGTGATGGGAGCCCCTTCGCACAGCGGGAACGGACGCTGCAGGCCGTCGTGCAGCGTCGACTCCGGCGCGATCCCCGCCGCCGAGAACATCGTCGCAGCCAGATCCCACGGGCCGAAGCCCCGACTTTCCGGATACGCGCCCCGCCGGTCGGATCGACCGACCACCAGCCCGGGGTGAACTCCAGCCCCCGCGGCCAGCACCGAATAGCAGCTTGCCCAGTGCTTCCGGCCCGGCGACGAGCCCGCAAAATTCGGTTCCAGAGCCACCAGCGGCGCCCGGCCGAATTCACCGGCGCAGACGACGAGGGTCGTGTCCAGCAGGCCGCGATCGGCCAGGTCCGACAGCAGCGTCGAAAAACTCTGGTCGAACCGCGGCAGCAGATGATTTTTCAATGCATAGAAAATATCGTTGTGCGTGTCCCACCCATAGAGATCCGTTTCGTTGGGTGAATCGTCCTGCCCCCGCACCGAGTGATTCCAGAACAGCGTGATCCACGGTGCGCCGGCCTCGACGAGCCGTCGCGCCAGCAGGCACGCCTGGCCCGTCCGATGCCGGCCGTACTGGTCGCGTACGTTGTCTGGCTCCGACTCGAGTTCGAACGCTCGCCGGCACGCCGGTCGATGCAGAAGATCGAACGCCTGCCGATAGGCCCCCGACTGATCGGCAAGCTGGCGGGTCTCGGCCTCGCGTAGAAATCGGTCAAGTCCCGACAGCAGCGTCTGGCGCGAAGTCAGGCGAATCTCAGGCAGGTCGGCGAAGGACTCCAGCCCCGGAACCGCAACGGGCGCCGCCGTGACATCTCCAATCTGCAATGGCTCGGCGATCGGGCCAAGGAACCCCGCGTTCTGTCCGGGCGACGGTTCGGTCGGCACCAGAATCGGTCCGTTCAAATGGACCGCAGATCGGACGAAATCTGTCCGGTGGCGCGTATTCTCAAACAACGCTCCGAGCGTTGGACGATCGATGGGAGCAGGAGGCGGATTCCCCGACCGACGACGATGGTAGAACCCCGTCAGCGTCAGATAGACCGCCGATCCGTGATCGAGGTCTTCGTGCGACATCGTCCGGATCAGGGCGCACCGGTCGAGCAGCTTCGCCATCTTCGGCAAGTGCTCGCCGATCCGGACGCCGGGAATGGCCGTTTCAATGGACCCGAACTCCCCCCGGACCTGACTCGGGGCCTCCGGTTTCGGATCCCAGGTTTCGAGCTGGCTCTGCCCGCCCCCCGTCACGACGAACAGGACCGTCTTCGCCCGGCCGAAGCCGGCCGCTTGCGCCTCGGCCCGCACCGATCGCCGCGGATTCAGCAGACCTGCACCGCCGGCGAGCCCCAACTGCAGCCAGACTCGTCGGCTGAGTCTGCCGCGAAACGTGGGTGACTGGTCCACAATCTGCAACATTTCCAGAAACCCTCAGTGTTTGTACGGGGATTCGTAGTCTATCCCGGCGGCGGGTCGACAGGCTAGAGGCCGCTGCAAGTGACTTCAGGAAAAGATCTTGCGGCAACTTCTGGAAAAATCGATTCAGCCCCCACAGCTTGTGGTATCAGATCAATTGGTACGTGTTTACCGTGGTTGGCCAAGTTCCGGGTTGCCGAAAGTCTCTCCGTATGGCACGTTGAATGTTGTGGAGTCGCATCGGAGGGGGCTCTGGAAACTCACGGCCGTGATTGCCCCGGATGTGCCGATGCTGACTTCTCACATTGATGCGCCTGAGCCGCCGACAGTGTCTGCACCGACGCCCTGGTATTTGGCCGGGGCGACGTCGCCGGATTCCACGATCCACAAGATTCCGATCCCGGCCGGTCGCTTTCAGGTCGGTCGCGGGACCGATGTGCCGTTGCAGCTCTGTCTCCCCTCCATCTCCAAACGCCATGCGGAGTTCGTGGCCACCGACGACGTGCTGTGCGTCCGGGACCTGCAAAGTCTCAACGGCACCTATGTGAACGGCAAACGGCTGACGTCCGATATGCTGCTGGATGAAGGCGATGTGGTCCAGCTTTCGACCCTGGAGTTCCGCGTCGGTCGCGATCAGTTGCGCGAGCCCCTCAGCGGGCTGGCGATGGATCGAACCGTCGACTTCGGCATCGTCGACCTGAGATGCACCCTGTCCGATTTCCAGAAGCTCATGGAGGCTCGGCAGGTCATTCCTTTCTTCCAGCCGGTCGTGCGCCTGGCCTCCTTGTCCGCCAGTGCCCTGTTCGGCTACGAAATTCTCGCTCGAAGTGACTGGCCCGGACTCACCGTGCCCAAGGACATGTTCGAAGCGGCGGAGCGACTGGAGGTTGAAGCCGCTTTCAGCGTGCTCTGCCGGGAAATTGGCGTGGAAGTCTCCAGGACGCTGCCGGATTCCTGCGCAATCTTTCTGAACACCCACCCTCGGGAAGAGCTGCATCACGGTCTGCTGGCCTCCCTGATCAAGCTGCGCGAAATGGCGCCTCACAAGCGTCTGGTCCTGGAACTCCACGAACGGGCCGTGACCAACGTGCGCCAGACAATGGAGTTGAGAGCCTGCCTGCGCGATCTGGAAATCGAACTGGCCTACGACGACTTTGGAGCCGGACAGGCCCGACTCCTCGAACTCTCGGAAGTCGCTCCCGACTACCTGAAGTTCGACATCAGCCTGATTCGCAAAATCCACCTCTCCAATCAGCGCCAGCAACTCGTCGCCAGCCTCTTGAACGTCGCCCACAGCCTCGGGATCGCCACCCTGGCCGAAGGGGTCGAAACCCCGGACGAACTCGGCGTCTGCAGCGAACTCGGATTCACCTACGCTCAAGGTTATCTGCTCGGCCGACCGGCGCCGCTGCTTTAACAGTCGGTGGAAATCATGGCCGCCACGGCTGTGTCAGCCGTGCGAGCGCTCCAATTCCCGCGGAAAACATCGCCGCCGACACGGCCGCGCCGCACGAAAGCAATGCTTCAACAGCGCGGAAGCCCCCCGCCTCGGCGTTCGCTACTCCTCTTTCGGAGCGGGCTTCTTCGGCTCCCAGGAGAGCCCTTTCGTCATCACGGTCACCTTGCTGCCAGTCCCGTCCGGCTTCACGAACAGCGTCAATTCGGCCTCCCCGCGCTCCCGTCGCAGGATCGCCGACACGGGACCGACCAGGTCGCTGCCGGCCGCCCTCCAGCCTTGCGCCGCAAGCTGCTCGGTCAGGAACTTCGCCACCCCCTTATGATCCGTCGCACTCCTGCACGTCAGTTGTTGCACGATCTTCTTGTACTCGACCTGGGTCGCGTCTTTCGGCAGCGGCAGATCGTGAACATTAATCGCTTCCCCGGCGGCGGCCTTCGGCTTCTCGTCGGGCTTCCCCGGCGGCTTCGGTTCCGCGGGCTTCGTTGGCGGCGCTTTGCGGGGAAAAACCAATAGCGGCGCGCTGAACGTCGCCGCAAAGGTTCCCTTGGAGCCGCCGTCGTCGTCATTGGCGAGTGCCGTCTTTCCCGTGATCCGACCCTCCTTGATCTCGAATTCTCCGGTCAATTTTGTGCCGCTGACGCTCAGCGAAAAATTATCGGCCCACGCATTGCAAAACTGCGATTTTCCGCCAGGCGTAAACGTTACCTTGACATGCGGCTGGAACAGGAACAGCGAATCGTCGCTCCCATTCCCCTCCGTCAGCGACTTCTTCAATTTGTCGATCGGGATCGCCTTCTCACTGAGCAGCACCGCGATCGCCTCTTCGTCGAAGGCCTTCGTCTCGTAGATCAGCACGTGCTCAAGTTTGTACGTCTTGCCGTCGAGCTTCAGCGTCCCCTCACAAGGCTTCGGCGGATCGGCCGCCTTCGCTGGTGCGGCCTCCTGAGCCGGCAGACCGGAGCCAAGGCACAGCACGAGCAGCAACACCGTGGAAAGCTTCATGGTCATCGCAAGCACTCGATCAAAAGGAATCGCACAACGCGACTGAAATTGTCCGGCGCTGGGAACAGAATCTCTGTCTGCCGGAACGAATGGGAGTGTTGCCGGTTCCGACCCATCACGGTCGCGGCAGCTTCTCGAACAGCGGCGCAACTCGTTCCCGATGCAGACCCGGCAGCCGCTTAGCATCTTCCGCCAGCAGAAATCCCGCCTCCTGCAAAGTCTCGATCGCCTGATCGAACTGCTGCATATATCGCTCCAGCGTGCCGTAGCGCTCTTCGAGAGATACCCGCAGATCCCCCGTCGCCTGACGCTCAACCCGGTTAAGCGAAAACGGAATGTACGAGCCCGTCAGGCTCACAAGCTGGTCCTCCGCCCCGGCGCTCCGCGACCGGACGTTCCACCCGGTATACGTTGCCACCGGCGCGGCGACTTCCACCGGAAGCAGGCAACCCAGCTCGTTCCCGTCCGGACCGCACTTGGGAACCAGCACGGAATAGTGACCGATAATCCGCGGCGGCTGATGGTCGATGATCCGCTCATCGGACCACCGCGGTCCCAGATCGAGCCACGGCGGCTGACGGATCACGAGCGGATAGATCACGCCCGACAACGCCGGAAATTTCGTCTCCTTCGTCGACCACCCCGCCAGCGTCCCGTCCGCGATCGACGGAATCCGGCTCGGCGGCGGCTCGATCCCCTCCCGCATCCACGTCAACATCGTCAGCAGCAGCGATCGCAGGAACGGCTTGTAGTCCCCCGGATTCGCCAGATTCTTCCCTGACCCCGCCTCGGGCGGCCACTTCGACGGTCCGTGCTGCGTCCCCCCGAAGGTGTAGAACCGGACGTTCGCCGGCGGGTGGGCGTCTGCCTTCCCATCCGCCGTCGTATGCGGCAGTGAGCCGGCCCGAGTCCAGTACTCCGCCGCCGATTGCGTGTGCATGATCAGCGGCGCCGTCCCGGACGCCTCGGCCCGGCGGAGGAGGCCGTCCTCAGCGCCGCTGAACGGGTCCCGCTGCACTTCGTAGGCAAACGGAAACCGGTCGACCGGATAGTCCGCATGGTCGTGCTGGCTGCCGTGCCGCGTCGGTTGCGCAAACCGGTGATTGAACGACCCCAGCCCGCCCCCCGCCACATGCGGGATTAACCCCTCGAAGACCTTCCGCCCCCGTTCGTCCTCATTGAATCCGGAGTACAGGTACTCCCGTAGAAAGCGACCCGACTGCGACACCCCGAACCCGATCGCATCCCGGATCACCGGCTTTCCATCGCGCAGCAGCGGGTGGTCGGCGCCTGTCCCATGCTTTAATGCCGAAATCAGATCGCGCACGCCGAGAAAACCGGCCCCCATCACCACCGGATCCTGCGCCTCGTAAATCACCTCATAGAGAAACCCCGGCTTCATCCCCGCCGGAACCTCCAGTTCAACCTTCGGCAACTGCCCGACGGGCTGGTCCGGCAGTTCCGTAACGTGCAATTCCCACTGGTCGCGCGAGACCACATGCCGCGAATCGTCCGGCCGCTCCCGCACGGTCAGCGTGGCTTTCGCGATCCCCCCGGCCGTCGGACGGTAAGACCCGTGGTTCGCCCAGTTGACTGCCATCCGCGTCACGGGCGACGTCGGGCACACCTCGCACCGCACGAGTCCGGTGATCGGTCCTGCGGGTGAGACCGCCGCCGGAGCCGCCAGTCGCAGCCGATGCTCCGCCGGCAGCAGCTCGCCATCCCACCCGCTCCACACTACGGTGAAGCCATGCCGGAACAGAAAACCGTCGCCGAGATCCTTCTCCGCGTCGAGCGCATTCCCGCCACCGTAATTGAACATCCCCAGCGCCAGCTTGTTGCCGCGGTTGTTGACGTCGTACAGAGCACAGCCATTCCCGCGGGCCGAATCCGCAGGTGCAAGGATGCAGAAGTCGGCGGAGAACTCGACCTTTCCCGCGCCGTTTCGCGGCGCCAGCGGAAGGTCAATCACCTGCCGATTCTGCGGCAGAGCCGGATCGACCGCGTAGTAGACCCTCCCCGTAATCCGCTCGTAAGCCCCCGTCGCGCCATACGCCTTGCCACCGGCCAGCGGCGCGCGTTCGAGAATCTCAAACCGAACCACTTCGCCCGCCGCAGTCAGCGGAAGCAACAGGCCCGCGGCCAGTGCAAGAATGGTGACAGGTCCCCGGACGGCGGGCGAATTCATCAGTTCGGCTTCCTGAAGGAACGGAGACTCGGCTCCCGTCGATCGCGCAGACTACTTGGCCTTCGGAAAACCGGCCTCGATCAACTTGTCATAGCCCGGTTCGAGCGGGCGGACGTCGTAGCCAAGTTTCTCGAGAATGATCGCCGAACCCAGAGAACGGACCCCGGCCTTACAATGCGTGTAAATGATCTTGCCTTTTGGCAGCTTCCGTTTCACCGCTTCGGTGTCCACATTCTTGCGGATCTGGCTGTACGGCAGCAGCGTGGCCCCGTCGAGGTGACCGTCGTTCCACTCGCTCTCGTCCCGGACGTCGACAATCACCGCCTTCTTCTGGTCCACATTCTTGCGGACGGTTTCCAGCGAGTCCTTCGTGTGGTCGATCGCGAACGCCGCTTGCGTCATCAACAAGCCGGCAAACGTCGCAAGGGCTGTCAGACGGTGCATGGAGTCCTCCTTGGTCAGGGAATTCCTCCACCGGTTGCAGGAACCGCTGAAGGCGTGAATGGAAGCCGTCAGTCTCGCACATCAGCGCGCGGTGAGCCAGTCCTCATTGAACCGGGCGACCGTCAGAAACCTGGTCTGATAAATGTTCTTTCCATCGGTGCTCCCGCGCTCGTACAGGCACCACGCCGAACCGTCCGGGCCGACCGCCAGATCGCTGTAACCGCTGAATCCCGGTTCCAGCGACTGGCTGCCGATCCAGGTTCGCCCCTCATCCCGGCTCAGCCGCACCGTCAGATTCACTCGATCCCGCCCCGACCCGGCTTTCTCCTTCCCGTCACGCCGCTTGAGGTTGTCCGGATTCGAAAACAGAATCCTCCCCCCTCTCCCCTCCTCCGGCCATGACCAGCGAACCAGACTCCCCATGCAGATCGGCTCGACCAGCGCATCGTCGAAGCGCGGCGCCGACCACCCGGTCGCGCCGTCGGAGCTGGTCACAATCGCCCGTCGATGCACCTTCGATTCCGTACGGACATTGAGCATCACCCGTCCATCGGCCAGTTCGACGGCAGTCGTCTCGTTGGGATTGATGAACTCGCTCGTGTTCGGAACTGCAATCTCGCCACGCCGCCAGGTCTTCCCCGCGTCGTCGCTGAAAATGGTCGACGTCACGCTCGGACGATGGGCGTGCCCCCCGGTCCCCAGCGACAGCCACACCGGAACAACCAGCCGCCCTGACCGGAGCTGAATCGAATGCCCAGGTCCGGTGGCGAGCACTTTCCAGTCGTACTCGGGCCGGAATGCGTCGAACGCGGCAGTGACTTCAACCCCCGTACTGAAAGTCTCCCCGTCATCTTCGCTGCGCGAGTAGAAGCAGCGGCCGTATTCAATGCAGTACAGCAGATGCACCAGCCCCGGCTGCCGGTCGGCGATCAGCACCGGATTGTTGATCGTCACCTCGCCCGGCTTCCCCAGCCCCTGCGCCACGGCCGCCGGGTTTCGCTCGAACGTCCCTTTCAACTCCACAATCTTCCCCGACGGCGACCACGTCTTGCCTCCGTCGGTGCTCCGGCGGGCGACCACGTCGATCTGCCCCCAGTCCCCCTTCGCCGACTTGCGCGCCTCGCAGCAGGCAATCAGCGATCCCCGGCTCGTCGCAATCAGACACGGAATCCGATACAGCTCATACCCCCCGACCCCCGCTTCCCACAGGTCCGTTTTCTCCAGCACAGGCTCAGCCGCAGGTGCGCTGCCCGGGCCGGACGCCAGCAGAATCATCGTCAGCCAGAGTGCACGCATCGTGTCACGTCCCAGGGAGTCAATCGCCAAAGAAAAATGGGGCCTGCCCAGTCTCACCGGGCAAGCCCCACAAAATCAACCTCTCATCGAACGAATCTCACGCAGGCAGGGACAGGAATCAAGCTCTCAACCAACGAGCCCTTCTCTCCCTGATCTCCCCAACTCTACTCTCCGTGACCTCAGTGCCTCCCGTGGTTGAAGTCTTCTCTCTTCATTCGAGTCCATTAGTGAAATTCGTGGTTCTCTCTCTCTCTCTCTCTCTCTCTCTCTCTTCAGTCTTCTCCGCGTCTCCGCGGTAAAACTTCTTCTTCTCTTTCTTCCGTGACAGGACTCACACAAACTGCGTAATCCCCGGCATCGCATACGTCGGAATCTCCACCGGCGTATTCCAGTCCGTGATCTCCGGGACGATCGACTCCTTCGAGTTCGCGATCATCTCCCACGTCACCTTCTGACCGGTATACCCCGCCTGGCGACCCATGATCCCCATCAGCGTGCTGCTGACCATCCGGTCGCCGTCGTTCAGCGGCTTCCCCTGGCGGATCGACTTGAAGAACTCGTCATGTTCCGTCTGGTACATGTTGTTCTTCGGGCCTTCGTACTTCCAGGGATTCGCCCCCTCGATCGTCACGCCGCGGGGCCCGATCCGGCCGATCCCCTTCGAACCGAGCACGTACAGACCGTTCTCGTTGAAGCAGTTCGGAATCTGCCGCTGGGCGACATAGCCGCGGGCGCCGCCGGCCCATTCGTAATTGACCTCGATATGGTCGTAAATGTTCCCGCCGTACGCGGGAATCTGCCGACCGCCCACCGCCACAACCGACTCCGGCGGAACGTCTTTGAAGACCCACGCCAGCCAGTCCACGGTATGAATCGCCTGCTCGACCAGTCCGTCTCCCGACAGCCAAGTGAAGTTGTACCAGTTGCGGACCATCCACTCGAGATTCGACATCCCGGCTGGACGCTTGTCAGCCTGCGGCATCGGCTTCACCGGTCCGGTCAGATACGTGCCGTGCGCCGAAAGCACTTCGCCGATCTGGCCGTCGTGAATCCGCTGGAACAGTTCTCGCTTGGCATAGTCGTAGCGCCAGCAGAAACCGGCAAGCACGCCCAGCTTCTTCTCCTTGGCGATCTTCAGCGACTCTGCGATCGAACGCGTGCCGGGGGCGTCGGTCGCCATCGGCTTTTCAGTGAAGATGTGCTTGCCCGCTTCGACGGCGTAGCGGAAGTGCGTCGGGCGAAACCCGGGAGGCGTGGCAAGCAGCACCACATCGCACATGTCGACGACTTTTTTGTAGGCGTCCAGGCCCACAAACTTGTGATCGTCAGCTACGGCGACGCGATTGCCGATGCCGGGAATCTGGTGGAGTCCCTTGATGCTCCCGTCGATCTGCTCCGCAAACGCATCCCCCATCGCGATCAGGCGAGCTTGCGGATCGGCGCCGAGCGCTTCGCGCGCGGCCCCGGTGCCCCGTCCGCCGCAGCCGACGAGACCCACCTTGAGGATCTCATTCCCCGAGGCAAAGGCCCCGGCGGCGATGCCGGAGGGAACCACCACCGAGCCAGCCACGGCCGCAACGGCGGAGGTCTTCAGAAAATCACGGCGGGAGGGCGTGGGATCGGACATTGAGTCGAGTCTCCGAACGACAAAGTCGAAACCGCTGCCTGTTCACGGCAGCGAACCAGTCGCATAATAGCCGATCGATGCGTCCGCGTGCGAGTTTGCCAGCGCCCCGAATCCGAAAAAGTTTTGGCCCGCAGATCCGCACCTCGACGCCATGTGAGACCCGATTTGTCCGGCTCGTTTGTGGGAGTGGAGTCTATGCAGGGCATCGATCGTCGAACATTTCTCCAGTCGACGGCCGTCGCGGCCGCCGCGCTGGCGACGGGGAGCCGTCCCGTCGCGGCCGCAGACGAAAAGCTGCGGCTGCGCAAAGCGGTCAAATTCGGCATGGTGGGCGGCGACGCCTCAATGACCGACAAATTCAAAATGCTCAAGGACATTGGCTTCGAGGGGCTCGACATGGATCGCCCCGCCAATCATGACGACGTCAAAAAGGCTCAGGACGAATCCGGCCTGATCGTGCACGGCGTCGTCGACTACGTCCACTGGGGCAAGCCGCTCTCCGATCCGAGTCCCGAAGTCCGCGCCGCCGGGCTCGAAGGTCTGAAAACCTCGCTCCGCGACTGCAAAGCCTACGGCGGAACCACCGTGCTCCTCGTCCCGGCCGTCGTCAACAAGCAGACCTCCTACGCCGACGCCTACCAGCGATCGCAGGAAGAAATCCGCAAAGCCCTGCCCCTCGCCGGCGAACTGGGTGTCAGGATCCTCTTCGAAAACGTCTGGAACAACTTCCTCCTCAGCCCGCTGGAAACGGCGAAGTACATCGACGAATTCGAAAGCCCCCTCGTCGGCTCCTACTTCGACGTCGGAAACGTCATCCGCTACGGCTGGCCCGAGCACTGGATCCTGACCCTCGGCAAGCGCATCGGCAAGCTCGACATCAAGGAGTACAGCCGGAAAATCGCCAACGAACAGGGCGTCGGCAAAGGCTTCTCGGCCGAAATCGGCGATGGCGAAGACGGCTGCGACTGGCCCGCCGTCATGACCGCCCTCAAATCCATCGGCTTCAGCGGCTGGGCCACGGCGGAAGTCCGCGGCGGCGACCGCAAACGCCTGGAAGAAGTCTCCCAGCGGATGGACAAAATCTTCGCCGGCTATGGCGCCTGATCCACCTCCCGCTCTCGACAACTCTCCCCAGGCCCGCGACGTGTTCAGTCGCGGGCCTGTTCGTTTCTGGTCGCATGTTACTTGGCGTCGATTCCAAGGTACGGTGTCTTTTGCTTGTCCCCTCTCCCGCCGTCTTCGGTGGGAAAGGGCCAGGGTGAGGATCTTCGAGCGTGTCGAAGCGTCGACCGCCGAGTAAAGACGGTCTTCACCCGAATATTCCACTCCCAACGAAGACGTCGGGAGTGGGGGCCGGTGGCGCGCCTCACAAGCGTGGCCGGCGATGGAGATCCCCCGCCCGGCCCGCTCCGACCCCTGTCTGCCCCCGTCAGCGATGACTGTGACGCGGCAAGTTGAGGAATACCTCCCCCGCAATCAGAAACCTGCCAGATGCGCGACGGAACAAATCGGCTTTTCCATCCGGCCGACGATGTTTCAGCGGGACCCGCGGCGAATCCGATGCAAGGATTGTTCGGGCTGCGTTGCGGCTGCCGGTCAGCCTGCGCAGTCCCTTCGTCGACCGCGGAAATCACAGCAGAAATCCGGATCGTAGGACGGCTAACGTATACGCGGATTTTGCCGGCTGCGCAGACGTGGCTGACCTGTCGGTCTGACCGGCAACTCGGAGGGACGATTGTGACTGTGCGACGTCGGGCCGATTCTCTCTGATACCTTTCACGCTGCCTTCATAAACCATGACTTGGTGCCGCTGAGCTTCGGGATTCGGGAATGCTTGCCAAGGTTGATCTGACGCTGACGCTCCCCCGCGCGCTCATGGCGGCCGGCGGCGTCGTCGCGGGATCCGCCGTCTCGGGCATGACCGGAACCGGCATCGCGGAAACTCTCGCCGACGCCCTCGGCGGCAACGGCGGACGCCGGCTGGCGGTCAGCCTGAACAGTCGATTCAAAGGATTCCTTCAGGCCGGCGGGCTGCTCGGACATCGTGACCTCCACCGCCTCGTCGGCCGCACGCTCGCGATGGTCCTCTCCGCCACCGCCGAACAATCCAATCAGGCCGTCGTCCGGGCCGAAAGAGCCGCGCTCGCCGACTTTGCCGTCGGCGTCGACGAACCCTTCGTCGATCTCGCCTCCGAAGCCGTCGGATCCAGCGACACCTTGCTCCCGTCGACCTGCTCCCAGATCGACGAAGCCGGCCCGGGATTCGGCCCCGCAACTTTGGAGCCGCTCGATCGGAAAGAATGGCTCCCGATCCTGCAGGTCCTGCGCGAGCGAAAAGCCGGAACCGTTTCCGACAAGTGCCTCCGCGTGATCGCCGACAAGCTGCAGCGGCAGTTTCCGCAAGCGGTCCTCGGTGCCCTGAAGTTCGGCGGAGAGGAATTCGCCGGTGTGAGACTCGTCGGGTTCCGCGCACTCCTTGAGCAGTTCCCCGCCGCGCTCCAGGATCTCGCCGCCGGTCCCAGCGGCCATGAACTGGAAACGATCGGGCAGGCCTTCGTCGCCTGGTCCCACGATCGAGCCGCCCGTCTGTTATCCACCTGGGACGCCAGCGTCCGGAAACGTCTGTCGATCGAGTTCGAAGCCCTCGAGTTCGCCGTCGGCCAGCTTGACGAGGAACTGGCCGCAGTCCTCGTCGGAAACGGACGCGCAGTCCTCGCACGCCCCTCGGAAGACTCCGTCGTCCTGTCCGGCCTCGGCCACGCCTGGCTCACTCCCGAGGCGCTCCGGCTCGCGGAACTCGCCTGCGAAGCCGCGCGCGGCGAACGGGCGCCAGGCATCGCCGCACAACCTCTGCTGCCCGGCGAACTGGACGAACTGCAGCAAACCCTCGAACGCCACGTCGAACAAACCTCCACCGCGCTGGACAGCGTTCGGGCCGAACTCGAACGACTCGGAGAGCAGGAGCGGACGCTGCGGAGTCAGAGTCGTCAGCAGCGACGTCAGGTCGCCGCGATGGCCCTCGCCCGTGGTGACGATACGACGGCCGAACGCGAGCTCCAGATCGTCCTCGCCGAGGAGCCGCGCGACCTGGAAATGCTCGATCTCCGCGGACAGCTCGCCTGGTTCCGGGGCGAAACCGACGAAGCCTGCGAGACCTATCAGCAGATCTCCGAGATCGCCGGCGACGGCAACCGCTGGCGATTGGTCGCCGCCCGCAATCGCGGCCGGATTCTTGCGGAGACCGAGGACGTCGGCGCCGCGCGCGAGGCCATGCTCGCAGCCCTCTCCGAAGCGGAAACAATCTTTGCCCAGGGAGGCGAGTCCCAGGCCGGATTGCTCGACATCGACGACTGCCTGACCTCGCTGGGAGATCTGGAACTGGCCGGCGGCGACCGGGCGTCGGCCCTGGCCCGCTATCGCCGTGTCGCGGACATTCGCGAACGGCTCTCGACGGAATCCGGGGCCGGCCCCGCCTCCCCCGTCGAACTCGCCGAGTACCACGGCCGCATCGGCGATCTGGAACTCGCCGAAGGAAACCGGCAGGAGGCCATCGGGCGTTATCGCCGCAAGCTGGAACTTCTCGAAGCCGCGGAACCGGAAAACCTTGGAGACGTGTCCACGCTCCGCAGGCGGGCCGACTTCCTCGTACAACTGGGCGATCTCGAACTGGCCGAGGGGGATTCCACCGCGGCCCTCGCTCGCTATCGAGCCAACCTCGACCTCCGCGAACGCCTCCTGACCGAAGTCGGGGCCGATGTGGAGTCGCTCCAGGCGCTCGGCGGCTATCTGCTGAGGGTCGGCGAACTCGAACTGGCCGCCGGCGACCGCGCCGCGGCGCTCCAGCGCTATCAGCGGAATCTGGAAGTTCGCGAACAGCTCCTGCCGCTCTGCGAAGACAGCGCCGAATCGTTGCAGGGATTCTCGGCGGATCTGCTGCAGGTCGGCGGGCTGGAGTTCGCGGCCGGGGACCGCGCAGCAACTTTGAAACGCTACCGGCGGAATCTCGACATCCGCGAGCGTCTCCTCAAACTGACCGGCGACAACTCCGAAACGCTGCAGGGGCTCGCCGACTTTCTGGTCAAGCTCGCCGAACTGGAGTTCGAAGTCGGCGACCAGCCGTCGGCAATCGTTCATCTGCGGCGCAACGTCGATGTCCGCGAGCAACTTCTGAAGCTGACCGGCGAGACCTCGGAATCGCTCGAATCGCTCATCGGCTTCGTCAAGGACCTCGTCGAGTTTGAAGCCGCCGCCGGCGACGACGCGGCAGCCCTCGACGGGCTCGATCGGCAGACCGGTCTGCAGGAGCGATTGCTCATCGTTGCCGGCGAAACCCCGGAGCGGCTCCAGCAACTCGGAACCCTTCTGCTTCGGTTCGCCGACGGCGCGCTGCAGGCCGGCAATCGCGCCGCCGCATTGGAGAAGTTCCGACGGAACGTCGCGATTCGCATCAGGCTGATCGAGCAGACCGGCGAAAACGTCGCCGCTCTGGAAGAAGTCGACCGCTGCCTGGCCCAGCTCGGCGAATTGGAGACCGCCGAAGGTGATGCCGCCGCCGCAGGCGTCCGACAGTCGCAGCGGATCCAGTTGCACGAGCGAATGCTGGCGATCAGCGAAGAAACCGACGATCGCCTGACCGCTCTGGACTCGCTCCTGGCTCAGGCCGTGGAACTCACCCTGGCGGCGAATGACCGTGCCGGCGCACGGCCGCGCCTGCAGCGTCGCCTGGAGATTCTGGAGCGACTCCTCAACCGCACCGGCGACAACGCCGACATTTTGGAAACGGTTGATCGTTGCCTCATCCAGCTCGGCGATCTGGAATCGGCCGAGGGCGACTCCACCGCGACCCGTACCCGCCTGGCGCAACGGATCGAGCTGCACGAGCGACTCCTCAACCTCCCGGAAGATGTCGCAGAGCATCTGGCCGCGTTGGACACATTGCTCTCCCAGGCGGTGGACCTGGCCCTCGCGACGCACGACCGGCCCGATGCGCGGACGCGCCAGCAGCGTCGCCTGGAACTCCAGGAGCGACAGCTCGGCCTCCGTGGCGAAAGCGTCGCCGGGCTGGAAGAGCTGGAGCAGCGGCTGGTCCAACTCGGCAAGCTGGAAGCGGAAGACGGGAATCAGGCGAAAGCCGGAGCATTGCTCAATCGCCGGATTGACGTCCGCGAACGATTGCTTCAGGTCGCAGGCCCGAGCGAAACGACTCTCCGTGGTCTCAGCGAACTGCTGGTCGACGTCGCACAAAGTGCCTTGGCGGCCGGCGAACAGGAACGGGCCCTCGTCTACTTCCGTCGCAATGTGGAACTCTGCGAACTGATTCGCGACTTCAGCAGCGAGAGCGCCGATTCGCTCGCCGCGCTGGAACGCTGCCTGCTGCAGGTCAGCGAGCTTGAGGCGGCCGCCGGGAACGGCGAAGCCGCCACCTCCTGCCTCGATCGGATGATTGAACTCCGGGAACACGTGGCGGAAGTCCACGGCAGCGATCCTGACTCGTGGCTTGCCCTCAGCGAATTGCTGGTGCGCGTCGGAACCATCGAGTCGCAGGCCGGAAATTCCCCACAGGCCTTGAAGCGCTTCCGCCGGAACGTCGATGTTCGCGAGCGTCTGCGGGAACTCGCCGCCGATAGCCGCGAATCGCTGGAGGCTCTCGACGGCAGCCTGTGGACGCTGGTTGAACTCGAACGCGCCGCTGGAGAGTCGGCGGCCGAGTACGAGCACCTGTGCCGCTTGATCGAAGTCCGTGAGCGACTCCTCGAAGTCTGCGGAGAATCCGTCGAGCGCCTGACGGCTCTAAGCGATCTGCTGGTCCATGTAGCCTCTGTCGAACGAGCCTCGGAAAATCTCCCCAGGGCCTTGGAACGACTTCGCCGCAACGTGGAAGTCCACGAATGGCTGCGACTGCTCGCCGGCGAGACCGCACCGTCGCTCGCCGATTTTGAGAACAGCCTGCTGCAGGCGAAGGAACTGGAAGACGTCGCAGGCGATGAAGCTGCCGCTCGACCGCGACTCGCTCAACTGGTCGAGGTTCGCGAGCGCCTGCTGGAAATCGACGGCGAAACCCTCGATCGGCTCGCCTCTCTGAGCCAGTTGCTGCTCACGCTCGGAGAAGCGGAACGTCAGGCCGGAGATCTGGCAGCGGCGCGGCGCTGGTTCCTGCGCGACGTCCAGGTGCACGAACGCCTGCGGGAGCTGTCCGGCGACAGCTCCGAATCGCTGCGGGCGCTCGAACAAAGTCTGATCCGCCTCCGCGATGTCGAGCCGGAAGCCGAAAATCCGCAGGAAGCGCTCGCACGCCTGACCCGGCTGGTCGACGTTCGCGAACGCCTGCTGGAAGTCGACGGCGAAAGTGCCGAACGCCTGCAGAGTCTGGGAGATCTCCTCGTCCAGCTCGGCGACGCGGAACTTTCCGCAGGCGACCAGACGGACGCCGTAAACCGCTATCGACGCGCCCTCGACGTCCGTGAACGGCAACTCCAGGTCGCCGGCGAGACCGCCGAGTCTCTGCACGAACTCGGAGACTTCCTGCGCCGCGTCGCGGATCTCGAACACTCCGCCGGCGAAACGAAGCCCGCCCTGAACCGCTACCGTCAGAGTGTCGGCGTCTACGAACGACTGCAGCAGGAGTACGGCAAGGCCGCCGCCGAATTCCCGGATCTCGGCATGCTTCTGGCCAGGGTCGGCGACCTGGAGTTTGCCGAGGGCGACCGGGCCGCGGCGCTCCAGCGCCACCGGGAGAATGTCGAATACAAGTCGCGGCTTCTGGCCGAAACCGGCGAGTCGCCGGCCGCACTCCAGGACTTCCTCCAGTCTCTCGTGAAGCTCGGTGACCTCGAACGGGCCGAAGGACAGGTCCCGGAGTCCCTCGCGCGGTATCGCCAGAGCGTCGACGTCCGCGAACGCCTGCTGCACCTGACCGGCGATCCGCCCGAATCCATCCGCGACCTGGGGGCGACGCTGAAGCAGGTCGGCGACCTGGAACTCGGAGCCGGAAACTCGGCCGCCGCGATCGACTACTACCGGCGGTTCCTCGACGTCGGAAATCGCCTGCAGCAGCAGACCGGCGACAGCCTGGTCGAAGGACGCGAACTCGAACAGTTCCGTCGCCGCCTGGGCGACCTTGAACTCGCCGCGGGAAACACCCCGGCGGCGATCGAGGAGTACCGTCAAAGCCTGGATCTGAGCGAGCAGCGGGCCGCCGTCGAAGTCGACGGAGCCTCTTTGACCAGCCTGCTGGAACTCCTCAACCGCGTGAGCGAACTGGAGCTGTCCGTCGGCGATCAGCAGGCCGCAGCACACCATCAGCGTCAGGCCGTCGACGTCTGCCAGAATCTCGTTCAAGTGACCGGCGCCAACGAGCAGATGGAACGCCGCCTCGAAGGCCTCCTCAAAAAAGTCGTCGACGTCGAACTCGCCGGCGGCTCGCGGCACGACGCCGTGCAGTACCTCGAACGCCTCGTCGGCGTCTCCGAGAGACTTCTCTCGGCCGGCGACGAACACGGGAGTTCCGCCGGCGAACTCGCCGATCGGCTGGTCCAGCTCGGCGACCTCGAACGCGAAACCGGCAATTCGACCGCCTCCCTCGCCCGCTATCGCCGCAGCCTGGAACTGCAGGAACAGCTTCCGCCGCAGCTCCGCGAATCCCGCACGGCCGCCGTCCCGATCAACCAGTTGCTCGACCGGCTCGCGGAACTCGAACTCGCCCAGGGCCAGCAGGCCGCGGCCCTCTCGCGATACCAGCAGCGGCTGGAAATGCAGGAGCAGTACCTCCAGCACAACGACGCCGACGTCGAAGCCCAACAGGCCCTCCAGTCCCTCCTCACCCAGGTGGGACAACTCGAGTCCGCCACCGGAAATCAGCAGTCGGCCGCTCAACGCGACAATCGACGCCTGGAAGCCTACGAACGCGTGTTCCAGTCCGGCGACTCCACCACCCCCATGCTCCAGGCGTGGTCCGATCTGCTCCTCAGCATGGGAGACCGGGATCTCGAAAACGGTGAAACGGCCGCCGCAATCGACCACTATCGACGTTACCTGGAAGTCCGCGCAGCGCTCGCCCAGAGGCCCGATGCCGCCCTCGAGAACGATTCAAACTTCGCCTCCTTCCTCGTCAAACTCGCCGACCTCGAACTCGCCGCCGGCGATCGCGAACGTGCGGCCGATCGCTACCGCGACAGCCTCGCCGCCTGGGCCGATACCCTCCAGGAACACGGCGAAACCGAGGCCAGCTTCCGGGGACTCATCGGCTCGCTGCTGCGCACCGGCGATCTCGAACGGGACGGCGGATCTCTCGAAGCCGCCCTCGCCCGCTACCAGCAGGCCTGGGAAGTCTGCGAACACGTCGATCAGCAATTCGGCTGGACTCCCGAAGACCTCCAGATGGCCGACGACATCGCCGTCATGATCGGTAACCTGGAACTCGGAGCCCAGAGACAAACCGAGGCGCTCGCCTGGTATCGCCGCAGCCTGGATCTCTGCGAACGCAAGCTCGCCGAAACCGGCGACAGCCCCGAAGCCCGACGCGACCGCACCATCTCCCTCCGACGCGTCGGCGACCTGGAACGGACCGCCGGGGACGCCGCGGCGGCGCTCGATTGCTACCGTCAGGGGCTCGAACTCGCTCAGCAGGCGATCGACGAAACCGGCGAGACCGAATTCGGTCTGCGCGACCTCGGCGTGGCCCTCAATCGCGTCGCCGAAATGGAGCTCCTCAATGGCGATCGCGACGCCGCCCTCCAGGGCTTCCGCAACGGTTTCGAGGTCTGCGGCAAAATCATCCAGCAGTTCGGCGACTCCTCCGAAAACCTCGAACTCTTCAGCCTGGCCCTCGAACGCGTCGGCGAACTCGAACTCGCCGCCGGCGAAGCCAGCAGCGCACTCGTCCGCTTCCGACAGTGCCTCCGCATCCGCGAACGCCTCGTCGAAGAACTCGGAGCCTCTCTGGAACGCCTCGGCGACTTCGCATTCTCTCTGGAACGCCTCGGCGACGTCGAAGTCGCCCAGGGCGATCTTCCCGGCGCCCTGATCCGCTATCGCCGAGCGCTCGAAATCACCGAACGCATCGTCGATGCTTTCGGCCCGACCCCCGATAACCTCCGCTCCGTCAGCGTCGCCCTCAGCAAACTCGGCGACCTCGAACTGATGCAGAACGATCAGTTGTCCGCGCTCGATCGCTTTCGCCAGCGGCTCAAAGTCTGCGGCAGAATTGTCGACGAGGCCGGCGAATCCCCCGCAACTCTCCGCGAACTCTCCTCCGCCCTCATCCACGTCGGTGACCTCGAACGACTCGAAGGAGACCAGTCCGGCGGACTCGCCCGCTATCGACAAAGCCTCGAAATCTGCGAACGGATCCTCCGCGAAGACGGCGAAACCGAAGAAAATCTCCTCAACGTCCGCCTCGCCCTGATCAAGGTCGGCGACGTCGAACGCCTCGAAGGCAACCGCGACGCCGCTGCCGACCACTACGCTCGCGCCGTCGAACTCAGCCAGCGGGCCGTCGAAGTCTACGGAGAATCGTCCGAAAGGCTGCAGGACGTCTCCGTCTCGCTGATCAAAGCCGGCGACATGCATCGCGCCGCAGGCGACAAGCAGGCCGCCGCGGAGCTCTACCGCCAGAGCCTGAAAGTCGGCGAACGGATCATCATGGAGTTCGGCGAAACCCCCGAGATCCTCCGCAGCTTCAGCGTCCTCTGCTCCCGAATGGCCCAGACCGAACCCGAAAGCGTCCGCAAATGGCTCGAACGCGGCCGCCAGTGCCTCCTCTCGATCATCGAGCGCGGCTGGGAAACCCCCGAAACCCGCAACGAACTCGCCATGTTCGAACGCGGCCTCGCCAAGCTGAAATAGGCCCGCAGTCTTGTCTTGAGCCCCGGAGGGGCGACGGGCTGTAGCCACGGGTGTAACGGAGTCCGCCGTCAGGCGGACGGAGTGCAACCCGTGGAATTTCAAATGTCTCGAGCGCGGCTGGGAAACCCCCGAAACCCGCAACGAACTCGCCATGTTCGAACGCGGCCTCGCCAAGCTGAAATAGGCCCGCAGTCTTGTCTTGAGCCCCGGAGGGGCGACGGGCTGTAGCCACGGGTGTAACGGAGTCCGCCGTCAGGCGGACGGAGTGCAACCCGTGGTGTTCGTGGAAACGGCGGCACGGCGATGAACTGACCGCCGGCCGGAATCTTCGACTTTTCGCGGGACGCTCCCGTTCGACAGGCGTCAGACTGGTAGAGAACTCTCTCTCGTCTGGAATGTCGATGCCCGTCGCCGCGGAACTACTGGCACGTCTGCTGGAGGAACACTCCTCCGCGCTGGAGCTTTATGCCCGGCAGTGGAGCAGCTCGCCGGCCGATGTCGTGCAGGAAGCCTTCGTGCGACTCGCCCGCCAATCCGGGACGCCGGCCAGTCCCGCCGCCTGGCTGTTTACCGTCGTCCGCAATCTGGCCATCAGCGACCGGCGGGCCTCGGTCCGCCGAGCCCGGCATGAGTCCGCCGCCGCGAATGGCGATGGCTGGTTCGAGCCCGACCCCGCCGGAGGACTGGACGCCTCCGCCGCCACCCAGGCCCTGCGGCAATTGCCGGAAGAAACGCGCGAAATCGTCATCGCCCACCTCTGGGGCGGGTTGTCGTTCGGAGAAATCGCCGGGCTCATCGGCCGGTCGTCGAGCACGGCTCACCGCCGGTATCTCGAGGGAATTGAAGAACTGCGCAAGCATCTGGGGGTGCCATGTCCCAAATGAATCGTCAGGATCCAGGCTTCGAAGCCTCGCTCCTCTCGCTGAAACCGCGACCGTCTACCGTCGATCGCGACACTCTGATGTTCGCCGCCGGCCGCGCTGCCGCGGAATCCGAACAGACGCGCCAGCGCCGGTTTCTTCTGGCCGGCACGGCGGCAGGCTGGCTCGCGGCCATTGCCGTCGGCGGCGCGTGGCTCGGTGATACGTCTACGCCCCCGTTCCCAGGTAACGGCGCAAGCGTGACCGCGGTTCCAGCAGCATCGCCGACCGCCGTTACCCGCACCGATACCGGCCATGATTCACCCGCGATCCCCGCAGTCCCGACACATGCAGCCGTCATGCAGCGCACGGGTGCCGTCCCGACGAGTCTGCTGCCGGATTGGAGCCTGGAACGCGGCCAGTTCCTGACGATTCGCGGCTTTCGCTCCGCTGGCATTGCCGAACCCGCCGTAGCCGCGACGGACCTTCGCCCGCACGCCTCCGCCGAACCCGGCACGACGGTCCTCGACTTCCGGCGCCGCTGGTCCGACGAGTTCGACCGGGACCTGTAAACCCGATCGATTCAATTCTTCCGCATCGCGTTCTGTCACCGTCCTCACGGGAGACCTGTCTGATGTTGTTCCCTGCCCGTCGAATACTCCTCCTCGGCCTGCTCGCAACCTTTGCGCCAGGCCTCGGCCCGTCCGCCATGGCCCAGGTGCAGCTCGGCCCGAACGGACCGTTCACTCCTGAAAAGCCAGGCGCCCCCCAGTCGCCCAAACCGCGCGGCCCGTTCGCAACCTGCACGGTCGCCATGCCGTCGAAAACGATCCCCTCCCTCCCCGCCGACGCCCTCTGGCCCCGCATCGGCGAACTGACCCCCGGCAACTCGGTCACCTACTGGTACCGGGCGATCGCCGGCCTCGATCGGGCCTCGCAGGCGCAGCCCGAAGAGTTTCGTAAAGCGTTCGGCGGCGGTGCCACCGTCCCGTGGATCGACATGCCGGTCGCAGAATTGCCGCGTGAGGAAGTCCGTCAGTACCTGACGCGCTGGACCGAGAACCTGTCAAACGCCCGAATCGCCGCGCTCCGGGAGCAGACCGAATGGAGTCTGCGGATGCGAGATTTGAGGGGACTCGCCACGATTGAGTACCGACTCGGCGAGTTCCAGGAAGCCCGCGCCCTGATGCGGCTGATCAAGTTGAAGATGCAGTTGGCCCTGGCCGACGGCGATTTTGTGCAAGCGGCCGACTGGGCTCGCACCGGACTGCGCCTGGCGCATGCACTCGACGATAACGAGTGCATCATCATCGACCTGGTCGGGATCGCTTGCGCCTCAATCACGCAGGTCGGGTTGGCAGATTTGATCGCACTTCCAGATTCACCCAGCCTCTACTGGGCTCTGGCGGGCATCCCGGAGTCGCTGGTTCAGTGTCGCGATTCCATCGACACCGAGCTGACCCTCCCCGAACGCGTCTTCCCCTGGTTCAGCGACGCGGAGCTGCATCCGCGGACGTCAGAGGGCTGGCGCGGGGACTTTCGTCAGACGCTTCGGGACTCGCGCCAGCTCACGTCGGATTCGCGTCGGATTCCGAAACAGGATGCACCGGACTGGCTGGCGGATGCGTATCTGCTTCAGACGCTGTTCAACGGCTACCCCGGAGCCCTTCGCGATCTCGAAGCCGACGGCATCCCTCACGTCGATCTCGACGCCATGCCCGTCGGCCAGGTCGTCGCCGTCCATCAGATTCGCTCGACGCGCCGCACCGAACTGGAACTCCTCAAATGGACCCGCCGCGCCGACCCCGCTCTCATCGAACTCATTGATGGCGAGTTCCACAGCCAGTCGAAACGTCCGTTCGCAAACGCCGCCGGCCCGAGTCGTACCACGTTCCTGGCGGAAGATCTCATGCCCGCGGTCCAGCAGGCTCTGAAGGCCGAATGGCGACCGGTGATCCGCCACTGCGCCCTGATGGTCGTCGAAGCCCTCCGCCTCCACGCCGCACAACACCACGGCCAGCTCCCCGCGTCGCTCGACGAAATCACCGTCGTTCCCGTCCCGCGCCACCCGGTGACGCTCCAGCACTTCCCCTACACATCGACAGGCAACACCGCCGTCCTCGACGCCCCCACCGGCTTCCCCGGCGAGGACTACATCCTGATCCGTTTCCACCTCAACGCCGGCAAAAACTGACACGCGCTCGACCTCGTCCGCAGACTCAATGTCCCCCGCACACTTCCAAGGACCCCTCCCATGACTCCCGCTCGGATCACCGCGGCCCTGCTGGCCGTCATCGCCCTCGCCCGCGTGGCTTCAGCCGCCGACGCCACGCTCGCCCAGATCGCCCCCTTGCTCGAAGAGGGAACCGTCGCCGTCGTCCGGCTCGACCTCGCCCTCCAGGACGCCGCATCCCTCGCCCGCCTGATCCCCCAGTCCGCAGCCCGCACCCCCGAGCAGACCACGCTGATCGTCACCTACGCCGACAGCATCCGCTCCCGACTGCAGGGCCTCGGCGCCACCCGCGTCTACGCCATCATCAGCTCCGCCGACCTCGGCCGCGCCGGTCCCTTCTGGCTGATCCCCGCCTCCGAACCAGCCGTCGCCCGTAAAATCGCGGCCTATCTCGCCACCGGCAATCCGGACTCCGCCGAAGACCCCGAAGCCGCCACGCTCGGCGTCCCCCTCCGCGTCACGCTCCGCGATTCCGTCGTCTTCTGCGGCCACGCAGGAGCCTTCGATCGCCTCGGCCGCGTCCTCTGCCCCCCGCGCCCCGACCTCGAGACCGCCTTCGCCGCCGCCGGCGACGTCCCCATTGCCGTCGCCGTTGCCCCCTCCCCCGCGCAGCGCCGTATACTCCGCGAATTCTGGCCGACGTTCCCGGCCGAATCGGGCCAGCTCGCCCCCGAGGCCGCCGCCTCCATCCAATGGATCTCCTTGGCGCTCGACACCGGACGCAATGAAGCTCGGCTCCAGCTCGCAGCGTCCAGCCCCGCCGACGCCGCTTCCATCGCCGCCTGGGCCCCCACCTTCTTGACGTGGCTCGACCGGCAGTCGACGCCGGACGCTCCCGCCGCCGATCCCCTTCCCGCGAACCTCCTGACAGCCGCCGGCGACCGCATCGATGCCCGCGTCTCCTTGCAGAATCCCATCGCCAGCCGCCTGTTCGACCGCCTGTGCGGCGGCAACTTCTTCGCCGCCGAAGCCTTCGACGCCGTCCACAGCCTCAAGCAGCTCGGCCTCGCCATGCATAACTTCCACGACGCCTGGGGCAGCTTCCCCCCTCCCGCCAGCTTCTCGAAAGACGGCAAACCCCTCCTGAGCTGGCGCGTCCATCTCCTCCCCTACCTCGACCAGAGCCCCCTCTACGCCAAGTTTCATCTCGACGAACCCTGGGACAGCCCCCACAACCGCCCCCTCCTCCGCCAGATGCCCGCCGTCTTCGCCTCGGACGCCATCGATCGCAACCTCGAATGCAAAACCACCTTCCTCCTCCCGGTCGCCGACGAAACCCCCTTCCACGGCAAATCCGGCACGCCCATCCGCGACATCCGCGACGGCACCTCCAACACGGTCATGATCCTGCAGGCCTCCCCCGAACAGGCCGTCCCTTGGACAAAACCCGAAGATCTGCCGATCGACTGGAAACACCTCGACAAGCTCTTCCCGGCGTCCCTGAACTCCTTCCGAGCCGCATTCTGCGACGGCTCCGTCCACTCGCATCTCAACCCAAAGATGCCAGCCGACACCCTGCAGCGCATCCTCCAGCACAACGATGGCCAACCCGTCGATACAAACACGCTGCGATGATCTCTCCCCGATCCACCACCGCCGCGGAATGTGGCGTCCATCTCCAACCCATCTCTGAGTCCGCAGCCGGGCGGCGTGTGCCACTGGCGGCTCGTCCGCCAGTGCTCTTTGCAACGCCGCTATCCGGAGCATCCGCAGTCGGCGCCACGCGGCCAAACGGAAACCCACGAACCGGAAGCGTCAGCGTCCGGAGTCTTCCTGCACGTGGCGACGGGGTGGCCGGCGGCTGGAGCGTCTTCGCGAAGCCCCGGTCTTCCGACAGATTCACAAGCGGCGACTGCGTCGTTCCTCGATCCAGATGGCGGATTGGATCGCGAAAGAGTGCGCTAATCAGCCCCCGGACCCTCGACCACGAAAACCCCCTCCGCACCATTCCCGCCCGTTCGCAATGACCGGTTCCCGGCGGAGCTCGACCCCCGCTGGCCGGCGTCCCCGCGCAGCGCCGTGACCAGGCGTTCGAGCGACTGCATCGTCTCGAACCGGCCGCACGAAAGCTGCACCACGCTGTGGTCCGCTTCGCCGTCGAGATCCTGAGCCACGAACACCATCGGATCGCCGTCGGCCTCTACCAGCAGCAGCCGGATCGCTTCCCCGCCATCCACGACCGGCAGCTCCAGCTCATAGCCAATCGCCTCGCGCGTCCAGCCGGCGTGCAGCAAGGTCTCGCGGGTGATCGGAGTCGTCCACGGTGCAATCATGATGCCCTCCCCCCGGAGTCGGAATGCACAGAGCCCCGGACGGGACCGCAGTCGCTTACGCAGCAGCGACAGACAGTTCTCCCGGCCAGGGCCCTTGGGAAATGACAAACACCACTGTACCACCCCGCCCCTCCGCCAGTCAGCCCCTTTTTTCGCATTTGTTGCAGAAAAAATGTCTCGTCCACCCGCATCACGCCCTGCCGCCCAACCCGCAGGGCACGCCCCCGCATGCCGATCCGCAGCCTCCGCATCCCCTTCGCCACGCAACGGATCGCCCTACGCCCCACGGACAACGGACCAAACTATGAATTCCGCGCAACAAACTCCCATAGGTTGAGAGGGCGCCTCAATCCACCATCTCCAAAGCCCCCACGCGTCCCGCTTCCCAAATCACAAATCACAAATCACAAACAACCAATCACCATTCCATAAATTCCGCGCAACAAACCCCCATAGGTTGAGAGGACACAATCGCCCCCTCTCCACCGGCGTACTCCAAAGCCCCGCCAGGGGCGAACCAATGTCGCCCAGCGGCGTAAGCCCTGGGCGAAGATCCGCCTCCGCAGACCCCGAATGGGGTCAAACAGGGTCGCCAGAGGCCGAGAATCGCTTCGCTCTGACACCTCTGGAAACTTCTCTCCTCCGCACTAATCACTATCCACTAATCACTAACCACTTCCTTCCCCCCCCTCTCTTCCGGCCCCCGCCATGTTCGAAATGGACGACCTCCGCAAACGCCTCAGACTCCTGGCCGACCACTACGGCCCCGACCTCACGCTCTTCAAATTTTTCCGCCTGACCCGCATCGAGCCCTTCTGGGTCTACCGGCTCTGGGGCAACTGGACCAATCTCCGCGTCGCCGCGGGACTTCCGCCGCAAGTCGCCCCCAGAAAACTCCATTCCGACGAGCATCTCTTCCAGGAGATCAGCCGCGTCGGCGAACTCACCGGTGAATTCCCCACGATCGCCGCCTTCAACCGGCTCTCGCCACGTTCCTGGCACACCCTCGAGCACCGCTTCGGACGCCGCCTCGAAATTTGGCAGAAGTACCACGCCTGGCTCGTCGAGCAACCGGCAGACCAGCGCCCGACCTACCTCCGCGATCTCTCCGCCGAAGCCGACCCCGCCCAGATCCCCGGCGTCTGCTGGCATCAACGAGTAGGACCGGGCGCCCCCGTCCGCAGCCTCAAAAAAGAGCCGGAAGCGTCAGCGCCCGAAGTCTTCCCATCGACTCCTCAAAACGCAGCCTCAAGGAGCATCCACCCCCAACCCAGCTCCGAGTCCGCAATGACCGCCAGCGGCGGCGCAACCGGTCCAAGTGTGGCCGCGTGTGGTGCCACTGGCGACTCCTCCGCCAGTGCTCTTTCCAACGCAACCGAATGCGGCATCCAATCTCAACCCATCTCTGAGTCGGCAGCGACCGCCCACGGCGGGGCAGCGACCGCCGCTGGCGGGGCAGCCTGGCCGCGTGTGGCGATGTCGCTTGCCGCCCTCTTCTTCCTGCTCTGCGTCGTCTCGCTCAGCTCCGCATCTCTGCGCGAAGTCTTCTCGACCAGTTCACACCGTCCTGATGTCTCTGCGAAGCCCGAAGCCCGAAACCCGAAGCCCGCCTCGTCCCCCCTACTCTTCCAGGCTCCGCACGTCCGCGAACGGATACGCCACATCACGATCCGCCCGATACCGGTGGGCCGTCATCCAGGTGAAGGCTGTCTGATCCTTGTTGGATGGATCGGGCTCGACGAGCGGGACGCCGTCCGCCTCGGCGTAAATCGTCCGGACGACGTTGACCGGGCCGCTACTGGCTCTGGGAGCCAGCTCGTACCGGCTCCCGCGAGTCTGCAGGAACCAGGTGTTATCGCGGAAACCGGACATCAGCCGGCCTTGCGCCCGGGCGATCAAGCCCAGCCGCTGCTCGTCGGTCAGCTCCGGCGTCTTACGGATCAGCTCCGCCAGCTTCTGCGTCTCGGAAACATCGAAGCTGACCCAGCCGTACGGCGCGAGATACGCTTCGAGTTTGCAGTGCGACGGCGACGCCTTGGGGAACGGATTGATCCCGTAAGTGACCCGCGTCGGCACCCCGAGCGCTCGACCCATCGCGGCGCAGAACCCGTGATAATCGCTGCAGTGCCCCCGACGGCGTTCGAGCCCGTGCTCGGAACGGGCCTGCAGCGACGCATTCACGTGGTCATATTCGAAGTTTCGGTCAACCCACTTCAGGACCCGCTGAAAGTCTCCCGCAGCCGTCGCCCGTTCCGGAACAATCTCCGCCAGCAAGTTCTCGAATCGCTGGTCGACGACAACCGCTCCGCCATCGCTCCGCCGATACGGGGCGAAGCTCGCCGGCCAGTTGCGGACCGTTTCGACTTTGGCCGGGTCAATCTTCCAGTTCAGCTCCCAGGCCGTGACCTGGAACCGATGCCGGACGATCTGAGCCCCTTGCGGCTTCTCGAAGGTGAAGCAGGCAAACTGATTGCCGTAAACCGTTTCAGTGGCGATCTCCGGACGGACGTCGTCCGGGAACGCCGAAAGCTCCCGGCCAGTGACTTCCTGCGCGACATCCGACGGAGGCAACGGCACCCAGACCCGGAGCTGCTTCGTCTTGTACGGGGCGGTCACTACAAAGGCGAATTCGACGTCGTACGTAACCGGATGGCTCCGCTCGGCCTGATACGGAAGAGCCGGATCGAGCCGTTCCTCGGAGAAGGCGATCCCCGACCAACCCGCGCACAGGAGGACCGCCAGCGCAAGTTTCATGGGAAGAAGCCTCTCGACTTTGGATGGTCGTCGTCACCGGCCGGCGGGCAGTCCCGGCCGGATCAATCGTTCGTAAATCCCGGCCCCGATCCAGGCCCCTGCCGTCGGAGCCAGAATGTAGACCGTCAGCCAGCCGATGCCGTTGCTGGTGAACGGCAGACTCCCCCAGCCGGCCAGGCTGGAAAACACCCGCGGCGCGAAATCGCGAGCCGGATTGAAACAGGCCTGCGTCAGGGGCGCAATCACCGAAATCAGAGCCGCGACCGTGAGCCCGATAAACACGGGGGCAAAGCCCGCCGCCGGCGCCCCCGAATTCTTCGCATCCGTGACCGCGAAAACCACCATCGCCAGAATCGCAGTCCCGAGCACCTCGGCCAGAAACGCCTGGCCCTGACCGAAGCGGGACCGCATCTGCCGGAATTTCGCCATCGAAAACTTTCCGTCTTCGGTGGCGCCGCCGGGGTTGGGAAAAAACTCGCCATAGCACATGGCCGTCAGCTCGCTCCCCGGAGAACCGCGCCGGATGCCGAGGTTTTTTTCCTGTTCGATATGCAGGCCCGAAAACAGGACATACAAAACGGCCGCCGCCGCAAACGCCCCCAGCAACTGGCTGATCACATACAGGGGAACCCGCCCCCACCCCACTCGCCCCCAGGCGGCGAATGCGAAAGTGATCGCCGGATTGATATGCGCCCCGCTGATAGCCCCGATCGTATAGATGGCGATCATGATCGCCAGACCCCACACAATCGCCACCTGCCACAGCCCCGTCTGGGCGCTGGTCAGCACGGCAGCGTGGACCGCTCCGCACCCGAAAAACACCAGCAGAAACGTGCCGAGAAACTCGGCCAGTCCGAGCGAGGCGGCGGTGGGAGCAGAGGGCTGTCGATCGTCCGGCATGGCGGCTGGCTCTCGGGGGCTGGTGCAACGAATGGGACGGGGCTGCCGGCCGCAGTCCGTGTCGACTGCGCGCGACCGCCATCAATGAGCCGCTGCAGAGTGCCGAAAACGCCCGTGTCTGTCCACCGTCTACCGGGGCAGAAACTTGACGCAAACGGGACGCGGAACCTCAACCGGCCCGCCGACCGGCATCAGATGACCGGAGGTCAGATCGACCCGGAACACCTGGATCGAGTCGCTGTCCTGATTGGCGGCGAGCACGAATGTTCCGGTCGGATCGATGCCGAAATTGCGGGGGGTCTTGCCCGCGGTGGCTTCATGGCCGACCGAGTGCAACTCTCCATTCAACGGATCGATGCTGAAAATCGCCAGGCTGTCATGGCCGCGGTTCGAAACATAGAGAAAGCTCCCCGAGGGGTGGACCTGGACCTCTGCCGTCGAGTTGCGTTCCTGCGGAAAATCTGCCGGGAGCGTGCTCAGAGTCTGGCGCGCCGCGAGCGTGCCGAGCGCGGAATTCCAGTCGAGCAGCGTGACCGTCGAAGTCAGTTCGTTATTGGTGTAGCTGAATTTGCCGTTCGGGTGGAAGGCAAAGTGCCGGGGACCGCTGCCGGGAGGCAATGCGCCGAACGGCGGTTCATTCGGAGTCAGCGTGCTCTTGACCGAATCGAGCTTGTAGACCAGAAGTTTGTCGAGTCCGAGGTCGGCGGCGATCGCAAAGCGGTTGGAGGCGTCGACGTTGATCGAGTGCGCGTGCGGCCCTTCCTGTCGGCGGGGATTGACGCTCGAACCGCGGTGCTGGATGGAACTGGCGGCCGGCCCCAGCTTGCCGTCTTCCGCGACGGGAAACGAGACGACGCTGCCGCCGCCGTAATTGGCGGCCAGCACCGTTTTGCCGGACTTATCGACCGTCACATAACAGGGGCCGGCGCCGGTGGAAGATTGAGAGTTGAGGGCCGTCAGTCCTCCGGTTTGCGTGTCGATGGCGAAGGCGGTGACGCCGCCGGTGGGCTTGCCGTCGAGATCAGCGATCTCGCTGACGGCATAGAGCAGTTTTCCGCCCGGATGAATGGCGACAAACGAGGGGTTCTTGATTCCTGACGTGACGGTCACGGGCGTCAGCGCGCCGGTGTTCATGTCGAGATTCAGCGTATAGATGCCCTGACTTTTTCCGCCGGTATAGGTGCCGACGAAAACGAACATCGATTTGGCCGAATCTTGAGCGAAGCCTGTCGTCGCGGTTGCGACGAGCAACAGTGCGGGGAGCCAACTCCGGGAAAACATCACAGAACCGCCTCACGCGTCCGGTCGGGACTTAACAGATCAACACATCAACGAACGAGATCACGACTGAGCCATCATGGACTCGGATGGTCGACAAAAGCAACTTCCGACCGGGCTGATTTCGACAACTCACCGGCGAATTCAGCGGCGTTCGCCGTCGGGCGATCCTGCAAGCCGGCCAATCGAAGTCTGGAAGATCTTTCGGACGCGATTCTCCGCCTCCCGGGCGTCATCGTTCCGGCGGAGATCGTCGACGCTGGCCGAGCAGTAGCTGCAGCCGGCGTTTGTCAGGTGGAAATGCAGGTATTGGGCCATCGCGTCGCCCAGACGTCCGTCCACCCAGGCGGCCCAGACTGCCCGGCTGGGGCAACTGGCCCGCGTTCGCCGCCAGATTTCCCCCAGACTGTGGCCGCCCCGGTCGCGGGCTTCGATCAGGTTCGCCGCCCGGCGTAAGAGGTCGGGCGAGCTGCGCAATTCCTGCTCAATGCGGGAGCTGACCTCGGGAGCGAGGCGTTCGTCGAAGTAGGCAAGCAGATCTTCGTCTCCGATGACTGCCACGTGGACTTCCCGTCCGAAACCTGGAAACACCCGTCGACCGGATTGGATGCTAACGGCCGACAAGGCCAAACGCACGCACGAATCTCGTCGGTCGGTATTCCTGCTGGAGGTTTTGCGTCATTTTAATCGGTCGGGTGAGCCCCGGAAATCGGAACGTGTCAAAGTTTTCACTCTCCGCGGCCCGGCATGGTCGAGCAATCGCGTCAAATTGGTTTATAATGCGGAGTTGGGACGCACCAGACACCGGGTCCTCGGGAACAGCGGATGGCCAAGCGATATGTCATGACTGTGCTCGCGGCGAACCGCGTGGGGATGCTGGCGGCCTTGGCGAATGCGCTGGATGAACTGGGCGGGAATATTCTCGCGACCAGTCAGGCGGTCATGGACCGCTTTTTCACGCTGATCATGTCGGTGGAGTTCCCCGAGGGGCGGCCGCGGGAAGTCGTCCTGGATCACATTCAGGCTGTCTGTCGGCCATTTGCCGCGGAAGTCAGCCTGAAAGAGCTCGCCGACGACGATGCGTGCGACTCGGTCCCCGACCGGCAGCAGGCCGAACGGTACGTTCTGACCGTTTCCGGGCCTGATCGCCCGGGCGTCCTCCGTCGGCTGGCCCATCGACTGGCCCAGGACGGAATCGACGTCATGGACCTGCAGGCCTCGCGCGTCGACGAAGGGCGGCAGTTCCGGTTCTTCATGGAGATCTACGTTCCCGCCGGCGTGGACATCGGCAGACTGGCGCGGGATCTGCAGGAAGTGGAACCTCAGGGGACGCTCGCAACCACGCTGCAGCGACGGACGGTGCTGGACGCGATGATGTGTCCGGATCCGCCGCGGTTCCGGGACAAAGGGTGACTCTGGCGCTGGTGCGGGTTCGGATTGAGGTCGGACTTCGGTTGCGAGTGGTTTCTCGAAAGGCCCCGACGAATGGAACATAGCCCGGTGCTCGTCTCTCAACTGAAGCAGGTGGTGGAGACGCCTCTGGAAGTGCGATCGGTGACGCTCGGCGTGCAGATCGCCGACTGCAGCGAACGCAACCTGCATCGGATGTGCGAGTCGATTTACCAGCGGATCACCGACGTGGCCGGTCGACTCGCGCCGGTCTGCGCCGAGGTCTCTTCGAGTTTCGGCGTGCCGATCATGCAGCGGCGGCTGGCGGTCACGCCGATCGAGCAGGTCGCGCATGGTTTCGGTCCGGACGACCTGGTGCACGTCGCCCGGACGCTGGACGGGGCCGCGGCGAATGTGCATGTGGACCGGATCAGCGGTTATTCGATCGACGTCCGGCGAGGGATGTCGAACGGTGCGCGACAATTCATCGCCAGCCTGCCGCTGGTGCTCAGTCAGACGACACGGGTGCGGGCGGCGGTCCAGGTTGCCTCCAGCGACACGGGGGTCAACATGGACGCCGTGCAGCTTGTTGCCCACAAGCTGCGCGAGACTGCCGAAGCGAGCAGCGAGCGCGGCGGCGATGCGGCGGCGAAACTCTCCGTCGTCGCTAACAACGCCATGGAGCATCCGCATCTGACCGGGGCGGTCCTGCCGTCAGGCAGCGGAGACCTGGTGTTATTCGTCGGGGTCGGTGCGGCCGGCGCCATTCGAGCGGCGCTCGAACGCCGGCTGCAGGAGGATCGCCGGGCGACGTGGCAGGACCTGGCGGGCGAGATTCAATCGGCTGCCTTTCAGGCGATTCGCGCGGCCGAAGTGGTTGGCCGGGAACTGGCGGATCGACTTGGGGCGGATTTCGGATCGGTAGACTGCACGCTGGCGCCGACGCTGCGTCCGGGGGACAGCGTGGCCGGGCTGCTGCCCCTGCTGGGGGTGGGATCGCTGGGAGGTCCGGGGACATTGGCGGCGCTCGTGCTGCTGGTGAACGCGGTGCGGACGGCGGCCGGTTTTGCGTCGTGTTCCGCGTCGGCGCACACGCGGGTGATGCTGTCCGTTCTCGAAGATCCGGTGCTGATCGCGGCGACTCAGGAGCCGCATCTGACGTTCGATCAACTGGCGCGCCTCGCCGGAGCGGGAGTCAACGGGCTGGACTTGCTGCCGATCCCCGGCGATACGGATGCCGGGACCTTGACGGGGATACTGGCGGACCAGATGGCGCTGGCGGTGCTGCAGCACCGGCCCTCCTCCGTACGCGTGATTCCGGTGCCGGGCAAGAAGGCCGGAGATCGGGTCAGCTACGGGAGCCACATGGGAGAGGCGGGAATTCTGGAGATCCCGTGGTCCGGCCAGTGCCGGGCGTTCATGGATCGGACCGGCATGCTCCCTCCTCCGCGGAGCTGAGTGACGAGCAGCCAGGCGGGGGAGGTGTACTCCGGACGCGGTTGGCGATGGCGGCCTCAAGGCACTTCCGGCAGAGGCAGCTCAGTGCGGCGTCGACCGGCATGATGTGCGGCAGCTCGCAGCACCAGCACTGCGCGGTTCCGCAGGCAAGCCCGCATTGGACTGGTCCGCCACAGGATGGACAGGGACGATCTGGCGGCATGGCGACGGGAGCCTGGCGATCGGGGTGAGTCATGACGGCCGGGGGAACAACCACTCCGGGCAGCGGGCATGTTACAATCCGCCCCGCGTCGAGTGACAGCGAAAGCCTGTGGGAGAGCTGATCGTGCCGTACCGATTCCTTGCCGTGATGACGCTGGCGATCTGTCCGTGGCCGGCTGCCGCCGCGGAGCCCCCAGATCTGATCGTGCATCATGGCAAGGTCGTCACGGTCGATCCGCAGTTCCGGATCGCCCAGGCCTTTGCAGTACGAGCCGGAAGAATCACCGCGGTCGGATCGAATGCAGAGATGCTGCAACTCGCCGGACCGGAGACGAAGTCGATCGACGCCGGCGGCAAAACAGTGATTCCTGGCCTGATCGACTCGCACGTGCATCCGACCGGGGCGGCGATGTACGAATTCGACCATCCGATTCCGACGATGGAGACGGTGGGGGATGTGCTGCAGTACGTCCGGTCGCGGGCGGAGGCGTCGCAGCCGGGAGACTGGATCAACATTTCCCAGGTGTTCATCACCCGCCTGCGCGATCGGCGGTATCCGACGCGGAAGGAGCTGGACGAGGCGGCGCCGCAGAATCCGGTGGTCTTCCGGACCGGCCCGGATGCGATGCTGAGCACCCTGGCGCTGGTGGCCAGCGGCATCGATCGGGACTTCCAGATCACGGACGGTCAGAGCGGGCTGATTGAGAAGGATTCGCAGACGGGCGAACCGACGGGGCTGCTGCGGAACGCGGGACGACTGATCAAGTCGAAGTCGAGCGGGAAGTCGGCGTCGACGGACGATCAACGGGGGCGGCTCAAGGCTCTGCTGGCCGACTACAATTCGGTCGGGCTGACGAGCATCGCCGACAGGAACGCGGGCGAGAGTGCGCTCACGCAGTATGCGACCCTTCGAAAAGCGGGCGACCTGACGTGCCGGGTGTTCGCCTCGTACGCGGTCAACGGGCAGCTCGAATGGCCGGCGGTGGAGAAGCAGATTCTGAAAGCGGCCGAGCATCCGCTGCATCAGCCCGATGACATGCTCTGGCTCCGCGGCGTGAAGGTGTTTCTGGATGGAGGGATGCTGACCGGCAGCGCGTACATGCGGAAGCCGTGGGGCGTCAGCCAGATCTACTCGATCACCGATCCGGAGTATCAGGGACTGCGGTTTATCCCGGCGGAGGCGCTGGAGCGGATGGCCCGGCTGGCGCTGGAGAAGGACCTGCAGTTCACGGCTCATTCGGTCGGGGACGGGGCGGTCCATGCTCTGCTGGAAGCGTACGCGGCGATCAACCGCGATCTGCCGGTGGCCCCCCGCCGGCCCTGCATCACGCACTGCAATTTCATGTCGCCGGAGGCGATCTCGCAGATGAAGGAGCTGGGAGTCGTGGCGGACCTGCAGCCGGCCTGGCTGTGGCTCGACGGACACACGCTGCGGGAGCACTTCGGCGACGAGCGGCTGACGTGGTTTCAGCCGTACCGATCGCTGTTCGATGCCGGCGTGATCGTGGGAGGCGGCTCGGATCACATGCAGAAAATCGGCAGCCTGCGGTCGGTCAATCCGTACAACCCGTTCCTGGGGATGTGGATCGCGATCACCCGGCAGCCGCGGGCCGGCGGAACGGCACTGCATTCGGAGCAAAAAATTTCGCGTGAAGAGGCGCTGCGGCTGTATACGACGAACAACGCCTGGGTGCTGTTCGCCGAAAAGGATCGCGGTTCGCTGGAGCCGGGGAAACTGGCCGATTTCGCAATCCTGGAAACGGACCTGCTGACGTGCCCTGAGGAGGCGATCAAGGAGGTCCAGGTGCGGGCGACGTATCTGGGGGGGAAGGTGGTGTATGCGGCGCCCTGAGGGGGGGAAATTCGATGAACGCCAAGAGCCAAGAGCGGTGAGCCTCGAAGACTCGACTCACCCTACCGCGACTGACCACTGACCACTGACAAAAATCCAATGCCCTTGCCATCACCCACCGCCACGCACCGCAAACTGTTCATTACCGACTTCGATGGGACGCTGACAGACGTCGATTTCTATGAGACGATTCTGGAGGCGCTGCCGGAGGAGCGGCGGCCGCCCTATTGGGAGGAGTTTCTGGCGGGGCGGATGTCGCTGTTTGAAATGCTGCGGCGGGTGTTCCTGGTCGGCCCGAAGACGCTGCCGGAGATTCTGGAGCTCGTCGAGCGGACGGGGTTCGACCCGCAGGCTGGAGCGGCGTGGCGGACTCTGCATGATGCGGGCTGGCAGTTGGCGGTCGTCTCGGCGGGCTGCCGGTGGTACATCGACCTGTTGCTGGAGCGTTACGGGATCGAGGCGGCGGTGATCGCCAATCCGGGGCAGTTCGTGGAGGGGACCGGGCTGGTGATGGAGCTGCCGGCGGAAGCGGAGTTCCGGCATGAACGCCGGGGGATTGATAAAGCCGCGGTGGTGCAGGCCGCGCTGGCCAAGTTTGACGACGTGGCGTTTGCGGGGGACGGCCGGCCCGATCTGGAGGCGATCCGACTGGTGCGGGACGGTCGGCGGTTTGCGAAGAGCTGGCTGGCGGAGAATCTCGCGGCGGAAGGGGTGGCGTTTGAGCCGTTTGCGCGATGGAGCGAGATTGCGGGGCGGCTGAGGGGGGAGTGAAAGAGCGGCCCCCGGCCTGAATGGCCGGGGGCTAAGAGAAGTCGAAGAGGGGCTTATTTGCGGGTGGTGGGTTTGAGGTTCTCGTCGAAGAAGTCGACGGTTTCGGCGAGCGTCCGTGCAAGATCTTTGCCGCCCCAGCCGTGACCGGCGCCGACGAGGATTTCCGCCCGGGCCGGGACTTCGGCCTTCGTGAGCGTTTCGATCATGCGGTAGACCTGCGTGTGCGGGACGAGCGGGTCTTTCGTCCCCTGGAAGAACAGAATCGGCGCGTCTCCCTTCGTGACGTACGTATTCGGCGAAGCCCGCTTTGCTTCTTCCGGCTTCTCGGTCGCCAGACCGCCAATGAAATCCTTCACGAGGGGCTTGCTGATTTCGGGGATGTCCTCGGCTCCCAGTTCCGTCGGGCCGAAGTAGGAGACGACGGCATTGACCTGGCTGGGCTGATCGGCCCAGCCGCCGTCTCCTTCGAGACCGTCGTCCTTCCCCATCACGCCGAGCATCAGTGACAAATGAGCCCCGGCGGAGAAGCCGATGGCGCCGATGCGATCCGGGTCGATCCCGTACTCGTTCGCGTGAGCCCGGAGGAAGCGGACCGCGCATTTGGCGTCTTCGATCTGGGCCGGGAACGGGTGCTGCGGGCAGAAGCGGTAGCCGATGGTGGCGGAGACGTAGCCTTTCTCGGCGAACAGCCAGGTCAGGTTGTCGTGCCCGGGCTTGTTGCCGGCCCGCCAGGCGCCGCCGTGAATGACGACGATGCAGGGGAGCGGCTGGGCGGAGTTCTTCGGGCGGGAGAGGTCGAGCTTGAGCTCGGTGTCGCCGGTCTTGCCGTAGACGATGTCCTTTTCGAACGTGATCGTGTCGGGCGGAGACGGGGGGACGAGCTGCTGGGCGTGGAGCTGCGAAGCCGTGAGGAACGCGGTCAGCAGGCCGCAGAGGATGTGGAAGCGGGGCATGAGGGGGTGCGTCCCGGATGGGGTATAGAGATGTCGGACTGGGGCGAGATTGTAACATCGCGGTGACCTGCTCGCCTTTGACGGCGAGTACGGCCCCCGAAACACTGGTTCCCAGGCTCCGCCTGGGCTGCGCGAAATCGTCAATTGTTGGCGGTCCCGGTTGATCCGGCTTTTGTTCCTGGAAGGACGGGGAGGGCCTGGCGGCGCTGGGCTGTCAGCGACTTGCCTAAGTGGTCGTCGATCCACGCGAGCAGGTCGCGATGCCGCACGGCGTTCAGGGCTTCGCAGATCTTTTCCTCGCTGATCCGCACGACCGACGCGGCCATCCCCAGAATCAGTTTCGTAAAGCCGCCGCGGCTGTGCTGGCCCTGCAAACGCTTGCCCTTGCCGATCAGCGATTCCAGCACTTCGCTGCTGGCCGGCAGACTCTGTCCGGGGAGCACGCCGCTCGACTGCTCGCTCACGAACTCCACCAGCCGCGCCGCCGCACGCTCACCGGCAGGCGTTCGGGCCACCGTCTCCAGTTGCCGGCGCAGCGTCTCGCCGGCGGCGGCGTGGTAGCCCGCCACGCGCAGGAACTCCAGCATGTGGTCCTTGACCGCCTGCAAGTCGTTCCAGTCCACGAGCGCCTCCCGGAAGTCGCGGATCCAGCCGAACTTCTCCTCGAGCCGCGTCAGGTCGAGACCCGCGGGACGTTCGGCCGCGGGCGTGTCGATCAGCCGCAGCATGCGGGCGCCCCAGCCGATCAGCGGCCCCAAGTTCAAGTAACGCCCTTTGACTTTCTGCGTGGGGGGAGCAAGGTGTCCGAGTTCCGTCTGCTTCACCCGTGGCTGCGTCTGCCCGCAGTGTTTGACGAACGCGATCCACCGCGGATCGGCGAGCAGTTCGTGCTTGAGCACGATCGCCGTCTTGTGGGCGATGTCGTGCAGCACCTGCGTCGTCGGGTGCTGTTCGCGGAAACGCTGAGCGCCGCCGAGAAGATCCGAACCCTCGTCGCTGAGGATGGCGGCCGGCACGCCGACCAGCCCGGCCGCAGCCGCGAGCTGCCGCTGGACGATCTCGCCGCTGGATTTTTCGACCGGCTGCAGCGCCAGCAGCGTCAGATCCTGGTGCGTCAGCGGCGCCGTCAGCGCTTTCCACGCCGACAATCGCAGCCCCGCGATGACCAGACACTTCCGCGACCCCAGTTGCAGCGTGTGGTCGACGAGGAACACCCAGTCGGCGGCGAATTCCTTGGGCCGCCGCAACTCGTGCAGTCCCAGCCGCAGCAGCCACGCTTCCGCAGTATTGGCCGCAGGAGCCCCCCGGAACTGGGGCAGGCTGTCCCGCAGCAGTTCGACCACCGCCCGGCAGCCGCGAAAGCTGACCGCTCCGGCCAGACAGAACTGCAACGTCAGGCCGATGGCCGCTGCCGAATACGCATGATGGGCCGGTCGGACGGCGTCCGGGAGGGGGCCAGGGGCTGCGTCGGCGACCCGGTCAGCGCCCGGATTTTAAGGCGGCGATCTCACGTTCCAGGTCCGCCGCGCGGCGTTCGGCCGCGGCGGCCCGCGTGCGCCACATCGCGCGGCTCTTCTCGACGGCGCGGGTCTGGTTCTGCAGGAGCTTGCAGGTTCGCTTCCACTGGCCGGACTTCGCCTTCCACCGATTGCGACTCCGCTCGAAGAACCGCACCAACTTGCCCGCCGGCGACGAATACCGGGCGACGGCTGTTTCGCTGGTTTCGCAGGTCATGACGTTCCTCCTTGAACAAAAAGCCCAGTGGAACAAAAACGCGACGATTCGCCGAGGCCAATTGCCCCTGAAAACGACGGATTTCGCGCAGCCCAGGCTCCGCCTGGGAACCCCCTCTTGCGAGGCTCTGCCTCGCGTCTTCGGACGATGCTGAAGAGGACGCAGAGCGTCCGAAGAAGCATTCCCAAGCGGAGCCTGGGAACGAGGAATTCCCTGACGCTCCGGGGCATCGCGAAGACGCTCCCGCCCCGGCCACCCGCGGCGATCGGGGCCGCCGGCCTATTCGGGAAGTTCGCTCAGTTCCAGCAGGGTGCGGTGTCCCGATTCGAGCGACTCCTGGCGGACGAGTCGACCGTCCTTGTCGTACCAGAGATCGACTTCGACTTCGCCGCGGAGGCGGTAGTGAGTCGCGTCGAGCTGCTTCTCGGCGATCTCCAGGGCGGCGGCGCCCACCCGCTGGAGCTTGCCGGCGAGCAGCCGCCCTTTGCCGGCATCGAAGAGCTGCAGTTCGCGGCCGACTTTCGAGGCATGCGGTTCGCGCCAGTACGAGGTGACCCAGACATCGGCGGGGGTCTTGCGCGATTCGCCGTTGACGGTCACCTGGACGGCGTCGTCGGTGGCGGCTGCGGTGACGACGTATTCGTCGCCGTTGAAGTCGGCGTGGCTGGCGAGTTCGACGAGGCGGTTTTCTTTCCAGACTTCCTTGCCGGTCGAGGAGAAGCGGTACCGGTAGACGATGAAGTTGAACCGTAAGTGGGTTTCGCCGGTCATGGACTCCGTGCCGTCGTCGTGCCGGACGACGGTGGCGGTCATATCGCCCCGCTCGACGCCATCGACGGCGACCCGGTAGTTGCGGGTCTGGCGGTGGACTTCACGGGGTTCAGCGGCTGCAGCCGGCGGACAGAGGGCGAACGCCAGGGAGAGAAGGTAAAGAAATTTTGCCGCGGAGACGCGGCGGGCGCGGAGACATGCTGAGAAGAGAGGGAACCACGAATGGCACGAATGGACGCGAATTTGAGTTAAGAACGGGAACCACGGAAGGGACTGAGAGCGCGGAGAAAGACGACTCAGCGGGGAGAGGAAAAAGGACATGATTGCTGATTCCGCGCACGAATGTCGCTGACGACTTCGACAGGTGCGTGATCATAGTTGGCGAGTTCTTTTACTCATAGACCGGTTTGGATGCGGATGTCGGTCGGGGCAGGAGCGTCTTCGTGATGTCCCGGAGATGGGGCCGGTGGCCGGACCTTCCCTGCGGTTCAGCCCCGGCCACCGGTCGAACTTTCGTGAAACGTTGTTGCTTCCGTGTTTCCCGACGGGTCAGTCCGCGATCTGGAGCTTGATCTCGTCGGAGTTGGCTTTCAGTTCCGGGGCGTACATGGCGCTGCCGCGGGCCGGGAGGGCGCTGAAATTGCCGGGGATTTCGGCCCGCAGACGGTACGTCACCGAGTGCTTGCCGCGTGGCAGCGACCGGACGAAGAAGCAGACCCGCTCGTCGCGGAACTCGGTGTAGGCCCCCAGCGCATTGCCGAGGTAGCCGCTGCGGACCTCGACCGGCTCGAAGCCGGCGGCCTTCATGTCCTCGAAGACCAGATACTCGTAGTCGTTCTTACTGTCGATTTCGAGCTCGACTTCGACGAGGTCGCCGCTTTTGAGCTGGGCGAGGTTCGCAAGTTCTTCCCGGTCGAACTTGCTGACGGCCTGCTGGACGACCTGGCCTTTCGCGCCGGAGACCTCGGCGGTCGCGTTGACGGGCGTGAGCTTGAAGATGGTGCGATTCACCTTGATCTCCAGGCCGGCCCGCGTGATGGGATCTTCCAGCGTAAAGTCGGTCTGATAGGCGTTGAAGTAGAGCGGTCCCCTGCCCTGTTTGCGGAACTCGATGGTGTGTTCGCCGGCGGTGAGGACGTCGCCCGCCAGCGTGAAGGTGTTGTCGAACGTGAAGAGGTTCGCGGCATCGACCTTCACCTCTTTCTGCTTCTGGCCGTCGAGCCAGATTTCGATCGCCAGGTCCGGGCGGGCTTCGCCGGAGGCTTTGAGGAACTCCGCGAGCGCTTCGATGCAGTACGCCGTGTCGCGGGTGCTGTTCCAGTAGGTGGCGTGCCGGCGGTTGTTGAGCAGATACTTGACCAGCTTCGCGCAACGGGGATCCTGCGGGTTCACGCGGGTCAGCAGCTTGAGGTAGACGGCGTTGGCCTCGATGTCGTTGCCGTACCAGTGCCACCAGCCGTCTTCGGGGAGCTTGAGGTACGCGGTCTGGTTCTCATTATCCTCGACGAGGAACTGCTGCAGGTTCTGCAGGATCATCGCCAGTTCGTCGGCTTTCCCCTGCTTCTGCAGGGCCAGGCCGAACAGGGCCTTGGCGGAGGCGGGCAACTGGACGCGGTCGCGGTAGAGGAACTGCCGCATGTCCTCGGAGGCGACGTCGGCGTCGATCAGGATGCCGTAGATCAGGGCGTCCAGCGCGTCGGCGTGTGCCTTGGACGGGGACTTCTTCGCGGCGAAATTCTTGATTCGCGTGACCTGCTCGGCCTGGTAGTTCTTGAGCCAGTCGAGGCCCCGTTCGAGAACGCCGGGGACGAGGGCGACGTCGTTCTGCTGCGCGAGCTGGAGGCCGTGGACGACGACGGCGGTGGTGTGGGGCCAGGAGTGCTCGCCTGAGCCGGAGAACCAGCCCCAGCCGCCGTCGGCGACCTGCATGGCGACAAGCCGGTCGAGGCCTTCGCGGACCATGCTGCGGACTTCGGCTTCGTCGAAGACGGGGTTGTGTTCGTAGCGCTGCCATTGCTTTGCGCGCTCGGCGGGGTCGCCGAGCTGCTGGGCGTTGAGGTTGGTCCGTTTGTCGCGGATGGCTTTGAGGTCGAGCTGCATCTCCAGCAGAATCTTCTGCGTGATAACAGTCGGCAGGAAGCGGTTGAGGGTCTGCTCGGTGCAGCCATAGGGGTAGCCCGCCAGGTAAGGCAGGGCGTCGACCATCGCCCCGGCGAGGGTGGGGGAGAAGCGGGCTTCGAGGCGAGACTGGTCGGGTCGGCGCTCGGCGGGAACGGTGAAGGCGATCTTGCCGGCGTTTTCGTCGGGGCGGAGGGCGCCGGAGAAGGATTGGGTTTTGAGCATGCCGTGGACGTAGACGGGGAAGGTCATCTGCATGGCGTCCGACTCTTCGTCGGTGAGGGCCTGCATGCGGACGACGGCCTGGCCTTCGCCGGCGACTTTGACGCGCCAGTCGATCCGCTTCTGGCCGTGGGCTTCGAGTTCGAAGGTCTGGGCGGCGTCGCCGAGCGGTTCGAGGGTGCCCCCTTCGAGTTCGAGGACCGCCTTGATCGACTTGGCGGAAGCGAGGTCGTTATGGATGTTGGCCGAGAGGACGACTTCGTCGGTCTCGACGAAGAACCGCGGGGCTTGCAGGCGGAGCAGGAGGTTTTTCTTGGTGGTGACCACGGTCGAGGCTTCGCCGACACGGCTGCCTTTACCGAGGGACCAGGTCCGGATTTTCCAGCCGGTGAGGTTTTCGGGCAGCTTGAAGGAGACTTCGGCGAGGCCTTCGGCGTTGGTGTTGAGCGAAGCGGCCCAGAAGGCGGTGTCGGCGAAGTTCTGGCGGATGGTGGGGGTGACGGTGGGGCGTCGTCTCGCAATGTCTTCGAATGTATCACCGAACGTAAGTGGCGATGCGTCTCCGACCGCAATGACCGACGCCGTTTCAACGTCCCAAAGCTGGTTGTAGAAGGTTCCCTCCGCCGGCGCGGCTGCGGCCGGCATGCCGCCGCCCATGCCACCCTTCGCCATGCCGCGCGTTGTGTGGCTGCGCAATCCCTTGGTTGTAACGCCGAGAACCGTCTGGGCGACCTCGGCTTCTTCGAGATCCCCAAAGGCGCCGATGTCGGCCATGCCGGTTTCGTTGGGCTTGAGGAGGTTGTAGGAGGGGCGGTCGAGGCTGGATTCGTGCTGGGGGTGGTGGTGGCGGCGCCATTCCCAGAAGAACTTGCGGATGTCGGGGACGTTGGCGCCGCCCGAGATGTATTCGAGGCTCCGGTCGTAGACCGCGAGGACCGTCGAGCCGACGAACGGATTCCCCTGGGAGTCGGTCAGCTTGACCTGGAGTTTCGCTTCTTCGCCCGGTTTGTATTCGAGTTTGGAGGCTTCGACGTTGACGTCGAGGATGCGGGTTTCCGGGGGAACGATGACTTCGCGGACTTCCTGGTGGTAACGGCCGTCGGCGACGGTGAAGGCTTCGATGAAGAAGTTGGGCATGTCCTGCTGGACGGCGCCGATCTCTTCGACGGTCGATTTGCCTTTGAGGCGGATCACCTTGGGAGGCAGGCAGACGCCGTTGACGGCCCGGACGAACAGCACCACGGCGGAGTCGGGGCGGTTCGCGGAGATCATCAGCTTGACCGTCTCGCCGGGGGCGTATTCCCGTTTGTCTGTGACGAGTTCGAGGTCGTTGAAGCGGAACTCGCGGCCGTCGAAGCCGTCGCCCCGGACGACGAAGACGTAGCCCCCTTCGATGGTGTGCTGTTCGCTGTCGGTCAGCGTGTAAGAGAGACGGTACTGGCCGGGGGCGGAGGCGGCGAGCTGCTGCTCGGCGTGCCCCTCGGCATCCGTGTTGAGATCCCAGGTCTTGACGACGGCTTCGACGGGCTTGCCGTCGGCATAGGTGATCTGGCGGAGTTGGAGCTTGCCGGTTCCCTGGACAGGTTTCTGGTCGAGGGTGAAGGCGGAAAAGCTGGCGTGGACGGTGTCGCCGACGCGGTAGTGGCCGCGATCGACCCAGGCGTAGACCTTGAACGGCTTGCGAGCGACGAGAACGTTGCCCGTGCCGACGATCGTCCGGCGGGATTCGTCGACCACTTCGGCCGTGATCGAATACGAGTGGTCTTCGTCGCCGTGCAGTTCTTTGGCGGGGAGGGTGTCGATTTCGACCTTCACCGTGCCGTCGGGGCCGATGTCGACTTCCTGCTCGGCGATCAGTTCCGGGGGGGCGGCGTTCCAGTTCCACCAGGGAGGAGTCGGGCGGGCGCAGCCCCAGGAGGACCAGCCGGGGAGCCAGGCGTAGTCGGGGGAGAACCACCAGTAGCCGGGGCCGTAGAACCAGTCCCAGCGGCCGACGGGGAACCAGCGGCTGGTGTGAGCTGAGCGAGTGACCTTGTACTTCACGCGGGCCTTGGTGACGGGGCCGCCGAAGTAGTATTTCGCATCGATCGTGGCGGTGATGGTCTCGCCGAGCGCGACCGGCTTCGTGGGGGCGTCGACGGTGACTTCGAATTCGGGTTTCTTGTACTCTTCGACGCGGAACGAGCCGCCGCCGAGGTTCTTGATCAGGATCTGGTACTGCCCCAGTTTGGCGGTTTTCGCCAGCGGGAATTCGCCGGCGATGCCGCCCCATTCGTCGGCCTTGAGGGTCTGCTCGAAGAGTTTTTCGCCTTGGGGATCGTGGATCTCCAGCGTGAACGATTTTCCGGCGAACGGCGAGGCGTCGGGGGCGTCGTATTTCGCCTGGCCGACCCAGAGCTTGAACTGGACTTTCTGGTCCGGCCGGTAGACGGGCCGGTCGGTCATGGCGAAGACTTTGGTCTGGTTGTAGACCTCGTCATGTCGCTGGCCGTGCCAGACGCCGGTGAAGCCAAGATAGGCCAGTCGGCCCCCTTCGCCGCGGGCCACGAACATCCACTGGTAGTTTTCAAACAATGGCTGACCAGGCTCGAAGCGGTTCGCATCGAGGAAGACGAGGCCGTCGGCGCTGCTGAACTCGGCGAAGTTCTTCGTGACGATGCGGAAGGCGGGCTGGTTCTGGCGGAGCTGCTCCTGTTTCCAGCCGAAGCATTCGACGTTCATTCTGGCGAGCGGGATGCCGGTGACGGCGTCGGCCGTGTAGAGGAGCGTCTGGCCGTCGAGGGGCTTCTTGACGAGGACGGTGTCGGCGACCCAGACGACGATCCGGCTGGTGTTCCCGCCCTCGACGGTCGCCGTCACGAAGTAGGCTCCCGCTTTCTGCAGCGGAGTGGCGACGGTGGCGACTTTGTTCCAATGTTTTGGGGCGGGTTCGAGATCGAGCGACCAGTTCGCGACCTGGGGGCCGAGGTATTTCGCCTGGTCACTGGTGATCAGCCGGTGGCCGACGTCGCCGATGTTGAAACGGTCCCATTCGATCTCGCGCGGACCGCCGGCCAGATAGGCTTTCACGTCGGCGAGCAGAGCGTCGATCCGGACGGGCTGGGCGGTGAACGTCACCTTCTTCGCGTTGCGGAAGCGGAACTGCAGCTCCGCCCCCTGGCCGGCGGGCTGGGTGACGGTGGATTCGAAGCGGCCCCAGAGGCCAACGATCTGCTGCAGCCGCTGTTTGCGGTGCTCCTCTTCGCCGAACAGTCGCGTCGATTCCCGCCAGGCTTCCGCGGCTTTGTCGTACTGCCGGCGATCCTCGTAGATGCCCGCGACGGTCATGGAGGCCTGCTCGGCGTAGGGTGACTTGCTTCGTTTCGCGAGCTCGCGGAACTGCAGCAGCGGGTTGAACTCGTCGGGGAGCGTGAAGCGCTTCACGCCGGTGGCCAGGCGGGCGATGGTTTCGGTGTCGGCGAGCGTGTGGACTGCGAAGGGGCCGGTCTGTTCCTGATCGCCATCGTCGTCAGCGGATGCGCCGATGAACTGCCGCATGGTCTGCACGCCGAACTGGGACTGCAGGAAGCCGGCCCAGTCGCTGTCGGCTTCATCGGCGACGGCGGCGTCGGTCTTCTTCGATTCGGCCAAAAGCCACCGCCAGCGCTGGCTGTCGGAGCTGGCGGCGTCCCAGCTTTCGGGCAACGTGTGGTAGACGGGATTCCCCTCGGCGTCGACGGGAGCGCCGCGGTCGCTGCCGCCGCGGCCCCACCAGCCGCCGCGAAAGTCTTCGTAGTCGGGGAGCTCCGTCAAATCTGTCAGCGACTGGAGCTGCCAGGCCTCGCGATTGCCGGCTCCCTGCTGAACGGCGCGGGCGAAGTCGAGCCAGAAGCGGGCGGCGGATGCGGATTTGCCGGCCGCGACCACCAGCGGGCGGGCCTGGTCGAAGAGCTGCAGGGCGCGGACGCGGTCGCGATCGAGCACGGAGACATTCCGGCCGCCGCCGCGACGCTGGCCGCGGGAGAATTTGCCGGAAATGATCATGCCGGTGTGCTCGGTGGCGAGGTAGGCGCTGGCGGCCTTGTGGAGCACTTCCCAGGCGTTGGGGTGGGCGGCGACGGCGGCTTCGACAAAGGAGTCGAACTCGTCGATCCGGCCGAGCTGCGCCAGGGAGCTGGTGCCCTGCCCCACCGCGTGGGCGGCGACGGCGGGGGGCGCGTCGGCCTGGAGGGCCAGCTTGTGAAACAGCTCGTAGGCGTCTTTGAAATTGCCGTCGGCGAAGAGCTGATCGGCGCGAGCCTGCATTTGAGCATCCGTAGCGGGTTCGGCGGCGAAGAGCCAGACGGAAGCGGCGGTACAGAGCGCCACCGCCAGAGATGCGAGCCAGCGAGTCATGAACAAATCCATTCGCGCAGATGGGTAGTGGCCGGCGTTACTCCTGACCGGCTGGCGTCAGTATACCAGCCCTCAGGCATTCGGCGAGGGAATCCCCCCGCTCTGGAGTGGGACGCCGGCTGGCGTTTGGGAGTTCCCGGCAGGGGGGAGGATCTCCCGCGGAGTCGCAGAAAAGAGGAACGCAAAGACGCCAAGAAGAGGGGGCCGGGGTGGCCCAGACGCCGCTTTGGGCGTCTGGGTGCCAATGGCACAGGAGGAGTTTCGTGAAACGCTTTCGGGGCATGATGTGGGAGGGACGAGCACTGCTGGCCCGCGGACGGTCCAGCAGTGGCACCCGGCGCGGCGGGGTGGTTGGAGTGAGGCAAGACGGTCGAAAATCCGATTGCGTGGAAACCTTGGTCAGAGTCCCGCCTTTCGATGGCGGTGCCATACTGGTCGGATAGGGAAGACCAAGCGGTGTCATCCCGCAATTCTCGAAGAACTCAAACACTCAACGTCATCGGTTCGGTTTCAAGCTTCCTATCGCCGCGCGACACCGATATGGCTCTGACGGCCAATCGTCGCCGGCCTACGCTTTCGTTTATGGGTAGAGAGGCGTATTGTAGTTGCGAGAAGTCTTCGGCGACATGTCCACTGAAAGGCGGCTCATCGCTGGGGGTGTCCGGCTAACTTAAATCGCTGCCGCTCATGGTGCCTTGAGCAATCCAGAAAACAAGACAATCGCAGTGTACGCGACGGTGATCTCTCGATTAAGGGAGAGCCGAAACAGTAGGGATGGGGAGATGCAGTTCAAATCGGCGGCATTGGATCAGATCGCACAATTCATTTGCGGCGACAATCCGCTTCCATTTCCCTACCGAAGCTCATCACGCTTGACATCCTTTTTTACTGGGCTCGGGCTCGATTACATCCATCATGGAGAAACGCGAAACCCATGGGTTCGCGACGCAATTACCGATATCAATCGCAAGGCGCCGAGTGAAGGTCTCCTGCCGTCGGCCGAAATGACCTCGGTGATTGAGGAAGTGATGAACCCCACGTATTTCGAGGCATCTGTATCGGTGCCGAGCGTGGACTATGACGCCGCTCTCAAGAGAATGAATAGTGTCCTTCGGCAATACAAACTTGAAGTGGTCCTGGACCAATCCATTGGGGTTGCAAGTCTCAGAACTGTTGACGGACTCTTCGTATCGACTGCTCATCAAGCTCGGGATGTCGTCACGAAGATCACGTTTGCCCCCAAGGTGTTTGAGATTCCGCACTCAACCGAAGTTCAGCGTGGTCTGGTCGCGATCATGATGCCATTCGATCCGGGGTTTTCTGGAATTCACGATGCTATTCAGAATGCTTGTTCCCTTACTGGGTTGCGGTGCAGGAGAGCCGATGACATCTGGGCAAATAGTACGATCATTCAAGATATCGTCGATCTGATTTTCGCTGCAGAGATCGTCGTAGTTGATTTTACGGGCAAGAATCCAAACGTTATGTACGAGACCGGAATAGCCCATACGCTGGGAAAGCATGTAGTCCCAATCACTCAGTCCATCGAGCACGTCCCGTTCGATCTTAAGCCGCATCGAGTGCTGCCGTATCATCCCAACCGAGAGGGGCTAGCCAAGCTTACCGACGAACTGGCGTTGCGATTGAAGACGATAACTCAGGGGCATTCGTGGTGAAGATAGTCATTGGATCCACCTGTCCGGCCAGGGGGCGCTGTTGGTTGTCTTCGCCCTACCTGGGTGCCGAAGGTACAGGAGGACGGGCGGTGCAACGGTGTCAACCTCCTGTCGCTTAGCGACACAGGTAGTCCCCGGACGGCCAACGTTGCGACCCGGAGGTGCCACCCGGAGGGTGCCCGGTTCCACGGGTTGCACTCCGTCCGCCTCGGGGGCGGACTTCGTTTCACCCGTGGCTACAGCCCGCCGCCCGCTTCGGGGCTCAGGAGGGGGAGCTGCCGTTTCGATGGCCGCGGCGCGGACTTCTGGATTGCTGATATGCGGCTGGGCGGCCGGAGAAGTGGCGGGGCCGATTTGCGAGATGAAGACCCTCACCCCCCGCCCTCGTCCGACGAAGACGTCGGGCGAGGGGCCAGAGGTGGGAGGCGTCGGCGGACGAGGACGTCCGCCGTACGGGGCCTGCTCGTGGAGGCTGTTGGCGTTGTCTTGTTGCCGCTCGGTATCATGTTCGCTTTGCACGGAATACCCGAGCTGGGAACGCCGCCCGTGAGCCTGGACGCTGACTTTGATGACGACCGGACCCGACAGACCGCTGGTGTCGCGGGAAAGCCATCCGTGGCCGCGGCCTGTGCGACGCTGGTCTTTCAGCAGTTGCTGGCGCTGGGGGTCTGCGTGGGGGTGCCGGCGCTGGTGACGGCGATTGCGCCGGTGTCGTGGGTGACGCTGGAACGTCAGGAGGGGCGCGTCACGGCGGTCGCGCAGACCTGTCTGCTCTTTGTCGTGCCGTTCAAAACCGCGACGGTCGACCCGGTGACCGGCTTTGGCGACCGATTTGCCGCAGGGACGGTCACGCGCGAGCGACGACCGGGGCCGGACCGGGAGACAAAGTCCGAGGATGAAGGGTTTCTCGTGATCCAGGGCCCCGGGCAGTCGGCCGAGGTCCCGGTGTCCCCGGTCAGTCTCGATGGGGTCCTCGACAAGGCGAACGGCTTTCTGGAGGATCCCCAGGCCGCGGAGTTGAGGCTGTTCGTGGTGGCGAACTGGAAGTTCAGCGTGATCGGCGGGGGGCTGAGCAGCCTGCTGACCGTTCTGTACGTGGTGGGGGTGACGCTCGGGCTGCTGATGAAGTTCGTCGGTCTGATCCGCCGGGGTTGGAAGGTGGCGGTGTCGGCGCTTCCGTGAGGGGGCCCGCCTGGCAGGCGGCGTGCCAGGGGTTGCATACGGCCTGATTTTGTGGTTCGACACTCCGCCGCCCCGGATGGGGCGGTGCTGCGCGGCGGGTATCCGGTTCCACGGGTTGCACTCCGTCCGCCTTGGGGGCGGACTCCGTTTCACCCGTGGCTACAGCCCGGCGCCCGCTTCGGGGCTCAGGATGGGGAGTTGCCGTTTTGATGTCCGCGGCGCGGAATCTTGGGCTGCTGATTTTCGGCGTGGATCACGCGGTGAGGTGGCGGAGTTGAATTGGGGGATGAAGACCCTCACCCCCCGCCCTCTCCCAACGGGGACGTCGGGCGAGGGGGCAGGAGGAGCGAAGTCGCACCAACCTGCGTCAGTTGCGGGCGATGTGGATGCGGAACTGGTAGGGGGACATCGGCATGCCGAGGATCACGGTGTTTTCTCCCTCTTCGAGCATGGCGTAGCGATGCGGGGAGCCGCCGCCGATGTGGGCTTCGTTGACGAAGATGCCGAGCGAGGAGCCGCGGTCCTGGATGGCGATGCCGGCGGGGGTCTGTTCCAGCGAGGCGTGGTTGCGGGAGATGTTGAAGGGCATCCGGTCGACGAGCCAGAGGTCGTTCAGATCCAGCGGGCGGGGTTCGTGCTCTTCCGCGGCCCGGCCGATGCGGAACGGATACTTCGTGACCGGCAGGCCGTCGAGGGGGAGCGTGGCTGCGGCCCGGCGTGTCAGCGGATAGAGCGTGACAACCAGCTCTTCCTGGCGTTTCGCGTGAATCGTCTGCACTTCGGCTTCAACGCGGCGGACAATGGGAAAGACGGCGCTGGCGTCCGCGGGAACGGGGGAACCGGCTGCGGAATCGAGCTGAGCGGACAATCCGCGCAGGCGCTCGAACAGGGCCCGCAGGTAGTCCTGCAGGCGGGCGGGATCGGACGTCAGGAACTGTTCGAACTCTGTGCGAGTCAGCGTCGACAGTTCGACGTTGGACATGGCGCGGGCGGTCAGGGAGTGCGGACGTTCTTCGATCAGGCTCATTTCGCCGAAGACATCGCCGGGGCCGAGCTGGGCGACCTGGATCGTCTCGCTCGCCGTGCGGCGGAGCAGATCGACCCGGCCGGACTGGATCTGAAAGGCGCGGGCGGCAAGGTCGCCGGGGGCGAAGATGGTGTCGCCGGCCGGAAATTGGAGCAGATTCATATCGAGGCTTTCGTGGAGAGGGTTGAGGGCCGAGTCGTAATTCTGGGTGTTCGGGGGATCTGACGCCAGCCAATGGGGGGGGACACGGCTCTTCCCAGTTTCAAAGTAGGGTGAGTCGAGTCCGCGAGGCTCACCTCTGCGATAACGAGTTATGGTGAGCCTCGAAGACTCGACTCACCCTACAGCTTTCCCAGACGGAACTTGGAAAGAGCCGTGGGGGGGGCGTCGTTGAAGTTTGGATGAAGACCCTCACCCCCCTGCCCTCTCCCACCGAAGACGGCGGGCGAGGGGGCAGGAAGTTGCATGAGGTGAAGACTGGCGAACGTCGTGCGGCCCTGAACTGTCCTGATAATGCCGACGATGACTTGCAACGATCCTGCCCATGTGTCACACTCGCGCCCGCCGCGGTGACCTTTTGTCCCCACAACCCGTGCTCTGGCTTTGAGTTGGAGCATTTCTGCCGCCGTCTCAGCGGACTGAGACGCGTGTCTGGTGGGGGCGGAGTTGACCTGAACTGCGAAACCCTTCCGCATGCCCCGACCATTGATTGCGATGTCGCTGCAGGAGTTCTTCTCCAATCTGGAGATTCCGCTTCTGAATGCGCCGCTCGGTGAGCTGGGGGGCTTTCTGCTGGCCGCGTTCTTCCACGCATTTCTCCTCTTTAATCTGTTCGGCGCGATGCCGATGTTCTTCATCTGGCTGGAGCGGAAGGTTTCCGGGCGGATTCAGGACCGGCTGGGGCCGACGCGGGTCGGGGGAATGTTCGGCTGGCTGCAGAGTATTGCCGACCCGATCAAGCTGATGCAGAAGGAAGATCTCATACCGGACGCCGCGGACCGCTGGCTGTTCAAAATGGCGCCGTTTCTGGCGGTGCTGGCGTCGTTCGGGGCGTTCATGGTGCTGCCGTTTGCGGACGGCTGGTATGCGGTGGCGGCCGACACGGGGGTGTTCCTGATCCTGGCGATTCTGTCGCTGGAAGTCTTCGGGATCATTCTGGCCGGGTATTCGAGCGGCTCGAAGTGGGCGCTGTTCGGGGCGATGCGCGAGGCGGCCCAGATGGTTTCCTACGAGATTCCGATGGCGCTGTGCGCGCTGGTGCCGCTGGTGGCGGCGGGGACGCTCGACTTTCGCGAGATCGCCCGGCTGCAGGAGGCGGGGCTGCACCAGTGGCTGATCTTTACGAACCCGTTCACGTTCGCGGCGTTCTTCGTCTACTTCACGACGGCGACAGCCAGCGTGAAGCGGGCGCCGTTCGACCTGGCCGAAGCCGAGAGCGAACTGGTCGCCGGTTTCCACACGGAATACAGCGGCATCCGCTGGTCGTTCTTTTTCCTGGCCGAGTATGCGTCGATGTTCGCCGTCAGCGGGATTGCGGTCCTGCTGTTCCTGGGGGGCTCGGCGACAGGACTGGGGCTGGAGCCGCTGCTGATCAATCCACTGCGGTCGTGGGGCCAGGATTTCCTGGTGCAGGGGTTTTCGCTGGGGAACTATGTGGCGAACCTGATCGGGGCGACGATCTTCGTCGTCAAGGCGGGCGTGCTGGTGACCGTGCAGATCTGGGTCCGCTGGACGCTGCCGCGGTTGCGGATCGATCAGGTGATGACGACCTGTCTGAAGTACCTGGTGCCGATCAGTTGCTTCCTGTTTCTGGGAGCGGTCCTCTGGCCGTTGCTGCTGGCGTCTTCGACGCTGGCCCGGCCGACGTTCCTGCCGGTGGGCCGGACTGACGCTGCGACAAAAGCGAAAACCGCGGCCGTTCCAAATTCGGATTTCGAGATTCGGATTTCGAATTTTCCTCCTGTTGAGGAGGGCCGTCGATGAATGTGGCGGACCTGTTGTTCTGGCTGTTTGCGGCTGCGACCTGCGGCGGAGCGATCGGGGTTGTGCTGTCGCAGAATGTCGTGCGGATGGCGTTCTGGCTGATGGTTTCGCTGGGATCGGTCGCCGGGCTGTTTTTCCTGCTCAGCGCGGACTTTCTGGGGGCGGCGCAACTGCTGATTTACGTGGGCGGCACGGTGGTGCTGCTGATTTTCGGCGTGATGCTGACGGCCAGCGGGCCGTATCTGAAGCTGGAAACGCGGCCGACCGAGGTGCTGCTTGGACTGGCTGCGGGTGTGGGGCTGCTGGGGGTGCTGGTTTATTCCGTGGGGGCGGTGAACTGGAGAACGGTGGCGGCGAAGCTGCCCGAGCCGGGGCCGGTTTCCGCGGTTGCTGGACGAACTGGCGAGATTGTGAGCAGCGAGACCGGTCAGTCGGTCAAGCCGCTGGGGCTGGCGCTGCTGGGGGTGCGGGCCGATCATCCGGAGCGGCCGGGGTATCTGCTGCCGTTTGAAGTGATTTCGGTTCATCTGCTGATCGTGCTGATCGGGGCCGGTTATCTGGCACGGGCGAAGCGCCGGGTGGAACTGGTTGCCGACCGGGATGGGGAGTAGCGTCCGTGTCGACGGTGGGACTGAACGAATACCTGATGGTCGGGGCGGTGCTGTTTGTCAGCGGGCTGATCTGCATGATCGTCAAGCGGAACGGCATCGGCGTGCTGATGGGTGTCGAGCTGATTCTGAACGGGGCCAACGTGAATCTGGTCGCGTTCGCGAAGTACACGGTGCTGGGGCTGGACGGTCAGGTGCTGGCGCTGTTTGTGATTGTGATGGCGGCGGCGGAAGCGGCGATTGCGCTGGCGATCGCGCTCAATTTCTATAACAACCACGCCACGATCGACGTCGATCGGGGCAACGAACTGGCCGGGTGACTAAGACGCCGTCATGACGACCAATCCCGAACAACTCGTGCCCCTGCTCCTGACGGCGGCCTGGCTGCTGCCGCTGGCGGGCTGCGTCGTCGAGTTTTTCGCGCTCCGCTGGACGCACCGGCTGAGCAAGGCGCCGGCGTGGGTGGCCGTGGGGTGCATCGCCGCGGGATTTCTCTGCAGCGCGGCCGCCGCGGCGGTCTGGTCGAGCGACGTCTTGAATGTCGACATCAGGTCAGTTGACGACGGGGGCGTGGAAGACCATCGAGACATCCCGCTTGTCCGTCATATCCATTCGACGTATTCCGGCACGTACTACGAGCTGGCCCGGTTCGGCGAGCGGGTTCTGAGCATCGACTACCACATCGACGGCTTGACGCTGTTGATGTTCTGCATGGTGACGTTCGTCGCCACCTGCATTCATGTGTTTTCGATCGGCTACATGGCCGACGAACTGACGGAAGAGTACCTCGACCACAGGGTGGAGCTGCAGGATGGTCGAGAACTGGGGCGGCCGGGGCGGTTTCACCAGTTCTTTGCGTACCTGTCGCTGTTCAGCTTCTCGATGCTGGGGCTGCTGCTGTCGGGGAATCTGCTGCAGGTGTTTGCGTTCTGGGAGCTGGTCGGCATCTGCAGCTACCTGCTGATCGGCTTCCACTACGAGCGCGTGTCGGCGACGACGGCTGCGAATAAAGCCTTCATCATGAACCGGATCGGGGACTTCGGGTTCCTGATCGGGCTGATGATCGTGTGGACGTATCTGGGGTCGTTTCAGTTTTACGATCAACCGGGCCGAGACGGCGAGCCGGGGATTTTCGGCCGGTTGCAGAAGGACGGAGAGACGCTGTGCCTGACGGAGGATGGCCAGTCGGTGATGTTGCGGGTTGCCGCCGGGACCGACGAGCCGCACTCCATCCCGCTGGCGCTGCTGGCGGCGGCCGGGCTGGGGATTTTTGCGGGCTGCGTTGGCAAGAGCGCGCAATTCCCACTGCACACCTGGTTGCCGGATGCGATGGAAGGTCCGACGCCGGTTTCGGCGCTGGTCCATTCGGCGACGATGGTGGCGGCGGGGGTGTATCTGACGGCGCGGTGTTATCCGCTGTTTACGCCCGAGGTGCTGCTGGTCGTGGCCTATACCGGGGCGGTGACGCTGGTGATCGGGGCGACGATTGCGATCGTCTCGTACGACATTAAACGGGTGCTGGCGTTTTCGACGATCAGTCAGCTCGGCTACATGCTGCTGGGACTGGGCGTGGGGGGCTGGAAGGCGGGGGTGTTTCACCTGGTCACGCACGCCGGCTTCAAGGCGCTGTTGTTCCTGTGCGCGGGGAGCGTGATTGTCGGGACGCACCACACGCAGGATGTGCAGAAGCTCGGCGGACTGCGGAAGGCGATGCCGTTAACGGCGCTTTGCATGCTGATCGGCGTCATCGCGATCAGCGGGCTGGCGGTGCCGCTGATCAGCTTCTTCGGGGAGCCGATCGCGTTTTCCGGGTATCACTCGAAGGATGCGATTCTCGGAGCGGCCCTGGCGTTTTCGGAGCGGAATGCCTGGCACGGGGCGCTGTTTCTGGCGCCGCTGATCACGGCGGGGTTGACGGCCTGCTACATGTTCCGGCTGTGGTTGTTGATGTTCTGGGGGGAACCGCGGGACCGTCATGTCGCCGAGCATGCGGAGGAGTCGCCGTTGTCCATCACCGTTCCACTTCTGGTGCTGGCGTTTGTGGCGGCGACGATTGCAATTGGCGGCGAGCATGGGCCGCTGTATGGCTGGCTGTCGACGGCCGAGCAGCAGGCCGTGGTTGTCCGCGAGGGGGGGCTGCGGCATCCCACCGAGGAGGAACTGCATGCGGCTCACGACAGCGCCGGCCGGCTGGCATTGCTGGCGGCGTTTGCCGGCGCGGGGCTGGCCTGGCTGTTCTACGGCAACCGGTTCCTGAACGCGGCCGAGGTCCGCCGGACGGCTGGGCCGGTTTATGACTTTCTTATCGACAAATGGCGGTTCGACGCGCTGTATGACGCCGTCTTTGTGCAGCCGACCCATGTGGTGGCTCGCTGGTGCCTGTGGTTCGATCGGCGGATCCTGGATGCCGTGCTGCACGGGGCGGCGATGGGGGCGATCGCCGCTGCCCGGGTGGATCGGCGGATCGACGAGACCTTCGTCGACGGAGCCGTGAACCGGGTGGGGTGGTCGGCGTGGGTTTCGAGCGGCGCGTTCGGAGCTCTGCAGACGGGGCGGCTGCGGCAGTACATTCTGTTTCTGGCCATGGCCGTCGTGGTGCTGTTTGCGGTCGCGTACACGGCCTTTCCGAAATAAAGGTGTTCTCACCGGCGCTGCGGCCGGATGGAATCGTTGAGCATGAGTCCTGAAGTCCTCCTGACTGCGATCATCTTTCTGCCGGCGGCGTGGGCGATCCCGCTGCTGTGGTTTCCGGCGCAGGCGCGCGACGCGATGCGCTACTACGCGCTGTTCGGGACCGCCGCGACGTTCGCCCTGTCGCTGCAACTGATCGGCGTGTTCGACAGCCGGGTGGGAGAGATGCAGCTCCAGGTGGCGCTGCCGTGGATTCCGAACTGGAACATCTGGTACCGGCTGGGAGTCGACGGGTTCAGCCTGCCGCTGGTAGTGCTGACCGGACTCATTTTCTTTCTGAGCCTGCTGGCTTCGTGGACGATCGACAAGCAGCTCAAGGGTTTCCTGATTCTGTTTCTGCTGCTGGAAACGGGCGTGATGGGGGTCTTCCTGTCGCTCGACTTCTTCCTGTTTTACGTCTTCTGGGAAGTCATGCTCCTGCCGATGTACTTCCTGATCGGCATCTGGGGGGGAGCCCGGCGGGAATACGCCGCGGTGAAGTTCTTCCTCTACACGTTCGCGGGCAGCATGCTGATGCTGATTGCGATGCTGATGTTCTACTTCAACGGCGGATTCAGCTTCGATCTGCTGCAACTCGCCCGGATCGGACAGGGACGCGAACACGGTCTGGAGTTCAGCCAGACGCTGCAGATGGTGGCGTTCGTGCTGCTGTTCATCGGCTTTGCGATCAAGCTGCCGGTGGTGCCGTTTCACACCTGGCTTCCCGACGCTCACGTCGAAGCCCCGACGCCGATCAGCATGATTCTGGCCGGCGTGCTGCTGAAGATGGGGGGCTACGGCCTGATTCGCGTCGCGTTTCCGCTCTGCCCGTACGGCGCTCAATACTTTGCGAGCGTGATCGTCGGGATGGGGGTGATCAGCATCATCTACGGGGCGCTGGCTGCGATGGCCCAGACCGATTTCAAGCGGCTGGTGGCGTACAGTTCCGTCAGCCACATGGGCTACGTGCTGCTGGGGCTGGGGGCCTGGAAGGTCAGCGAAGCGACGGGGGGGGCGATCGGTCGGGACCAGTGGGAAATGGGGGTCAACGCCGCCATGTACCAGATGATCGGCCACGGGATTTCGTCCGCGGGGATGTTCTTCGTGGTCGGGGTCGTGTACGACCGGGTGCATCATCGCGACCTGAATCGGTTCGGCGGGCTGGCGGGAATCATGCCCGAATACACGGGGTTGTCGGTGGGCATTTTCTTTGCCGCGCTGGGATTGCCGGGGCTGTGCGGCTTCATCGGGGAAGTGATGGCGGTGCTGGGGGCGTGGAACTTTTCACCGCCGCTGGCGATTGTGGCGGCGTTCGGGGTGGTGCTGACGGCAGGCTATATTCTGTGGACGATCCAGCGGGTCTATCTGGGGGCCGAGTATCGCGGGCCGCACCCCGAGGCGCTGACGCCCCTGTCGAACCGGGAGCAGACGATCGCGTGGGTGCTGCTGGTTCTGGCGGTCGTGCTGGGGGTCTATCCGCCGCTGCTGCTGCACATCACCGACGGGACGGTGCACCAGTTTGTGGAGGGGCTCGATCAGGCCTACCGCAGCCTGCACCAGGTTGGCGATCCGCTCACGACCATGCTCGACTGAGGCGGCAGCGGCGGGTGTGGACGGGGCGAAGTGAATCGGGTGGCGACGGCTGCAGGGGTTGAGAACGAGATGCTGGTTTCTGCGCTGGAACAGTTGCTGAGCGATACGACGGGACCGTCGTTGCGGCTGTTCGCGCCCGAGGCGGCGCTCGTGATCGCCATTGTCCTGATGCTCCTGTCGCGGATCATCGGCGGAGGGCGACTTCCGGCGTCGTGGATCGCGCTGTGGGGCGCGCTGATCGCCTTCGGCTTCAGTTGGCTGCAGTATCGGACCTTCAGCGCTTCGGGCGGCGGGACGATCGAGTATTTCACGGGGCTGATGGTCTTCGACCAGTTCGCCGCCCTGCTCCGTCTGCTGCTCCTGCTGTTTACGATTCTGGTGATCGGTCTGACGTCTTTAACCGGCATACCGGACGACGAAGACGGCGCGGATTTCTTTTCGCTGCTGCTCGGTTCCGTGATCGGCATGCTGCTGATGGTGGGGGCCAATCACCTGCTGATGATGTTTCTCGCCGTCGAAATGGCCGGCGTACCGGGGTATGCCCTGAGCGGATTTCTGAAGGGGAGGCGGCAGAGCAGCGAGGCGGCGCTGAAGTTCGTCGTCTACGGCGCCGGCGCCGCCGGGATTCTGCTGTATGGAATCAGTCTGATCGGCGGGCTGACGGGAACGCTGATGCTTCCCGAACTGGCGGCCCGCTTGCGCGATCTCTTTGGAGAAACCGGCGCCGGGATGGGCGACCCGGCCGCCCGGACGCTGCTGCTGGCGGTTGTGATGGTGGTCGCCGGCCTGGCGTTCAAGCTCAGCGTGGCCCCGTTTCACTTCTGGTGCCCGGATGTCTTCGAGGGCTCGGCGGCGGAGGTCGGCGGATTTCTGTCGGTAGCTTCCAAAGCGGCCGCGTTTGCCCTGCTGTTGCGGTTCGTCCACGCGCTGGCGACGCCGGTCGTCCCCGGCATGGGAGACTTCTACCTGACGTTGGGATTGGGGCTGGCGGTGCTGGCCAGCATCACGGCGACGCTTGGCAACCTGGCGGCGTATCGGCAGCGTAATCTGAAACGGATGCTGGCATATTCGACGATTGCACAGGCGGGTTACATGCTGATGGCGGTTGCCGCGGCGATGACTTTCGTGGCTGCTGCGTCTGACGGAACCGTCAGCGTTGCGGATGCGGGGCCGCGTGCGGCCCGCGCGATTGAAGGCCTGACGTACTACCTGGTGATCTATCTCTTCATGAATCTGGGACCGTTTGCGATGGCGGCCCTGATCCGGAACGAGATCTTCAGCGAAGAGATCGACGACCTGCGCGGCGTGGGGCGGCAGTCGCCGCTGCTGGCGGTCTGCATGGGACTCTGCCTGTTCAGCCTGGTGGGGATGCCTCCCCTGGGAGGCTTCTTCGCCAAGCTGGCGGTCTTCGCTTCGCTGGTCGACGCCGCGGCGCTCCACGGCGCGTTCTGGATCGTTTTGGGTCTGGCGTGCGTCAATACCGTGATCAGCCTGTGGTACTACGTCAACGTGCTGCGCGTGATGACGTTTTATCCGCGTCCCGCCGATGCGCCGGAGGTCAATCTGGGCGTCAGTTCGTGGCCCGGACTGTACCTGCTGGTGATCTGCCTGCCGGTGCTGGCGCTGGGGATTCTGATTCAACCGGTCAGCGAAGCGGCGGCGGCGGCGGCCCGTTCACTCTTTCCGTAAGGGGTCCGGGGCGTGCCGGTCGTGTACCACAATCTCCGTCTCAACAGCATGCTGATTCTGCTGCGCTGCAGTCTGGTGCAGTATGCTGCCGAGTGCTGGCCCTGGTCGTCGCGCGACGCCGTCTCGGCCCGCCAGGCGGTGCTGGGGGCGGCCGCCGAGCAGACGACGCTCGTCGAGCAGATGGCGGCGTTGTTGACGGACCGTGGCTGGTCGATCGATCCGGGAGCGTATCCTGAGGAGTTCACCGACTGGAACTTCGTTTCCTTGAGGTATCTCTGGCCGCGGGTGATCGAGGACCAGGAATTTGTCGTCGCGGAGCTGGCTGAAGCGGCGCACGAATGCGTCGATGACCGGCAGGGAACGCGGCTGCTGACGGCTGCGCGGGATTCGCAACGTCTGATTCTGGAGGGACTGCGGGTCGCCTCGGCGTCCGTTTCCGCCTCCTGAGCTTCTCGTAGAGGTGGTGATTCGTGGCTGATACGCTCCTTTCGACCGATCTGCGCCTCGTCGATACGCACTGTCATCTCGACGAAGATTCGTTCAAGGCGAATCGCGACGAAACGATCCAGCGGGCGGTCGACTCGGGGATCGTCGCGATGGTGACCATCGGCACGACGCTGGCGAGCAGTCGGATGGCGATCGAACTCGCCGCGAAGTACGACGCCGTCTACGCGGCGGTCGGAATTCATCCAAACTATGCCGCGACTGCGGCGGAGGGGGACTGGCAGGAGATCGAGCAGCTCTGTGCGTCACCCAAGGTGGTCGCGGTCGGCGAAACGGGGCTCGACCGCTATTGGGACCATACGCCGATCGAGATTCAGCAGGACTACTTCGATCGCCATCTGGCCCTTTCCCGATCGAGCGGGCTGCCGTTCATTGTCCATTGCCGCGATGCCGAAGCCGATGTCGTCGCCCAGTTACAGCGGGCGTCCGAGGCCGGTCCGCTGAACGGCGTGATGCACTCGTTCTGCGGCTCGGCGGAGACGGCCAGGATCTGCCTCGACCTGGGATTGTCCCTTTCGTTCTCCGGCATGCTGACGTTCCGCCGGAACGAAGCGCTGCGGATGCTGGTGGGCGAAGTGCCCCTCGACCGGCTGCTCGTCGAAACGGACGCGCCGTATCTGTCGCCGAGTCCGCATCGCGACAAGCGGAACGAACCGGCGAATGTCCGGTTCACCGCGGAGTGCCTGGCGACGGCCCGCGGCGTGAGCAGCGAAGAACTGTGCCGTGCGACGACGGCAAACGCGATCCGGCTGTTCAAGCTGCCGCTGGGCGGCTGACTGATTGGCGAAGACGGACGATCTCACGCGAAGATCTCGCGCATCGACGCAGAACGGAACGCAAAGACGCCAAGTGGATGTGGGCGATAGTCAATGCGTCTTCTCCCACTCACGTGCGTCTTGGCAAAACGACCTGATGGAAGATAGCCTTCACCCCGGTCCTTTCCCACGGCGGGCGAGCCAGCAAGAGACTTCTCCTTCCTTCCTTCCTTCCTTCCTTCCTTCCTTCCTTCCTTCCTTCCTTCCTTCGTGAGTTCTGTGCCCTCCGTGGTTCCGTTTCTTCGCATTAATTAGCGTCCATTCGTGTCATTCGTGGTTGGTGCTCTGCTCCGGATTGACTCCGCGTCCTCCGCGTCCTCCGCGTCTCCGCGTCTCGTATGTTGAATCCATCTACCCCGTGTGGTGTCATGGGACACGCGGCGGGGGCCGCTTCGGAGCGTAGCGACGAAGCGGCCCCCGCCGCGGCCGGCGACAGATCGATCGCGTCTGGGGCCTCAGAGCCCGCCGCGGAGCTGGATCGTCGTCGGCATGGTCGTACCAGCCCGAACAGCCGTTTGAGCCGGAAGCGTTCTCGAAACTCTCCGAGCTCGCATTTACGAGATTGGGAACACGCCATCGACCCCCGCATCCACATCGGCATCGACGTCTCCAAGGCACGACTCGATGTCGCCATGTCCGACTCCTCTTCCCTCCTGGCCGTCGACAACGACCTCAAGGGCTTCCTGAAACTCCTCAAGCAGCTCCCCCCACCCGACCGCTGCCAGGTCGTCATGGAGGCCACCGGCACCTATCACTTCGACGCCTTCCTCTGTCTCAACGATCACGGGTATCACGTCGCCGTCGTGCCCCCCATCCGCGTCCGCGCCTTTGCCACAGGGGCCGGATGGATCGCCAAAACCGACGCCATCGACGCACGCGTCCTCGTTCGTTACTCCAAGGTCGCCGAACTCCAGATCACCGAAAAACCCTCCGATTTCCAGCTCAAACTCCACGCACTCGTCACTCGCCGACGGCAGCTCGTCGACCTCCACGTCCAGGAGTCCAATCACTTCGAAGCCGCTCGCGACAAGGCCGTCAAAGACGACATCGAGCAAACCCGAAACATGCTCAAAATACGCATCACTGCCATCGAAAAACAGATCGACGATCTCTGCGACTCCGACCCCGATGCCAAACGCCGCGTCGAACTCATGACCTCCGTCCCAGGCATCGCCAAACGGACAGCCGCCGTGCTCCTCGGAGAACTCCCCGAACTCGGCGACGCCAACCGCCAGCAGGTCGGAGCACTCGTCGGCGTCGCCCCCTACAACCGCGACAGCGGCAAGTCCTCCAAACTCAGATCCATCCGCGGCGGCAGAGCCTCCGTCCGTTCCGCTCTCTACATGGCGGCACTCACCGCCTCACGCTGCAACCCCGTCATCAGACCGTTCTATCGCAGACTCAAAGACGCCGGTAAGCCAAGCAAGGTCTGCCTCACCGCCTGCATCCGCAAACTCCTGACCATCCTCAACGCGATGATCAAATCCGACACCGCCTGGAACCACGGACTCCAAAATGCGTAAATCTCACAAATCCACCTTGACCAACAACACAGCCGCTCCGCGGTGAATCCTCTTTGTCTTCTTTCGGTGCCAGGGCTTTCCCGACGCGCAGGGTTGCGAGCGGCGGGGGCTGTGCGTATCGTCGCATCAACGCCTGCTTGAATGTTGCCCGCCGAGTCTGACTCCCGCACGCTGATCCGTGTTCGATTCCCGAACGGCCATCCCGCCGTCGCGACCAAAGGACCGACATGCCAGCTCAATTCCCCGCATTTTCCGCCCGTCCCGTGTCGGCCCGCCCTGGCCTCAGCCGGCGCGAACTGCTCCAGGCCGCGATGGCCGGTACGCTGTCGCTGGGCGGGCTGCACACCCTGTCGGCCCGCGGTGCTGACGCCGTTTCCGGCAAGTGGCTGACGATCGAGCAGATCGATCGGACGGTCGTCAAAGTTCCCTACCGCGAAATCCCCGATCGGGCGATGTCCCGCGAGCTGCCGCACTGGAAGTATTCGGAGATCTGCGAAGTCCGCCTGAAGTCGGGCCAGTCGGGCGTCGGCGAGACGATGATCTATTACTCCTGGGGCAAGACGGAAGACGACGACGTCGCCCGGGCGCTCGGCAAGAACGCCGTCGAGCTGATGTGGGACGATTCGCTCGGCCCCGGCCTGCAGATCGCCCTGTTCGACGCGGTCGCCCGCACGTTTGATGTGCCGGTGTATGCGCTGCTCGGCACGCGGCTGGTCGAGCGGACGCCGCTTTCCTGGTGGAACATCGATACGCCCCCCGAGGATATGGCGGCGGAGTGCGCCGAGGCCCTGCGGCAGGGTTACATGTCCTACAAGACCAAGGGGCGACCGTGGTTTGATCTGTGGAAGCAGGTGGAACTTTCGGCAAAGGTGGTGCCGGAGAACTTCAAGATCGACATGGACTTCAACGACACGCTGCTCGACGCCGAGCGGGCGATCCCGATTCTGCTGGAGCTGGAGAAGTCCCCGCAGGTGGATATCTGGGAGGGGCCGATTCCGCAGTCGGATATCGCCGGCAACCGCAAGATCTGCGAAGCGGTCCGCGGCAAGGTGGCCCAGCACTACGGCACCCCGGATCCGTTCCAGGTCCTGCGGAATGACGCGACCGACGGCTTCGTCGTCGGGGGCGGAGCTACCCGGCTCATGCAGGCAGGGGCGGTCTGCGAAATGGCAGAGAAGCCGTTCTGGCTGCAGCTCACGGGCACCGGCATCACCGCCGCCTGGTCGCTGCACTTCGGGGCCGTCCTCAAGCAGGCCACTTGGCCGGCGGTCAATTGCCATCAGCTCTATCAGCACACGCTGCTGACCGCGCCGATCACCGTTACCAACGGGACGGCGGCAATCCCCACGACTCCCGGCCTCGGCTACGACCTCGATCGCGACGCCGTCGCGAAGTACCGCGTGGCCCGCCCCGCCAGTCGTCCTGAGCCGGAACGGCTGCTGGAAACGACGTGGCCCGATGGCCGGGTGATGTACGTGGCGAGCAACGGGACCGTGAACTTCATCCTGAACCTGGGGATGGCGGGGAAGATTCCGTACTTCGAAAAAGGCGTCGACACGCGGCTGCTGCCGGATGACGGTTCGGCGAAGTGGCGGACGCTGTATCAGCAGGCTCAGGCGGGACCGTATTTTCCGAAGTAGCTGTCAGAGCGGAGAATTGGCCCGGAGACCGCAGGGGGCCTACGGTCGTTCATCGGTCGCGCGCTGAGCGCGATAGTGTGCGAGGATCTCGTCGTCGCTCAACGCGTGCATATAGACGGCAAGTTCGTCGATGGCGCCCGCCAGGGCCCGATCGACCCGATTGGTGTCCAGGCTGCCGACGTTGAATCGATATGCGGAATCGTCCGGTTCGAACGTCTCCGCCAGCCGGCGGACCAGCCGACCGTCGAGGTAGAGCTTCAGTTCGGTGAGGGTCTTGACCACGGCGATGTGATGCCAGAAGCCTGGGGTGCAGCCGCCGTTGGAGAATAAGTTGATTCCGCCGTTTTCTCCGGGGGGATCGCGGTGGAGAAAGCGAAACGATCCGGGCGAGTAGATGAGCGCGCTCTGGTAGGGGAATTCGATCAGGTTCAAATGCCGATCGATCTCTCGGTCTTCATCGGGGATGACCGCCACGAACGTGGCCCAATGAAAGTAGTCCACGGTGGCCCAGAATTCGATCGTGAAGTCCTCGCGGTTCAGTCCGGCGATCGGCTGGTCGGCTTCGATGCGGTGAATCTGGGTTAGAGTGGGGGTGAATCGGGCGACGCCGTCGCGGATGACGATTCCGGATTCGTCGTCCGGGTCGGCGTGAATGACCGCGCTCCATTGCGGGCCGACTTCGTTGGGGACCCGGCCGTCGACGAGGTTCTCAAATCTCCAGTAGATGAGCGGCTGTGCGGCCCGGACCGCGTCGACGTACTTTCCGGTGGCGACCAGCGGCGATGATTTCTGTTCGTGAATCGCCGGAAGCGAGGAGCTGGGGGGGGCAATGTCTTCCAGTCCGATCGGTTCGTGGCGGACGCGCAGGGATTTGTTTTCCAACAGTCGGCGGCTGGTCAGGGTGTTGCCGTCGTCGCCGAGCAGCGAGACTTCGACTTCGCCGTCGACGACATGGACTTCGCTGGTCCCCGACTCTCCGACGGAGGCGGTGAATTCCGTGCCGAGATCGATGATGGCCGCGTCCGGCGTGTTGAGAATGAAGCCCCGAGCCCCCTTGGGAATTCGCACGGCGGCCCTGCCGGCGACGAGAGTTGCCGCTTCGACCGAGAAGATGTGCAGCTCCGCGGGGCCTGCCAGGTTCAGTTGGGCGCCGTTCAGGAACTCAATCTGGACTTCGCCCTGCGGGATTTTGAGAATGCCGGGCTCCACTGACGTTCCCGGTCGCAAACCGGTCGATGCGGGGACGTCGATTCCCCGAACTTGCGTGACGACGGCGACCGGCTCCGGCTTTCGGAAGGGAGCGGCGACCATTCCGGTCTGGACGGGCGCCGATTCCGGCGGGACGGGCGCGGATTGCGGCCGCCAGAGGAATCCGACGAAGAGGACCGCCGCCGTCGTTAGAACGGCGCCGATAACCGACATCGTCATCCACAACGGCCGCCAGGAACCGCGGGGGTGGGCGTGAAGCGACGATTCGTCGACCGGTCCATTGAAGCTTTCGTAAAGATTGGCTTCGAGGTTCATCGCGCGGACGTAGCGCTTCCGGAGTTCGGAGTCTGACAGCAGCCGCTGCTCGAACTCGGCAAACTCGCCCGGAGTCAGTCGCCCGTCTGCGATGCGGCGGAAGAATTCCCGTTCGGAGGCCCTGTCGTCACGACTCATGTCGCACTTTCGTTCGCGGTTTCTTCATAATTCTGTCGCGATGGTTCCGGCGGGCGCGGCGCCGGAACCATCGCGAATTCAGTCTGCAGTCTTCAGGATACCGTCCGAGGCCAGCCGTCGTTCGACGCAGGCGGCAATCAGTTCGCGCAACCGATCGAGCCTGCGATACAGCGATTTGGCCGTTTTGCCCGATTCGGCCGCCAGTTCGGGGACGGTTTGCGAGTCGCAATAGCGGCGTCGCAGGAGCGCTGCGGAGTCGCCGGTAAGCTTCGCCAGGCATTCCTGAAGCGCACTCTGCTGGGCTTCGAGAATCGGGCACTCGCCTTGGCGGGTTTCCGCCAGCTTCTCGATGACATCCTCGCAGAAGACGAGCCGACTTCGGGCGGCTTCTTTTCGAAACGTCAGCACTTCGAAGTAAGCCACGCGCAGCGCCCAGGGGAGGAACTCTCGCGCTGCGTCGTATTCCTCGAATTTTTCCCAGAGTACCGTGGCCGTGCGCTGCAGCACTTCTTCCGCATCATCCCGTCGAGGGATGAAGGTCATGATGTAACGGAGCACGGCCCGGTCATGCTGCACCAGCAACCGGGCGAAGTCGGGTCGCGGGGGCGCTGAGACAGGATCAGACATTTCGACTGACCTTTGGCGACGAAATCAAGAACGCGTCTCAGGGTATCTCCCAGTGTGCGGTGAATTCCCCCCGGCAATTACGGGCGGACTGTCTGAAATGCGGCGCAACCTGCTCTGCGAACGCGGGTTGCGAGAATTCCAGAATTGTGAGGGGAATTGGCCCGGAATTCGGAGATTCCTTGTGTCGCATTTCTTGCGACGACTCACCTCAACATATTGCGTTCGTCTTCGGGACGCTCATCGAAATCGCTCGGTCTGAATGCGGCGAGCTTGCGCCGCGAACCGCCGGGCGGAATGCGGACATTCATTCAGGGCTTCGAGAAAAGGCTGCCGTGGCCTTCGGGGTTTGCGCGGGTCGGCGCGCCTCTTCGCACGGCTCTGTCGATCGGCTGGCTCGAAATCATGATCGGCGCGAGTGCTCCGCGTCGGATTCAAGGGGTTTTATCCTGGGTTGTGCGGACTCGTTTTGAGGGGGGGGCGATCGCAAATGCTGGACGGATTGAAGACGGCTCGGCGACGTGGGTTTACGCTGATTGAACTGCTGGTGGTGATTGCGATTATCGGCGTGCTGGTGGCCCTCCTGCTGCCGGCGGTGCAGCAGGCGCGCGAGGCGGCGCGGCGGACGCAGTGCCGGAGCAATATGAAGCAGATCGGCCTCGCCCTGCACAACTATCACGACGTTGCGAACCGCTTCCCCTTCTCGCAGGCGAACAAGGGGAGCTGCACCGGGGCATCCAGCTCCTATGGTCCGAGCAAGGTTGAAAACATTGTTCTCAATTCCCGCGGCTGGACCATGCTTCTGCCGTACTTTGAGCAGACGCCTCTTTATAACCAGTACAATCACAATGGGCCGGCGGGGGACTTCAAGGATCCGGGAAACTCCATCGGCGTTCTCAACGGGACGGCATTCGGCAACAACGACAAGGTGGTCTCTCAGTTGATCCCGCTGCTCCTCTGCCCGTCCGATCCGGGGGATCCGTTTGTCAGGGATTTGAACGCCGCCTACGCCATCAGCGTCGCCTCGGCCGCCGCGGGAGTGTTTCCGGCCAAGACGTCGTACGACTTTTCGGTGGTGGGGCAGTCGGTGCGGCGGAACTGCGTTCGCTGGGACGATATCATTCCGAACCTGCGTCCGATGTTCGGCATTCAGAACTCGGCCTCGATCCGTGACATCACGGACGGAACCAGCAATACGGCGGCGGTTCTGGAAAGCACGCTGGATCTCCAGAACGGCTACGCGGCGACGTGGGGCGTCTCCGTCTTCACCAACGTGGGGGTCGATCTGCTCCACACCGACGGCATCAACAACTGGAACGGGTATTCCTGGAGCGTGCCTCCCTACGGTTTCTTCCCAGGAAAACTGCGGACTTACACCGGTCCCGGAAGTCGACATGTCGGCGGAATGCACATCGTCATGGGTGACGGTTCCGTCCGGTTCCTGTCCGAGAACGTCGGACAGTCGATCAAGGTGGCGCTGTACGGCATCGCCGACGGGCAGGTCCTGGGCGAGTATTAGAGCCTGGTCGCCGACTGGACTTTGAGACGCGAGGGCAGTGAGCGGGATTTGTGAAGTTCCAGATCGTCTGAGCGGGAACCCCGGAGGCGATTCCCTGCCCTCTGGATCGAAAGCTCTGAGCTGCCGGCGTGATCGAGCATTGGCGGTTGGTTTCTGCGGGGGGCGATCGCCTCCCGCGAGGCCTTCTGGTGCAACGACTGCGAATGACAACAAGGACTCAATGCGAAGGAGGGGATGTGCGGTTCACGTGGGGTTGCTGGCTGTCGATTGCACTGCTGATTCTGGCGTCCGGGTGCGGTCGGAAAGGGCCGAAGATCGAGCTCGTTTTTGTGAGCGGCACGGCGAATATGGACGGGCAGCCGCTGGCGGACGCGTCGATCGTGTTTATTCCGCTCAAGAGTCAGCAGCCGCAACCTTCCTGGGGGCATACCGACGCCGACGGGAATTTTTCGCTGAAGACTTCGGATGGGAGCGTCGGAGCCGCCACGGGGCCTTATCGCATCGTGGTTTCCAAGATGGTGATGCAGGATGGTTCGCCAATCCCGGCGGGGAGCCAGACGGGAGGGGCGGACGGAAAGGAGCTGATACCGTATCCCCATAGCGATCCGCGACAATCGCCGCACCTCGTCGAAGTGACGAAAGAAGAAGTCATGTTCGACCTCTTCCTCAAGTCGGAAGAAAAGTCGCTGACTCGCAAGTAGCCGCCCCGCCCTGTTGGATCTAGGCGGAGACGTCGACTGTCGTCCGGGAAAGGCCGGAATCGGGCCGTGTTCGGCCCGGAGGTCGTCGGCGATCCGGCAGAGCAGATTCCGGCACGGTTGCCGCGGCAATCGGGGCCGGAGATAATCCCGGGAAATACCGCACACGGCGTCGGGCCGGTCTCCGCGGTGGGAAACGGCTCCTCCGGGGATCTCGCGCCGCATGTCAACCTCCCGGACGCTTCGAACGCCTGGTCTGCTGTTGTTCGTGGTCTGCTGGTGCGGAACGGCGGTCGGCGAGGATGCCCCGGCGGCGGCTGATCGGCCGGTCGTCAGCATCGTCGGGGCGCTGGAGCGGATCACGCTTCCAGACTTGAAACAGCGCTGCAGCGTGCTGGCCAGTGACAGTCTGGAAGGCCGGGAAGCGGGGGCGCGGGGCGGGAAGGCCGCCGCGGCTTACCTGCAGACAGAGCTGAAGAAGCTGCCGGTGAAGCCGGGCGGGGATCGGGGGGGCTGGACGCAGGAGTTCGGCTCGGACTGGCGAAACGTGCTCGCCGTGCTGCCGGGGGCCGATCCCGCACGGAAGTCCGAAGTCATCGTAATCGGTGCGCATTACGATCATGTCGGCTACGGGAACGCGAACAACAGTCGCGGACCATTCGGCCTGATTCATAACGGGGCCGACGACAACTCAAGCGGCGTGTCGGTCCTCGTCGAAGTCGCCGACGCCTTGAGCGCCCTCAATCCACCGCCGGCGCGGACGGTTGTTTTCGCCTTCTGGGACGCCGAGGAGAGCGGCCTGTATGGTTCGGCGCACTGGGCGGGCTCGCCGACCGTGCCGCGCGAAAAGATCCGGCTGGTGATCAATACCGATATGGTCGGCCGCCTGCGGGACGACAAAGTGATCGTGATGGGCTGGCGCTCGGCGGCGGGGCTGCGATTGCAACTGGCCGAAGCCAACCGCGGGCCGAAGCTCTGGCTGTCGCTGGAGGATGCGGTGACCTCGGACAGCGATCACTGGTCGTTCTACCGGGCGTCGATTCCGACCATCCACTTCGACACGGGCAAGCATCGGGACTATCACACGCCCTCTGACGACGCCGACAAGCTGAACTACGATGGCATGCGTCGCGTCGCCGAGCTGGTCGCCTGTCTGGCAGAGTCCGCGGCCAATGCGACCGAGTTGCCGAAGTTCCGGCGCGAGAGTTTCAGCGAACAGGCGGCGGCTTATCGACCGTCCGAACGGAAGCCGACCCCACAAATCCGGCTGGGGATTACCTGGGATCCGGAATCGGCAAAAGCGGGACGAGTGCTCGTCACGCGTGCGAATCCGAACTCGGCGGCGTCCCGCATCGGTCTGCTCGCGGGAGACGAGATTGTCCGCCTGACGGGCTGGTCTGGGGGGAGCATCGAAGATTTCCGAACGGCGATTCAGGTCGCGCGCTCGCCGATCCAGCTTGTGGTCCGTCGGAACGGCAAGAGCGAGGACATCCCGCTCTCGGGGAATCTGGATGGTGATGCGGTGCGGGTCGGGTTGTCGTGGCAGTACGACCCTGCGGTCCCGGGGTGCGCCATCGTCTGGGGGGTGGTCCCCGATTCGCCGGCGGCGCGGGCGGGTTTGCTGGCCGGCGATCTGCTGGTCCGATTCAACGGGCGACCGGTTCCACCCGTGTCGACGCTGAATCAATGGCTGCGCGAGTCCGCCAGCCCTCTTCAGCTCGACATAGAGCGACAGGGCGTCCTGCAGCGGCTGGAAGTGCCGGTCCCACCCCCCGATGGTGCATAAACTGCGGGTGATGCAAGGCGTTCCCATTGTCCATCTGACAAAGCCGTGAACACGAGTTGTCTGTGGCGGTGCTGCCTGGTTTGTAACCTGCTTCTCAGACTATGGTTACGGCCGATGGTCTGTGTCGCTGGCAGACTCTTCCGATTGTAGCGCCTGGTCGTATGCCGATTTTGTCACATGCAGTTGCGACAGGAGCCGCGACGAAGAACGTGCCGTGCGAAGCGGGCTGCCGACGGCAGTTCCGGGGATGGGAATTCGTTCCCACGCGGCCGATCGGATTCATGGACGAACCGGGACGCGGTGGAAATGTTTGCCCAGTTTCTGCAGAATCCGGAATCATTCCAGTCGGCGGACGAGTCCGACTCCACGGCGGAGCTGTGGTCATCATCGGGAAGATCGCTCGCCCGCGGTTGGGGGCTCAGCGACAGTCAAGGGAACCGACGCATGGCGGGGCTGTTCCGCGTCTCGACACTCAGCCGCTGGTCGGCTTTGCTGCTTTTCACCCTGGTTGCCGGAGTCGCCGGCGCTCAGGATGCCGCGCCGATCTATCCTCAGGGAGTGCCCGGGGTGACTGCGGTCGGGAATCCGGAGGAGTTCCTCCGGCAACTCAACACGGCGATCGACGTGACCAGCCGACGCTATCTGACCGCCAATGTGCATACGCCCTGGCAGATTTTTCACGGGGTACTGGCGCTGCGGAAGGACTTTCAGCTCAAGCTGGGAGACCAGAAAGTCAGTGCGATCGCGTGGATTTCGACCAGCAATCCGCAATTCGACAGCCAGCCACTGATCATGGCGACACAGTATGGCGGAAAATTCCATCCCTTTACGCGACCGTACGCTTTCGAAGGCCACCCGGCTCAGTTTCTGGCGCTCCTGTCCGAGTCCGATCTGCCGGTGACGCATTCGTTCAAGGCGGGGACGGCGACGGTGACGATCGAAGATATGCTCCGCAACACGATGGCGGACGTCAACGACCGCGAAGAGATTACGTGGGTTCTGTGGGCTCTGACAAAGTATCTGAAGACTGACGCGGCCTGGCAGAGCAAGTACAACGAGGCATGGAGCATCGAGCGGCTCGTCGAGATTCAGACGCGGGCCGTGGTCGAATCGGCGCCGTGCGGGGGGAATCACGGGCTCTACGCGCTCGCCCGCGCTCGCGACAAGCACCTGCAGGAAGGTCAACCGCTGCGTGGGACCTGGATGAACGCCGACCAGAAGGTGAAGCGCTACATTGAGATCGCCCGGTCGGTCCAGAATACCGACGGTTCGTTTTCGTCGGAGTTTTATAAAGCCCCCGGCTATTCCCTGGACCTCAACACCCGCTTGAACACGACGGGCCACACTCTGGAGTTTCTCTCGGCTGGCCTTCCGGACAGCCGGCTGAAGGAACCTTGGGTGGAACGGGCGGTGGCCGCCCTGAGCAAAGACCTGATCGACAATCGTCGGGCGGCGGCCGAGTGCGGACCGCTGTATCACTCGCTGAATTCGCTGATCATCTACCGCGGACGGGTCTATCCGAAGCAGGCCGAGGTTCTTAAACCGGTGGTTCCCAACGCGCTGCCGGCGAATCCAGACGCGAAGCCTGCGGAGATCGTACCCGCGACCGCCGGGAAGTCCGGGGCCGACGCGGCCTCGGCGGCACCCGCGGTTCTCCCGAAGGGAGCTGAGCCAGCAGCCACAAAACCAGCGATTGCGATACCGGAAATCGCGGAACCGCCGGCGGACGCGCTCTATCCTGTGCGGGTTCTGGCGCCGGCGATTCCGGAAGGGATCAAGCCCGTTTCATCCTCGGAAGATGCCCCGCCTCCGTCGCGTCCGGTCCGGTCCGGGGCCAGAATCGATGGGGCAGTGATTCCGATCAGCGGTTGAAGTCTGCGGCGCTGCCTCGTCTGGAGCAGGCGGGCCTGCGAATTCATCCTGCGAGGACAATTCTGGGCTGGAGACGGTCCGGATCGGGCAGGCGCTCGGCGATCCCAAGCAGATCTCCCGCCTCGCTCAAGATCGCGACTTGTCGGCCAATCTCAGAGCGTTCCGGCGGAGCGGCCGCCAGCGGCTTGCCCTGCCGCAATGCGAGAAGTGCGTCGGCGGGAATCGTGACCGACGGCAGATGGGCGACAGCGGCCCGGCACGGGGCCAGCGCGGCCTTGATGGCGTCGAGGTCGAGGGGGTCGGCTGCGATGGCGGAGCTGAGTTCGAAAGCTCCCACGGCTTCACGGACCAGGGCCGTCATGACCGCGCCGCAGCCGAGGCGTTCGCCGAGGTCCCGTCCCAGCGAACGGACGTAGGTGCCGCTGCCGCAGGTGATTTCCAGCTCGAAATCGGGCAGCGCGAAGTCGCTCAGATGGAGTCGATCGATGCGGACCGGCCGCGGCGCCAGATCGACGGCCTGTCCGGCCCGCGCCAGGTCGTAGGCTCTCTGGCCGGCGACATGCAGAGCCGAGTAGGCGGGAGGTCTCTGCAGGATCTCTCCTGTAAATTCCGGCAGGAGGGATTCGAGATCCGCTCGGCGGATCGGCCCGGCGTCGCCCCGCACAGTTACGTTGCCGGTGATGTCCTCGGTGTCGCTCGAAAGACCCAGCCGAAACCGGCCGCGGTAGCGCTTGGGGGAGTCCTGGACGAAGGAAATCAAACGCGTGGCGGACCCGATGCAGACGACGAGAACGCCGGTGGCCAGCGGGTCGAGCGTGCCGGCATGTCCGACTTTGGCAGGTCGGACCAGACGCTGAACGCGATTGACGACATCGCGCGAGGTCCAGCCTTCCGGTTTATGAACATTCAACAGACCGGACAACGGAGGGAGAGGAGGCACGCGGCATGGTTCCGGAACGACGGGAGCAGAGTTTGGTTTGCCGACAAGATAACTCGTGCGGCGTTCCGGTCAAACGCCGGGAACGGCAGGCGTGGCGGCGGGAGCGGCGGCCAGTCGAATGGTGAAGGTGCTCCCCTGCCCGATCTGGCTGTGAACTTTGACGGAACCGCCGAAGACCTGGCACAGGTGTTTGACGATCGACAGTCCCAGTCCTGTGCCGCCGATCTCCCGCGAGCGGGCCTTGTCGACACGATAGAACCGCTCGAAGATCCGGGCCTGATGTTCGCGCGCGATTCCCACGCCGGTATCGGTGATGATCAGGTCGATCCAGTCGCCGTTCGGCCTCCAGTCGACGGAGACGGATCCGCCGTCGGGGGTGTAATTCAGAGCATTGTCGAGCAGATTGTCGATGATGGTGCGGAGTCCGTCGGCGTCGGCCAGCACCATCACCGGTCCCGGCTCGGCTGGGGCCGAAAGTTCGATCTGCTTTCCTTCCGCGACCGCGCGGTGTTCGTCGATGCTTTCGCCGACGATCTCGGCCAGGTCGACCGGGACGACTTCGAACGACTGGTCGTCGGAGGTCTCCAGGCGCGCCAGATGCAGCAGATCCAGGATCAGCCCGTGGAGTCGTTCGGCCTGCTCCTGGATCCGAGCGACGAATTCCCGATTGTACTTCGGATCTTCGAGTCCCCCCTCCAGGAGAGTTTCGGCATAGGCGCTGATCGACGTCAGGGGCGTCTTCAATTCGTGAGAAACATTGGCGACGAACTCGCGCCGCAGGTTTTCCAGCCGCCTGAGATCGGTGACGTCGTGCAGGACCAGCACGGCGCCCGGGCAGGGCGAACCGGGGAGCCGGGAGGCGGCGACCGCCAGCATGGCCTGGGTCCGCGGGACGGCGAATTCGACGCGCTGGACGGTTTCTTCCACGAACGTGCGCTGCACGAGCTGCGAAATCTGCGGCACCCGGACGACTTCCCAGAGGGGGCGGCCCTCGACACCCAGCGGCTTGAGATCCAGCAGGCGGATCGCAGCGGTGTTCGCCAGGAGAATCGTCTCTTCGGCGTCGATCGCAATCACGCCCTCGACCATGGCTCCGAGGACCGTTTCCAGTCGCTCCTTATTGCCGGCGACTTCCATCCGCTGCTGCTGCAGATCCGCAATCCGGGCCGAAAGCTGTCGACTCATGGAATTCAGAGACCGGGCCAGCGTGCCGATTTCGTTCCGGGATTCGATCTGAATCTCCGCCGGGAACTCCCCTTCGGACATCTGCGCCGCCGCCTCGGTGAGCCGTTCCAGCGGTCGCACGATGCGGCCGACGACGACCAGCGTGATTCCGCAGCCCAGGACGCCGAGCGCGAGCGCCGTCCAGATGATGCTGCCCGTCATTGCAGCCAGATCCGCCTGTCGCTCCTGCAGCGGCAGGCCGAGCTGCAGGAATTTCCTGGGGGAGGTCTGAAGGTCCCGGGCATAGAACAGAATCGGAGAAGATTCTCCCGCGGGAGTGCGGATGGCGAATCCTTCGCCCGTCGAACCGGCGGAGCGCAGTTCTTCGGTCGGAATGGGAGCGGAGCCAATGTCGGCGGGGCGGTACGACCAGATCACCCGTCCGTCTTCGTCCAGGAGACTGAGACGGCTATCATCTCCCGACGCCATTTGTCGCAAGTGTTTCTGCAGATCCGGACTCAATCCTGCGCTGAGCGGCGCCCCGTTGAGGTCGTCTTTCAGCAGCGACGAGAACAATCTTCCTTCGGACTGCAGTTGCGAACGCAACTGACCGTAGACGACATTCTGATGGCGCGTGCTGAGGATGGCTGCGAAGATCAGCGATGAAGCCACGGTCAGGCCGGCGTAGACGCCGAATACCCGATGGAAGAGCTGCGAAGAGAGCATGCGGAGTCCTGAGGCGGCCAACGGTCTGATGGCGTCGAACCGGGCGGAAACGAGACGGACCAACACGTGCCGCGAATTGACGGGCTGCTCGTGCAGGCTCTATGCTACTCGGAAGACCCGTCGTCGCAACACAAGCCCTAGCAGGAAAGCGGGTTGCGGCGGACACGATCTCGTCAAAACTTCACAAACCGGGAGAGCAAAATGTTGCGTCAACTGCGTGGCTGGCTGGGCGTGATGATGACTGGGGTACTGCTGATGAGTGTAGATGCTTCCGTTCAAGCGGCGGACGTGGACCTGAAGGTCGGCGACGCGGCGCCGAAATTCGAAGTCCAGGACGATTCCGGGAAGGCGTGGAGCTCTGCCGACCATTTCGGCAAGAAGATCGTCGTCGTCTACTTCTACCCGGCCGACATGACGGGGGGCTGCACGAAGCAGGCCTGCGGTTTCCGGGACGACATGAAGACCTTGACCGAGATGGGGGTTGAAGTCGTCGGCGTCAGCGGCGACTCCGTCCGGAATCACCAGCTTTTCAAGAAGGCCCACGACCTGAATTTTCCGCTGCTGGCCGATGTTGACGGTGACGTTGCCGCCAAGTTCGGCGTGCCTCACACGAAGGGCGAGAAATCGGTCAAGGCCCAGATTGACGGCAAGGAGGAAACGCTGGTTCGGAATGTGACGACACAACGATGGACGTTCGTGGTCGACAAGGCTGGCAAGATTGCCCAGAAGAACACGACGGTCAAGGCGGCCGAGGACAGCAAGGCGATCATTGAGCTGGTGAAGTCTCTCAAGTAGTTTCGGTCTGCAGCCGGCAGCCGCCTGCGGGCCGAAATCCGGTCGCAGGCGGCCGTTACGGCTGTTCGGAATTGACGGGGGACGGATTTCCCGGCAGACTGCGTCGCAGATGTTGGATTCCCGGTCAATGGAGTGACCGCTGTGAGCGTACGGAACTTGCGCCATCGGCTGGAGTATCTGCTGTTCCGGCTGATCGTGTGCGTGATCGACGCCCTTTCGCCGAGAGTGACTGCGCGCGCCGCCGAGTCGCTGGCGTTTATCGTGCATTACTGCCTGCCGCGCCGCTGGTCCCGTTTTCCGGTGGCCCGGGAGAATCTGCAGCGGGCGTTTGGCGATCAGCTCTCGGAACGCGAAATCGACCGGACGGTTTATCGGATGTGGGTGCATCTGTTCCGAATGGTCGCGGAAATGGTGCAGTCGACCCGCAAGGTCCACCTGCACAGCTACCGGGACATCATCGCCTTCGAAAGCCATCGGCCGACCGTCGAAGCGATGTGCTCAGGCCGGCGCGTGCTGCTGCTCAGCGGCCACTTTGGAAACTGGGAGGCCGGCATCACAATCTTCGGCCTGTGGGACTTTCCCATGGGAGTCATCGCACGGGAGATGGACAACCCCTATCTTCACGACTGGTTTGCCCGCTATCGCGAGTCGACCGGTCACCGGTTGCTGCTGAAGAAGGGGGACTTTGACGAGATGCTGACCCTGCTGCAGCGGGGGGGGCATGTCGGGCTGCTGGGGGACCAGGACGCTGGTTCGCGGGGGCTGTTCGTCGATTTCTTCGGCGTCCCGGCCAGCACGTTCAAGTCGATCGCCCTGCTGGCGATCGAATACGACGCATTGATCGTGGTTGGCAGCACGATGCGGGAGACCGACGATTTTGCGGCGGCCCCCTGGGTCCGCTTCTCGATGCATTGCGACGGCGTCTTCGATCCGCGGGAGTATCCGGGGAGCGACGCCGTCCGGGAGATGACGCAGGATTACACCCGCGCGCTGGAGACTGCGATCCGTCGCGCGCCGGAGCAGTATTTCTGGGTGCATCGTCGCTGGAAGAGCGAGCCGCGCGTCCGCCGCAAGGCGGCGTGACAATTGAGAGGGGCCGATTGTGTCGATCATGTCGGCGCTGCGTTCTGTGTGCATCGTGCCTCCCGCCGTGCGACAATGCCACCCGTCGGAAAAATGGGTGCCTTGCGCAAAGTGCGTATTTCTTGCCGGCCTTTCCTCTGCTGCGCGGCTTTCGGTGGTTGAGGTGGGGTTTACAGCGGTCCATCCTTCGGATTAGCTGGGGACTCATGATTCGGCGAGGCGGCGCAGCGTGTTCCGCTTTTACAAGTCCGGGCCTGTCGGGTGACGGCGCTCAGACCACGATATTCCGGCCGACGGTTTGCAGGGTGCTGGCAGACGATGAAATACCTGGTGACGGGAGCCGCGGGCTTCATCGGAATGCATACCTGCCGGTCGCTGCTGGAACGGGGCGATACGGTCATCGGTCTCGATAACCTCAATTCGTATTATTCGGTACAACTCAAGCAGGACCGCCTGGCTCAATTGACCGGACATCCCGGATTTCGCTTCGCGCATCTCGATCTGACGGACGCCGACGGACTGACCGGACTGTTTGCCTCCGAACGATTTGACGTCGTGATTCATCTTGCCGCCCAGGCGGGCGTGCGATATTCGCTGACGCATCCGCAGGCCTATATCGACAGCAATCTGGTCGGGTTCGCCAATGTGCTGGAAGCCTGCCGGCGGCACGAAGTCGGGCACTTCGTCTATGCGTCGTCCAGCAGCGTTTACGGCGCGAACACGCAGATGCCGTTTTCGGTGCACCAGAACGTCGACCATCCCGTCAGCCTGTACGCGGCGACGAAGAAGGCCAACGAACTGATGGCCCATTCCTACAGTCACCTGTATCGCCTGCCGACGACCGGCCTCCGGTTCTTCACGGTCTACGGACCCTGGGGCCGGCCCGATATGGCCCTCTGGCTCTTTACCGAGGCGATCCTGGCAGGGCGGCCGATTGACGTGTTCAACGAAGGCCGGATGCAGCGGGATTTCACCTACATCGACGACATTGTCGAAGGGGTCGTGCGAACCGCCGACCGGATCGCGGCCCCGGATCCGAACTGGTCGGGCGATCGCCCGGATCCGGCCGCAAGTTTTGCTCCCTACCGCGTCTACAACATCGGCAACAACCAGCCGGTGGAGCTGATGCGGTTGATTGAGACGCTCGAACACAGTCTCGGCGAAAAAGCGGTGAAGAACCTGCTGCCGATGCAACCGGGGGATGTCCCGGCGACCTATGCTGACGTCGAAGATCTGACTCGCGACGTCGGATTCAAACCGTCGACGCCGATCGAAGCGGGCGTCGAACAATTTGTGAAGTGGTATCGCGGCTATCACGGCGTCTGAAATCCCGGAGTCCGTCCGGATCGGCGTCAGAACATTTCAGAAAGCGGAAGAAAGACTCTTATGCGCGTCGTCATGATCGGAACGGGTTACGTGGGACTGGTGACCGGCACCTGCTTTGCCGACAGCGGAAACGACGTGACGTGCGTCGACGTCAACCAGCAGAAGATCGAGGGGCTGAAGCGGGGAGAGATTCCGATCTACGAGCCGGGACTCACCGAACTCGTGATCCGGAACGCCAAGGCGGGACGGCTGCATTTCACGACGTCGCTGGCGGAAGTGATTCCGCAGGCGCAGTGCGTGTTTATCGCCGTGGGAACGCCGCAGGGGGACGACGGCGCGGCGGATCTGTCGGCTCTGTGGAAGGTGACCGAGCAACTCGCGCCGCACCTGGCGGCCGACGCCGTGGTTGTCGTCAAGAGCACGGTTCCCGTCGGTACGAATCGGGGGGTCTATGACCGTTTGAAGCAGCTTACCGGTCGCGAGATCAACATCTGTTCGAATCCCGAGTTCCTCAAGGAAGGTTGCGCCATTGAGGACTTCACGCGCCCGGACCGCGTCGTGGTGGGCGTGCTGCGGCCCGAAGTCGCCGAGACGATGCGGGAGCTCTATCGACCGTTCCTCCGGACGGAGAATCCGTTCCTGTCGATGGGGCTCGAAAGCGCCGAAATGACCAAGTACGTGGCGAACTGCATGCTCGCCACCAAGATCAGTTTCATCAACGAGATGGCCAACCTCTGCGAGGCCGTCGGCGCGAATATCAACGATGTCCGCCGGGGGATCGGCCACGATCAGCGGATTGGCTTCCAGTTCCTGTTTCCGGGCGTGGGCTACGGCGGGTCCTGCTTCCCGAAGGACGTGCGGGCTCTGATCGCCGTCTCCGAGAAGCACGGCCTCAAGCCGCAGGTGCTGGAGGCGGTCGATGAAGTCAACGACCACCAGAAGCACGTGCTGTTCCACAAACTGCGGCAGCACTTCGAAGGAAACCTGTCGGGCCGGAAGATCGCGGTGTGGGGATTGTCCTTCAAGCCGCGCACCGACGATATCCGCGAGGCGCCTTCGCTGGTTCTGATCGAGCAACTGCTGAAGGCCGGCGCGGCGGTCACCGTTCACGACCCGGTGGCGATCGAGAATGTCAAGGCGATTTACGGCGACCGGCTGACGTACTGCGCCCACCATTACGATACGCTGGAGGGGGCGGATGCGCTGTGTATCCTGACCGAGTGGCAGGAGTTCCGGAACCCGGATTTTGAGTACCTGCTGCACAAGCTGAAGTCGCCGGTGATTTTCGACGGCCGGAATCTGTGGGATCCGCAGCAGATGGCGGCGCGGGGCTTCGTTTACTCCGGCATCGGACTGCACAACACCTGATCTCTTCCGAACCCCCTCTGGACGGCATCCCCTTTTCCTCGAAGATCGACGGACTCCCATGCGAACAATCTGCGTGACCGGCGGCGCCGGTTTCCTCGGCAGCCATCTCTGCGAGCGGCTGCTCGAACGGGGCGACAACGTCATCTGCGTCGACAACTTCTTCACCGGGCGGAAGGACAATATCCTCCATCTGATGGGGAATCCCCGCTTCGAAGTCATCCGGCAGGACATCGTCCACCCGTTCTACCTCGAAGCCGACCAGATCTATAACCTGGCGTGTCCGGCCTCGCCGGTGGCCTACCAGTACAACCCGATCAAGACGATCAAGACGTCCACGGTCGGCATGGTGAATATTCTGGGATTGGCCAAGCGCTGCCGCGCCCGAGTGCTGCAGGCGTCGACGTCGGAAGTCTACGGCGACCCGTCGGTCCATCCGCAGACCGAAGACTACTGGGGCAACGTCAATCCGATCGGTCCGCGAAGCTGCTATGACGAGGGGAAACGCGTCGCCGAGTCGCTCTGCATCAACTACCACCTCGCCCACGGCGTCGAAGTCCGGATCGTGCGGATTTTTAATACGTACGGTCCGCGGATGGATCCGAACGACGGCCGCGTCATTTCGAACTTCATCGTCCAGGCGCTCAAGGGCCTGCCGCTGACTGTTTACGGAGACGGGTTGCAGACCCGCTCCTTCTGCTATTGCGACGACCTGATCCGCGGCTTCATGGCGCTGATGGATCAGGACGAGGAGATCGGTCCGGTCAACATCGGCAACCCGGGCGAGTTCACGATGCTCGAACTGGCCGAGGAGGTTCTCAAGGCGACGGGTTCGTCCTCAAAGATCGTGCACGAACCGCTGCCGAAAGACGACCCGAAGCAGCGCTGTCCGGATATCACGCGGGCGAAACGGCTGCTCAACTGGGAGCCGCAAGTCAACCTGGCGGCCGGTCTGGCCCGCACCGTTCCGTATTACCGGAAGGAACTCGGCCTGGCTTGAGCGACGCCGCAGGGAGCCTTGTGGCGCGCCCCTGCGTTTTACCGCGGGGCTGTCGCCAGAGTGGCGGACGCACGGCGGAGATACCAGACGCCTCCGGCCAGCGACGCCAGCGCCAGCAGCAGTGCGAGGCCCGGCAGACTGCTCCAGAGGAGCACCGTCGTTGTCGCGACGGCGAGTCCTCCCAGCAGGAGCAGGCCGAGCGATGTGCTCCACGCCAGGAAGGGCTCGACGAGCAGCAGCGCCAGCACGCAGAGCAGCAGCGACCGGGCCAGGCCCGTCCCGGTGCGGGCTCCGGGGCCGACGGCGGCTTCCGAACTTCCCAGCCGTTCGGGCAGCGAGGTGTGACAGGTCACGTTGACTCCCGGAAGCAGTTCCGTTCGAAGGTCTTCCTCCTGCAGCGTGGCCAGGTCGCTCTCGCGCGGATCGCCATTGACCGCGAGCCATTCGGTAAGGTTCTGCGGGGGGCCGCCCTGCAATTCGTAGAAGCCGGCCCGCGGAGCCGGGAGCGAGTTCTCGCCGCCCGGTCCGGTTGCGAGTTGCTGGATCTGGCCGTCCGGCGACTTGACCGTGATCGTGCGACTCTGGTCCCCAGCCCCCGAATCGAGTTCGAAGTTCTGGCCGGCCAGAATCGAGCGGTCTTTCCAGCGACCGCCGACGGCGAACAGGGCCGACTCGTGCATCAGCGGGATGAAGCTGTGCCCCCAGACCGCCCATGTGCTCCAGCGACGATCCAGCGAGGTGGTGATCAGGATGCAGCGCCCCTTCCCGAGAGGCTTCTCGACAATTGCAGGGTCGCCGTCGTCGAAGGCGAGCGCCACTCGCCCGCCTCGATCGTCGAGCGCTGCTTTGAAGTAGGCGAAGGTCCGCGTCAGTTCCAGACCGGCCCCTGGGTTCCCTTCAAAGGGCTTCACGATCGGGTGTTCAAATTCATCGGCCGCGAACTCGAAGACCTGACTGCCCCCCGTCTCCCCGACTCGTTCGACGAGCCGGGCGGGCAGCAGCGGGGTCTCTCCGGAGCCCAGCACCTGGTTGTAGCTTTCGGCGCGAACCTGGTCGCCCAGCGCGAAGACGACGCCGCCGCCTGCCATTGCAAATCGGCGGAGGACTTCGGCCTCGCGCTCGGTGAACTGCGCGACGTTGCAGAGGAAGATGCCGTCGTATTGCGACAGGTCCGTACCGAGCAGCTCGCCTTCGGTAATCACGGTGGGCCGGAACGGGCTGGTTCCGAGGCTGGTCCCGTTTGAGGGATCCAGCGCCAGCCGGAGAAAGTCCGTGGCATTCTCCAGCGGCAGCCCGCTCGGTTGGCCGTTGACCAGCAGCAGTCGAATTTCGTCCCGCACGGCGAACGTCAGCCGCCGGCGGTCGTCCAGCCGCAGACCGTCTTCGGGAAGGCGGATCTCGACGCGAGTTTCCCCCCCTCCCAGAACCGGCTGGAATTCGAGCGCGACCTCCTGAGCTGGCGGAAGATCGCTTCGCCGGGTGTCGACGAGCCTGCCATTCACCAGCAATTCGACGGTGACGCCGTTCCGGGCCGTCGGCGAAAAATTTCGGACGGTGGCGCTCATTGGGGCCGGCCGACCGGCGAGCAGAACTTCGGCGCTGGAGTCGAAACGGGTCACCGCCAGGTTGGCCGCGGCGGTCTGCCCCACATCGACAAAGTGCAACTGGCAGCGGCCCGCGAGCCGCTGCAGCAGCCGTCGAATCTTTGCCGCGGCGTCGGCCTCCTGCGGGAGCCACGCGCCGGCCTGCAGGTCGGTCAGGAACCAGACTTCCTTCCGGCGGATTTCCGGCGCGAGTTCGAGCAGGCTCAGGGTCTGTTCGAGCGCCGTGGAGACTTCGCCGCGATCGTCGAAGAGTTGGAGCTGCTGCAGTTCGTCGAGAACCGGGCCTGTCGCATAGGCCGGTCCGCGCACCAGAACCTGCGGATCGACTGCGGAGATCCGCAGCAGATGCAGGGCGTCTCCCGGACGGCCCGCTTCGAGGAGTCGCCGTGCGAGCTCGCGCGCCTGTTCAAATCGGGATCGCTGTCCGTCGGTGTAACCCATGCTCGGAGTGGCGTCGACAACCACGACGCGCTGCGTCGGCTGGCCCTGTTGAAAGACCGCTCCCAGCGTCTCGATCGTCGGTCGCGAACAGGCCAGCGCCGCCAGCGCGATGATCAGGACCCGCGCCGCCAGCAGCAGCCATTGCTCGATCCGCAGCCGGCGCGCCTGCTTGCGCGTGGCGGCCACCAGAAACTGCATCGCCGCCCAGGAGACTTCGACGTATTTCCGGCGGTACAGCAGATGAATCAGAATCGGCAGCCCGGCGAGCGAAACGCCCCACAACAATGCGGGCGTTCCGAACCCAAAGGCCAGCACCAGACCGTTCATTCACATCACTTCAACAGATCAATTCGCGAAATCCGCCGGCCGCTGGGAAAAGCGACACCTCAACGGCCCGGCTTCGTCGCCGCTTTCACGCAGCGGAATCCGATGGCGTCGTCGCGGGCGTCTGCGGGGAGCTCTTTCCGCGAGGAGCTCGTCAGCTTTTGAAAATCGTCTTTCCACGACCCGCCCCGGACGACCACTTTGCCCTGCGGTCCGCCGGAGGTGAATTCCCAGAGGTAACCGTGCATGTCGTAGAGCCCCCAGGGATTCGGCGCGAGCGCACCCACCGGCGGGTCGTTGCCGGCGGCATTCCCGTGGTGCCAGCCGTATTTGTCGAGCAGAGTGGCCCTGGGGCTCCGGTCGTCCGGTCCCTGGGCCTCGTCGCCAAAGCTGTAGCGCGTGGTCGTCCCGGCGCGGCAGCAATACTCCCATTCCTCTTCGGTCGGCAGCCGGATTTCTTCGCCCTCCTTGAGCAGACCGGCGGTCCGCAGCGATTCCGTGATCTTCTGGCAGAACCGTTCGGCGTCCGCGGCGGACATCATTTCGACCGAATTCCGCGGCCCTTTCCAGCGGCTGGGCTCCTCGCCCATGACCGCCTCGTACAGATTCTGCGGGACTTCGTACTTTGCCAGGGAGAAACTGCCCGCCAGCCGCACTTCGCGCGTGGCGTCCGGCGGCCCGAACTGGAATGTCGCCGGAAACTTTCCCTGTCCGGGAGTGATGGCGACGAATTCCTTCGCGAAGGTTTCGAGGAGCGGGCGCAGCGTCGCTGCGTTCGCGGCCTTGTCGTCGGCGCATGCCGGGACGCTGATCGTGGCACAGACGATCCCGCAAGCCAGTGTTCGGAACAGCCAGCACGCACTCGACATCGCACGAATCTCCTGCAGTTCAGGGGCACGTCGCATGGCGGAATTGTAGCCGAAACGGGTTCGCTGCGTACGTCGCGAACAGGACTTAGCCGACCGGCGCAGGTTCGACCGGCTCGCTTTCGTACGACCACCCGCAGGAGTCGCACGCTTCCCGGCCTTCGGCAATCGGTGCGCCGCAGGCGAGGCACGTCATCGTTTCTTCGTCCCGGCCCGTTGCGGCAGCGGACTCCGGGACCCCGCCCGCGGATTCCGAACGTCCCGATGTTCGGGGCCCAGGTTCGCGGGCGAAGAAATTCCACGTGACGCGGATCACGATTCCTGCGGAAATCCAGAACACGACAAAGCTTCCCCCGGAGGCGAACAGGCCGCCAATGATCATCGCGGCTTCACGGTGCGAGATCGCGGCGGCAAGCATCAGCAGGCTGCCGAGCACCAGGAAGAAGCCCACAAGCGCGGCCGGAAACATCGTCAGCCAGACCCCGGCCAGGACAATGAGGCGAGGTCGACCGGTCACGGCCTGACGATAGGCATAACCCCGCGCGAGCGTCCCCTCGAAGGGGGCCGTTGTCGCATATGAGGTCAGCGGCGCCCCGCATCCGGAACAGAAATGGACCCCCTCGGGATTCGGCTGTGCGCAGCCGAGGCAGATTACCAGGTTCGAGGGCTCCGCCGGGGTTTCCATCAAAGTCACTCCGCATCCGTTCCGCGCATGCCTGCTGCCAGCCCTGATCGCATCGAGTCCTGTACACTCTACCCGCTCTGGCGGACGGAGAACATTCCGAACCAGTCAAGCGGGACATCGATCGTTCAAAGTCCCCGATCGACCGTCGGTCGAACATTGCAGTTTCCTTCCCGATCCGCGAGCATCATTGCACTGTCATTCAATTTCTTCATCCGGCAGAACTCTCCCACAGGACGTTCGCTGGCCCAGGATTTCTCTGCATGTCCGCGTCTTTGCCTCGCAGCCCGGAGCTCCTCCACTGCGCCAGCAGCCGGCTCGTCCTGATTGATCTCCAGCCGCGCCTGCTCGCCGCGATGCCGGATGCCGGCCGCCTGACCGCTGCGTGCCGGCTCCTGGCCGACGGCGCAAAGCTGTTGCACGTGCCGTCCGTCGCCACCGAGCAATATCCCCAGGGACTGGGCGAAATGATTCCGGAGCTGGCTGGGCTGGTCGACCGGCGCGTGTCGAAGCTGCGGTTCAGCGCCGCAGCCGACCTCGCCTGGCCGCCCGCGGCGCAAGTTCCCGACCAACGTTTTCAAGTTGTCCTGGCCGGCGTCGAGGGTCACGTCTGCGTGTTGCAGACCGCGCTCGACCTGTTGTCCCAGGGTTACTCGGTGTTTGTCGCGATGGACGCCGTCGCCAGCCGCCGCGAGCTGGACTGGAAACTGGCGGGCGAACGTCTGGCTTCCGCCGGCGCCGTGCTGACGACGGTCGAGTCGGTTCTGTTTGAATGGTGCGAGACCGCGGACGCTCCCGAGTTCAAGAGTCTCAGCGGTCTGGTGAAAGCCCGCGGTCTCTGACAGTTCCTGCTTCAAGGCTGCCGTGTGACCATTCCTCCTGCGATTGTCGACACCGCGACGCTGGCCCGTTTGCAGGGGCTGGAGTTGAAGGCGCGGACCATCGTCGAGGGCTACGTCGCCGGACTCCACCGCAGTCCCTACCACGGTTTTTCCAACGAATTTGCCGAGCACCGCGAGTACGTCCCCGGCGACGACCTGCGCTATGTCGACTGGAAGGTCTACGGCAAGAGCGATCGCGTCTATTTGAAGCAGTTCGACGAAGAGACCAACTACGTCTGCCAGCTTCTCGTCGACGCCAGCGAATCGATGACGTATCGTTCGCCGGCCGCCCATTTCAGCAAGTGGGATTACGCGGCCTGCGTGGCCGCATCGCTGGCGTGCCTGATCACCCGACAGCAGGACGCGGTCGGGGCGGTGACGTTTTCCAGCGGCGTGCAGCAGATGCTCCGCCCGTCCAGCACGCCGCAGCAGTTCGGCCAGATCTGCCACGTGCTCGAACAGACCGAACCGGGGCCGAAGACCTCCCTGGGGCCGGTTCTGCATGAACTGGCGAACCGGCTGAAACGCCGCGGGCTGGTGGTTCTGCTGAGCGATCTGTTCGACGATCCGGAAGCGATCGTCGGCGGCCTGAAACATTTTCGCCATTGCCGGCAGGATGTGATCGTGCTGCAGATCATCGACCCGGCGGAGGAGGATTTTCCGTTTCAGGATCCAACGCTATTTAAGGGGCTCGAAGGCTGGGAGGACCAGTTTTCCGATCCTCGGGCGCTGCGGGCCGCCTATCAGCGGGAGTTCCAGGCGTTCCTCCAGCGGATCGAGTCGTCCGTCCGCGATCTGCAGTTCGACTATCTCCGGCTCCGGACGGACCAACCGGTGGGTCCTGCCCTTTCGGTGTATCTCAACAACCGCCGCCGGCGGGCTGGCAGGCGTTAAGGCGAACCTGGTCGGCAAGGTTTGCGCCGTCGACGGTGATGGACGTCTGGCCCGTCGGAGTTTTTCAGGATTTTCGGGCGAAGCTGGTCGACAACCTCTCGTGGCCCGCGAAGAATTGCCATTGAACGACGACGTGGCAGGATCGGGTCGGAGGTACAGGCGGCCATCCCGGACGAATGCCGCTGCAAACAGTCGCGATGGAGCGCAGCTCGGCGGGCCAATCACCGCGTTGCTCCCACGGGGAGCAGGGAGCTGCCGTCATGAGCCGGGGCCTTCCCGTCTGGAATTCCGTCCCGCGTCCTCACCGCTCGCGAACCGTTGGGGGCGGCTGGTCCGATGTCTGGCAACCGGCAGTGGTACTGGGGCCGTCGGAAGCCCGTCGCCGGCTGTTTCACATGGCGCCGGGGTTTCTCCCGTTTGTGCTCTGGGTCATTCCCCATCGGGATCCCTGGGGGCCGATGCTGTTGACGGCGGTGGCGCTGCTGGGAGGGGGGATCATTTTCGCCGCCTTCCGCAGGTATCGGTCGTTTGCACGCCGCGGCGAGCGGGACTGGTCGGCCGCCGTTCTGGGGTATGCGCTGCCGGTTCTCGGGGCTCTGCTGCTGTTGCCGGGCGAGGCGGAGATCGGGCTGAGCGTCCTCGGGATTCTCGCGCTGGGCGATGGTGCGGCCACGTTAGGAGGCTTGCGTCTGGGGGGGTGGCGGCTGCCGTGGAATCGGCGCAAGTCCTGGACGGGCAGCCTGTGCTTCTGCTTCGGCGGCGCTGCGCTGGCCACCCTCCTCTACTGGGGCGAGGCGGTTCCTCGCGTTTCTCTGCTCACGGCGTTCCTGAGCGTCCTGCCGGCCACACTGGCGGCGGCGCTGGTGGAGTCGCTCCCGCTCCGATCGAATGACAATCTTCGGGTCGGCGCGACGGCTCTGATCGTTGCGCTGCTGACGCATGCGGCCTTCGTCGGCTGGTAGCGAGGACACGATGGCGTCGGCTGCGGCAATCCGTCACAGTAGGCCGGTCATATCCGCCCGTTCGCCTGAGATTCGCATGCCGGCACTGGAAGCTCTGAACCTCCGCAAAGTCTACGGCGAGCACGTCGCGGTCGACGACCTGAGCCTTGCGGTCGAACCCGGAGAAATCCTCGGGCTGCTCGGTCCCAATGGGGCCGGGAAGTCAACGACGATGCTCATGCTCGCGGGACTGCTCGAGCCGACATCGGGTTCCGTGCGACTGAACGGTCAGCCTTTCACGATCCGGGATCGCCAGCTTCGGAACTGTCTAGGGGTCGTGCCGCAGGACCTTGCGATCTATCCCGACCTGACCGCGCTCGAAAACCTGCGGTTTTTCGGCGAGATCTACGGACTCCGCGGCGAACGGCTCCGTCAGCGGTGTGCGACGGTGCTCGAACAGATCGGTCTGGCGCAGGTCGCGCAGCAGCGGGCGGCGGAGTTCTCGGGAGGGATGCAGCGGCGGCTCAATTTCGGCATCGCCGTCCTGCACGAACCGGCAGTGCTGATGCTCGACGAACCGACCGTGGGCGTCGACCCGCAGTCCCGTGTGCACCTCCTCGACGGCATCCGAGCCCTCGCCGCGGGTGGAACCGCGATCCTTTACGCCAGTCATTATATGGAGGAAGTGCAGGCGCTTTGCCAGCGGGTGGCGATCATTGACCATGGCCGTCGGCTGGCGTACGACACTCTGACGAGCCTGCTGGAAGGAGTGACCGGAAGGATTTTGCTGTCAGTCTCGGGAGCCGTTGCGCTGCACGGGCGGCTGGCGGGGTCGGTGCGTGAGATCGCATCGAGCAACGGTGGCGTGCAGCTTGAAGTGTCCGCCCCGGATGGCCGCTGGGAGTTTCTGCTTCCGGAGGTGCTGCAGCAGATCCGTCTCGCCGGGGTGACCGTCGAGCGGATTGAGACATCGCATTCCGATCTGGAGCGACTGTTTCTGTCGCTGACCGGGCGAAAGTTGCGGGATTGATGGGGTGAAAAGTATGGTGAGGTGAGCCTCGAAGACTCGACTCACCCTACCGCCCCGGGGTCACGTCAGCACGTCTTCGATCACGTGGCCGTGGACGTCGGTCAGGCGGCGCTCGATGCCGTTGTGGTAGAAGCTCAGCCGCGTGTGGTCGAGACCCAGCAGGTGCAGCAGCGTGGCGTGCAGGTCGTAGATCGTGGAGACGCGATCGACCGCCTGGTAGCCGAATTCGTCGGTGGCGCCGTAGCTGAAGCCGCGCTTCACGCCGGCTCCGCAGAGGAAGACCGTGAATCCCTTGGGATTGTGGTCTCGCCCGCTGGCCCCCTTCTGGAAGGTCGGCATCCGTCCGAATTCGGTGACGAAGACCACCAGCGTCTGGTCGAGCATGCCCCGTTGTTTGAGGTCGGAGATGAGCGCCGCCGCCGGCTGATCGAGAATCGGACCGTGAATGTCGTACTGTGTTTTGAGGGTCTTATGGCCGTCCCAGTTGCCGACTCCCTCCCCCATCGCGTACGAGCCGTTGAAGAGCTGGACGAACCGCACGCCCCGCTCCAGCAGCCGGCGGGCCAGCATGCAGTTCTTGCCGAACCGGGCCTTCGTCGTGTTCTCCGTGTCGGTCGCGCCGTACATCTCCCACGTCCCGCCGGATTCCTTGGAGAGATCGCCGACCTCGGCCGCGCTGAGCTGCATGCGGGCGGCCATCTCGTAGGCAGCGATCCGGGCGATCAGCTCGGTGTCTCCCGGGTGCCGCTCCAGCAGGCCGCGGTTGAGCGACGCCAGCAGGTCACGGGAGCGGGATTCCGTCGCCGCATTGATCCTGGCCGGCGTCGAGAGGTTCGGAATCGGCTTGTCGGCGTTGAACGCCGTTCCCTGAAAGACCGCCGGCAGGAACGCCGAGTTCCAGTGGTTCGGCCCGACCTGGGGAACGCCGCGCGGATCGGGAATCGCCACGAAGGAGGGCAGGTCCTGGCACTCGCTGCCGAGGGCATAGCTGACCCAGGACCCCATCGCCGGAAACCCTTCGAGCACGTAGCCGGTGCTCATCTGGTTTTCCGCCGGCCCGTGAGTGTTGGACTTGGCGGTCATCGAGTGAATGAAGCTGAACTCGTCGGCCAGTTCGCCGAGCCGCGGCAGCAGCTCGCTGGTCATCTTGCCGCTCTCACCGCGCGGCTTGAAGTCCCAGATCGGCCTGGTCAGGTTCCCCTGCTCTCCCTGAAAGGTCACGAGTCCCGCCGCTCCCGGCAGCGGCATGCCATCGCGCTTTACGAGCTCCGGCTTGTAGTCGAACGTGTCGACGTGGCTGAGCGCTCCCGAGCAGAAAAGGACGAGCACCTGCTGAGCCCTTGGCGCGAAGTGCGGCTTCCGGGGAGCGGTCGGCCGCTCGGGAGACCAGTCCGGTCGGATGGGCGGTTCCCCGGCCGACAGCCGGCCTTCGCCGGCCAGCAGCGACGCCAGCGCAATGCCGCTGAGCCCGGCCCCCCCGCTCTGTAGAAAGTTGCGTCGATCGAGCAGCGTCTTCGCCACCGCCGAAAGCCCGGACTGTTCCATCGCTTTGCTCCCGCCTCAATGCATTTCGAACTGCCGGGGCCGTACGGATCGAGACTCAGAATACGTAGAGAAACTCGCTGCTGTTGAAGAGGACCCGAACCAGCAGTTCCAGGCCTTCGCTGCTGACGAATTCGGCGCAGGTCCGATGTTCTTCCGCCGTCGGCGATCGCTGAAACATCAGCCGGAACGCTCGTTCAACCTGTTGTTCGGGGTCAGCGCCGGCTTCCAATCGCAGCCGCCCGGCGAAAATCTCCGACTGCTGCATCACGAACGGGCTGTTGAGCAGGTTCAGCGCCTGCAGCGGCGTGGTGGACGCCAGCCGCTTCGGTGCGATCTGTCCCATATCCGGGCAGTCGAAGGCCCCGAACACATCGTCGAGCTGCATTCGCGGTTTGCTCTGGTAGACCATCCGCCGCCATTCGGTGGGGCCGAACTCGTGTCGCGGCGCATAGACCTTGACGTAGTTCGTGTTGGGTTCGAAGAGATCGAACCCCGGTCCCCCCATCGCATCGTCCAGATTGCCGCCGACCAGCAGCATGGCGTCGCGCAGCGGCTCCGCTTCCAGTCGCCGGGCGGGAAATCGCCACAGCAGCCGGTCGCCGGCGTCCGCGGCCAGACCTTCCGCGGTGGTCTGATTCGACTGGCGGTAGGTGGCGCTGGTCACGATCAGCCGGTGCAGGTCTTTCAGTGACCAGTTGCGGGCGACGAATTCCGCCGCCAGCCAGTCGAGCAGTTCCGGATGCGACGGCTTTGCGCCGTTGATGCCGAAGTCGCTGGGCGTGGTGACGATCCCGGCTCCGAAGTGATAATGCCACAGCCGGTTGACCATGACCCGCGCCGTCAGGGGATTGCCCGGAGATGCGATCCAGTCGGCCAGGGCCTGGCGTCGCTCGGCTTCCGGCGAAGTCGCTGCCAGGGTCCAGTCGCCGCCGAACGCAGGCATCCCCCCGGGAGGAACTGCTTCGCGCTGCGACATCGGATCGCCCCGGTGCAGCCGGAACGTCGGTCCCGGCTGTTCGAAGCGGCCGGCATACGCCTTCGGCAGATCGGTCAGCCGCCTCAGGCGCGCCGCCAGCTCGCGCTGCCGGACCGACAGCTCCTGCTGCCGCGCCTGTTCGGCGGGCAAGGCGCCTGCGGCAAATCGGACTTCGCGGGTCGTCGCGGCGTCCTTCACTGGCAGTCGATCATCCGACGTCGCCACCACCTGCCACTGCTCCCCGTCGAGCGAAGCCTCGATCCGGTAGCTGGTGGCGACGCGATCGGCGTACTTTGCCGGAGCGCCCCGGTCCCGGCTCCAGACCATCCGGTCGATGACTTCCGGCCGGGCGAATTCATACTGGACCCAGCCCTGCCCCGGCTGATTCGAGATCCAGCTCGCCTCGTTGCCGTACCGGCCGTCGTGAATGTGTTCGAGCTGATGGATCGCGAAGCCAGCGAGCGATCCGGACGCGGTCACTTTCGTCCCGGCCGTCGCCAGTGCGACATTCTGAGGGACGCCGCCGCTGGTGAAGACTTCCCACTCGTCGATGCACGGCTCGGAGCTGCTCGTCCCTGTGATGGTGAGTCGCACGAAGCGGGCTTCGATCGGGGCGAAACGCTCTACGTTGCCGCCGCGCCAGGCTGCGGATCGGAGGTAGGGACCATCGCCGCTGGCATCGTCGTTGGAGGCTTGCTGCAGTACGATCAGGTCGGCGGTCACGGGGATCGATTCCACACCGTTGCGCAGGACGATCCGGCTGTTGGCGGTGAGTTCGTGAACGCCGGCGTCCGCCAGCCCGCTCCAGAGCCGACGGGAGGCTCGCTCGCCGGTTCCGTCGGCGAACTGCCGCTGATCGACGCGCAGCATCTCCTGCTGATCGTCGGTCGTCTCCAGGTTGCCGTCGCGATCGACGAGGTACGCCGCGTCCTGAGCATGGTTGGCGAAGCCGCTGCCCCAGGAGACCCAGACGTGCCAGCGGCCTTCAACCCGCGGCGACCATGCCACGACGTTCTGCTGCGGAGCGGCCTGGTACCAGGTATAGGACGGACTCAGATTGGGCAGCCGCAGGGCGTCGCCGAGGTCGTCCCGTTCGCCGCGCTCGCTCCCCGGCTTGTAGGGCTCGACATTCCGTCGCGGCAGCAGTTCATCGACGCCCGGCGAAGTTGCCGTCGGCGCACCCGACAGCTCGTCCAGAAAAACGGTTCGGACCGGGTGAGCCAGCGATTCAAAGGCCGACAGTTCCCGCTCGACCGCAGCCAGCAGCTCTTGCGTCTGCTGGATCTCTTCGGGACTGACCGCGTCGTCGCGCGGTCGAATGCCTCGTTCGCCGTGTTGAACGCCGGCCAGGCAGGCGGTCAGGGCGTAATAGTCCCGCGCGCCGATCGGATCGAATTTGTGATCATGGCAGCGTGCACAGCCGACCGTCAGCCCGAGAAAGGCCGAGCCCGTCGTGGCCACCATGTCGTTGAGTTCGTCGGCCCGCTGCTGGGCCGTCAGAACCGGGTCCGGGCTTTTGACCTGGTCCCAGGGGCCGGCGACCAGAAATCCGGTGGCCTCGTCCGCGCCGAGCCGATCCCCGACGAGCTGTTCCCGCACGAAGCGGTCGTACGGCAGGTCCTCGTTGAGCGACCGGATCACGTAATCCCGGTAGCGCCAGGCCGTGGGGCGGGGCTGGTTGGTCTCGAACCCGTTGGATTCCGCGAATCGCACCACATCCAGCCAGTGCCGCGCCCAGCGCTCGCCACAGGCGGGCGACGCCAGAAAATCGTCGACCAGCCGTTCGTACGCCAGCGGGTCGGCATCCGCCACAAAGGCGTCCACCTCCTCCGGCGAGGGGGGCAGGCCCCGCAGATCGAAGGAGAGCCGCCGGATCAAAGTCCGCCGGTCGGCCTCAGGCGCGGGCTTTAACCCTGCGGCTTCGAGCCGGGCCAGAATGAAGTTGTCCAGCGCAGATCGCGGCCATGCCTCGTGTCGGACAGTCGGCGTCGCCGGTTGCTCGACCGGTTTCCATGCCCAGTGATTCAGCTTCTGATTCTGCTTCTCGGCCGCGCGGTCGGCGTCGGTCTCTTCCCAGACGGCTCCGGCTTCGATCCAGCGCGTCAACCGGCCGATCTCGTCCGCCGTCAGCCGATCGCCATCCGGCGGCATCCGAACGTCGGGATCGTCGCTCGTCACCCGCTTGAGCAGATCGCTTTCCGCGGCCTTCCCGGGGACGATCACCGCGCCGGAGTCTCCCCCGCGGAACGCCAGCCGACGGGCGTCGAGCCGCAGGCCGCCGTTCTGCTCGCCGACGCCGTGGCAGCCTGCGCAGCGCTTCGCGAAGAGCGGCCGGATGTCCCGTTCAAACTCCACCGGGGAATCGGCCGCCAGCGGCGATGCGCTGAAGACGGCCACGCCCAGCAGCAGAAGCGAGCGACTGCTCTGCATGTGTTCGACTCCGGCTCAAAGAGGTCAATCGTGCTGGCAGACGTTGCGTCTGACTCACAAAAACGCTCGCCCTGCGTGAGATGTACGATGGACGTCCTCGTCCGTCGGCCTTTGCGGCAGGGCGATGCCCGCTGTGATGTCGACGGACGAGGGCGTCCATCGTACGGAATTCCCGAACTGCGAACTCCTGGTCAGAACTTTCTCGTCGAATGGAATGACCGACTCACCCAATCCGTCAGTTCTTGCGGAATGCCGGATGATTCCGGTCGCCGCGCGACAGCAGGTACGCCATCAGGTCCAGGAATTCGTCCTGATTGAGCGTATTCAGCAGCCCTGCGGGCATCATCGACACCTTTGACACCATCATCTCGTCGATCTCGGACCGGTTCACGTTCGTATGAGCATTCGGATCCAGCATGTTCGTGTTCAAAATGAATGTGTCGCCGTTGAGATTGATGATCCGCCCCGTCACCACTTTCCCGTCGACGGTCGAAATGACCACGGCGGCGTACTGATCGCTGATCGTCTTGTTCGGATCCACGATCGACTCCAGCAGGTCTCGGGCGCTGAAGCGACCGGCGGCGCCGGTCAGGTCCGGCCCCTGCGCCCCCCCCTGGTTGTCGAAGCGATGGCAACTGAAGCAGTTGGCAGCGGCAAACATCGTCCGCCCGCGGTCGAAGTTGCGGTCCTTCAGTCCCGTCTCCAGCAGCGGCGTCAGTTCTTCCATCGTCCACTCCTTCACGAGCGGACGGGGCGGCGCAATGGCCACCGCTGCGGCTTCAGGAGTCGCCTCGATCAGGTCTTTGAACGCGGCCCGCTCCTCGTCGGTCATCGTCGCAACCGCGTCGGTCTTGATGTTCTTCATGAACCCGCCAAAGCTGTTGCCCCCGGTAAACGTCCCGGCCTTCAGGAACCAGCTCAAGTAGCTTTTGCGCAGCTCAGGCGTCCAGCCGGACTTCACGAAACGGATCGCTCGCGCCAGGTCGATCTGCTCTTCCTGCGTCGGGGCGGCTTCCAGCAGCGCCACGGTTTTGGCGGCGGCCGACGGCGCCTGGAAATAGGCCATCAGGTTCGCCAGATCGGCGTTGAGCTCCTTCGTCGCCGCCGGGTAGAGGGCATCAAACTTCCGGATCAGCTTCTCGCGGGTCGCCTCATCGGGCGCGCCTCGACGCGTAAAGACCAGCGTGTAGTCCCGCAGCAGTTCCTGCTTCTGCTCCAGCGACAGCGACGTCCATTCGATCCGGTCCAGCGCCGCCAGAATCCTGGCGGTCAGCGCGGGGTCGATCGGCGAATCCTCCGGCTGGCGATGAAATTCATCCCGGCTGGAAACGCGGACCAGCGCCATCAGGGCCGTCATCGCCGCCTGCGGATTCATCTCCGCCAGCGCCTTCTCGGCAAATGAATCCGCCGGTTGATGCTCCAGAGCCACCCGGGCCGCCCAGCGGACGAACCGATCGGGATGCTTGAGGTACGGCCAGACCGCGTCCACCGCCTTGGGATCGGCCTTGCCATGCCATTGCTCCAGCTCGCGACGCAGCTTCTGTTCGGGCGTCGGGGGGGCCGGCGTCGTCGCCGGAGCGGTCGATTCCGCCCCGGTATAGGTCACCCGGTACAGACCCGACTGGACCCGCCGTCCGCCAATCGCGAAGTAGAGGGCGCCGTCGAGCGGATTGACCACCAGATCGGTCAGCGGCAGCGGCGTCCCGGTGACGAATTCCTCCAGGGCGCCGACATACGATCCGCCCTGAGGCGTCAGATGGACGGCGTAGAGCTTGCCGTAGCTCCAGTCACAGATAAATAGGGCATTCTGATACTTCGCCGGGAACTTGGCGCCGTAGCCGAAGGTGATGCCCGTCGGCGACCCCGGGCCGATGTTCACCGCGGGGGGGAGCGTATCGGCGTAGTAGACCGGGTACTTGCCGGCCCCGTTGCGCCAGCCCCACTCGCCGCCGCTGACCACGTGGCAGACCCGCGTCGGCCGGTACCACGGCGTGCTGACGTCCCACTCCATATCGGCGTCATACGTGAACAGCTCGCCCGCGGAATTGACCGCGGCATCGTACTGATTGCGGAAGCCGTTGCTGATCAGTTTCCACGACTTCCCGTCTGGATCGATCTGGTAGATGCACCCGCCGGGAGCCAGCACGCCGGCCATGAATCCCCGACCGTCCGGCATCCGCGGCAGCAGATGGTCTTCACTCCAGATCCGGGGGACGAGAGACTGATCGATCTCCGTGAGCTTCGTCTGATTGCCGCAGACGACATACAGCGACTTGCCGTCGGGCGTCGGCAGGATGGCGTGCGGGCCGTGCTCGCCGCCGCCGTTGAGCTCGCGCAGATGTTCGACGCTGTCGAGCTTGTCGTCGCCGTCGGTGTCCTTGACGCGGTACACGCCGCTCTTGTGTTTGCCGCTGTTCACGACGACATACAGGCTGTCGAACGCCCAGAGCAAGCCCTGCGCGTCGCCCAGTTCCACATCGATCTTTTCCAGGCCGATCTCCCCTGCGGTTCCGATCGGCGGCGGCGTGACGCGGTACAGCCCGCCGTACTGGTCGCAGACGATCAGCCGACCCTTGGGGTCGGTGCACATGCTGACCCACGAGCCTTCTTCTTCCTTCGGCACCGAATAGAGCAGCTCGACCTTGAAGCCTTTGGCGACCTTGAGCTGGTCGACCGGCGTCGCCGCCGGCGGCCGGGCCTTCGACATTCGCGCCAGCAGATCGGCAGTCACTTTCGTCCACGGTCCGTCGCCGACAGGCGCCACCGAAACGGCGGGTTCCCAGGCGCCGGCGTCGAAGTCCGCGGTCTGCCAGCCTTTGCCAGCCTTTTCGGAAAACTTCCACGAGGCGTCCGACACAAAGGTTTCGACGCCGTTTTCCGTCGTGACGGTGAGTTGCAGGATGACGCCGCCGGGACCGCCGGCGTTCTGTCCCCGCACGGCGACCACGTTCCTGCCCGCCTTCAGATTCCGGCCGGCATCGACCGATGACGGCGAATTGAAGTCGTTATTCTTGAGGAGTTGGGTCCCGTTGACGAAGACCACCGCTTCGTTGTCGCTGGCGACGATCAGCCGCGCCGATTTCACCGCACTGTGAATCTCGAACTCGGAGCGGAAGAAAACCGTCTGATTCTCCTTTTCGCCGCCCGGCGCCCAGATCCAGTGAGCGGTCGGGGGTTCCGCGGCCTTGGCCGGTCCGCCAGTGATCCATCCCCCCAGTATCACGACCGCCACTCGCAGCCACATCGGCGAAGCTTCCATCACGTCGATTACCCCCCGGCTGTCTACTCAAATTCCGAAGCCTGTTTCCGAATCGCATCGGGAAACGGTGATCCTGAATGATAGCAGCCGGTCCGGGGGATTGTCGAACGGGGAAACGGCCTGAAGCAACGCGATTCTCGCGGGCATCGGCCGATCCGACTTCAGGGCGTTTTTGCCGCGGAAGACGCCCGAGGCGGAGGCTCCCGATTCAGCGTCACCTCAAACGACCCGGTATTGTCCGCCAGGGAATTCCACCCGTCATTGACGCGCAAATAGACGGTCCCGGTCACCGGTGCAGTGAACTCGGCCTCGCGTCCGACCGGCAGCACCTGTCGCAGGCTGTCATCGGCCCCGCCGGTCAGGCCGGTCTCGGACCGCACGCACATCAGCAGCAGTCCCAGCGGCCAGCCGTCGTGGTAGCGGAACGTGATCCCCTGCGGCTCCGAGACCCACGGTTTCGGCTCGTCCGCCAGCGTCACCCGCCCGGTCGCCGAGATCCGGTACGTCTCGCCCGCTTCGACAAGAATTTCGGACGATTGCCAGCCCCGATCCGCTCGAATGGTACAGGCTCCGGGAGTCTCGCCGAGCGGGCGTCCAGGACGGAAATCGATCGCGGCACGCTGGGTGTCGTACCCGTAGCACAGGTTGACGACGAACAGCATCCATTCGCTGAGGAGATCCCGCTCGACGGACTGATACCGGCGCGCCAGTTCGCGCGAGAAGCCGGGGCCGGGAGCTTCGCGGAGCACGTCGCGAAACGTCTCTCCGTAGCGCGGGTGCGTGAGGAGGAAGTGGCTCAGCCCCCAGGACCACGCGTACGCCTCGGGTTTGTCGAACTCGGCCGGGAGGAGCTGCAGGACCTTGGCAACGGTCTTCCCCCGCTGCTCTGCGAACGCCGTGCGGATCAGGCTGATTCTCCCGAAGCCCGCCGCCGATTCGGGCGAATCCGGCAGGATCCCGGTGTGCAGTTTCCCGGCCGCATCCACCCGGTGCGTGCCGTAGAACTCCGCCAGGCCCTCCATGACCCAGACCGGATACAGCTCCGTATGGGTTGACGCCAGCATGTAGCAGTGGGTGACCTCGTGCAGCAGCAGATGCTCCCGGTAATACGCAAACGGCTGCTCCCGCATCCAGAAAACGTTGTTCCGATTGCGTCCGTGTTCGAACGTGGGCAGATCTTCCGGAAGACAGCCGGCCTCGCGGAACTTGGCTTCGTCGGCCATCAGATAGCCGTAGACGTGGAACTCGGCGCCGTCGCGCGCCGGGGGCAATGGTCCCAGTCCCGCCACCAGTTGCCCGTAGAACTGATCGACCAGCGGCGGCAGCGGTTCGGCGGCGTCGGATGGAACGTCGGTCCACAACGTCATCCGGGCCGAGCGATAGGTGTGAATACCCAGCGCGGCCAGATCCGCTGCGTCATGCACCGGCCGGTCATCATTGGGACGGTAGACCGGTTCCGCCCTGACCGGCGGCGCCGGCTCGGCTTCCGGGGGCTGAATGGGCGCATTGATCTCAACCACATCCTGCGTGAAGGCGCGCTCCCCGTCGTCTCTCTTGGTCGATGTGGTCGCCGTGGTGCCGGAGTCCGACTTGGCGGCGACCGGCTGAGCCGGCTGGCACCCGATGGGAACAATCACCAACGGCAGCAGGATCGCGGCGGCGACGATGGGCGCCGACAATCCGCGATCTCTGCTGCTGTGTTTGAGGAAGGCAGGCATTGTTTCCGAGTTTCGTGCTTCGGATTTGCTTCGGATTTCGGGCTTTCAACGCGGTCTCCGGTCCGTCGCAATGCGCGACGCGGCTGCGTGTTGCGAACGCACTATGAAGCGGGTAGCTTCGCTGCTTCGCCGTTTGACACTCCGACGGAGACTCCGTTATGCCCGGTTTCCGCTACTGTCTCAACACCAGTACCATTCGCCCCGCCGGTCTGCTGGAAAAAATCCGGATCGCCGGCCAGGCCGGCTATGGCGCGATCGAGCTCTGGCACGACGATATCGATCAATTTCTGAGCAAGGGCGGCAGCCTGCGCGACATTTGCCATGCTCTCGACGACGCGGCGCTCGTCGTCCCGACGACGATCTACCTCGCCGGCTGGTGCGGGACTTCCGGGACCGATCATGCCGATGGACTGCTGGAGTGCCGTCGCCGGCTGGAACAGGCGGCCGAACTGCGTGCGACGTACTCGATCGCCAGTCCGGCCGCCGGCCGGGTCGATCTGGTCGAAGCCGGGCAGCAGTACGCGGAACTGCTGGAAATCGGCCGCGAATACGGCATCCGGACGGCGATGGAGTATCTCGGCTTCGTCGAGCACATCTGCACCGTGCAGACGGCACTGGACATCATGCGGAACTCCGGCGACCCGACCGCCACGATCATCGTCGACCCCTTTCATAACTTCCGGGGCGGCGGCACGTTTGACGATCTCCTGCTGCTGCAGGGGAGCCAGGTGGCCATCAGCCACTTCAACGACGCCCCCGCCGAGCCTCCGCGTCTCGAACAGCACGACCATTCCCGCGTGCTGCCCGGCGACGGCCATCTGAATCTGACGCAATGGCTCAAGAACCTGCGAGCGATCGGCTACGACGGCTGGCTCTCCCTGGAGCTCTTCAACGAGAAACTCTGGGCCAGGGACCCGCTCGAAGTCGCAAAGCTCGGCCTCCAGAAAATGCAATCGGCCGTCGCCCAAGCCGGCCTGTAGATCGCCTGTCAACGCACCAGCCTTTGTAGAGCGGGCTCTGCCCGCCAGCGTCTCTCAACGATTTCGAAGGACCGAAAACCTCATGTCCGCCGCTGTCACCGCGTATCTCGAATCAAATGCCGACCGCCTCCTCGCGGAACTGTGCGAACTCCTTCGCATTCCGTCGATCAGTGCTCAGCCCGAACATCAGCCGGACATGCTCCGGGCGGCAAAGTTCCTGCACGACCAGTTTGCGGCGATGGGTTTCCAGGTGGAGACCGTCCAGACCGCCGGCCACCCGATCGTCTACGCCGAATGGCTGCAGGCGCCCGGTGCGCCGACCGTCCTCGTCTACGGGCACTACGACGTCCAGCCCCCCGATCCGCTCGACCTCTGGACGACTCCGCCGTTCGAGCCGACGATCCGCGACGGCAAACTCTTCGCCCGCGGCGCGACCGACGACAAGGGCCAGGTCTTCACGCACGTGAAGTCCGCCGAGGCCTGGCTCAAAACCGAAGGCCGGCTGCCGGTCAATCTGAAGTTCGTCATCGAGGGGGAGGAGGAGGTCGGCAGCAATAATCTCGACCACTTCCTGGAAAGCCGCAAGGCCGCCCTCGCCTGCGATGTCGCCGTCGTCAGCGACACCAGCCAGTACGCCCCCGGCATCCCGGCCATCACCTACGGACTCCGCGGCATTGTCGCCTGCGAAGTCGCCCTCCGCGGCCCGAAGAAAGATCTCCACAGCGGCGTGTTCGGCGGTTCGGTGACGAATCCCGTCAACGCCCTCTGCCGCCTCGTGTCCGCCCTGCACGATGCCGACGGCCGCGTGCAGATCCCCGGTTTCTATGATGATGTCGCTCCGCTGTCCGATGCCGAACGGGCCGGCTTCGCGAAGCTGCCGTTCGATGAGGCGGCTTATCGCGCAGAACTGGGCGTCTCGGCCGTCCACGGCGAAGCCGGTTTCACCACTCTGGAACGCCGCTGGGCTCGACCCACCTGCGACGTCAACGGCATCACCGGGGGCTATCAGGGGGCTGGGCCAAAGACGATCGTTCCTTCACGCGCTTCAGCGAAAATCACCTGCCGCCTCGTGCCGCAGCAGGATCCGGCGAGAATCCTCGATGCACTCGAACATTTCCTCAACGAAAACTGTCTGCCGGGCGTGGAACTGGAATTCTTCCGCTTTCACGGCTGTCCGGCATTCGTGTTCGATCCGACCAGCCCGTATCTGACCGCGGCTTCTGAGGCCATCCAGGAAGCCTTCGGAGCTGCACCGGTCCTGATCCGGGAGGGAGGCAGCATCCCTGTCGTAACGACCTTCCGCGAGGTGTTGGGAGTCGATACACTCCTGCTCGGCTGGGGGCAGAATACCGACAATCTGCACAGTCCCGACGAACATTTCACGGTGGCCGATTTCCACCGGGGGACGCTCGCCAGCGCCGCCCTGTGGGAGCGACTTGCCGCGCTGCCGAAAACCGTCGGCTGATCGTCAGCCGACAACTGAAAAACGGAAGCCGTTTCAAGATCGGTGAGGAGTGGGTGGCCGGGGCTGGAGCGTCTTCGCAAAGCCCCGGACTACAGAGCACCGGGGCTTTCCTTCGGTCCAGCCCCGGCCACCCTCCAATCCGACTTGAACGTACTTCTCCCGAATCACTCCATAGGACGACGCGGCTGCCGCCATGCTGGACCTGCAATTCCTCTGCGAAAATCTGGATGCCGTCGCCGCCAACTGCCGGAACCGCAAAGTCGCTGTCGACCTTAGCCGGCTGGCCGCCCTCCGCGACCAGCGGAGCGAGCTGATTCAGGCGACCGACGCCGCCCGGCACACCCAGAAAGAAGTCTCCAGCCAGATTCCCAAGGCGAAAGACCCGGCTGAGAAGCAGACGCTCGTCGAGCGGGGCCGGGAGCTGCGTGAACAGGTCGCCACCTTCGACGCCCAGCTTAAGGACGTCGAAGCCGAGCTGCTCGGCCTGCAGATGGCTATTCCGAACATGACCCATCCCGACGCTCCGGTGGGGATGGAAGAGTCGGAGAGCGTCACCGTCCGCACGTGGGGCACGCCCCGAAAGTTCGATTTCCAGCCCCTCGACCACGTCGCCCTGTGCGAGAAGCACAATCTGGTCGACCTCGAAGCCGGCGCCCGCGTGACGGGACATGGCTTCTATTTCCTGAAGAACGAAGCGGCCCTGCTCGAACTCGCCCTCGTCCAGTACGCCGTGCAGAAACTCGTCAAACGCGGCTTCGAAATTCACATCACTCCCGACCTGGCCCGGATGGAGATCCTCGAAGGGACAGGCTACCAGCCCCGCGGCGATGAAACGCAGATCTACTCGATCGCCGGCAGCGATCTGTGTCTCGTCGCGACGGCCGAAATCACTCTCGGCGGCACGCTCAAGGATCAGATCCTCGAAGTTGACAAACTCCCGATCAAGCTGGGGGGCGTCTCCCACTGCTTCCGGACGGAAGCCGGCGCCCACGGCCGGGCGACCCGCGGCATCTACCGCGTCCACCAGTTCACCAAAGTGGAGATGTTTGCCTTCACGGCCCCCGACGTCGCCGCCTCCGATGCGGTCCACGAAGAGATCGTCGCCATCGAAGAAGAGATTTTCCAGGGGCTCGAAGTCCCCTACCGCGTCCTCGACATCTGCACGGGCGACCTCGGCGGACCGGCCTACCGCAAATACGACCTCGAAGCCTGGATGCCCGGCCGCGGCGAATGGGGCGAAGTCACCTCGGCCTCAAACTGCACCGACTTCCAGGCCCGCCGGCTCAATATCCGCTGCAAGTCCCCGGAGAAAAAGGGGAGCCAGCACGTCCACACGCTCAACGGCACCGCCATCGCCGTGACTCGCGCCCTGATCGCCGTCCTGGAGAATCATCAACAGGCCGACGGCACGATCAACATCCCCGCGGTGCTGCGTCCGTGGGTCGGCAAGGACAGGATTGGCTGAACGCTGAGAGCGGAAAGCTGAAAGCCAGAAGTGCGCGAGGGAAGCGTATTGGTCTGGCTTTTCGCTGTCTGCTTTTTGCTTTCCGCTCGCTAATTCGGCGGCGGCGGAGGGAGTTCGAGGACGGGATGACTGGCTGCGACGGCTTTTTCGTACTCGATCAGCAGCTCAAAGGTCCGCTGAAACTCCGGCAGTTGCGCCAGATTCCGATAATCCGGCGAACTGTTCACGAGTGCGTAGTGCTTGACCGTTTCTGCCAGGGACTCGGCCGGCGGGGTCACCCCCGGTTCCTCAAGGGAGCTCGGCAAAGCCAGGTACGCGCGCCAATTGGCGTTTAGCTGCGCGTGCAACTGGCCCGTCTGCTGGATCAGCGAGCGTCGCAGCCCTTCAATCACCCTCGGCGAACTTGGAGGCGGCGGAAGCTCATTGACCGGGACCCCCGGAGCGGTCCGCGCGGCCAGGTCGGACAAATACTGTCGCAGATCGGCCGCCTCGCCCGGAATACGCGCCGGCAATTGTCCCGTCGGCGTTCCGTAGTACGCCGCATGGGACGCCTGGTCGATTTCGAGGGCCGAGCCGTCGATCGAGACGCCGGCAAACAGTCCCCGGCTGCGGGAATACGAATAGATTTCCGAGAGCAGCGTCGCGTCGGTTCCCACGGCCGCATCTCGACCGACTGGTCCCGCAGAGGCCGACGCATCGACGCCAATGGTGAATTTCCCGCGCGTCAGTCCCTCGACCCCCTTCCGCGTGGTAAACACCAGCACCACATCCGACCCCTGAATCCCCGCTTGAAAGCCGACGCTGCCGCCTGTCAGAGTGACGAATTGAGGCAGGCTCCATTCGCCCTCGGCGTCGCGCACCAGGACGACTCCATGACCGCGCCGCACCCCGCCGATGAAACCAATCTTGATCACATTCGGGATGATGACAATGCCTTCGGCCCGATCCAGCAGCCGGCGCGGGATCTGCCGGGCCGGAATGGCCATCAGTTCGTTGAGAACCTGCTCGGATTCGACGATGGACTCGGCCGGTCCAGTGGCGAAGGACGGCGTCGACAGCCCTCCGACCAGCATGGTAGTGAGCAACAGCGATCGGATCATCATCGAACTCCCTCTCGCGACCGTCAGACCGGATGGCAACCTTCGCCACATTCCATGCTAGCCAACGCACCGGAGTTGCAACAGTTCGCCCCGCGCGGCGACGCCGGCCCGCCCGGTCCGGATGAACTTGGCTGTGTGAATTGCCCGAGGAGCCCCATGAAAAGCGTGCGAAGTTCCCGTTCGCCGGCGAAGTCGCCAATTCTTGTCAACTCTCAACTCTCAACTCTCAACTCTCAACTCTTGAAACGCTCCCACGGTCGTTCCCGCCGGCAGCGTCACCGCCCCGGAGATCACCGCGTGCGGCCCGATCACACAATCCGAGCCGATCCGCACCGCCCCGGAGATCACCGTAAACGGGTGGATCACCGTGTCCGGCTCGATGATCGCCCGCGGATCGATGATCGTGTTCGGGGGCGAGACGATCGTCACGCCCGAGGCCATCAGCTTTGCCAGCGTCTCGGCCTGAATCGACGCCGTCACGTCGGCCAGTTGCACGCGCGTGTTGACTCCCTGCGCCTCGACCAGGTCAAACGCATTCAGCGCCACGACCGGTTTGCCCGACTGCAGCAGAATCCGCGGGCAGTCGGTCAGGTAATACTCCGCCTGGCTGTTATCCGGCCGGATCTGCTCCAGCGCTCCCAGCAGCGACTGGCTGTCGAACGCGTAGCAGCCCGTGTTGATCTCCTGAATCTGCTTCTCGTCGGGCGAGGCGTCCTTCTCTTCGACGATCCGCAGGAAGTTCCCGCCGGCGGCACGGACAATTCTCCCCAACCCGTGATTGGCGGCCGTCGTCGCCGTGCCGATCACCGCCGCGGCCGACTGCTCCCGCTGGGCCGTCAGCAGCGCCGCCAGCGACTCCGCCTTCAGCAGCGGCGTATCCCCCGCCAGGATCAGCACCGGACCGTGATGGGCGGCGAGCTGCTCCCGGCACATCATCACCGCATGCCCAGTCCCCTTCTGCTCCGACTGCAGGGCAAACTCGATCCCCGGCGTCCGCGACAGATACCCCTGCACCAGGTCGGCCCGATGCCCGACCACGGCGACGATCTTCCCGACCCCCGCCGCCCGCGCCGCATCGACGACATAGTCGATCATCGCGCGCCCGCAGACTTCGTGCAGCACCTTCGGGAGGGCCGACTTCATCCGCGTACTCTTCCCCGCCGCCAGAATCACCGCCAACGCACCAGCCATGCCTGTTCCTCTTCCGGTATCTGGTTCCCAGGCTCTGCCTGGGAACCGTTCTCAGCGAGGCTCTGCCTCGCAACGGCTCTGCCGACACTCGCAATCGGGCCGGACAAGCGGAGAGTCTAATGTTCAGCCCGTTCGCAGTTCCACCGCCCCAATCGGATCTTCCCGCGAAACTCAACGAGTACCGTCGTGGGACGAAGACTCGTTGCGATGGTGCCGGCCGCAGTCTCGCACACTCGGGCCAAGCCGGCGGTGCCCCGCTGCACTCACCGGAAATGGTCAGGATTTGCAAGAACAAATCGCGTCGTCAGAACGTCGACGTTCTCGCTGCTCTTGTAGTATCGTGACTCAAGTTCTTCGAACACGCCGTCGTTCTTCTTGTAGATCCTGCTCAACTCGAGTTGCCGTTTCTCGCGATCTTCTGAGGGTCCCGCCGGCCCGAAGAATTCGATGGCCTGCCGCAGGAGCGCCAAACGCTCCTTTGATCCCGTCGCTTCAAAGCCGGCAAGCGCATCCTGCCAATGATCGCCACTGGAATTAAAGAAATACTGAGCGAAACCTCCATTATTGATCTCGCTATTGCAGACGATGACGGCGATGTAAAACTGCTGATAAGAA